>DXQT01000003.1 GCA_019411365.1 Roseburia sp.
GCGGAAACGCAACAGGAGATAACACGAACCCGGGCGGAAACGGTGGAAACGGCGGCACAGGAACCGAGACCACGCAGCCGGGAAAGACCGATAATAACGGTGGAACAACATCCGGTGGAAATGGCGGAGACGGCGGTAAATCCGACAACGGAAACGGTGGAAACGGAGGAAACGGCGGCAGCGGCTCCACAGGAGAAAGCAATAACAACGGCGGCACGAACAGTGGCGGCAACGGTGGAAATGGCGGAGACTCAGACAAGGGCAACGGCGGATCCGGCGGTAATGGAGGAAACTCAGGTGAAACCGGAGGCAACGGTGGTAACAACACCGGAGGAAACGGTGGAAACGGCGGAGATTCCAATAACGGCAATGGAGGATCCGGCGGAAACGGTGGAGAATCCAACAGCGGAACCGGAGGAAACGGAGGAAATGGCGGTAACTCCAACAACGGAACCGGAGGAAATGGCGGAAACGGCGGTGAATCCAACAGCGGAAACGGTGGAAACGGAGGCGATGGAGGAAACGGCAAGAACCCGGGCACCGGCGGAAATGGCGGCGGCTCAAACAGTGGAAACAACGGCAGCTCCGGCAGTGACGGCAGCAAACCAGACAACAATGGCGGAAATGGCGGCAGCAACGGTGGAAGCAATGGCGGAGATAACGGAAACAATAACGGTGGCTCCGGCAGTGGTGGAAACAGCAATGGAAATACGAACGGAACCAATACCGGAGTTACAGATGGCAAGACCAATGCCACAGATATCGCCGCAGCGGATGGAAACAATGCGTCCGGCGGAAACAAAAACAGCAAACACAACAGGAACAACAGAAACAACAAGTCAGACCAGGCGGATGGTGAGGATGTGACAGAAGGTACAGAGACCGATGCAGATACAGGTTCTGATGATACTACAGACGTCGCAGACAGCACAGAGACCGGAGCAGATGCAGACGGAAGCGGAAACACAGACGACAGCATCCCGGCAGACAGCAGTGATGCAGATGGACACATCAGCTTCGCAGACTGCGGATTCCACTGGTATCCAGTCATACTGATCCTTGTGATCGCAGGATACACAGTCCTGCGTATCCGGAAGATCCGCGAGGAACTTGACGGAGAGTAAGACAGTAACCCCAAAAGATACCAGAACGAAAAAACAATCCCGGGGATATCCACATATCCCCGGACAATAAAAAAGAAAGGCCTGACATCTAAACTTACAAACAACAAACCAAAATGATGTATGTAAATTTTCCAAAATACTTACAAAACATCTGACATGAGCGGGCAGAACAGGAAAGCTCCCTGTCAGACCCATTCATGGCAGAAATACGGGGAACAGGAGGATAAGGACCATGGATCCTGAAAGAAGAAAAGCACTGCGGAAGACGCAGAAAAAATGTATCGCAGCCCAGGTGGTGATGTGTGCAGCCTATATATCAGCGGGCATCTTACTGGCTGTGACAGGCAGGCACTGTGTGGCAGATACTCCGATCTATATAGCCGGCGCAGTCATTACAGCCGGCTGCATGGCAGCTCTTGCAGTGTTTGAGTCAAGACTTTCAAGAGAACTTGCAGGATGACATGACAGGGGCAGCGCAGGCTGCCCCTGTTGTGCCTGAAAAAGGGATTATAAGGAAGTGACAGATCATGAAAGACAGGAATTTTGTTAAGGAAATAGAAAAGTTAAGGACAGCCGTCTTAGGGTATGACCGTGAGGAAGTCGTGCTCTACATCAGGGAGCTGGTGGAGTACTATGGACAGAAGAACGAGGAGGCAGTGAGGGAACTATATCTGGAAAAGATGCAGCTTGCGGCAGAGAACGCAGGACTGCGGGCACAGATCCCCACACAGGAGAAGCTCTATGCGGAGGCAGAAGGAAAGGCGGAGGAGATCCTGGGCGGTGCAAAGGAGACTGCAGCGACCATCCTTGACCATGCCGGCACCGAAAAGGAACGCATGCTCAGAGAGGCTGGGGAAGCAGAAAAGCGGATCCTTGCAGAAGCGGACAGAAAGGCGGGGGAGACCCTTGCAGAGGCGGACAGGAAGGCAGGGGAGACCCTTGCAGAGGCGGACAGAAAAGCAGGGGAGACCCTTACAGAGGCAGAGAGGAAGGCAGGGGAGACCCTTACAGAGGCAGAGAGGAAGGCAGGGGAGATCCTTGCAGAGGCAGGGCGGCAGGCGGAGAAGATCCTTGCAGAGGCAGGGCGGCAGATGGATGTCATCCTGACAAAGACAAGGGAGAAAGTGGAGAAGCAACAGGCGCTCTACCATCAGTACCGCAGCCGTCTGGAAGCCCTGAAAAACGGCCTGGACTGCATCTTTGCAGGGTGTCCGCCGGAGGAAGATACCCGGGATCTGCATGGAAAGCCGCAGAGACAGGGACAGATACAGGCAGACGGACCGGAAGAGGCCGGTCTCCGGGAACAGCCATGAACGGGGGAGAACAGTACAGCCTTGACATGGCACTCCTGAAGATCCGCGAGGAAAAACGGAAAAGAAAGATGCGCTCAGAGCGGGCCGTCATCCTGTTCGTGGTCTGGATCCTGGTGTTCAGGGTGTGCGGGATCATGCGCGTGGATGGGAATTCCATGCGCCCTGCCTGCCATCCCGGGGACATCGTGTTCTTCCTGCGCATCCTCCCGGACGGCGTGGGCTATGGGGATGCCGTCATCTTAAAGGATGCATCCGGGGAATACCTGATCAAGCGCATCGCAGGGCTGCCGGGGGATGTGATGGAGGTGGATTGTGAGGGACACCTGACAAGGAACGGCGCAAAAGTGCAGGAGACGGATGTCATCTTCGGCCTGTCGGAAACAGGAGACAGCGTGGATTATCCGTACACCGTGCCGGAAGGGAGTTATTTCTTCCTCGGGGACAACCGCCCGGTGTCCATGGACAGCAGGATGCTCGGTGCGGCAGGAAGGGAAGAGATAAAAGGAAAGGTCATCTGGGCAGCGGGGGCTGGGAGATGGAACAAAAAAACAGGCAAGAGGTAAAAGACCATGAGCATTACAGGAGCTTATACTTGGGAAGATATTTCCAGTCTTGGGATGGAAGCTTATTTCCAGCCCATCTACAACGTGGAAAAGCACAGGATCACCGGGCTTGAGGCGCTGTTCCGTGCAAGGGACGGGAAGGGAGGTTTCCTCGACCCGGAGAGCCTTGTGCAGGAGGCGGAGGAAAGCGGCTGGGTGCATGAAATCGACCTGTGGATGATCCGGGAGTGCTGCCGGTGGTTCACGAGGTTTGCGGAACACGGCATCACGAGGATCAACGTGAACCTGTCGCCGCAGACCTGCATGGTGGAGACTGTCTGGGAGGAGATCAGCAGCTGCCTGGACCGGTACGGCCTCCAGCATGGGAAGATCTGGCTGGAGATGACGGAACTTGGCAGAACCGCGGACAGTGGGAAACTCCTTGAGACTGCACAGGAACTCCAGAAAAAGAAGTTCAACCTTGTCATGGACGATTTCGGGAAGGGCGAGTCGAACTTCATCCGGCTCATGGATTTCGAGTTCCAGAGCATCAAGCTGGACAAGGAGCTGGTCTGGGGCATCGGGAGCAGGAAGATGGGCATGCCGATCGTGCAGACGCTCCTCGTGTTCGCCCAGAGGAACCACATCTGGGTGACGGCAGAGGGGATCGAGACAAGGGAACAGGCGGCGCAGCTGGAAAAGCTCGGCTGCAACTTTTTACAGGGCTACCTGATCAGCAGGCCGCTCCCGGCAGACAGGTGCGTGGAATTTGTTGCAGACTGGGAGAAAAAAGACATCCTTGCACAGCCTGGGCAGGAAGATGATGATTGCAGAAATCATATGAAACAATTGCGAAACTCATGAAAATCTAAATTGAAAGAAGAGTATGAGGAGTTTCGCAATTGTCTAAATATCATATAAGGAACAGGAGAGATAAGTCATGGGAAAGACAAAATTTGGAACAAAGATCGTATTCTTTTTTGTGATACTGCTCGGTGCAGGGGCAGTGTTATATGCGAAAAACTGCATGGAACAGCTCGCAGCATATGCAGTAAGCCTCATGGACGGTGCAGGACAGGCGCAGGCGCAGAGCCAGCTTGCGGCAATGATCGCTTCCGATGTGAAAAAAATGGCAGCCTTTATGGCAGCCGGGCTTATCATCACGGTCGTTGTGGGTGCGGCAGGCATCATTGATTACATCAGGAGCCTCGACCTTGCCTGCAGCTATTCGGACACCCTCGCACAGGGCGATCTCACACAGGATGTGGAACAGAAATATTTAGACAGGAAAGACAGCATCGGAAACCTTGCGGCAGCTTTCCACAAGATCCGGGAGAGCTTTGCGGGACATCTTGGGAGCGTGAAGGACAATGCAGAGTCCCTGAGCGGCCATGTGTCCTCCATCGGGAAAAACGTGGATGAGATCAACGGCGAGATGGAAGGGATCTCCGCAACGACACAGCAGCTTGCAGCGAGCATGGAGGAATCCGCAGCATCCGCAACGGAGATGAACACCATGTCAGAGGAGATCAACCGGGCGATCAAAAACATCGCGGAGAGCGCACAGGAAGGTGCGGAGCGTGTCAATGACATCCATACCCGTGCCATCAATGCGAAGAAAGAGACCACGGAGAACCGTGCCAATGCACAGCGCATGCACGGCGAGATCAAGGAAAGCCTCGACCAGGCACTGCAGGATGTGGAAGTGGTATCCCGGATCGAGGTCCTGGCACAGGCGATCATGGAGATCACCAACCAGACGAATCTCTTATCCTTAAATGCTTCCATCGAGGCGGCACGTGCCGGGGAGATGGGAAAAGGATTTGCAGTCGTGGCGGACGAGATCCGGAAGCTTGCGACGGAATCCGGTGAGACGGCGACAACCATCCAGGAGGTCACGGACAGCGTGGTAAAAGCGGTGAACCAGCTCACAAAGGACAGCAGACGTCTGTTAGACTTTGTCGCGACTGATGTGAAAGCCAGCTATGACAGCTTTGAGAGCCTTGCGGATGCCTACAACCGGGATTCAGAGTTTGTGGACGGTCTGGTGTCGGATTTCAGTGCGACATCCGAGGAACTCTTAGCTTCCATGGACGGCATGATGAATGCGATCGAGGGCGTTGCAAATGCGGCAAACGAGGGCGCAAGCGGAACCTCTGACATGGCAGAGCGCATCCAGAACATCACCCTGCGGTGCTCCGAGGTGGCAGAGACCACGGAACAGGCAGGCGCAGCGGCAGAAAAGTTAAAGGCAGACACCGAGATCTTCAGGGTGTGAGAAAGAACACCGGCAGAAAACAGCAGCCATCAGGATGGAGCACATCGCTGGAGCAAAAGTGAAATTGGAGGACAAAAATGAGAAATAAAAAGAGAATGCTTGCCGCAGGACTGATATCCGCGGCACTCGTGTCAGCTGTGACCGGATGCGGCAGTGCATCCGGAAACGTGCAGGATACCCAGAGCATACATGGGACTACAGGAGCAGCTGGCGGAACCGTGCAGGGTTCCGGGGGCGAAGGAAACAGTGCCTCAAGTGATGCAGGAACTGCATCAGGCATGGCATCACAGAACAACAGCAACACAGCAGATCATAATGCACAGGATAACAGCAGTGGAACAGGAACAGCACAAAACGGCAGCAACACAACAGATCATACAGCACAGACAGGAAACAACGACAGCAGCGAAACATCACAGGCAGGCGTGTCACAACATGCAACCGCAGGTTCTTCCACAATGGTGAACGGTGGCATCACGGAACAGGAAGCGAAGAACATCGCAGCCGGGAATGCAGGGGTCACAGAAGAACAGATCCAGTACATCACGGTAAAGCAGGACTGGGATGACGGCCGTGCCAGATATGAGGTGGAATTCACCGCAGCCGGAGTGGAGTACGATTATGAGCTGGATGCATCCGATGGACGCATCCTTTCGGCAGACTCCGAAGTGATAGACAAGGGATACCGAGCATCACAGAATGGTACGACAGGTTCCCAGAACGCAGCCGGCACATCACAGACAGCACCGGGCGGTGTTTCCATCGAGACAGCAAAACAGACCGTCATGGACAGGATCCCTGGCATAGATGCCGGAAACATCTACATCCATCCGGACTATGACGACGGAATCTCTCTCTATGAGGGGGAAGCCTACTATGCGGAGGTAAAGTATGAATTTGAGATCAACGCAGAAAACGGAAACATCATCAGCTGGGAAGCAGAATCCATCTACGACTGAGAAAAAGCCGTTAAAAGTAAAGGTTGAGACAGTCCTGATCATCATTGCCATGACAGGGCTTGTCCTGACCAGCATCACGATCGGGAACAGGATACACCATCATCAGATGTTAAGGGATATCCGTATCAGGTTCGAGCAGCTTCATGACCGGATCGAAGATCAGGACATCGATACAAAAAGTGTTTGAATTTGGCAGCTTTGGAAATGAACTCAGACCATAACAGAAATTTTAAAGTAGAAGCACTCTAATAGAATGATCAATCAGATGAGAACCTGATTAGAATCCATTCTATTAGGGTGTTTTTTAGTAAAAAATAACTTTCGATTTCACGTAAGTTCATTGTGTCGTTTTATGTCGGGTGGTAAAATGAAAAGAAAATGTTAAGAGTCAAAATAAGGTATGGAGGGGATTAGAATTGCAGGATGATAAAATGCCAAAGGTGTTTATTTCATATTCTTGGAGCAGTGATAGACTTGTACTAGAGCTTGCTCAACGCTTAATTTCTCATGGAGTGGATGTTGTGCTTGATAAATGGGAACTAAAAGAAGGGCAAGATAAGTATGCATTTATGGAAAGATGTGTTAATGATCCTGACATTACAAAGGTACTTATAATTTGTGATAGGGTATATGCACAAAAAGCAAATAATCGAACAGGAGGTGTTGGTGATGAGACTGTAATTATTTCTGGTGAAATATATGGGAAAATGAAACAGGAAAAATTTATTCCAATCATTGCTGAAAGAGATGATGAGGGAAATGAGTACTTGCCAGCCTATATAAAAACGAGAATATATATAGATCTTTCAGATACAATAAAATATGAAGAACAATATGAAAAATTACTTCGGAATATATATGAAAAACCACAGCTTGTGAAACCAAAATTAGGAAAAAGACCAGAGTGGTTGGATGAGGAAAAGACAAATTTTTTTCCATTAAAAGATTTAATTCGTCAAATTCATGGAAGTAATATCTTAAATAAAAGAAGAAATTGTATATCAAGATTTCAGGAAGCATATATTGACGCATTAAAAGATTATTATAAATGTGAAATGAATCCCAAAGAGGTTTATGATACTTTCTTAAATATGAAGCCAATTCGAGATATATACTTGGATTTTGTAGAGACAGTTGCAGAAATGGAAGATAATTATGCAGAAGTGTTAGCGGAAAATCTTGAATACATGTATAACAAATTATGTTGTATAAGAACATTTGATGAAAATGCAAATTCAGTATGTGAAAATGACATAGATATATATAAAACACTTTTGTGGGAATTGTTTATTTGCATTATAGTGTATATGAGGCATATTAAAGATTATGCAGCTATCAATGTATTATTAACTTATACATATTTTTTGGAAACAAGTTTATTTGGAGGAGTAATTAAACAGGCTAATTATACCGCATTTCGACACTATAGTAGTGCCATTGAAGAACATTATAAACCAACATCAGATATGAAAAATAAATACACTTTGATGGGAGATGTAATATGTAATCAGAGAGAAAAGCTTCCAATATACACATCAGAAGCGATTGCGGAAGCAGATTTGTTTTTATATCAGGTATGCAATGCTTATGAACTAGTAGAAGATGAAAAAAGTTGGTATGGTATTTATTGGTTTCCAACATGTTATATATATGTTCAGAATAAACAACTGGAATGGGAAAGAATGAAATCTCGCAGATATTGTAAAAAAATGCAGATTTTATTTGGGGTAGAGAGCATCGATGAATTAAAGAAAAGAATAGGAAAATGTGTATATGATTCGAAAATAAGGTATTACAATAGTTTGGAAGCAGTACCTGCAATTTTAAATTATATTAAAGTTGATGATATAGGTAGTTTGAACTAATGAATGAAAAATAAAGTACTTTAGGAGCAAAGAAGATTCAAGATAGAATAAAAAAATTACCTGATTATGAATATGTTATCATATTTGTTGATAAGTTATTTTCAAAAATACGAATTTGGATCAAGAAATGATGTGTTAAATTCTTTTTCAATGCTTCCACCTATAATACGATATAAAGTTTTGCTGTTTTTGCATAAAAAGTACCCAAAGAATATTTCAATTATTGATAAGTTGGTATTGGCAATTGTGAAGACCTTTAATGTTGATGAAGCAACTGCATGGGTTGAAGGAAAGAAACAGGATTTAATTAAATTGGATACAGTGACAGAAAATGCATTTAATGAGATATCTGAAAATAAGGGCATAGAGATAGCTAAATTTATCAAGAATATCTCACCTGATAATATGTATATATTATGCAAAAGTAAGATTTCAGAAGTAGGAGAACTGATTAACAGTAATGGTGCTTTATATTTAGATTTTGAAAGTGCTTTGCCATATTATGAGAAAAATGGAATATTAACAGGAAATGATCCAGAGACAACAGAATTTAATGATATTATGAATTTTTTGTATATGGGAAGAAAAGAAAAAATTAAAGAAATATCAAATGAAAGTAATCAGTATGTGATCTTAAACTTTATGTTTTAAAAAGAGGTATAAATGTCAAAATCAAAATGTAAGAGGAAAATTATAATTAAAAGAATTTGAACTCTTTAGAGGTGGGGGAGCGCAAGGATCAGCCATATCCTGCGAAATCCCTTTTATAAGGGCGCACATCTTGTCTGCCGGACGCACCAGAAAGGCATCCGCTCCAATACCTATGACATTATCCCCCGTGAGGAATGGGAGGTCATTGAGGGTTGCCATGAGGCGATTGTGACGCCGGAGGAATGGGAACAGGTGCAGGAACTCATTGACCGCAGGCCAACCATTATGAAAGGCAACGCCTGCCCCTTCTATAACCTGTTCCATGGGCTGGTCTACTGCGCCACCTGCGGGAAATCCATGCAGGTGCGGTATGAAAAGGTCGGCAGAACCGGCAAGAACCGCTTCACCGGCGAAATGCGGGAGCCGATTGACAGGGCATACTATATCTGCCAGACCTACAACCGGCTGGGTAAGAACGCCTGTACCAGCCACAAGATTGAAGCAAGGGATTTGTATAATCTGGTGCTGAAGGATATACAGGAACTGGCGGCGCAGGCCATGAAGGACGCCGATGCGTTCTACCAGCGGCTCAGCAGCTGGATGGAGCGCCGGTATCTGGTGGATGCTTCCCAGACCGAGAAGGAACGGAAACGGCTGGAAGCCCGGAATCAGGAAATTGACGGGATGTTTTTAAGCCTGTACACCGATAAGGCCAAAGGCATCCTGACCGAACAGCGGTTTATGAAGCTGACGGCGGCGCTGGAACAGGAACAGGAATCGAACCAGAAGCGCCTGCATGACCTGGCGGTGATGCAGAGCCGGGCTGACGCCCAGGAGAGCGAAGTCCGCACCTTTATCAAGGAAATCCGGCGTTATTCCGCCATTGAGGTACTGGACGAGGCGGTACTGAACCGGCTTATCAGCAAAATCCTGATCGGCGAGGTCAAAAAAGTGGACGGCCAGAAGGTGCAGGAAGTCAGGATCGTTTATAACTTTGTCGGGGAAATCCCGGAGATTGCAACATAAAAACTTTACCCCATCCCTAAACAACCGAGAGATGGGGTAAAATTTTTTGTTGATCAGAAATGTAAATTAAAAAGTGAGTATGGGAAAAATGCTCTAAAAAATGCAAATATTGTTTGCGGGAAAAGTCTCACCGCTTATGAGAATGTTCGTAATCAGTTAATGCCTGTAAAGCTTTGGGAGCTAATGGGAACAGTGCTATCATGTTAAAAATTGTCATCAGACCGACCCCAACGTCTCCCAAATCCCATACAAACTGGTATGCTGCAATGCCGCCGATAAAGAGCATTACAAGGGCCAGTACCTTGTAGAGCGTCTGAGAGAGCCAGTTATCGCCAAACAAATACGCCACATTTGATCTTGCATAAAACAAAATTCCTAAGAATGTGGAAAAGCTAAATAAAAACAGAATTAGTGCGATGAACACAACACCAAATTCGCCAAAATAGTATGCCATAGCAGCTTGCAGTAAATCCATACCTGCTAACCCCTCGGTTAATTCCTGAGGCACTAAGAGCATAATCATCGCTGTACAGGTGCAGATTACATATGTATCGATGAATACTCCGAGAGCCTGAAAAAGCCCCTCCTTGGCAGGATGGTCGATATCCGCAGCGGCAGCCGCACAGGGGGCGGAACCAGATCCTGCTTCGTTAGAGAATAATCCACGCTTCGCACCGTTCATGATCGCTGCGCCGATACCTCCACCAACAGCTTGCCGCAGACCGAACGCCTCGCTGAAAATCCGGCTCAAAACATCGGGAAGCTGACCAGCATTTTTGACAATAATGAAAATTGTAAGGAAAAAGTAACATGCGGCCATGATTGGCACCATGATATCCAGAACTTTGACAGTGGCGTTTTTCCGCAACACAATTATCGCAGCAATAGCAACTAGAAAAATTGTGGTATACAGCGGAGGAATGTGGAATGCATTTTCAAAAGAAGATGCGACCGAGTTGCTGATCACCTGACTGATTCCACACCAGCAGAGAAGCCCGGATAAGGCAAACAGACATGCGAAGAGGGAATATCTTTGTCTCTTACTCCTTGATGCGAACAGTACGTGGAGATAATACGCCGGACCACCACGGTAACCACCATACAGCGGATCCTTTTCCTTGTAGATTTGGGCCAAAGTCGCCTCTATAAAGGCAGTAGATGCGCCCAAAAGTGCAATGAGCCACATCCAGAATACAGCACCTGCACCTCCTGCGGAGATGGCAGCCACAACGCCCATCAGATTGCCCATGCCTACGCGGCAAGCCGTAGATACAATCAGTGCCTGCAAGCCAGAGATACCGTCAGAATTTTTGGTTTTGTTATTCTCTAGTGTTATACGGATCATTTCTGGGAACATTCGGAGAGGAAGAAAGTGAGTGCGGATCGTAAAATAGATTCCGGCTGGCACCAAAATCATAACCAGAAGGGATATTCCCAGTGTACTTCCTCCTGGAAGCGGGATCTGCACCAGATCTCCCCATAAAAAGTTATAAATTGCATTAATTAATGATATCATCTTAAAAAACATCCTCTCATGATAGGGTAAAATTTCCAAATACAGGTACCAGGACTCATTTGGCAGACATGTGTTCTCCTTTAACATCTGGTTCAATCAAAATAATGAAATCGGTAGTTTATCCTCTCAGATATTTCTTTGCCAGACGGCTGAACACAGCAAGAGACCGTTCTATCTGCTCGGTTGGAACACAATAGGAGATGCGTACATGTCCAGGGCAACCAAAGCTACTACCCGGCACTAGAAGGAGATCCATCTTCTGGGCTGCTCGGGCGAAAGCAACATCATCCTCATCAAGACTCTTGGGGAAGAGATAGAAAGTGCCTCCGGGTACGACACAGGTGTAGCCCAGATTCCTCAGGCTATGGGTGAGGATGCGAGCGTTTTTCTCATAGACAGAGAGGTCAGCCGTTAGGTCGCAACAGGCTGGCTGCAGCTCTGCAAGTAAGATAGAGCTCCTCCCCCTTGCAATCTATCGCAAATCGACGGGAAAGAGAAGACGCAATTCGCGTTTGGACTTCTGGGTCACCTGCGGCGCTGGTGTAACCGCGGAGAAGGCAGGGCTCCATCTCACGGATGAGGCGTTCGATTTCCATCGATACCTGAGGGGGTGGAGGTACACTGGGGTTTCCAATGGAGAAGTCAAAAATATTTTCCCGGCCAACCACTTTGGCTCGCTGATTTCCATACTCAAAAAGTTCCCGTATTACTGATCGAGTTTGTCCAAAAGACAAGGATTCCTGATTTATCATCTTGTTTTCTCCCTATTAAATGTTGCTTCTTATGTCGCTTCTTCTGTTCTGATTATGAACACTTTAAAAGATTCGCACATATTATAGTTGACAGAAAAAAATTACTACCACTTAACCAGTTGTTGCACCTTCTGGTTTGCCTCTTGTAAAACGGCAGCAGACGCAAGCAACGCCTGATGTTCCTGATTTGTCAGGTGATACTCTACCAACTCTCGAATACCAGACCCATTCAGAACAGCGGGAATACCTAAATAGAGGTCGGAGAGTCCATATTCCCCATGCGGCATGACAGACAGGGGCATAACAATGTTTTCATCCTGTATGATAGCCTTGATCATTCGTGCTGCAACAGCAGCAATACCATAATTAGTAGCGCCTTTCTGTTTTACAATCTGATAAGCAATTTTGGCAATTTCTTTTCTAATTGAATCCAACTCCACATAACGAAACCTCTCCGGGCTATCTCGCAGGATATCTATAATACGCTTTGCGCCGACTGTTACTTGGCTCCAGGGAATCATTTGTGAATCTCCATGTTCTCCCATGCACATGGCCTCCAGGCTGCGGGCATCAACACCAATCAGGTCAGCCAAAAAATAACGCAGGCGTGCAGAATCCAAGGCGGTTCCTGTTCCCATAACCTTTGAGTCCGGCAGACCGGAGATACTTTTGACCAGATAGGTCATAGCGTCCACAGGATTTGTGATGACCAGAAAGATTCCATGAAAGCCGCTATCCATAACTGCTCTGGTGATGGAAGCTACAACAGTAGCAGCGTTTTCCAACATGTCCAGCCGAGTCATGCCCTCTGTATAGGGGACGCCCACAGCCAATACAATAATATCTGCATCAATACAGTCCGAATATGTTCCTACACTGATTTGGATATTACTATCGTAATATCCCACAGAGTGATTCAAGTCGGTGACTTCTGCCCACGCTTTTTCTGCATTTCTGTTGATTAGCACTAGATTGTTGCAGGTGTTGCAGATTACAAGATGATGAGCCAGAGCAGTACCTACATTGCCAGCACCGATAATGACAACTTTGCTTCTTCCAATAGCCATAAAATCCTCCTAATTCGAAGATGTACAGTTGAATTTCCTGCTTTAATAGTGTATCATAGGATTGATGATTAAGGAAACAAATGATTTTTATTATTATAATTATATTTTTTAATTAAGGGAGAAACATGGATCTAAGATTGTTTTCCACCTTTCTAAGGGTGGCAGAATTGCAGAATTTTACAAAAGCGGCGGAGCAACTAGGTTATTCTCAGGCTACTGTCACAGTTCAGATTCACCAGCTGGAGCAAGCACTGGGGATCCAGCTTTTTGAGCGAATTGGGAAACGAGTTCGGATGACCGAGCATGGAGAACAGTTTATCCCCTATGCCATAGAGATATTAAAGGCTGAACAAAACGCAAAAGATTTTCTTCGTGAACCAGAAAATCCTTCAGGACGTTTACGAATCGGTACGGCGGAATCTCTTCTGCTGAGCGTTCTTACGCCCATTCTGATGGAATACCACCATCGTTATCCGGATGTAATGGTCAGCATCCACACAGGTTTGATTCATGAACTGTTCGATATGGTTCGACAGAATGATGTGGATCTTTTATTCTTTCTGGACAAGAAAACAGATTTTGCAGATTGGGTCAAGTTGCTGGAACAGCAGGAACCCATCCTATTTGTTGCTTCCCACGATCATATGATTTGTCGCAAGAAAAAAGTATCTTTAGCGGAAGTGGTGCGCGAACCCTTTGTGCTAACGGAAAAAAGTGTCAGTTACCGCTATGATCTGGAGCAGCTTCTGGCGGAAAAAAAGCTGGAAATACACCCTTTTCTGGAAACCGGTAACACGGACATCCTCGTCAGAATACTGCTTCATGGCAACTGCTTGTCTTTCCTTCCGCAATATGTGGTTCGTCCTTATCTCCTATCCGGGAAAATGCAAACCGTAGATGTTGAGGACTGTCGTATTCAGATGTGGAGTCAGCTGGTGTATCACAAAAACAAATGGGTTACACCCCAGATGAACTGTTTTATTACGCTCATGAAAGAAAAAATGGGTAAAGTAATATAATGCTTTTTATAGCTCTTCTCATTTCAGAGAAGAACTATTTTTATGCTCATTTTAAATTTACTGCTTGACATTGTGGCAAAGATTTGGTAGCTTTCGGTTGTCTGGTATTCTAGTATTAAAAATACTTGCTATTCCCCACCAAAAAAATCCTTTGAAAAACCCATCAATATTTGCTATAATAACAAATGCATCTATGCGTGATGCAAATATACTATAATTAGAAATCGAGGAATGTAACATGGCATTATTGGAACAGTGGCAGAAAGTTGCCTATAATGAGAAAGCAGATAGAGGTGAATTACAGAGATTCTGGCAGAGATACTTCCTTTTAGAGATGGGCGTATACGAACAGCTTTTAACAAATCCTGATGAGAAAGTAGAAGGAACTGTAAAAGAGCTTGCAGAGAAGTACAACCTCAGTGTTATGGAGATGACAGGATTCTTAGACGGAATCAACGACAGCTTGGTTGAGGCTAATCCAATCGACACCATGGAAGAAGATACAAAAGTTAACCTTGTTTTTGATAAAGAAAAATTATACAAAAACATGGTTGACGCAAAGGCAGACTGGTTATATGAATTACCACAGTGGAAAGAGATTTTTGATGATGAGAAGAGAAGAGCTTTATTCTTAGAGCAGAAGAAATCCGGCACTGTTCATGTAGGCAAAAAAGTCGGACGTAACGATCCATGCCCATGCGGAAGTGGTAAGAAGTACAAATACTGCTGCGGAAGATAGTCCGCCGTATCTGAACTGTAAAAAGTACTTTACAGATAGAAGAAAAGGGTATAGAATGACCCTAGTCAAAACGATGAAGAGAAGAGTAGCATAAGAAAAAGTCCCAGAGAGGAAGGCGTTTGGTGTGAGCATTCCGGCTAAGAATTATGTGAAGACCAGCTCTGAGTGACCCCAATCCGGTCCGGTGATACCGTTATCATCAAGAATGAGATTTCTCCAGAATGGACAGGCAGTAAGAAGTTTGATGTCTGATAGGATGGAGAGATGAAGATGGGTGGAACCACGATAAGTATATCGTCCCTGATATTGTAGGAATGCAGTATCAGGGATTTTTTATGTTGTACAGAGAATCGGAGATACTTCCTACAGAAACTTATTTTTATATAGCGAAAGGAAATGAAGAAAATGGTAGATTTTAAAGCAGACGAGAGACTGAATACTTTAAACCATTCCTGCGCACATGTGATGGCACAGGCAGTAAAACACTTATACCCACAGGCAAAGTTCTGGGTAGGACCAGTTGTAAAAGAAGGTTTCTATTATGATATTGACCTTGGCGATGATATCATCAACGACGAAGCAATTGCAGCAATCGAGAAAGAGATGAAGAAAGTCTGCAAAGAAGGCAAGAAGATTTACAGACGTGAGATTTCCAAAGCAGAAGCAATGGAAATGTTCAAAGATGATCCATACAAACTGGACTTAATTGAAGGTCTGGAAGATGGAAACATTTCTGTTTACGATCAGGGAGATTTCACGGATCTCTGCCGTGGACCTCACGTAGACAATACAAAGTTATGTAAGAACTTCAAACTTGTAAAATACTCTGGTGTATATTGGAAAGGTGATGCAAACAATCACGTAATGCAGCGTATTTACGGTGTATGTTTCCCGACACCGGAAGAGTTAGAGGAGCACTTAAAACTTCTTGAGGAAGCAAAAGACCGTGACCACAGAAAAATCGGTAAAGAGATGAATCTTTTCATGTCGGATGACCTTGTTGGACGTGGACTTCCAATGTTCCTTCCAAAAGGATACACAGTATGGCAGGAACTTGAAAATTATATCAAAGCAAAAGAGAGAAAACTTGGATATCTTCATGTTATGACACCTTGTGTTGGTACGGTTAATCTGTATAAAACATCCGGTCATTGGGATCATTACAAAGACAATATGTTCCCTGCAATGGAAGTGGAGGGAGAGTCCTTTGTTCTCCGTCCAATGAACTGCCCGCATCATATGATGATTTATGCAAACAGAATGCATTCCTACAAAGATCTTCCAATCCGTATCGGTGAGATCGCACATGACTTCCGTTTCGAAGCCAGCGGTACTTTAAAAGGTATCGAGAGAGGACGTCATTTCTGCCAGAACGACGCACATCTTTTCGTGACACCGGAACAGATTGAGTCAGAGTTCTCACAGGTTGTAGATCTGATTTTTGATACTTACAAGGATTTCAACATCACAGATTACCGTTGCGTGCTCTCCTTAAGAGATCCTGCTGATAAAGTAAAATATCATGATGACGATGAGATGTGGAACACAGCAGAGAATGCACTCCGAAAAGTATTAGATGACCTTGGAATCGACTACACAGAGGAAATCGGTGAGGCTGCATTCTACGGACCAAAACTTGACGTAAACGTAAAACCGGCAATCGGAAATGAATACACACTTTCCACCTGCCAGCTTGACTTCTGCTTACCTGCAAAATTCAATCTGACATACATTGACAAAGATGGCACAAAGAAAACACCAGTTGTTTTACACAGAGCAATCCTTGGTTCCCTTGACCGTTTCATGGCTTATATCTTAGAGGAAACAAAAGGAAATCTGCCACTCTGGTTAGCACCGGTTCAGGCAAGAATCATTCCGGTTAAAAATGAGGATGAAGAGTTGAATGCATACTCACATGAACTTCTCAGCTATCTGGATGAGAACGGTATCCGTGTGGAGATCGACGAGCGTGCCGAGAAACTCGGCTATCGTGTAAGAGCTGCACAGGTAGAGAAAGTTCCTTACCTCATCATTCTTGGAAAGAACGAAGTAAAAGACGGAACGGTAAGCTACAGACTTCACGGTGAGCAGGCTACCACAACCGTTCCAAAAGAAGAGTTCCTTGCAATGTTAAAGGATGAGATTGTAACAAAGAAAATCAATCCTGCCGCATTAAAATAAAATTTAATAAAAAATTGAAATGAACGAAGAGCGTATGCCAGAAAATTATGGCATATGCTCTTTTACATATTTTTTTCGAAAACTGCCATACTAATCTAAGACAATTGCGAAACTCATGAAAATCTAAATTGAATTGTGAGAAATTGACAAAAGACATGAAAGACATTGGGGAACCGCCGGTTCTTAGAAGGCAGGTACAACTTTTTTCAATCAGGTCTGTGCATTTACTGCACAGACCATGCGAAAGTGATTCAAGTGTGAGCAAATTCCTATCTGCGAAGCAGATTTTAAATGAATTTGCGAAGTACTGCGAAGAATGAGCAGTACCGTTGCGAGTGACACATAGCGAAAGCGTGTCTTGAATGTTTTTGTTAATTTTGAACAATTTAAAGAAGATTATGAGGAGTTTCACAATTGTCTGACAGATTTGAAGGAAAAGGAGAAAAAAGTATGGCATATTTGGATTGTTCAGTGAAAAGCTGCACCTACAATAATGAAGACGGCTGTTGCTGCAAAGGCGACATTCAGGTGGAGGGACGCGAAGCAACCGAAGCACAGAGCACCTGTTGCGGAAGTTTCAAAGACCGCGGAACAAACGGTGCAGCCTGTAACGCATTAAAAGATGTTTCTAAGGAAATCGACGTTGCGTGTGAGGCAACACACTGCCGTTTCAATGAAAATGAGAAATGTCACGCAGATCATATCGGTATTTCCGGTGCCGGAGCCTGCACCTGTGGAGAGACAGAGTGCGCAAGCTTCGAGTGCAACTGTAAATATGAATAATTAATACAGGTATGAAACTGGTCTGCACATGCTCCATTTGTGCAGACCATAAAAAAGCAGGATAAGAAAATTTACATCTGTAAAGCAGGATTCCAGTGCTTTAAAACACAAAAACTACACAAAAAGTTTACAAAGATACCCTTGTTTCTTTTGCCGCGGAGATGTAGTATGGGAGTTGGAAAAACAAAAAGATTCCTGTTTGGAGGCGGTACTTATGAGAAAAAAATCACATATTTCACTGGCACGTTACATTGTAAATAATATGGAAGACAATGATCTGAAAAAACATAAATTATCTTTTTACATCGGAAGTGTCCTGCCGGACATTAAGCCATCTTTCGTCTATAAGCGCCATGAGATGGACGGAACTTACCCGGATATCAGACGCCATATTGAGCGCCTTTCCGAGGGCAGGAAACTGGTGGAGAAGAAAAAAGGGCGCAAGTATTACATGGATCTTGGACAGATCAGCCACTATCTGGCAGACTATTTTACCTATCCTCACAATAAGATCTATCCGGGAAGTCTGAAGGATCACTGTTCTTACGAGGAGAAGTTAAAGCGGGATTTGCGGAGATATATCAGGACGGACGCTGCAAAACCGCATAAAGCAGATCATCTGGAATTTAACAGTGCCAGAAATCTTTGCGATTTTATCCAGAAATCCCATGATGATTATCTTGTGAGAAAGCATGATGTGGAGGATGATATCCATCACATTGTGGAGGTGAACTACAAGGCAATGGAGACAATGATACATTTACTCGCCGAGAAAAGGGCAGAATTCCGGTTAAAACATTCCTGAAAAATGAAAAACATACAAAAACGATAGGAAAACATACGAATCAAATATTAATTTTTTATGAACAGCGCATCCAAAGTCGAAAAATGGATGCGCTGTTTTTGTAGGAAATACGTGCAATTGTGAAAAAATCCGTTTGGAAATGTCGAATTTTGGAGAAAACTCATCACCTAATTCATTTGATTTTTGAATCTGCGGATAGTAATATGGAGAATATAAAAGAGAGGAAAAGAAAAAGGGGAAAAGAAAAAGGGACTATTCTCTGCTCCGGCAATTAGCAGAAATTTGAATTTGTAAAATTGCATTTTCCATTGAGGAAATCAGGAGGATTCATATGAGAAAGTTGAGTGAGTTACAGCAGGAAATCGAATCCGTTCGATTTGAACTGGATCAGGCACTTTTACGACAGGATAAGTTTGATAATTACTATCAAAAAAGTACAAAACTCGATCAGCTGATTGAAGAGTATATCGAGGAAACAGAAAGAAGTAAGTAGAGAAGAATGGAAAATAATGCCAAATCAGGAAATAACTGGTCTGGCATTATTTTTTTGCGCTAAAATATTGATTTTTTCTTAAGAATAGTCTAATATATGTTTAAAAGTGGTGGAAAGTGGTAGAAAATGGTTCGAAGTGGTGGCAAATGACCACAGAAATGGAAAATCAAGAGGAACCAGCTGCCGCACAAAGGCAGGTGATTGTGTCATGTTTATGGGAGAATACAACCACACAGTTGATCCAAAAGGCAGACTGATAGTTCCGGCAAAATTCAGAGAGCAGCTTGGCGATGAATTTGTAGTGACAAAGGGACTTGATGGATGCTTATTTGTGTATACGTCAGAAGAATGGCACAACATCGAAGAGAAATTCAGAAACATTTCCATGACTTCCAAGGATGCAAGAAAGTTTTCACGTTTCTTTTTTGCAGGAGCAGCTTCCTGTGAACTGGACAAGCAGGGAAGAATCCTTCTTCCACCAGTTTTAAGAGAATATGCAAATCTGACAAAAGATGTCGTTTTAGTCGGAGTCTTAAGCAGAGTGGAAATCTGGGACAAAGACAGATGGCAGGAGAATACATATGATGAAGATGAGATGGATGAGATTGCAGAACACATGGCAGATTTAGGGTTCAGCATCTGATCCACAGAGAATAAAAAAAGAGAGCCAGAGCAAAAGTCAGGCAGAGAGGATCACAATGGAATTTAATCATTATTCAGTATTGCTAAATGAGACAATTGAAAATTTGAATATCAAGCCTGACGGAATCTATGTGGATGGAACACTTGGCGGTGGCGGACATGCTTATCAGGTGGCTTCACGGTTATCAGAAAAAGGCAGGCTGATCGGAATCGATCAGGACGCGGATGCAATCGCAGCCGCCGGAGAAAGATTAAAGGAATTTGGTGACAAGATCACCATTATCCGAAGCAATTACGCCAACATGAAAGAGGAACTTCACCGCATTGGCGTGGAAAAGGTGGATGGAATCGTGTTGGATCTTGGCGTATCTTCGTTTCAGTTAGATACACCGGAGCGTGGTTTTACTTACCGTGATGAGAATGCTCCACTTGATATGAGAATGGATGACAGACAGAGCCTGACTGCAAAAGATATTGTAAACGGATACAGTGAGATGGATCTTTACCGTATCATCCGTGATTATGGTGAGGACAAGTTCGCAAAAAATATTGCAAAACACATCGTGCAGGAGAGGGCAAAGAAACCGATCGAGACAACCGGAGAACTGACGGAGATCATCAGGGCTTCCATTCCAATGAAAGTTCAGGTGACCGGTGGACATCCGGCAAAAAGAACGTTTCAGGCAATCCGTATTGAGCTGAACAAAGAGTTAGAAGTACTGCAGAATAATCTGGATGATATGATCGACCTTTTGAATCTGGGTGGAAGAATCTGTATTATCACGTTCCATTCCTTAGAGGATCGTATTGTAAAGACGAATTTTAAACGAAATGAGAACCCATGTACCTGTCCGAGTGATTTTCCAGTGTGCGTATGTGGTAAAAAATCCAAGGGAAAGGTAGTTACAAGAAAACCAATCCTTCCTTCCGAGGAAGAATTAGAAGTGAACTCCCGTTCCAAGAGTGCAAAATTAAGAGTTTTTGAAAGGGTGTAGCAGATGCCGAACAGAACAGTAAATCACAACAATCGAAATAGAGCAGCCTATCAGGTAGATGGCAACACCGTACGCCGTATGGAGGCGATGCCGGATTACCGCAAAGAGCGCAGAGACAGACAGGAGCGGGAACGCGAGGAAGAGCTGAGAAAACGCAGACGTGCCGCAGCCAGAAATCAGGAAAAAGCGCTTCGCATGAGCAAAAGTTATGTTGTATTCCTGACAATGGCAGTGACCGTATTTGGCATTTTCTGTGGAGCTTATATTAAGCTTCAGTCCGATGTAACGGCAAGAATGAAAGCAATCGCAAGTTTAGAGAGCCAGGTGACAGACCTTAAGGCTGACAATGACGAGGCTTACAAGAGAATTAATACCGCAGTAGACCTCGATGCGATCAAGGAGAAGGCAATCAATGAACTTGGTATGTTTTATGCAACACAGGATCAGATCGTCTACTACTCTGTAGATAAGACAGACTACATGAATCAGTATAATGAAATCCCGCAATAGAGGGAATTTTCAGGCAAAAAAATAATTCAGGTGGTAGAATGGCAAAAAGAAGACCGAAAAAGCCGATGTTAAAGTTTCCAAAGCGTATGCAGAAAAAAATGATCGTCATGTTTACGGTTGTTGCAGCGCTTATGATCGGACTCATCGGAAGACTGATGTATATTGAATACACCAGTGGAGAAAAATATGAGAAAATCGTTCTGGCACAGCAGGGCTATGACAGCCAGACAATTCCTTATCAGAGAGGAGACATTGTAGACGCAAAAGGAACTGTGCTGGCAACCAGTATCGCAGTTTATAATGTGATTCTGGACTGCTCCGTTTTAAATGATGATGAAAAATATGTGGAGCCGACGATCAATGCGCTTGTAAGCTGCTTCCCGGATCTGACGAGTGAACAGCTTTATTCTTATCTGAAAGACTCTCCGGACAGCAGATATATTGTGCTTGCCAAACGTTTGTCCTATGATACGATCCAGCCTTTTGTGAATCTGCAGGAGGAGCGGGATGAAAAGGGAAAACTGGTCAATCCATATATCAAAGGTGTCTGGTTTGAAAAAGAGTACCAGAGACAATATCCATATGGAAAACTGGCAAGTTCTGTGATCGGGTTCACAACATCCGGTAACCTCGGAATTAATGGACTGGAAAACTATTATGATGACACGTTAAATGGAATTAACGGCAGACAGTATGGATATCTGAATTCGGACAGCAATTTCGAAAAAACGATCAAACCGGCAGTCAACGGCAATACGTTAGTGACAACGATCGATGCGACGATCCAGTCGGTGGTAGAGAAGAAAATACAGGAGTTTAATGAGGCCTATACAGATGGTTACAGAGAGGGTGAGGGCGGAGCAACAAGAATCGGCGTGCTCATCATGAAACCGGACAATGGCGATGTCCTTGCAATGGCACAGTATCCAAACTACGATCTGAGCAATCCATGGGATTTATCTGAGTATTATACACAGGAAGAGATCGATGCGATGGATGATGATGCGAGACTCGAAGCGTTAAATCAGTTGTGGCAGAACATATGTCTGACCTATACTTATGAGCCGGGATCAACGGCAAAACCATTTACGGTTGCAGCCGGGCTTGAGACAGGAACACTGTCGACCAATGATACCTTTTTCTGTGATGGAGCCGAACAGCTCAGCGGATTTACCGTAAAATGTGTTGCCTATAGAAAAGGTGGACACGGAATGCAGACTTTGGAACAGACATTGATGAATTCCTGTAATGATGCCCTGATGCAGATGTCCTACCGGATCGGGGCAGAGAATTTCACGGAGTACCAGCAGATTTTTGGATTTGGACAGAAAACGAACATTGATCTTCCGGGAGAATCGAGAACAGATTCCCTGATTTACACATTGGATACAACATCACAGCTGAGTCTTGCAACCAATGCTTTCGGACAGAACTTTAATACCACGATGATCCAGCTTGGAACTGCTTTCTGTTCCCTGGTCAATGGCGGTAAGTTATATCAGCCGAGAGTGGTAAGCAAGATCACGGATCAGAATGGAAATACGATTCAGGATATTTCTCCGACGTTGCTGCGTGAAACTGTATCTAAGACAACAAGTGATACATTAAAACAATACATGTACTCAACCGTGACATCCGGTACCGGAAATACGGCAAAAGTAGACGGTTACTCCATGGGAGGTAAAACCGGAACGGCACAGAAAGTGCCGCGTGATGGTGTGAACTATCTGGTTTCTTTTATCGGTTTTGCACCGGTGGACGATCCTCAGTTAATGATCTACTGTTTTGTAGATGAGCCGAACTCGCAGGATCAGCCACACAGCACATTTGCACAGAATATTGTGAGGGAGATTTTAGAAGAAGTACTTCCTTATATGAATATTTATCCGGATGAGGAGACGACAGGCTTACATTCTGGGTGGGATATTACCGGAACGGATACAGGCGCAGCCGCTGTGACAGACCGTGTGACAGGAAATATTCCGGAGGAAGAACCGGAAGGAACGGATGATGTGCCGGATACCATGGAGGATATTCCGGGAGCCGGGGAAAACAACGAAGAAAACGCCGAAAATGATGGTGTAAATGCCGAAGAAGCAGGAACAACGTCCGATAACAGTGAATAGAAACATAACCTCATAAAAGTTGGAATAAAATGCAAGGAAGACTTTTATGAGGTTTTTGTTTTATGTATCGGAATAAGACCTTTAACCGCAAAAAGGTAATGATCGTATTCGTGGCAGTTTTTTTTATCATGATGTTTCTGATTGGAAGACTGGTATATCTGATGATCTTCTGCTCCGAATATTATGGAAATAAAGCGGAGAATCTTCATGAGAGGGAACGTGATATTAAGGCGGCACGGGGAAAACTTTTGGATGCAAACGGCACAGTGCTTGCCACAAACAAATCTGTGTGCACGATCTCCGTGATCCATAACCAGATGGAAGAACCTGAAAAAGTCATTGCTATGCTTGTGAAAGAACTTGGCATTTCGGAAGAGACTGCTAGAAAGCGTGTGGAGAAAGTCAGTTCCATCGAGCGAGTGAAAACAAATGTCGCAAAGGAGACCGGGGATGCAATCAGAGCCTATGAACTCTCCGGAGTGAAAGTGGATGAGGATTATAAACGATATTACCCTTATGGGACGCTTGCTTCCAAAGTACTTGGATTTACCGGGGCCGACAATCAGGGCATTTTGGGACTTGAAGTAAAGTATGATGAATACCTTCAGGGAACCAACGGAAAAATCCTCACGTTAACCGATGCGAGGGGAATTGAGATTGAGAATGCCGGGGAGAGCAGATTAGAACCCGTGAACGGTTATGACCTTTGCTTATCATTAGATTACAATATTCAGATGTACTGTGAGCAGGCGGCAAAAAAAGTCTGCACAAAAAAGTCAGCGGACAGTGTTTCCGTGATCGTGATGAACCCGCAGAACGGCGAACTTATGGCGATGGTGAATTATCCTGAATTTGACCTGAACGATCCGTTTACACTGGTTGGAGACACCGGAGAATCCGTGTCAGCGGAAGAAAAACAGAATCTGCTGAATAAAATGTGGCGAAACCAGTGTATCAGTGATACCTACGAGCCGGGTTCCACATTTAAGATTATTACGGCAGCGGCAGCACTAGAAGAGGGAGTGGTAAAACTGGACGATGCATTTTTCTGTCCGGGCTATAAAATAGTGGAGGACAGAAGAATCCGGTGCGCGAGAACGACAGGGCACGGTGCGGAAACATTTGAGACAGGGATCATGAACTCCTGCAACCCGGTTTTTATGGAACTTGGCGAGCGGTTAGGCGCGGAGAACTTTGTCGGTTACTTCAAACAGTTCGGGCTGTTATCCAAAACGAATATTGATCTTCCGGGGGAAGCGGGAACAATCATGCATAAGACGGAAAATATTGGACCGGTGGAACTTGCGACAATCTCGTTTGGACAGTCGTTTCAGATCACGCCAATCCAGCTTGTCACGACGGTATCTTCTATTATTAATGGGGGAACGCGCGTGACACCACATTTTGGCGTAAGCGTGCAGGATGCGGATGGAAATACGGTAAAAACATTTTCCTATGAAACGCATGAGAATATCTGCACAGCAGAAACTTCGGAAACGATGCGCTATCTGCTGGAGAAAGTGGTGTCAGAGGGAACCGGAAAAAATGCCAAAATTGAGGGCTTTTCCATCGGCGGAAAGACAGCAACCTCACAGACACTTCCAAGAAGCGACCATAAATACATTTCATCGTTTCTCGGATTTGCGCCCGCTGACAATCCGCAGGTGCTTGTGCTTGTTGTTATTAACAATCCGCAGGGGATTTATTACGGCGGAACGATCGCTGCTCCTGTGGCGAAGGAAATATTCGAAAACATTTTGCCTTACCTTGATAAATGAGATGAAATAACGTATACTAGTTAGGCGAATTGAACGTTAGAAAAAATACAAGAGGTGTTTAGTCATGGATTATGAAATAGTGATACCAGTTTTGATTTCTTTTGCAATTAGTGCAATTTTAGGACCGATCGTGATCCCCTTTTTGAAACGGTTAAAGGTGGGGCAGACGGAGCGTAAAGAGTTGGAATCCCATTTGAAGAAAAATGGAACCCCGACTATGGGTGGACTTATGATACTGGCAAGTATTATCATTACCTCCCTGTTTTATGTCAAAGATTATCCGAGAATTATCCCAATCCTTTTTATGACCGTAGGATTCGGTGTGATCGGTTTTCTGGATGATTATCTGAAGGTAGTGCTCCGCAGATCAGACGGACTGCTCCCGTGGCAGAAGATGATCTTACAGTTTATTGTGACAACAGTATTTGCAGTTTACATGGTGCGTTATTCCGGAATTGAACTTACTATGTTGATCCCATTTTCCGGCGGAAAGTACTTAAATATCGGATGGCTTGCGATTCCATTACTTTATTTTGCAGTGATCGGAACCGTAAACGGTGTGAATTTTACCGATGGTGTGGATGGCCTTGTGTCAAGTGTTACCATTATGGTTGCAACCTTTTTCTCCGTTGTGGCAATCGGAACGAATGCAGGGATTGCACCAATCACCTGTGCAGTAGCAGGAGCCTTGCTTGGATTCTTATTATTTAATGTGTATCCGGCAAGTGTTTTCATGGGAGATACCGGTTCCCTGGCACTGGGCGGCTTTGTTGTGGCAACTGCCTATATGCTCCAGATGCCATTATATATCCTGATCGTTGGACTGATTTATCTGGCAGAAGTCATATCTGTTATGGTTCAGGTTACTTATTTTAAATACACTAAGAAAAAAACAGGTGTTGGAAAGCGGATTTTCAGAATGGCTCCGCTCCATCATCATTTTGAGCTTGGTGGATGGTCAGAGACGAGAGTTGTCGCAGTGTTTGCAATCGTGACAGCACTGCTTTGCATGCTTGCATTATTAGGCTTATAAATCGCATTGGAAAATTGCAAAATGACCTGCCGGATTCGGACAGGAGATTGGAAGGATAAGACGATGAATTTAGAAGGAAAAAGAGTGTTAGTAGTAGGTTCTGGAAAAAGCGGAGTTGCAGCCGCAGAACTGCTCAGAAAAAAAGGAATCACATTTGTACTTTTTGATGGAAATAAAGATTTAGATGTGACAGCATTGATCGAGAAAAATCCGGTATTTGCCGGAGCAGAGATCCTTTTGGGAGAACTTGCACCGGAAGATATGGCGCGCATTGATCTTGTTGTGTTAAGTCCGGGCGTGCCGACAGACCTTCCGATGGTCAATGAACTTCGAAACAGACAGATTCCAATCTGGGGCGAAATTGAACTTGCCTATCATTTTGCAAAAGGAAGAATTATTGCAATTACCGGAACAAACGGAAAAACTACGACAACTTCGCTTGTGGGTGAGATCATGGCGAATTATTTCGATGATGTGAAAGTGGTCGGCAATATTGGAATCCCATACACATCGGTAGCGGCAAACACGACAGAGGATACTGTGACAGTCGCAGAGATCAGCAGCTTCCAGTTAGAGACAACACATGAGTTTGCGCCGGAAGTGACAGCTATTTTAAATATCACACCGGATCATCTGAACCGTCATCATACGATGGAATGTTATATCGAGACAAAAGAGAGCATTACAAAGAATCAGACCGCCGGGGATACCTGTGTGTTAAATTATGAGGATGAAGTGCTGCGCAGGTTTGGCGAGACACTTCAGACAAAAGTTGTATTTTTCAGCAGCAAGCGCAAACTGGAAAAGGGACTTTATCTGGACGGAGAAGATATTTTTTATGCAGACGGCACAACGGACACAAAAGTGATCAACGTAAACGAGCTGAATATTTTAGGAAAACACAATTATGAGAATGTCATGGCGGCGGTCGGAATGTCGGTAAGCTTTGGCGTACCGATGGATAAAATTGTGGAAGTGCTGAAACGTTTTCAGGCAGTCGAGCATAGAATTGAGTATGTGACAGAAAAACGCGGCGTGAAGTTTTACAATGATTCCAAGGGAACAAACCCGGATGCGGCAATCCAGGGAATCCGCGCGATGAACCGTCCGACACTGTTGATCGGTGGAGGTTATGACAAACAGTCTGAATATGATGAGTGGATTGAGAGTTTTGACGGCAAGGTGAAGAAACTCGTGCTGATCGGTCAGACGAAGGAAAAGATTGCGGAATGTGCGAAGAAACATGGCTTTGAGGATGTCATACTCTGTGATACATTTGAGGAGGCAATTGACACCTGTTATGCAAACGCAGTGAGCGGGGATGCGGTATTGCTTTCCCCTGCATGTGCAAGCTGGGGCATGTTCGCAAACTATGAGGAGCGCGGACGCATTTTTAAGGAATACGTGCGCAATCTGGCAGAATAAAAAATGTCAGGCATAATGGCATGACGTGCAGTAAATAAGAAATGAGGAATTGGAATGGCAAGAGGTCAGCAGACGGAAAAGAAAAAAAAGCCAATTAAATATTTCGATTACAGTCTTTTGTTTCTGATCATTTTTCTTTTGTGTTTTGGATTGGTCATGTTGTACAGTACCAGTTCCTATGCAGGCTCCAATAAGTTTGGGGATGCTTCCTTTTTTGTAAAAAGACAGTTGTTTGCAACAGGGCTCGGCATTGTAGGTATGTATATTGTATCGAAAATCCCATATCGGTTCTGGATGAAGGTGAGTTCCATGGCGTATCTGGCAGCTATCGTGCTCTGTACCGCCGTTATTTTTATTGGTACAGAGGCAAACGGTCAGGCGAGATGGTTAAAAATCGGGCCGTTATCTTTCCAGCCGTCAGAGTTTGCCAAGTTTGCGGTTATTATTTTTCTGGCAACGGTTATTTATAAGACACCACAGAAGATGGGAGAGTTCATGAGCCTTGTCAAGATAATGGCAATTGTGCTTCCAATCGTTGCAGTGGTCGCCTACAATAACTTAAGTACAGCGATCATTATACTTGGAATTGCAGTCTGTATGTTGTTTGTTGCCAGTCCGAAGTATTCCCACTTTGTGTTGATGGCAGCGGCAGTCGGTGTGGTAGGTGTTGTTTTCATCAGTTTTGAGGCATACCGGATGGATCGTATCAAGATCTGGCTGAATCCGGAAGCCTACGAGAAGGGTTATCAGACCTTACAGGGACTGTATGCGATCGGTTCCGGCGGTTTATTTGGAAAAGGGCTTGGCGAGAGTATGCAGAAGCTGGGATTTATTCCTGAGGCGCAGAATGATATGATTTTCTCTGTTATCTGTGAGGAACTTGGACTTTTTGGCGCGGTGTGCGTGATCTTATTGTTTCTGCTGATGATCTGGAGATTTATGATCATTGCCAATAATGCGTCAGACCTTTATGGGGCGCTGGTCGTGGTTGGTATTATGGCGCATTTGTCCATCCAGGTTATTTTAAATATTGCGGTTGTGACCAATACGATCCCGAATACCGGTATTTCACTGCCGTTTATCAGTTATGGAGGTACTTCGGTTTTATTCCTGCTTGCAGAGATGGGGCTTGCGCTTTCCGTGGCAAAGGGAATTAAATTTGAGGTTAATTAAATATGATAAAAGAAGAGAGAAGAAGAAAAAAGCGCAGAAAGATAGGATTGTACATCCTGTTGATATTGATTCTGCTTATCGCAGCGGGCGTTTTCATTGTCATGAATGTTTTTACCGTGGAAAACGTTGTCGTGGAGGGAAATGAACTGTACAGCTCCACACAGATTGAAAACATGGTGCTGAATGATGAATATTCCTGGAATTCCCTGTATGTAGATCTGAAATACAGATTTGTGGATATCGGGGAAGTTCCGTTTGTAGATACGATGGAGGTTTCACTGGACAATCCCCATACCGTACATATTAAAGTATACGAAAAAGGAATGCTCGGCTATCTTTATATTAATTCCATTGGTCAGAATGCTTATTTTGACAAAGATGGATTTGTAGTCGAGACATCTACGGAAGTGATTGACGGTGTGCCAAAGATCACAGGAATCTCCTGTGAGGAAGTGGTACTTTATGAGAAACTGCAATTAGAGAACAGTGATATTTTGCGGGATTTACTGAACCTGACACAGACTTTGAAAAAATATAATCTGCTCCCGGATGAGATCCAGTATGACAGTAACATGGAGCCGGTGCTTTACTATGGAACAATTCAGGTGAAAATTGGTTCTGAGGACAACCTGTCGCAGAAAGTTGTGAGGTTATCCATTATTTTGCCACAGCTTGACGGACTTAGCGGCACACTCCATTTAGAGACATGGACACCGGAGACCACCGACATTATCTGGGACAGGGCAGAAGAACAATCGGAAACAGAAGAGGAGACGACAGAAGAGCCTTCTGAGGAGCCGTCGGCAGATACACCAGCGGAAGAACAACCTGCACAGGATGTGCCGGCAGAGAATACACCGGCCGAAGAGCAGCAGCCAGCCGAAAATGCACCGGCGGAGGATATGCCGCCAGTGGAACAATAAAAACCGTAAAAAAACTTGATTTTTTTTGAAAAAGCGGTTGATTTGTTGTGTGAAAAATTATATTATAGATTATAAGAGTTAAAAAACGCAAAATATAGTATGATTTTGAGAGTAGATAACTAAACAAAGTAGAAATAAGTTTGTCTGGTTATCAAATTTGACATAAATATAGGGAGATATGAAGGAGGAACTACCTTGCTGGAAATTAGAACAACAGAAGCAGATGCCAGTGCAAAAATTATCGTGATCGGAGTTGGAGGAGCTGGCAATAATGCTGTAAATAGAATGATCGATGAAAATATTGGTGGTGTTGAGTTTGTTGGTATCAACACAGATAAGCAGGCATTACAGTTATGTAAGGCACCGACATTGATCCAGATCGGCGAGAAGCTTACCAAAGGGCTTGGTGCAGGAGCACAGCCTGAGGTTGGACAGAAAGCAGCGGAAGAGAGTGCAGAGGAATTATCGGCTGCAGTGAAAGGTGCAGACATGGTTTTCGTTACCTGTGGTATGGGTGGCGGAACCGGTACAGGTGCAGCACCTGTCGTTGCCAAGATCGCAAAAGAGCAGGGAATCTTAACCGTAGGTGTTGTTACAAAACCTTTCAAATTCGAAGCTAAACAGCGTATGTTGAATGCAACCGGTGGTATTGAACGTTTAAAAGAGAGCGTAGATACACTGATCGTCATTCCAAATGATAAATTATTAGAGATCGTAGACAGACGTACTACAATGCCGGATGCATTGAAGAAAGCAGATGAAGTGTTACAGCAGGCAGTTCAGGGAATTACAGACCTTATCAATTTACCTGCACTCATTAACCTTGACTTTGCAGATGTTTCCACTGTTATGAAGGACAAGGGACTTGCACATATCGGTATCGGTTCTGCAAAGGGAGACGACAAGGCGATCGAAGCTGTAAAACTTGCAGTTGCCAGCCCATTGCTTGAGACAACCATTAACGGTGCAACACACGTTATTATTAATATTTCCGGAGATATCTCCTTAATGGATGCAAATGATGCAGCAAGCTATGTACAGGATCTTGCAGGAGATGATGCCAATATTATCTTCGGTGCGAAGTTTGATGAGTCTATGACAGATGAGGCTACCATTACTGTTATTGCAACAGGACTTGAGACTGCAGGTGCAAACGCAGCAGGCAAGATCGTTCCTAAGATGCAGTATCAGAACATGGGAACTGTTCCAAGACCAACAGCGCCTGTAACACCAAGACCAGCAGCACAGGCTGGTTATACAGCTCCGGTACAGCCAAATCCTGCGCCAGCTTTCTCTGGTATCCAGAAACCACGCCAGCCAGAAAGTTCTGTACAGCAGATGGATATCAAGATTCCGGATTTCCTTAAGAATTCCAGAAGATAATTACATAAGAATATGACAGGATCGTTACATGAAGATCATAAGGTTTTCATGTAACGGTCTTTTTTTGTCAGAAAAACTGGATGAACTTCTGAAAGTAGAGGAAGTGTTTTGACAAAAAAGATGGTTCTAAAAAAATATAATGTGACTATGGAGAAGGAAAAGGAGGGAGTGGTTCCAAATATATATTTTTTATGCAGATGTTTATCTGTTACAGAATCTGTGGATGGATTTTATTGCGCTCGCAGGCGCAAATTGCCTTTTGCGGCGCAAGGTAAAGGGAAGAAGACTGTGGTTTATCGCATTTCTGTCATCTGTGGGAAGTCTGATCATTACACTGACTGTCACAGAGCCTTTCTGCAGGGCGATCCTGATTCACTTCCTGCTCAATACAGGAATGGTCGTCCTGTGTTTTGGAAGAAGTCCGTGGCGTACGTTTTTGGAAAACTGGGCAGTCATTTATCTGATGGTCCTTTTTCTTGGCGGGGTTATGGAATTATTGAAAAACAGCGCAGCAGGAATGACATTTTTCTGGATCCAGGCGGTCATTGCGGCGCTTATTCTGTCGGTCGTCACATGGTATCTCGGACGCAGAAAACAGTTTGGAAACCAGCTTTTTCCGGTGACATTAGTGCATCGGGGGCATGCGATGGAGATTATGGGGTACTGGGACAGTGGGAATCAGCTGCGTGATCCGTACGATCACAGGCCGGTGTGCATCTTAAGCCGACATATGGCTGCAAAGATCTTAAATCCGAAAAAGGACAGGGTGCATTTTATCCCTTATTGTTCCCTGGGACAGAAGGAGGGGCTTCTGCCGGTGACAGAGATCGCATGCATAAAAATTCAGAATGGAAGGCACGAAGTCGAGATAAGACCGGCAGCGGTTGGAATTGCAAATGAAGGATTATTGGAAGGAAAAGAATATGATATGATTCTTCATGCATCTATGCTGGAGAGTCGGGAAAGAGGAACAAAATATGATCATGAGACTTGTACTGCCAAGATATGAAAAGGTTCATTTTCTGTCCGGAATCTGCAGCCTTTTTATGCGAAAGGAAGATGAGGTGCACTATATTGGAGGTGCAGAGATCCTGCCACCGCCGTTGGAGGGAGAGCGGGAGGCATACTGTATCCGCATGCTTGATGGCGTGCATGCAGAGCGGGCGAGAAAGGAGCTGATCGAACACAACCTGCGGCTGGTCGTATACATAGCAAAAAAGTTTGATAACACAGGGGTCGGAGTGGAGGATCTTATCTCCATAGGGACGATCGGTCTCATCAAAGGGATCAATACCTTTAATCCGGACAAAAATATTAAATTGGCCACTTACGCATCGCGCTGCATTGAAAATGAGATTTTAATGTATCTGAGGAGAAACAGCAAGACAAAACTGGAGGTGTCCATCGATGAACCGTTAAATGTGGACTGGGATGGAAATGAACTGCTCTTATCGGATATTCTGGGGACGGATGAGGATGTCGTGGGGAAAGACATGGAAACGGATGTAGAGCGGAAACTGTTAAAGGCTGCGATCGAAAAGCTGTCCGGAAGGGAACGGATGATCATCGAACTGAGGTTTGGGTTAAATACTTCCGGTGGGGAGGAGAAGACACAGAAGGAAGTGGCAGATATGCTTGGAATCTCCCAGTCCTATATCTCAAGACTTGAGAAAAAAATTATGGGAAGATTGAAAAAAGAAATTGTACGATTTGAATAACAGTAGTATAATTGTGTTATAAATTAAAGGAGAAGTCGAACTATTTGACAATGGGAACAGACAGTGGCCAGATGAGACAACATGCAGCAGATGACTGCATGGGGATCAGATGAAAACGGACTGGAATTTACAGACAGGGGGAAGGACAGATGCAGATAGAATTCTTGGGCGCAGCGCATGAGGTGACAGGAAGCTGCCATTATGTAACATTCGGGGATAAACATGTATTGGTGGATTGTGGTATGGAGCAGGGACCGGATCTGTATGTGAATCAGGAGATTCCGGTGAATGCAGCAGCGGTGGATTATGTGTTCGTGACACACGCACACATTGATCATTCCGGTCTGCTGCCGCTATTGTATAATCATGGATTCCGGGGACAGATTTTTGCGACAGAGGCAACAACGCAGCTCTGTAATATCATGTTAAAAGACAGCGCACATATCCAGATGTTTGAGGCAGAATGGAGAAACCGGAAAGCAAAACGGGCCGGAAAACCGGAAGTGGTACCAATGTACGATATGAATGACGCAATGGGGGTGCTGACACACTTTGTGCCGTGTGAATATAACAGCATTGTTGAGATCTGTGACGGATTAAAGGTACGGTTTGTGGATGCAGGACATCTGCTCGGCTCATCAAGCATTGAGATGTGGATCAGAGAGGATGATGAAGAAGTCAAAGTTGTATTTTCGGGGGATATCGGAAATGGTAATCGTCCACTGATCAAAGATCCACAGTATATCAAAGACGCGGATTATGTTGTAATGGAGTCCACGTACGGTGACAAAGAGCATGAGACACCGCCGGACTATGCAGTCGCACTTGCAGGGGTATTGAAGGATACCTTTACAAGAGGTGGAAATCTTGTGATCCCTGCATTTTCCGTAGGAAGAACGCAGGAGATGCTTTACTTTATCCGAAGGATCAAGACGGAACATCTGTTGCCGGAGTTTGAAAATTTCCCGGTGTTTGTCGATAGTCCGCTGGCAGTGGAGGCAACTACGATCTTTAATAAGAACGTGGAGGACTGTTTCAGCGAGGAAGCGTTGGATCTTGTGCATCAGGGAATTAACCCAATCGGTTTTCCGGGACTGCGCATGGCGATCACGAGTGATGAATCCAAGATGATCAATTTCGACGAGCAGCCGAAAGTTATTATTTCCGCATCCGGTATGTGTGAGGCAGGACGTATCCGCCACCATTTAAAACACAACCTCTGGCGAAAGGATTCCACGATTTTATTTGTTGGTTATCAGGTTCCCGGAACACTTGGAAATTCTCTTTTAAATGGGGCAAAGCAGGTAAAGCTTTTTGGTGAGACCATTGAGGTACATGCGAAGATTGAGAATCTTCCAGGAATCAGCGGTCACGCAGACCGGAATAATCTGACAAAGTGGATTGGGGCATTTGAGACACCACCGAAAAAAGTGTTTATTGTACATGGGGACGACAAAGTGACGGAGAATTTTGCGGCGCATGTGCATGAAGTATATGGGTATGACACGTATGCACCATATAGCGGCGATACGTTTGATCTTGTGACGGGAGAGCAGATTGCGGACGGAAGCAGAGAGATGATTGAGAAGAAGAAAAATGGATCATCAAAAGCTTCCAGCAACGTATTTGCAAGACTTCTTGCGGCAGGACAGAGGCTGCTTGAGGTTATTAATAAGTGCGAGGGTCTGCCGAACAAGGAACTTGCAAAATTTGCAGATCAGATTAATGCATTATGTGATAAATGGTCGAGATAATATTATAGGGTAAGATATTGGCGGATGGTTTTCAATGCAGACTTTTCCAGACGGCTGACCTGTGCCTGGGAAATATGGATCTCATCCGCCACTTCCATCTGTGTTTTTCCTTCAAAAAAGCGGAGGTTGATAATGAAGTTTTCGCGTTCTGACAGGTGGTTCATGGCATCACTTAGAGAGAGCTTTTCCACCCAGTTTTCTTCTTTATTTTTCTTATCACTGATCTGATCCATGACATAGAGGGTATCGCCCCCATCGGTGTAGACCGGATCATAGAGGCTTACCGGACTCTGGATCGCATCCAGTGCGTATAAAATGTCTTCTGCGGCAACCCCGGATTCCTTTGCGATTTCCTGCAGTGTAGGTTCCTTAAATGAATTTCTGGACAGAACTTCCTTGGCGTGGATCGCTTTGTAGGCAGTGTCACGGAGGGAACGGCTCACACGGATACTATTGTTGTCGCGCAGATATCTGCGGATCTCCCCGATGATCATAGGTACCGCATAAGTGGAAAATTTTACCTGTAGATCAGGATTAAAGTTGTCAATGGATTTGATCAGTCCGATACAGCCAATCTGGAACAGATCATCAAGATTTTCATGGCTGCCGGAGAAACGCTTGATCACACTTAACACAAGGCGCAGGTTGCCTTTGATATACATCTCTCTTGCTTCCTGATCGCCCTGCCGGATCCGTGCAAACAGAGCTTCTTTTTCGGTTTCTTTTAAAATTGGGAGTTTGGCGGTATTGACGCCACAGATTTCTACTTTATATGCAGGCATGTTGCTATCCTCCGGTCTTTTCTAAAATCAGGATCAGCTCCGAGGTCTGTCGATGTCGGATGCTATTAATGAGGATGTGGCATTTAAGAAAAAATTATACAGAAAGAAACTTTTTTTTATTGGAAAAAAATGCTATACTATACACGGTAAGAAAATCGTTTCAGTAGAGACGGATTGTTTAAAAAAAGCATAATCAAATGGGATACGAAGAATACAACAAGAGGCTGGTGCATATATGAAAGATTTGATCGATGAGAAGAACAGACAGGAAAAAATGAAAAGAAGTATCATAAAATACTGGAATGTTTCCTATGGTTCCCCGGAAGCAATTGGTGGCGAAGAGGAAGAAAAAGAGCGGGAACATGCCGCCGGCATATATCCACAGGAAAATCATGTCTATGACGAAGAGTCAGAGTTAAAACAGGCAGAGATCGAGGCAATCGATGAAGTGTCACAGACAAAAATCCAACAGATCCTGCATGAGAAAGATGACAGATTACAGAACCTGATCGAACATGAGCAGCATGAGGGATAGGAATCCTGAAGCTGTTTTGGCAGGGTTGCGGGCAGATGCACATTTTGTAGTCTGCCACATAATGTAATAGTAAGAACAGGCGATGGTGGGATCGTTTTGGTTACATTAAAAAAGTATCACGGTCTTGGGAATGATTATCTGATCTATGATCCGAATCAGAACCGTGAATTATTACAGGAACGGCAGATACAGCTGTTGTGCAGGCGCAATACCGGGGTGGGAGCAGACGGTATTTTATCTGGTCCTGTGTTTGAGAATGAAAAAATAAAAGTACGTATTTTTAATCCGGATGGAAGTGAAGCTGAGAGAAGCGGCAACGGCATCCGGATTTTTTCAAAGTATCTGAAAGATGCCGGATATGTGAAAGAAAAGTGCTATGAACTCTGGACAAAGGCAGGACCGGTACAGGTGGAGTTTTTAGATGAGGATGCATCGCGCATGAAAGTCGATATGGGATATGCCGCATTTGGAGCAGACAGTATCCATGCGGTAGGATTTGAGGGAGATATGATCAATGAATCCGTTTTCTTCTGTGATAATTTTTACAATATCACCTGCGTGTCCATGGGAAACCCAAACTGTGTCGTGATGATGGAAGAAATCAGCAAGAATAAAGCGTTGCATTTAGGACCATATGTGGAAAATTCAAAATATTTTCCAAACCGGATCAATATGCAGCTCTGTCACGTAGTTGACCGGGAAAATATTCAGATTGAAATCTATGAGCGGGGAGCCGGGTACACATATGCGTCAGGCACGGGAGCCTGTGCGGCGGCATCTGCAGCACATAAACTCGGACTGGTGGGAAACCGTGTGCAGGTTCATATGCAGGGCGGAGATCTGCTTGTGGAATTTGCAGAGGACGACCGCGTGTTTATGACAGGACCTGTGGTTTATATCGGAAGTATTACGCTGGCGGAAAATTTTTTTGCTTAAATTGGAAAATTTCTTGGTGTTGTGAATACTGCACAGCAGGGCATATGGGAACCATCATAAAAAAGTCTTGCAATTGCAGGCAGAATATGATAGTTTATAAATCGTTGTGTGAATAACACAACGATTTTTTCATGCAGAGGTACAATTCTGCAAAAACAAACGTCAGTTCGGAACCTTCCTGACGAAAAACAAAACTAAAGGAGAAAAACATATGAGAAACAAAAAGGTATTATTTCTTACCCAGGCTGCAGTGATCGCAGCGATCTACGTTGTGCTGACTATTTTTATCAGTGCATTTAACTTAGCTTCCGGTGCCATTCAGGTACGAATTTCCGAAGCACTTACCATTTTACCATTTTTTACACCGGCAGCGATTCCGGGACTGGCGATCGGGTGTCTGTTGAGCAATCTGCTGACAGGGGCAGCGGTTTATGATGTCGTGTTCGGAAGCCTTGCAACATTACTCGGTGCAGTCGGAACATATTTACTGCGGAAACATAAGTTTTTGTGCACGCTTCCTCCGGTGATCGCAAATATGGTGATCATTCCATTTGTATTGCGCTATGGATACGGACTTGCGATGGAAGTTGGTGGACATGATGTCGCAATTCCTTTTTACATGCTGACCGTCGGCGCGGGAGAAGTGATCTGCTGCTGTATTCTTGGCTCTGTCTTATTGAATGCATTGGCAAAAATGAGAAATGTTATTTTTAAGAATGAATAAATGTGAAGGTTATAAAAATGCCATGTCAAAGAGATAAAACTCTCTTTCTCATGGCATTTTAATAATTTTTAAGAAAATATTGACGATTTCTGAAAACGCAAGTAAACTATATAGTTAGCAGTATCTATAAGAGAGAACGAAAGGAAAAAGTTATGAAGAAAATCTTGGATTTGATCACAGATGAAGTGACAAAAGCATTTACAGAATGCGGATATGATGCAAAATATGCAAAGGTTACTTTATCAAACAGACCTGATCTTTGTGAATACCAGTGTAACGGCGCCATGGCAGCCGCCAAGGAATACAAAAAAGCCCCATTTATGATCGCAGACGAAGTGGTGGAAAAACTTGCTGCAAACCCGATTTTTGCGATGGCAGAATCTGTAAAACCGGGCTTCCTCAATCTGAAAATTGATGAGGCATACCTTGCAGATTATGTTGCAAAAATGCAGGAAGATGAGGGACGTTTTGGATGTGAAAAGACAGAAGCACCAAAGACCATTATGATCGACTATGGCGGACCAAACGTTGCAAAACCACTCCATGTAGGACATCTGCGTTCTGCGATCATTGGTGAGAGTGTGAAGCGTATCGGCAAATTTATGGGACACAATGTGATTGGTGACGTGCATCTGGGCGATTGGGGACTTCAGATGGGACTGATCATCACAGAGTTAAAGTTAAGAAGACCGGAACTCGTTTATTTTGATGATGCTTACACCGGAGAGTATCCAGAAGAAGCACCATTTACAATCTCTGAGTTAGAGGAGATTTATCCGACTGCCAGCAAGAAATCCAAAGAGGATGAGGCGTATAAGGAAGCCGCCATGCAGGCAACTTTTGAACTGCAGCACGGAAAACGCGGTTATCAGGCACTTTTAAAACATATTTTAAATGTGTCCGTGACAGACTTAAAGAGAAACTATGCAAACTTAAATGTTTCCTTTGAGCTATGGAAGGGCGAGTCTGATGCACAGCCATATATTCCGGATATGGTTCAGAAGATGAAGGACGATGGCTTTGCATACATCAGCGACGGCGCTCTTGTCGTGGATGTCAAAGAGGATACCGACACGAAAGAGATCCCACCATGCATGATCTTAAAATCAGACGGAGCTTCCCTTTACAATACAACAGACCTTGCAACTATGGTATGGAGAATGAAAGACTATAACCCGGACGAGATTATTTACGTGGTAGACAAGCGTCAGGAGTTATATTTCACACAGGTATTCCGCTGCGCAAGAAAAACAGGTATCGTAAAACCGGAAACAGAACTGAAGTTTTTAGGTTTTGGTACGATGAATGGCAAGGACGGAAGACCATTTAAGACTCGTGATGGCGGTGTGATGCGTTTAGAGCATCTGATCTCCGGTATTAATGAGGAGATGCTTGCAAAGATCCAGGAGAACCAGAAGACAAAGGAGAACCTTGGGATCAGCACAGAGGAAGCGGAGAACACTGCAAAAATGGTCGCACTTGCAGCGATCAAATACGGTGATCTGAGCAATCAGGCAAGCAAAGATTACATCTTTGATATTGACCGCTTTACTTCTTTTGAGGGAAATACAGGCCCATACATCCTGTATACGATCGTCCGTATCAAATCGATCTTAAACAAATATCACGGTCTTGGAAAAGATGACAGCGGTGCAGTCATCGGGGCGGCGCACTCTAAGAGCGAGAAAGATTTAATGTTAGAACTCTCCAAGTTCAATGCAGTGATGGAGAGCGCTTTTGAGGAGACAGCACCTCATAAGATCTGTTCCTATATTTATGACCTCGCCAATGCATTCAACAGTTTCTATCATGGAACCAAGATCATGTCCGAGGAGAATGAGACAGTCCAGAAATCGTACATCCGTCTGTTAGAGCTTACAAAGTCCGTTCTTGAGACCTGTATCGATGTATTAGGATTTTCTGCACCGGAGAGAATGTAAGAAAAGAATAGAATAACAGTCATAAAAAGAAAGACAAGTCATAGAATTAGTCATGGGAGAAAACAAACTCCCATGGCTTTTTTTCTTTAAAAAAAGAATTCCGTGAGGATGGAACAGAAAGTGAGGTGCCGCCTTGTGTGAAATAAGATTGTTGTTTCCGGTACATATGAGAACATTTTTTCAGGACGATACATGGCAGAGCGGGTTGGAGGAGATCCGGGTGAGAGTCGGACAACCAATCGAGTTTTGCTATGGAAGCGACAACTGTTATCTGATCGGCAAAGAAAAAGAACAAATGTTCTGTAGCGAAAAGGACTACAGAAGATGGGAAAAAGATCTGTACCATGCGAGCGAGGCTGATCTGCGGGAAATGTTAAATTATATCAGCAATTATTCGCTGTATGCCTACAAAGAGGAGATTAAGCAGGGGTATATCACGATCGAGGGAGGACACCGGGTTGGCGTGGCAGGGCAGACCGTTCTGGTGGATGGAAAAATTGCAGGGATCAGTCCAATCACGTTCTTAAATATCCGGATTGCCCACGAAAAGTGTGGATGCGCCAGAAAAATATTGCCGCTGATCCGGCAGAAGAACAGCATTTATAACACGTTGATCCTGTCGATGCCGGGAGCCGGAAAAACAACACTTTTGCGGGATTCCATCCGTGCGTTGTCGAATGGGGAGGCATATGGGATCAGGCTGAAGGTGTGTGTGGTGGATGAACGCTCGGAGATTGCGGCAAGTTTTCACGGTGTGCCACAGAATGACATGGGACCGAGAACCGATGTGATGGACGGCTGTGGAAAGGCAGAGGGAATGCAGCTTCTGATCCGTTCCATGTCACCGCAGATCATTGCGGTGGATGAACTTGGAGCCGAGTCAGATTTTTATGCGGTAGAGCAGGCATTAAACTGTGGGAGCAGAGTGCTTGGCACGATCCATGCAGGGAATATGAAAGAACTGTCGGAAAAACCGTATCTGAAACGGTGGATGGAGCGAAGACTTTTTCAGCGGTTCATTTTTCTGGAAAAAGAGACCAACGGGAGGAGAAAAATGCAGGTTTATGACGAGCATATGGAGCGGATCACATGTTAAAAGTGCTGGGAAGTATGTTGATTCTTCTGGCAAGCGTTGGTTTTGGATTTCAGATCCAAATGGATCTGAAAAATCATTTGCGGCTGCTTTATGACATACGAAAACTGCTCTTTGACATTGCAAATGAAACAGCGTATACAATGGATTCCATGGAGGTTGTGCTGGAACATTCGATACATAGCAGAAATCCATATCTAAATGAGATCTGCCGGGAGATGGGAGAGGGATTACAGAAGAAGGAAAGAGGATGTGGACAGGAACTCTGGCAGGAGCGGATCGAAGCGTGGCAGAAAAGGCTGGGGCTCTCTTCGGAGGAAAAAGAAATCTTTGCAGGGGCAGGATGTGCCTTTTTCGGAAAAAGCATGGGAGAAAATGAAAAAAGCCTGGAACATTATCTGGAACGTCTGGATTATGTGATCGATCAGGTGAGGGGAGAACAAAAGGAAAAACAGAAAGTGTATCAGACCGTCAGTGTGATGTGTGGGCTGATCATAATTCTTCTGTTTTTGTAAAAGCTCCGAAAGCTGTGGAAAGGCAGGAACTTTATGAGTGTAAATTTGATTTTTAAAATTGCTGCGGTTGGGATTTTAGTGACCGTGTTGAGTCAGGTGTTAAAACACAGCGGACGGGAAGAACATGCTTTTTTGACCAGTCTGGCGGGACTTATCATCGTGCTGTTCTGGATCGTGCCTTATATCTACGAACTGTTTGAGACGATGCAGTCGCTTTTTACGTTATAAATCATAGGGCAGTTACAGTCTGCTGGGGAGTGAAAAAGGCATGGATATCATAAAAGTGGGGATTTTAGGTGTCGCAGCGGTTTTTCTGGCGATTCCGCTGCGTAAAGAGAAGCAGGAATACAGCATGTTTTTAAGCATGGCAGTCTGTATCTGCATTTTTATTTATATTATCACAAAGGTTCAGATCGTGTTGGAATTTGTGGAGAAGTTAGAGGGGATGATCGACATTGACAGTACTTATATTGGTCTGGTGATCAAAATGGTGGGCATTACCTACGCGGCAGAATTTGCAGTAAATGTGTGCAAAGATGCCGGCTATGGAGCAATCGCAGGACAGATTGAAAACTTTGCCAAAATGTCGATCCTTGTGGTGAGTCTCCCGGTACTGATGGCATTTATTGATACGATAGGGAGCCTTTTATGAGAAAAGTGGGATGGCAGTGGAAGATCATACTGTTTCTGATGTTCGCAGGGCTCTTTTGTCCGGTGAAGGTTCATGCAGAAGAGGCAGGTAGTTATCTGAGTGAACTTTCGGATGAGATGGACTATGGAAAATTGGATACATTTTTAGAAAACTATGGCGTGGAGCAGGTTTCTTTTTCCGGTCTGGTGGAAGAATTGATGCAGGATGGGGTGAGCACAGCGTGGGGAGAACATGTGTTTTCTGCGATAAAAACATCACTCGTTGGGGAGATAGCAGCTAACCGGAAGATGCTTTTGGAAATTGTACTGCTGGCGTTCTGTTTTTCGGTTCTGAAAAACTTTGCGGGTGCATTTCATGCGTCGTATATCTCGGAACTATGTTTTCTGCTGGTGTATTGTGTCATGGCAGTCATGCTTTTGCAGACATTTCTTCTCTTTCAGGAGGTCGTGTCGAAGTCGCTGGAAAGCTGTGTGGAATTTATGAAAGTCATGGTGCCGACGTTTTGTCTCAGCATGATGTTTGCCTCAAATGTGAGCAGTGCTGCGGGATTTTACCAGACCGCATTTCTGGTGATCTATCTGGTGGAGTGGCTGTTTTTAAATCTGCTGATGCCTCTGATCCATATTTATGTGCTGTTGGAAATGTTCGGTCATTTTGTGCCGGAGGAGCGCTTTTCAAATCTGACGGAACTGTTTTCTGAGGTGATCAACTGGGGGATAAAAATCGCAGGAGTGCTCGTATTGGGGCTGAATGTAGTACAGAACCTGATTGGCCCGGCAAAAGACCGGATGGGGCATGGGATTTTTGCAAAAACGGCTTCTGTGATCCCGGGGCTTGGAAATGCGGTGGGCAGCGTGACCGAGCTGCTCCTTGGCGCAGGGATCGTCATGAAAAGCTGTGTGGGGACAGCGGGACTTGTGGTGCTTGTCCTGATCAGTCTTGTTCCCCTGCTCAAGGCGCTGTGCCTTGCATTCTTTTACAAACTGGCAGCGGCAGTGACTGAGCCTGTGTCGGATAAGCGGATCTCCGGCTGCTTAAAAGGTCTGGCAAACGGAGGTATGCTCTATGTAAAACTGCTGGGATACAGTGTGCTGTTGTTTTTTGTGACGATCGCACTGACGGCGGCAGCGTCGGGATTTATTTATTGAGGATAATGGGAAGGAGCCGATGAACGGGATTTTTAGTTATCTGAAAAGCTATGTCATTCTTTTTCTTGTGCTCACGATACTGCTTGAGATGGTTCCGAAGGCGGGCATGCAGAAGTATATCCGTTTTTTTTCGCAGATGATCCTGGCCTTTGGACTGCTCTATCCGGTTTTGGGATGGATGGGAGAGAGTGACGCTTTTCTGGAAAAAATTGAATATCAGTCTTTTTTACAGAAGATGGAGGAGGTCCAGACAGATGCAGAAAAAATCACTTATCTGGACAATGATCACTATGTGAAAAAGTATGAGGATGCCATTGCGCTTGATGTTACACAGATGGCACAGGAAGAAAATTTTGCAGTGAAGGAGATCGCAGTGGAGATGACAGAAAATTATGAGATCAAATGTATCCGCATGACGCTGGCTAATCCGGTAAAGGAAGGGATTGTGATCGGAAAAGTTGTGCTGGAGGATGGACAGAAAAAACAGGCTTCTGAGGATAGCGCATATAAAAAATTAAAAGAAAAGCTGGTGAGTTATTATCAATTATCGGAAGAACAGTTGGATATCCTGTATGAATAGACTGCGGCAACTCAAAAAAAGTGACTGGATCGCCATTGCACTTGCGGGTGTGCTGATTCTGATCATTGCAATGCCGTTATCGCCGAAGCAGTCAGAGAGTGGGAATACGGCGGGGCAGGAGACAGCCGGGGCAGTTTCGGATTCCGGGAGCACACAGGGCAGCCAGAATGCTTATGCGGCTGCGCTGGAAAGGAGATTAAAGCAGGTACTTGGGCAGATGGAGGGGGTAGGAGAGACAGAGGTGATGATCACACTGTCAGATTCCGGTGAAACGATCGTGGAAAAAGATCAGAAAGAACAGAGAAACCGTATCGAGGAAAGTGATGCAGGTGGAGGAACCCGTACAACGACGGAGCAGGAGACGGAGGAGACAACGGTGTATGTGGAAAACGGCAGTGAAAAGCAGCCTTATGTGACAAAAGAAGTGCTTCCCAAAGTAGAGGGCGTTCTGGTGGTGGCAGAGGGCGGGGATGATCCCAGGGTGATTTCTGATATTTCCGATACAGTAATGGCATTATTCCGGGTGGAAGCACATAAAATAAAAGTAGTGAAGATGAGTAGTTCCAGAGGGTAAATAAGGAGGAATCACATGAAGAAAATATTTCGAAAAAATCAGCTGGTGATCACGGCACTGGCGCTTATGATCGCTGTTGCAGGGTATTTCAGTTACATGAATAACAATATGGATGACGGAAAACTTCAGACAGCGGCGGAGGCGGCAAACGCAGAGGTGAGTGCAGGGGAACTGGAAGAGGATTACGACATTTCGGATGAAGATGTTTTGCAGAATGAGATTTTTACGGCGGAGGAACCGGACGGGACGGAGACAGCGGCAGTAACGGATGGAAGCGCAGAGACAGCGGCGGGCACGGAGGGAGAACCTGCAGCGGAAGGAACAGGGCAGACAGTGGCAGATGGAACAGCAGGGGCAGAGGAAGTCGTCAATCCGGGAGAGGCGGTGCTCACCAGTACGACCGTTGCCAATATCGACTATGCTTCGGAAATGAAATTAAACCGTGAACAGATCCGCTCAAAAAACAAGGAGACATTGTTGGAGATCGTAAATAATAATGCGATTTCCGATGAGTTAAAACAGGATGCAATCAATAAAATGATCGCAATGACGGATATCGCAGAGCGCGAAAATGCGGCAGAAATGCTTTTGGAGGCAAAAGGATTCACAGATGTGGTGGTAAGCATCACCGAGGACAGCTGTGATGTTGTCTTAAATATGGGAGAAGTGACGGATGCAAAGCGCGCACAGGTGGAGGATATTGTGAAACGCAAAACAAATGTTTCCGCGGAAAATGTGATCATTACGCCAATTGTAGTAGGCGAGGTGGACACGGAATAATATCAGATTTTCCTTGATTTTCTTCGGCTATCGTTATATCCTTATAAGGCGGCAGTCTGCAAAGCAGGCTGTGCGGTGTTACAATGAGACATGACAGCGGTCTCTTGGGACTTTATTTACACATTACAGGTTCTTTTTGAGAACCGCTGTGCTTTTTATATTTGGAGGATATATTTTGGCTGATTTAAGAAAAGAAATAGAAAAAAGACGTACCTTTGCGATCATTTCCCACCCGGATGCAGGTAAGACGACATTGACAGAGAAGTTCCTGCTTTACGGAGGTGCGATCAATCTTGCCGGATCTGTAAAGGGAAAGGCAACTGCCCGCCATGCGGTTTCCGACTGGATGGAGATTGAGAAGGAGAGAGGTATTTCCGTCACTTCCTCTGTATTGCAGTTTAATTATGGCGGTTACTGTATCAATATTCTGGATACGCCGGGACATCAGGATTTCTCGGAGGATACCTACCGTACTTTGATGGCAGCAGATTCCGCCGTCATGGTCATTGACGGATCAAAGGGTGTTGAGGCGCAGACAAGAAAACTGTTTAAGGTCTGTGTGATGCGCCATATCCCTATTTTTACGTTTATCAACAAAATGGACCGCGATGCGAACGACACGTTTGATCTGTTGGATGAGATCGAAAAAGAGCTTGGAATCGCAACCTGCCCGATCAACTGGCCGATCGGTTCCGGAAAAGGATTTAAAGGTGTTTATGACCGCAATACAAAAGAGGTTATGACGTTCTCTGATACGTTAAAAGGAACAAAAGAGGGAACGGAGAGACACATTCACATTGATGATCCGGCGCTTGTAGATGAAATCGGTGAGGCAGCAAAAGAAAAGCTGTTAGAGGAAATCGAGCTGCTTGACGGAGCAAGTGCAGAGTTTGATATGGATCTGGTGTCAAAAGGTGAGTTGTCCCCTGTATTTTTTGGTTCCGCGTTAACAAACTTTGGTGTGGAGACATTTTTACAGCACTTTTTGAAAATGACGTACTCTCCGCTTCCGAGAAAAGCAGATATCGGGGAGATCGATCCGTTTCAGGAAGATTTCTCTGCGTTTGTGTTCAAGATTCAGGCGAATATGAACAAAGCGCACCGTGACCGTATCGCGTTTATGCGTATCTGTTCCGGAAAATTTGAGGCGGGCATGGAAGTTACCCACGTACAGGGTGGCAATAAAAAGATCAAGCTTTCCCAGCCACAGCAGATGATGGCGCAGGAGCGCCACATCGTGGATGAGGCTTATGCCGGAGATATCATTGGTGTGTTTGATCCGGGTATTTTCTCCATCGGTGATACCCTGACAACAGCAAAACCTTTCAAGTTTGAGGGAATCCCAACCTTTGCACCGGAACATTTTGCGCGAGTGCGTCAGGTGGATACCATGAAGCGTAAGCAGTTCATGAAGGGAATGCAGCAGATCGCACAGGAAGGTGCAATCCAGATTTTCCAGGAATATAACATGGGTATGGAGGAAGTCATCGTCGGCGTTGTCGGTGTGCTTCAGTTTGACGTTTTAAAATATCGTCTGGAGAATGAATATAACGTTGAGATCCGTATGGACAACCTTCCGTATGAGCATATCCGTTGGATTGAAAATGAGGATATCAATATGGATAAGATCGTTGGAACTTCCGATATGAAGAAGATCCAGGATCTCAAAGGACGTCCATTATTACTGTTTGTCAATTCATGGAGTGTCGGCATGGTACTTGACCGAAATGAAGGACTTGTATTGTCAGAGTTCGGACGCGAATAAATTCACTGTTATCAGATAGCTACGAAACTCTTCATAATCTTCTTTAAATTGTTCAAAATTAACAAAAACATTCAAGACACGCTCTCGCTACGTGTCGCTCGCAGCGGTACTAAGAAGCCAGGCACAACTTACCGTTGTACCAGCCTTCTAAGTACCAATCGAACTTGTTCGATTTTGGCTCACCCAGTGTCTTTCATGTCTTTTGTCAATTTTTCACAATTCAATTTAGGTTTTTATAAGTTTCGAATTGTCTGATAACTATTAAAAACAAGGAGAGAAAGATGGCAGTTGTAACGATTACAAAGGATAATTTTGAGGCAGAAGTATTGGGATGTAAGATCCCGGTTGTGCTTGACTTCTGGGCAGAATGGTGTGAACCATGCAAAATGCAGTCTGCGGTTATCGCAGAGCTTGCCGCAGAACTGGATGGAAAAGTAAAATTCGGTAAGGTGAACGTGGACGAAGAGGCTTCCCTGGCACTGAATTATCAGATCATGAGTATCCCGACATTGGTTGTGATGCATTATGGTCTGTTTCAGGGAAAAGCAATCGGCGTGCAGGGCAAAGATGCGATCCGTGAAATGCTTCAGGGTGTTTTGTAAAACACCTTGACAAATTTCTATCTATCAGTTACAGTCAATCTTGCAGATAGCAGAATCTTTTTTTATCAAATAAAATGTTACAAGAGTAATTATTTCAGCCAGATCGGCATGAAATCCCGGCAAAAAATAGAAAGTGATGGTTTAAATAGGGGGAAAACTGTCTTAAAAGGATGAACAGGGACAGAATTGTTTCATGTTCGTAGTTGACATTTAGGGTAAAGTATAATACTATAAGAACAAGAAAACGAACATAAGTTCGTATTGGAGGAAAGAAAATGGCAAGAGAAGATAAATTGAAAGCGTTAGATGCTGCAATTTCACAGATTGAGAAACAGTATGGTAAGGGATCTATTATGAAGCTGGGTGATAATTCAGCACATATGAATGTTGAGACAATTCCAACTGGATCTTTGAGTCTTGATATTGCACTTGGTCTTGGAGGACTTCCAAAGGGAAGAATTATTGAGATCTATGGTCCGGAATCCAGTGGTAAGACAACGGTTGCCCTGCATGCGGTTGCCGAGGTACAGAAAAGGGGCGGAATCGCAGGATTTATTGATGCGGAGCATGCACTTGATCCGGCTTATGCCAAGAATATCGGTGTAAATATTGATGAGTTGTATATTTCACAGCCGGACTGTGGAGAGCAGGCGCTTGAGATCACAGAGACGATGGTTCGCTCCGGGGCAGTGGATATCGTGATCGTTGACTCTGTTGCAGCACTTGTTCCGAAAGCAGAGATTGATGGAGACATGGGAGATTCCCATGTGGGACTTCAGGCAAGACTTATGAGCCAGGCTCTCCGTAAATTAACTGCAGTCATCAGCAAGTCGAACTGTATTGTTATTTTTATTAACCAGCTGCGTGAAAAAGTTGGTGTGATGTTCGGTAATCCAGAAACAACAACCGGCGGACGTGCATTGAAATTCTACTCATCTGTGCGTATGGATGTCCGTAGAATTGAATCTCTGAAACAGGCAGGAGAGGTTGTCGGTAACCGTACCCGTGTGAAGATCGTAAAGAATAAAGTGGCACCTCCATTCAAAGAGGCTGAGTTTGACATTATGTTTGGTAAGGGAATTTCCAAAGAGGGAGATATTTTAGACCTTGCTGCAGACTGTGGCATTATTGTGAAGTCCGGTGCATGGTATGCCTATAACGGAGATAAGATTGGTCAGGGACGTGAGAATGCGAAAACTTATCTGAGAGAGAATCCACTCGTATGTGAAGAGGTTGAGGCAAAAGTCAGAGAAAAATTCCAGTTAGATGGTACTGCAGAAGAGACGGATGCTGAGGGAGAGCCAGAAGTATTAGAGGATGAGGAATAAAAATGAGTCTTCAGGTCATGTCGGTCGTACCTCTTGAGAAGGGAAAAGCAAGAATCCGGTTTGATGATGGGACAGAAGTTGTTCTTTATAAAGGAGAGATTCGAAAGCTTGGGATAGAGGAGGGCTGTGTTGTCACAGAGGCTGTCTATGATAAGATTCTGAATGAAATCCTTGGAAAGCGTGCAATCAAGAGGGCAATGCATCTGTTGGAAAAGCAGGACCGGACAGAGCGTCAGCTTTATGACAAACTGAAACAGAATGGATATCCGGAAAGTTGTATTGAATCCGCAATTGCCTATGTAAAAAGTTATCATTATATCGACGATTTTCGTTATGCTTCTACCTACATCCGTTATCATCAGGAGAAGAAAAGTAGACAAAAACTTAAGATGGAACTGATGGCAAAAGGGATTGGAAGAAATCTGGTTGATGCAGCATTAGAAGAAGAGTATGTTTCGGATGATCAGAAGAAGATTGCAGAGTTACTGCAGAAGCGGCATTATTCTTTTGAGGATGCAGATGTCAGTGAACAGCGGAAGAATTATCAGTTTTTACTCCGCAGGGGATTCAAAAGCAGTGATATCCTTCATGTCATGAAGCAGGAACGGCAGTAGGAGCAGGCCGGAGAGAAAAATTTTGTTTCAGAGAAAATCTGACAAATTTGTACAATATGTTGTATTCTTATTTTTGAGTCATTCAATATTATGCATATTGAACAGTAATTGACTTGACATAAGTATGAAAATAGAATAAAATTAACCTGTTGTTAATTATGACAGAAAATTAATCTAATTATATGTTATATGTACAATGAAAATTTCATAAAGGAGGTGCTCCTGTGCTGCAGATAGTGATCGCTGTTGTTATAACACTTATCGTTACTGCGGTTCTGACATACTTTATCACAACTGCTTACCACAAGAACGTAGCAAATGCTAAGATTGGTAATGCGGAAGATAGAGCACGTGAGATTATCGATGAAGCGGTAAAGACAGCAGAAACCAAAAAACGTGAAGCAATGCTCGAAGCAAAGGAAGAGTCCATCAGAGTCAAAAATGATCTGGACAAAGAAGTAAAAGAGCGCAGAGCAGAGATTCAGCGTAGTGAACGCAGAGTCGTACAGAAGGAAGAAAACTTAGACAAGAAGTTAGAATCCATCGAGAGACGCGAAGCCGGTTTTGCTGCAAAAGAAGAAGAAATCAACAAGCAGAAAGCTCAGATTGCAAAGCTCAATGAAGAGCGTTTACAGGAACTGGAAAGAATCTCTGGATTAACCTCCGAACAAGCAAAGGAATATCTCTTAAAAACCGTTGAAGAAGATGTTAAACTTGATACCGCAAAATTAATCAAAGAAATGGAAAACAAGGCAAAGGAAGAAGCTGATAAGAAGGCCAAAGATTATGTGGTAACTGCCATTCAGAAATGTGCAGCAGACCATGTGGCAGAGACAACAATTTCTGTTGTACAGCTTCCGAATGACGAGATGAAAGGTAGAATCATCGGACGAGAGGGACGTAATATTCGTACGTTAGAGACGATGACAGGTGTGGATTTAATTATTGATGATACACCGGAAGCAGTTATTTTGTCTGGATTTGATCCAATCAGAAGAGAAGTTGCCCGCATTGCTTTGGAAAAATTGATTGTAGATGGACGTATTCATCCGGCTAGAATCGAAGAAATGGTAGAAAAGGCACAAAAAGAAGTTGAAACAATGATCCGTGAGGAAGGTGAAGCAGCAACATTAGAAGTTGGTGTTCACGGAATTCATCCGGAACTCGTTCGATTACTCGGCAGAATGAAGTTCAGGACAAGTTACGGACAGAATGCATTAAAGCATTCTATTGAAGTAGCACAGCTTTCCGGATTATTGGCAGCGGAAATTGGTGTAGATGTAAGAACTGCAAAACGTGCAGGTCTTTTACATGATATTGGTAAATCTGTGGATCATGATATGGAAGGATCTCATATTCAGATTGGTGTTGATTTATGTAGAAAATACAAAGAATCTCCAATTATTATCAATGCAGTTGAGGCTCATCATGGTGATGTAGAACCTGAGTCTTTGATTGCTTGTATTGTGCAGGCTGCTGATACAATCAGTGCGGCCAGACCTGGCGCAAGAAGAGAGACACTTGATACTTATACCAACAGATTAAAACAATTAGAAGATATTTCAAACGGATTTAAGGGAGTAGAAAAATCATTTGCTATTCAGGCAGGTAGAGAGATTCGAATTATGGTAGTTCCAGAACAGATCAGCGATGCTGACATGGTATTATTGGCACGCAATATTGCAAAACAGATTGAGTCTGAATTGGAATACCCTGGACAGATTAAAGTAAATGTGATTCGCGAGTCACGTGTAACGGATTTTGCGAAATAGCTTGACAAAGAGAGCATAAAAGAAGATTTGAAGAGGATGGATCCTGTTTCGAATCTTCTTTTTTATATGAAAAAGCGTTCGATTGTTATAGAATAATCCTAGAACCAGAAGAGGCAGGAGGAAAGAAAGATGAGTGAACATGCAAAAAGAATTAAACGGGAATTGGTGATGAAAGGCACTATTCTTGATGTGTACAAAGATACAATGGAACTTCCAAATGGCAAAACAGAAGAATGGGATTTTGTCTCACATAGAAAGGGAGCTGCGGCAGTTGTTGCAGTGCGTGAGGATGGAAAACTGCTAATGGTGAGACAGTACCGGAATGCTTTAGAGCGTATGACGTTAGAGATTCCTGCCGGAGCGAGAGACAGTGTGACAGAAGATACCAAAGTGTGTGCTGCAAGGGAACTCGAAGAGGAGACCGGATACCGGAGTGAGAATCTGTCATTTTTGCTTTCACTTCGAACGACGGTTGCATTTTGTGATGAATTTATCGATGTGTACCTTGCAAGAGATTTAGTGAAGAGTACACAGCATCTGGACGAGGGAGAAGCGATAGACGTGGAAGCACATGATGTAGACGAATTGTGTGAAATGATCTATGCAGGTAAAATACAGGATTCCAAGACGGTTTCTGCAATCCTCGCCTATAAGAATTTGCTGAATAAGGATTCCGGAAAAGCATAGATTATTAGTAAGATTGATTTTTGGTAGAAAATTGTGATTCAAAAAAATAAGATCATCTATGCATTATGTTTCCTTGCCGGAATATTGCTTGTCAATCTTATGGGAAGCGGTTTGTTGAACACCTATGGTGTGACTTCCTTCTGGGATCAGTCAGCTGTCACTTTCTGGAGCATGTCCTATGACCAGTATTTCTGGTATATTTTTTTCATGCGGATGAAAGGACTGATTGTGATCCTGCTGCTTGGCACAGTATTTGGCAGGAGGATCGTGACAAGGGTTTTTCTGGCACTGTTTCTGTTCCTGACAGGAATATTTATCACAATGTCAGTGATAGAACGGGGACTGTCTGGAATCGCAGCAGTTTTACTGGCAATGCTTCCGCAGTGGATTTTCTATTTACTGGCGTTCACCGTGTATGAGAGAGGAAGAGAAAGAAAAGTAATATTTGTCTGTGCTTTGCTCGTTGTGCTGGGGTGTCTTGCAGAGGGGTATATTTCACCGTTTTTCCTGAAAAAAGTACTATGACAGCGAAAATGGGGCAGATTATGTAATATGTATGTAAAAAAATTGTAATGAATAATTACAACATATGGTAAGACAGAAATTACAAAAAACGACATGTTGTATATGGACAAAAAGAAACAAAAAAACAGGCAAAAATACTGATTGCATTTTGATTTCTGAATCATTATAATAGGAAATATACCTCGAAAATGAGGTATTTTTTCGGCTTGAAAGAGTTTACATTGAGAGAAAAGAATCGGGGCAGGTAATGAGCATGAATCAGGATATACATAATTTTATCCAATATCTTCATCAGGAAAAACAAACTTCAGAGAATACAGAAGTATCTTATGAGCGAGACTTAAAGAAGATGATTTTGTATTTAACAGCACATGGAGTGGATAGAATTGACGCTGTTACCCCAGAAGTTCTGAATTCTTATGTGATAGAGTTAGAACAGTCAGGATTAAAGCCTGCAACAGTATCCAGAAGTGTTGCGTCCATGAAAGCATTCTTTCACTATGAAGAGTTAGAACAAAGGACAAGCGCAGATCCAGCTTTTGAACTGAAAGCTCCAAAGGTGGAGAAGAAAGCCCCAACTATTCTGACAACAGAGCAAACAAACCGCCTGTTAGCCCAGCCGAAGGATAATTCGGCGAAAGGTCTGCGTGATAAAGCAATGCTTGAATTGTTGTATGCAACAGGAATCCGTGTTTCTGAATTGATCTCTTTGAAATTAACAGATGTGAATTTTGATACCGGGTATATTACATGTGTAGATTCACACAAGGAGCGTATGATTCCAATGACTCCGGTGGCAAAGGACGCACTTGTCAGATATATCAAGGATGGACGTCCACAGTTGGTGAAGGATGAGAATTCCATCTGGTTGTTTACCAATTGTTCCGGGGATGCGATGAGCCGTCAGGGATTCTGGAAGCTGATCAAGTCCTATGGAAAGCGGGCAGGAATAGAGTCCGAGATCACTCCGCATATGCTGCGACATTCTTTTGCTGCACATCTTGTGTGCAGCGGGGCAGACTTAAAGAGCGTGCAGGAGATATTAGGACATTCCGATATTTCAACAACACAGATGTATGCACATATGAATCAGACTGCAAATGTATAAATAGGTACCGTGTAGTCTGCAGATATACACATAACATAATAATAAATAGAGTGTTCAGGATAAAATCCTATTGGGATTTATTTGCATATCAGTCGAGCAGATTTCGTACATCTTTCAGGGAACAGCCCTGTTTGAAAGCAATTGCTTTTAAATCTTCAAATTCCGGTTTTTCATGGTCTACATGATAACCGGAACTTTTTTTTATGCGGATTTTTCCGTAAGGTGTTTCTTTTGTCTCAAACGTGGAGACGAGTTTCACACGTTCGTAAACAGCATAACGGATGCCGCGGGTGGTTGTGTGCTGAAAGAAAAGGTTTGTGAAATTTTCTTTTTCAGACAGCGCACAGAGGCAGGTCAGGATAATCCCTGGTCTGCCTTTTTTCATCTGGATCGGGATCGTATATACATCGAGTGCGCCGGCGTTTAAAAGGGTTTCCGCAGCAAAGCTTATATCTTCGCCTGTCATATCATCCAGATTGCAGGAGATACTTAAAATTTTATCATCATAACCGTTCGCCTGAACATCACCGAGAAATGTCCGGACACAGTTGGCGGTTTCAAAGTCTTTTTGTCCCATGCCGTAGCCGATATGTTCTAAAGTCATAACAGGCATTTCTTCAAAACCTTCCACATAATGGCGAAGGATAGCGGCACCGGTTGGCGTCAGAAGTTCGCCCTTGATGGAACCGGTATAAAAAGGGATTCCTTTTAAAAGCTCCGCGGTCGCAGGAGCTGGAACAGGGAGGATACCGTGGGCGCATTTTACAAAACCACTTCCGACATGAAGCGGGGAAGCGAATACTTTTTCCGGTGTAATCAGATACATGAGAAGAGCACAGCCACAGACATCAGCCAGCGCATCCAAAGTTCCAACCTCATGAAAATGAATCTGTTCTAATGTGGTGTTGTGTACGGCAGATTCTGCTTCTCCGATCAGGCGATAGATAGCAGCGGCATCTGCTTTTACCTGGGCAGGAAGCTGTAAGTGTTCGATCTGTGCGAGGACAGACTGGTAACTGTGATGCGTGTGCGCATGGGAAGATTCATCATGATGATGTTCCGCTGCCTCATGCTCGTTCGTGTGTACATGTTCTGCTTCTGTGTGATCATGGGTATGTGTATGTACATGTTCATGTACATGCACGCCTTCCTCTTCTCCGTTTATCATAACATGCATATGTGTGCCGGAAATGCCGCACTTTTTTGATTCCTCCGCAGAAATCTGAATCCCATATTCCGAGAAAGCCTGATTCATCGTCTGCAAAAATAATTCTTTCTGGTCGCATATTTCATAAAGGGCAGCCATGAGCATGTCTCCGGCAGCACCCATCTTACATTCAAAATATAATGTTTTCATAGAAAAATTCCTTTCTGATAGTAAAACAAAGGTCAGAATCCGGTTACATGTTATGTAAAAAGAGGTAACGGAATATGCCTGACTTATTTTATTTTAATCGACATTTTCATAGTATGCAAGCAGGGATTCCTGTTGGTACATTTCTACAAAAAATGGAAACTATTTTTGTGAAAGTAGTTTCTTGTGAGAAAAACTGGAACATGTTACAATAATGGAAACGGAAATGTGAAAAATAGTTTCCAAATAAAAAGCAGAGAAGGGGAGCGGATATGGAGTTACGGGAGACCATTTTAGAGGGAACGATTCAGGCATTTAATAAAAAGGGATTGAAGTTTACGATGGATGATATCGCCGCCCTGCTTGGAATCAGTAAGAAAACGATTTATACCGTATTTCAGGATAAGAATACACTGGTGTCAGAGATGGTGGATTACTGTTTTGATTCCATCAAAGAGAGCGAGCAGAAAGTACTCTCGGATACTTCGCTTGATACGGTTGGGAAGATTCGGGCAATTTTAGGAGTGCTCCCGGAGGGTTATAAAGACATTGATTTTCGGCAGCTATATTTATTGAAAGATAAATATCCAAAAATTTATAAAAAAGTGGAGCAGCGGTTAGAGACAGGCTGGGAGACAACGATCGCCCTGATCCAGCAGGGGATTCATGAGGGCACGGTGCGGCCGATTCAGATTCCAATTTTGAAAACCATGATGGAGGCAACGCTTGAGCAGTTTTTCCAGAGAGATATTCTGATCACAAATCAGATTTCCTACAACGAGGCGTTAGAGGAAGTAGTCAATATACTGGTGGATGGAATTACAAGGTAAAAGATAGCATGGAGTTCGTTACACAGAAGAGCAGAGAGGGTGATGATGATGTCAGAACGTATTTATTTGAACAATGACTGGAAGTTTGCAGAACAGTTTGAAGCTTCTATGACAGAGGCAGCTTATGATGACAGTGTAATGCAGAATGTCAGGCTTCCACATACCTGTAAGGAAACGCCGCTTCACTATTTTGATGAACACTGCTATCAGATGGTCAGCGGTTATCGAAGAGTGATTGAGGCAGAGGAAGCTTGGAAAGGGAAAAAGATATTATTGACGATTGATGGTGCAGCCCATGACAGCGAAGTATTTTTAAATGGAGATAAAGTGGGAGAACATCACTGTGGATATACAGCTTTTACCATGGACATCAGCGGAGCACTCCGCTATGGAGAAAAAAATATCCTTGCAGTGAAAGTAGACAGCAGGGAGGATTTGAATATTCCACCGTTTGGTTATGTGATCGACTATATGACATACGGCGGCATTTACCGGGATGTCTATCTGGATATTAAAAATAAAGACTACATCGAAGATATTTTTATCAGGACAGACATTGGACAAATGGATGACCAGAATGCGGAACTCATCTCTGAGGTGACGGTGCAAAGAACGCAGGAGGGATTGTTTTTAAAACAGAGTCTTAAAAATAAAAAGACAGGAGAGTATCGGCCATTAGGGGAGAGTGAAATCTCCGGCACTTCCATGCAGCTTTCCTATCCGGTAGAAAATGTGATCCTGTGGGATCTGGAACATCCGGAACTTTATGAAGTTAAGACAGAATTAATCTGTGATGGAAAGTTAATGGATGAGAGGATAGACCGAATCGGATTCCGCAGGGCAGAATTCAAAAAAGACGGATTTTATCTGAACGGCAAAAAAATAAAACTGAGAGGTTTAAATCGTCACCAGAGTTACCCGTATGTTGGATATGCAATGCCAAAATCCATGCAGCAGCTGGATGCGGATATTTTAAAGAGGGAGCTTGGGGCGAATGCGGTGCGGACTTCCCATTATCCACAGTCCCATTATTTTATAGAGCGGTGTGATGAAATAGGGCTGCTTGTTTTTACCGAAATTCCGGGATGGCAGCATATCGGTGATGCTGCATGGAAAGATCAGGCAGTGGAAAATGTCAGGGATATGGTGAAACAGTACCGGAATCACACTTCGATCATTCTCTGGGGCGTGCGTATTAATGAATCGCAGGATGATGATGCATTTTACAGAAGAACAAATGAGGCGGCGCATGAATTCGATGATTCGAGACCGACAGGTGGTGTGCGTGCAAATAGAAAAAGCAGTCTGTTGGAAGATGTGTATACCTACAATGATTTTGTGCATGATGGAAAAGCAAAGGGATGTGAGCCGAAAAAGAATGTGACATCGGATATGGAAAAACCATACCTCATCAGTGAATACAATGGGCATATGTATCCGACGAAGACTTTTGACTGGGAAGAACACCGGGCAGAGCATGCGCTCCGCCATGCAAATGTTTTGGATGCGGTGGCAGCCGAGGAGGACATTGCAGGATGCTTTGGCTGGTGCATGTTTGATTACAACACTCACAAGGATTTCGGAAGTGGTGATCGCATCTGTTATCACGGAGTCATGGATATGTTCCGCAATCCGAAACTGGCAGCGGCGGTCTATGCTTGTCAGCAGGAGAAAGAGCCGGTGCTGGAATTAAGTTCTTCCATGGATATTGGGGAACATCCGGGATGTAACCGCGGGGAAACCTATATTTTTACGAATGCGGATAAGGTGCGGATGTATAAAAATGACCGGTTCATTAAGGAGTACAGTGCCGCAGATTCTCCGTACACACATCTGAAACACGGTCCGATTCTTATCGATGATTTTATCGGAGATGCCCTGCAGGAAGAACATATGAAACCGGGACAGGAAGCCGGTGTGAAAAAAGCTTTGAATGCGTTTACCAGGTTTGGGTTCGCAAAGCTTCCAAAGTCCATTTATGCGACGGGAATATGGCTGATCCTCCGCTATCATATGAATATGGAAGAGGCAGTCCGGTTGTATAACAAATACATTGGCGACTGGGGTGGCACCTCCACAACGTATCGTTTTGAGGCGGTGATGGTGGATGTATCTACAAGGCAGGAGCGGGTGGTGAAAACAATCATCAAAGAACCGATGACAGAGCGGAAGATTTCAGCAGTGGCGGATCATGAGAATCTGATCGACGCAGAGAGTTATGATGTGGCTGAGGTTCGGATTCAGGCACAGGACGAACACGGCAATATCCTTCCATTTTACAATGAACCACTTACCTTTGAGACAGAGGGACCGATTGAAATCATCGGACCAAAGACGGTGGCTTTGCAGGGAGGAATGGGCGGCGCTTATGTGAAGAGCAAAAGGCTTCAGCCAGGAGAAAAGCAGAATGCGGCACTTATCATACGGGATTGTGACACGGAGATAAAAATCGGTTTTACGGTTCAAAGTGAGAGAAATTTTTAAAGTTTGGAGAGAATGAAAACATGACAGACAGATCAAGCGTGATTTTTGGAAATAAAATGCCGGACAAGGTTTACAAAAAGGCAGTGAAGTCCAAAAAGAAATATATGAAAAAATTTGGAGATGATTCCCAGAAAAATTATGAGGTGGCGGTCGAGAAGAACCGTTATATCGGAGATTCCCTGGGGGTTTATAATATTCTGGTGGGAAATCTGGCAGAGAATGCACATTATGATGTCAATGCGCATGCGGAAAAAGGTACATTTGACACAGAAAAAGGGATTATTGTCGGAAATATCCGTATGGGATTTGGACACTACCGCATTTCCATGGCGATGGCGTCTGCGGCGAAGGCGATGGGCTATACGCCTTACTGGATGGACTTAAATTCCTATGGTGAGACGACCTGCACAAAAGTGATCGGTGCACAGAATGATCTGTATTCACTCGGCTCAAGGCTCTCGAAAAATCCGATTTTTAACAAACTTGTCTGGGAGCCAATGAATTATGAGGGATTCCGGGCATTGTCCTACAATGCGGCAGACCAGAAAAATGCGGAGCTGATGGCTCCGGTGTACCGCAATGTGCCGAAGGATATTCCGGTGATCGGAACACATGTCTGGCCGGCGCAGGCAGCCGTACATGCCGGAATGAAATACGTGGTGAATGCGATCCCGGATAACTGGCCGATGGCACTACATTTGTCAGAGGGAAGCGTGCATACGATCCAGTGTCATAATTCCTATATGGGATACCGCATTTTAAACGGCATGAATAAAGATAAAGTAAATAAACCAATGCCATCCGACAGCCTTGTATACACAGGGCATTACATTGACCATGAACTTGTGCAGGGCATCGAAGCGGACTGTGCGGCGCGTATCCGGAGAAAAGAGAATGGAGAGCCGATGCGTTTCCTTTTAACGATCGGCGGGGCTGGTGCGCAGAAGGAGATTTTTGCAGCGATCATCAAATTCCTGCTTCCGTATATTGAGAAGAAGCAGGCGGCGCTATACGTCAACGTGGGCGATTACAAAAATGTCTGGGAAGCGCTGCTGGCAGAAATTCCTGAGATGAAAAACTATGCAACGGAGCATTTTAATCGTTGGGCAGATACAGAAGCATTTGCACAAAAAGCATTGGATGGAAAGGAGAAAATCGAAGGGATTCACGGATTCTGGCACAAAAATATTTTCGAGGCGGTATACTGCACGAATCTTCTCATGAGAAGCTGTGATGTCTTAGTGACAAAACCGAGTGAACTCGCATTTTATCCGGTGCCGAAACTGTTCATCCGCCGCGTGGGAAAACATGAGATGTGGGGTGCGATCCATTCTGCGGAGGTGGGAGACGGAACGTTAGAGTGCCGGGATATTCCGCACACGATCCAGATGCTGGAATTATTTTTACAGGATGATACTTTTCTTTCAGATATGTGTCAGAACATTGTAACGAATAAAAAGGCAGGTCTTTATGACGGTGCTTACAAAGTTGTGGAACTTGCAATGGGATTAAAAAATAAACAGAAATGATGAATTTTTAATGGAGAAAAAGGAGATTTTTACGATGGAAGCAAAGAGAAGTTTGAGCGGCAGAGAGAAATTTGCCTATGGAATCGGGGCAGTGGGAAAGGATATGGTCTACATGCTTTCCGCCAGCTACATTTCCATTTATTTTCTGGATGTTATGGGAATCAGCGCAGCAGCGATCGCAGTTCTTTTGATGGCAGCCCGCGTGTTTGATGCATTTAACGACCCGATCATGGGTGTGCTGGTCGCAAAGACAAAAACGAGATGGGGAAAATTTCGTCCGTGGCTGCTTGTCGGTACGGTCACAAACGCAGTTGTACTTTACCTGATGTTCACGATCCCACCGGAATTAAACGGTGCAGGGTTAGTGGCATATGCGTCTGTTACCTACATTTTGTGGGGCATGACTTACACGATGATGGATATTCCATTCTGGAGTATGATTCCGGCATTTACAGAGGCTGGAAAAGAGAGAGAGGGATTGTCTGCATTTGCACGTTCCTGCGCAGGTGTCGGCTCCGCACTGGTATCGATCGTCACGGTTATGAGTGTTGCCGCACTTGGAAAAGCATTCGGTGGAACGACAGACAATGAGATCAACCGTATCGGATACAGTAAATTTGCACTGATCATTGCGGTGTTATTTGTGATCTTCATTCTGATCACCTGTCTGTGCATCAAAGAAAAATCAACGGTCGATATGAAGAACGCTTCCATCGGTGAGATGTTTCGGGCGCTGATCCAGAATGATCAGGCAATGACAGTTGTAGTTGCAATCGTAATGATCAATACGGCCTTATATATCACCCAGCAGCTGGTTTACTTTTTTTTAAAATATGATTTCAGCCCAAGTACTTATCAGGGAGATTTTACGTTGTTTAATATGGTCGGCGGTGGATGTCAGATTTTGGCGATGATGATCCTGTTTCCTGTGCTCCGCAGATTCATGGACACGATTAAAATTTTCTATACCTGTTTTGGAATGGCAGTGACCGGATATATTTTGATCATTATTATTTCCGCAACCGGAACAAGTTCTGTCGTATGGCTGTTTATTCCGGCGGCACTGATCATGGCGGCAGTCGGTGTGTTGAATGTAATTATTACCATCTTTTTAGCAAATACGGTAGATTATGGTGAATTTAAAAATAACCGGAGAGACGAATCCGTCATTTTTTCCATGCAGACGTTTGTTGTAAAGCTCGCCTCAGGAATCGCAGGATTTATATCTTCGATGGTTTTATTTGTGTTCCATATCAGTTCAAACAAAGAAGCGGTAGTAACGGAACCGATCGCAGCATCCTCCCGCATGGGACTGCGTTTATCCATGACGATCATTCCGATCGTTGTGCTGGTGATCGGATTTATCGTATTTAAGAAACGTTATATTCTGACAGACCGGAAGTTAGCGGAGATTTCCAAAGAATTAGAGAAAAAACATCAGAATTAAAAGAGGAGAAAATCATGATTCAGACAGCTAATGATATTTTTGTGTTACATACAGAACATACGACCTATGCGTTCCGCAAATTGCCGACAGGGCAGTTGGAGCATTTATATTATGGAAGAAAAATCCATGTGTGTGAGCCTCTGGATGAAAATGCGGTCGCACCTTTGATCGAAAAACATACCTTTCAGCCGGGAAACAGCTGTGTCTACGACAGGGAACATGACGCCTATACGTTAGAGGATCTGTGTCTGGAAATGTCCGCTTATGGAAAGGGAGATATCAGGGAGCCGTTTGTGGAACTTATCTATGAAGATGGAAGTTTTTCCTCGGATTTTGTGTATGAATCGTCTGTCCGGTTTGAGGGAAGAGAGGCGAGAGATGCAGAGGATGCATTTCCAGCTTCCTATGATGAAAAAAATCAGGTGGAACATCTGTGTGTGACGTTAAAAGACAACAATTCTGCTTTGAAATTAGAACTTCATTATTATATTTATGAGGATTGTGATGTGATCACAAGAAGTGCAAAACTCATCAATGACGGTGAAAATGCAGTGCAGATCCGGCGGCTGATGAGCTGTCAGGTCGATTTTCCGACATCGGATCATGTGTTTACCTCCTTTCATGGCGCGTGGGCGAGGGAGATGCGAAGATGGGATGTCCCGGTGGCAGCAGGGAAATACGTAAATGCTTCTTATACCGGAACTTCCTCAAGCAGAGCGAATCCGTTTGTGATGTTAAGTGGGAGAGAGACCACGGAGGATACCGGGGACTGCTATGGATTCAATCTTGTATATAGCGGAAACCATTATGAGGCGGTCGAAGTGAACAGCTATGGAAAAACAAGGTTTGTCTCTGGAATCAATCCGCAGAATTTTTGCTGGCAGCTTCCGGCAGGGGAAAGCTTTGAGGCACCGGAGGCAGTGATGGCTTATTCCAAAGCCGGCTACAATGGGATGAGCCAGTGTATGCACCGCTTTGTACGGGAACATATTGTGCGTGGTGCGTGGAAGAAAAAAGTGCGCCCGGTATTGCTGAACAGCTGGGAAGCCGCGTATTTTGATATCAATGAGAAAAAACTGCTCCAGCTCGCAAAAGCCGGAAAGGAAGCAGGGATTGAACTGTTTGTGATGGACGATGGATGGTTTGGCCACAGGGACAATGACCGGTCATCGCTAGGAGACTGGAAGGTGAATACGAAAAAGCTTCCGAACGGGTTGGCTGGTCTCTGCAAAAAAATCAACGATCTTGGTATGGATTTTGGCATCTGGGTAGAGCCGGAGATGGTGAACGTGGACAGTGAACTTTATAAGGCGCACCCGGACTGGGCGATGGATATTCCGGGCAAAAATCATTCCGAGGGAAGAAACCAGCGGCTGCTCGACCTGAGCCGGGCAGAGGTGCAGGACTATATCATTGGGCAGATGAGTGACCTGTTCTCATCTGCCAATATCGCCTATGTGAAATGGGATATGAACCGGATCGTGACCGATTATTATTCAAAGATACTTCCACCGGAGCGGCAAGGGGAGGTGGCACACCGTTATGTGCTTGGACTCTACCGGTGTATGAAGGAGTTGACAGAGCGATTCCCGGAAATTTTATTTGAGGGATGTGCAGCAGGCGGCAACCGGTTTGATCTTGGAATTTTATCGTATTTTCCACAGATCTGGGCGAGTGATGACACAGACGCACTGTGCCGTGCGGAGATTCAGACCGGATACAGTTACGGTTATCCGATGTCCGTGGTGAGCGCACATGTCTCATCCTGCCCGAATCACCAGACGCTCCGAATGACACCGCTTGAGACAAGATTTCAGGTGGCAGCGTTTGGAATCTGCGGATATGAATGTAATTTCTGCGACATGAAAAAGGAGGATTTCGATGCAGTAAAAACGCAGATCGCACTTTATAAAGAGTGGCGCAAAGTGCTGCAGACCGGTTCTTTTTACCGGGGAAGAAATTTTTCGGATCAGGGCAGCACCGGCAGTTTGTCAGGTCCGCTGACCGGAAATATTCAGGAGTGGACGTGTGTATCGGAAGACCGGGAAAAAGCGGTTGGCTTTCTGATGCAGAAACTTGTGTCGCCGAACACGCAGTTTGAATATTATCGTCCGAATGGGTTAAACCCGGAAGCCAGATATCATTTTTACAACCGTAGTTTAAAATACAATGTAAAAGAGTTTGGTGATCTGGTAAACACCGTGGCTCCGGTGCATATCAGGCAGGATTCTGTCGCACATAATCTGATCGCAAAGTTTGTCAAAATGGATGGTGAGGCAGAAGATTTCTGTGCATATGGCGATGCACTCATGTATGCCGGAGTAAAATTAAAGCAGGCATTTGGAGGCACCGGCTACAATGAACAGATAAGGCATTTCCCAGACTTTGCATCCAGGATGTACTTTATGGAGCAGATGAACGATTGACGGAGTGAAAAATTTAGAGGTGCGTTTCTTCCATGGCTTCTGTGTGTTGATAGAAATGAAATGACAAGAGGGGCTCTGTGAAAATATTGTGAGGATTGTGTAAATTTATCCATGGTTCGTTTTAGACTTTAAGTTTATGTACATTCATAAATGGACGTCTGGCTCTCTGTGTCCGTCTACGGAAAATTCTCTGCAACTTTATTTAGCGCAAGTAAATGTCAGAATCAGCATCGTTTATTGTAGGGCAAAAATTAAAAAATACCCGGATAATTTTTGCCCTACTTCTCTGCTGATTTTCTGACATGTAACTTGCGCACAATAAAGTTGCAAAGAGAGTTTTCCGTAGACGGACACAGAGAGCCAGACGTCCATTTTTTGAATGAACATAAACAATCGAAGAAGTCTAAAACGAACCATGGATAAATAAACAATCCGAGCTATTTTCACAGAGCCCCTCTTGCCATTTCATTTTTTATTGTACGTTAAAAGCCATGGAAGAAACGCACCTCCAAATTTTTCATTCGGTCAATCGTTTTTTCGCTTCGTTGATCACATCCTGGATGAAGCCTTCTGTGTCGTCGCGGACGGTCTGCCAGTCAATGTGTTCCATGTCTGGCGAATCGAGGTCGGCGCCACGGAATACATCCGGCAGATTTTTTTCTTTTGTGATCGTTCCGATAAAGGAAAAAGTGCCAAGCAGGTCATCGCCCTGCATGACGGAAAGGTTTTTGACATTTATTTCGCAACCGTTGTCGTCTGGCTGAGTGGTGATATAACCGCTCGCTGTAAAATTGTCGCCCTGATTTGTCTCATAGAGACAGTCCATGTAGATAAAATTCACATGGGTGACAGACGGATTGCGGACATAGGTGAGTGTCATGCGTTCTCCATTTGGCATTTCATAGCTTAAAACACAGGTTCCGGCATCTGTTCCGTCAATGATCATGGAAGCACCTTCTGTGATATCAGACAGATCGACCTCCATACGGCTCATCCGGCACAGATCGGTCAGATATAGGGAAATGCGGATGTCATAGTCCGGGGCATCCATGCCCAAAAGCTCCCAGATAAAACCGCCGGAACCCTCCGGGATCGTGACGAGGTATTCGTGGCTTTTTACATCATCAGAATCTGTTCTTGTTTTTCCGATTTCCTCAATCTGAATCTGTCTGGTCAGTTCGATAATATTGGAGAAGTTGTCGTGAAACCATTCCTGATCAATATCATGTGTCAGCTCCGGTGCTTTTTTGAAATAAGTATTGCTGGTGGTCATGGCATAAGAAAGATTGTCTAACATTGGAACCATGAAATAAACGGTATTGGGATTCATATAAAAATCCATCTCGCCAACATTCAGCGTCAGAACATCCATATCGGAGATTATGGAAAGCTTTTTCTGTGTAAAAGAGCGCTCCCCGGAGATGTCCATGGAAGAGGAGTAATTAAAATTTTTGATATCGTTCATGTAGGCTTTTCCCTCAAATGAGATATCCCCATTGAAGTAATCCTGGCATAATTCCATAATGTCAATGTGGTAGGCAATATAAGCCGGATCTTTCAGGGTATCCTGCATAAAATAAATGACAGACAAAAGCATTCTGGCACGTGGATTCTTAGAAATATAAACAAAACTGCAGAGAAACAGAAAAAGCAGACATGCAAAAAATATGCCACATCTGCGAAGTCTTTTTTTCTTTTTTCTGCCCGGAACTGTTTTGGTCTGCTCCATAAAAATGCTCCTGTTTTTATTTGTCATAATCATAGACAATTGCGAAATTTTGCCTTAATTACGTTAAATTGTTCAAAATTAACAAAAACATTCAAGACACGCTCTCGCTACGTGTCGCTCGCAACGGTACTAAGAAGCTAGTCACGTCCTACGGTCGCACCTACCTTCTAAGAACCAATCGAACTTGTTCGATTTTTGCTCCCCAGTGTCTTTCATGTCTTTTGTCAATTTTTCACAATTCAATTTACGCTCTTAAAAATTTCGTAATTGTCTATTCATTATAATATGAACGCAAAAAATTAACCACATAAAATGGATGATTTTTATAAAAATTTAATGTACAATATAAAAGACATAAATACGATTCTGACAGGAGAACCAGAAGATGATGAACGAATTTTGCAAGGGCGGAGGCTGCACGGCGAAGCTTGGACCGGGAATTTTGGACAAGGTATTAAAAATGATACCGAAAAAAGCTGATCCGAAGCTTTTGGTCGGTTTTGACCATTCCGATGATGCGGCAGTGTATCAGCTTACGGACGAGCTTGCAGTGGTGCAGACGCTTGATTTCTTTCCGCCGATGGTGGAAGATCCTTATCTCTTTGGAAAAATCGCAGCCACCAACGCATTGAGCGATATTTATGCGATGGGAGGAGAAGTTAAAACAGCATTAAATATTGCGTGCTTTCCGGAGAGCATGGACGCCAACATTTTAGGACAGATTTTACTTGGTGGAAATGAGAAAGTGACGGAGGCAGGCGGCGTGTTGGCAGGTGGTCATTCCATCAATGATGTGGATGTGAAGTATGGACTGTCCGTGATGGGAACGATTCACCCGAAACGTATTCTGGAAAACAATCACTGCAAGGAAGGAGATCTGCTGCTTTTGACCAAGCCGTTAGGAGTAGGGATCGTCATGACGGCATCCTGCATGAAAGCAGTGTCTGAAGAAGCCTTTGACCAGGCGGTGGAATCGATGACTACTTTGAATAAATATGCGGCAGAGATTTTTAAAAAGTACGGGATACATGCCTGCACGGACATTACCGGATTTGGATTGCTGGTACATCTTGGTGAAATGCTGGGCGAAAACTTTTCCGCAGAGGTGTGGACTTCACAGATTCCTTATATCAGGGCGTGCGAGGATTATGTGGAAGAATTTTACATCACAGCCGCAGGACAGCGCAACCGCAACCATATCGGTGCACAGGTGGCATTTGAAAATTGCAGTTTTGCGATGGAAGAGATTTTATTTGATCCGCAGACTTCCGGGGGACTTCTTGTGGCAATCCCGGAAAATGAGGCCAAAAAGGCGCTGAAGGAGATCGAAGCACTTGGACTGGACTGTGGAATAATAGGAAGAGTGACAGAGAAGAAGGAAAAGAAAATCTATGTCCTGAAATAAAGAAAATACAGCATTAGCTGCCGATTGAAAAAATGTAAATAAACAGATGGAGGCATGAAAAATGAATATTCAGATTGACGCAAAAGGAAAACAGTGCCCATTGCCGGTGATCGAGGCAAAAAATGCAATTTCCGGCATGACTGAGGCAGGAATCGTGGAAGTGACTGTGGACAATGAGATTGCAATACAAAATCTCACCAAAATGGCAGACCACAAAGGGTTAAAAGCAAAGAGCGAGAAAAAATCCAATCAGGAATACACGGTATGGATGGAAGTGACAGAAGAGTTTGTGAAAAATAATATAAAGGATGGGAATGTTTCATCCACACCGGTCACTGAGGAAAATTGTATTCCGGACATCCGAAAGAAAAAAACAGTCGTTGTGCTCGGTGCAGACCACATGGGCGAGGGGGATGAAAAGCTTGGAAAAATGCTGATGAAGGGATTTGTCTATGCGCTGACGCAGCTGGAGGAACTGCCACAGACGATTTTACTTTTTAATTCCGGTGCATATTTAAGCTGTGAAGGTTCCGACTCCGTCGAAGATTTAAAGAGCATGGAGGCGCAGGGCGTGGAGGTCATGACCTGTGGAACATGTCTGAACCATTACGGATTGACCGAAAAACTGGCGGTTGGTTCTGTGACCAATATGTATGTGATCGCGCAGACAATGATGGAAGCAGATCACATTGTAAAACCATAAAGGATCAGGAAAATGAAAAAAAATATCATTATCGTCCGCGGCGGCGGGGATATCGCCACGGGCACAATTTATAAACTGCACCAGAGCGGTTATCCGGTTCTGGTGACCGAAATTGCAAATCCGTCTGCAATCCGGCGTCAGGTTGCATTTTCGGAGGTGGTCTATGAGAAAAGTTACACTGTGGAAGGCGTTACATGTTATTTTGCAGAGAATTTGACACGGGCATATGAACTCCTGAAGCAGAGGAAAGTTGCGTTGATGATCGATCCGGACGGAGCGGTGATCCGGGAGGTGAAACCGGCGGCAGTGGTCGACGGAATCCTTGCAAAGAAAAATCTTGGGACTACCATGGATATGGCACCGTTTACGGTTGCATTAGGTCCTGGATTTACGGCGGGGGTGGACGTGCATGCGGTTGTTGAGACAATGCGCGGACATAAGCTTGGCAGAATTATTTATGAGGGAAATGCGATTCCGAATACCGGGATTCCGGGTGCTATCGCAGGTGTTGCGAAAGAGCGCGTGATTCATGCGGAGTGCGCAGGTATTTTATATGGAGAAAAAAAGATTTCCGATTACGTGCAAAAAGACGAAGTGATCGCCTTCATTTATCCGGATACGCAGGGGAAGGATGCTTCCGGGCAGGAGAAAAAAGACGGTGCATTTGCAGTGAGAGCCACCATTTCCGGGATTCTCCGTGGACTCATCCGGGACGGTTATCCGGTGACAAAAGGATTTAAAATTGCAGACATTGATCCGAGAGAATCCGAGTATGAAAACTGTTTTACAATCTCGGATAAGGCAAGATGCATTGCAGGAGGTGTGTTAGAAGCACTGCTTCATGCGGGAATCCTTCCAGAGTGATGGAAATAACGCAGGTATTCAGAGAAGCTGACAGAGGGAAAGGCAGGAACGGTTGCAATGATATACTTTGACAATGCCGCAACTACTTTGCAGAAACCAGAGGAGGTTGCACAGGCGGTAAAAGAATCATTTTCTTATATAGGCAATGCAGGAAGAGGGGCGAATGAGGCTTCTCTTTTTACATCCAGATTGATTTTTCAGACACGGAAACAGATTGCAGAGCTGTTTCATATGAAAGATGGAGAACAGTCTCTTGGGGCAGAGCGTGTGGTGTTTACTATGAATGCGACCGAGAGTTTAAATATTGTGCTGAAAGGACTATTGCATCCGGGCGACCATGTGATCACCACTGAGATGGAGCACAACAGTGTTCTGCGTCCGCTTTATGAGCTTGAGGAGAAGGGCATCGGTGTCACAATCGTTTTCTGTGAGAAAAATGGAACAATTTCCTGTGAAAAAATAAAGCAGGCAATCGGTAAAAACACAAAAGCAATCGTGTGCACGCATGCTTCCAATGTGACAGGTGATGGAAATGATATCGCACAAATTGGAACTTTATGTGAAAAATATAATCTATATTTTATTTTAGATGCCTCTCAGACAGCAGGAACAATCGAGATTGACATGGAACAGAATCATATTTCTGCAATTTGTTTTACTGGGCATAAAGGACTGTTTGGTCCGCAGGGAACCGGTGGGATCGCACTGGCAGATGGAGTGTGTGTAAAACCGCTTTTATCCGGTGGAAGCGGCGTACATTCATTTGAGAGAAAACATCCCATGGAGCTGCCGGCTGCTCTGGAGGCAGGAACGCTGAACGGACATGGGATCGCAGGACTCCATGCTGCTCTGGACTGGATCAAAAAGACCGGGATCGCAGCTATCCATGAGAAAGAAATGGCGTTAGCTGAACAGTTTCAGCGAGGAATTGAAACAATTCCGGGCATTCACCTCTACGGAGGTGAAAAACGGGTGGCAGCAATCGTATCGTGTAATCTGGCGGATCTTGATTCCGCTTATGTCAGTGACTGCCTTGCAGAAGATTATGGGATTGCGACAAGGGCGGGGGTACACTGTGCACCTCTGATGCACACCCATTTTGGCACAGAAAAACAAGGCATGGTACGATTTAGTTTCTCTTGTTTTAATACGACAGAAGAGGTGGAGAAAGCAGTCAGGGCGATGCAGGATATTGCAGCGGAAAACCGTGGAAAAGTGACGGCATATGTCGGAGCCGGAGGAAAGACGTCAAGTATCCGAAAGCGTGCCGAGACATTGCGCGCAGAGGGAAAAAGAGTTTTGATCCTTACGACAACTAAAATGATGGTGCCACAGGAGCAGGAGATATTTGCAGCGTATGAGCAGACCGGGCAGGAGAGCGTAATATCAGCTACAGCGTCCGTCTGGCAGGAGCGCAGGGCAGCAGAAAAGCAACTGAAAGAGCGGGTACAGTCTGTCCTTGACACATACGGCTGCTGTGTCGCAGGGAGCCTGATCCCCGGCACGGAAAAGTTTGGAATGCTGCCGGAAAAGCTGATGGAGGATCTGCTATATCTGGCAGATGAGATTCTGATCGAGGCGGACGGTTCCGCACATATGCCGGTCAAAGCTCCGGCGGAGCATGAGCCGGTTCTGTTTCCCTACATGGATGAAGTTGTCATTGTCATGGGGACACATGCGATTGGAAAACCACTGCGGGAAGTGTGCCACAGAGTCGACTATGCAAAAGAACTTTTAAAATGTGATGCCGACAAGATTGTGACAGCGGCGGATCTCGAGACACTTGCAGAGCAGGGATACGCGATTCCAATTCAGAAACAATATCCATGGATGAAAATTTCGAAAGTAACAGGAAAAGATATTAAGCTGTGTCTGACAGCTGAAAAGAAAGATAAAGAGAGGGACAAACAATGATTCGATTTAACAGTGACTACACAGAAGGATGCCATACGGCAATTTTAGAGAAGTTAGTTGAAACCAATATGGAGCAGACAGCAGGCTATGGAGAAGATGAGTATTGCGGACAGGCGAGAGAGCTGATCCGGAAGGCATGTGGGGATGAGCGTGTGGATGTGCATTTCCTGGTGGGAGGTACACAGACGAATGTCACTGTGATCTCAGCTGCATTAAAGCATTATCAGGGAGTGATCACGGCAAAAACAGGGCATATCAATGTCCATGAGACAGGCGCTCTGGAGGCATGCGGCCATAAATGCCTGTGTATTGAAACACCAGATGGAAAGCTGACGGCTGAGCAGATCGCAGCGTACACAGATGCACATTTTGCAGACGAGAGTTTTGAACATATGGTACAGCCGAAAATGGTGTACATTTCCAATCCGACAGAGATCGGAACGATTTATAAAAAGGCGGAACTGGAAGCAATTTATCAGGTGTGCAAAAAGCGTGGGCTCTATCTTTTCATGGATGGGGCGAGACTTGGCTATGGACTGATGTGCAAGGAAAATGATCTGACACTTTCTGATATCACAGCCAACACAGATGTATTCTATATCGGCGGAACAAAAGTGGGAGCACTTTTTGGAGAGGCAGTTGTGATCCGCAATGAGGAACTGAAAAAAGACTTCCGTTACAATATCAAGCAGCGTGGCGGTATGCTGGCGAAAGGCAGACTGCTTGGAATCCAGTTTCTGACCTTGTTTGAGGAAAACCGGTATTTTGATATTTCCGCACATGCAGCACGATTAGCGGAAAAGTTAAAAGACGAATTAACAAAAATGGGAGTGAAATTCTATATTGATTCTCCGACTAATCAGCAGTTTCCAATTCTGCCGGATGCTGTGCTTGCGGAACTGAAAAAGAAATATAGTTTTGCTTATCAGGAGCGTATGGATGAGACACACAGTGCAGTCCGTTTTTGTACCTGCTGGGCAACGAAAGAGGAAAATGTGGATATGCTGCTTGCAGATATTCGTGAGCTACTTGCCTGATTGAAGGAGTATACTAAAAAAAGACTGATTTATTCAGAAAATTTAAATGAAAATGAATATGCAGATCAGTGAAAATGGGAGAAATGCAGCATGTCAGACAGAAAAAACATTTTACTCATCGCAACAGGCGGTACAATTGCATCCAAAAAATCAGACAACGGATTAAAACCACAGATCTCACCGGAAGAACTGATGCAGTATATCCCGCAGGTGAAAGATATCTGTGATTTTCATGCTGTCCAGCTTATAAATCTGGACAGCTCGAACATGGAACCGAAACATTGGAAAATGATGGTGCATACCATCCGTGAAAATTATGAAAAATACGATGGCTTCGTCATCGCCCATGGTACGGACACAATGGCATACACTGCGGCGGCACTTTCCTATATGATACAGAATTCAAAAAAACCGATCGTGATCACCGGCGCACAGAAACCGATCGACCTTGAGATCACCGATGCAAAATCAAATCTGCTTGACAGTTTTTTATATGCATCCGATGAAAACTCGCAGGGGGTTCAGATCGTTTTTGATGGAAAAGTCATTGCCGGAACGCGAGCAAAAAAAGTCCGTTCAAAAAGCTACAATGCATTTTCTAGCATTGATTTTCCATGTCTTGCCATGATCCAGGATGGCAATATCATGCGTTACATTCCACCGGTTCCGTATGAAGAGGAAGTACAGTTTTATGAGGAACTGGATGAAAATGTGTATCTGATCAAGATGATCCCGGGAATCAAGCCGAGAATTCTGCGCAGTGTCTTTGAAAATTACGACTGCATTATTGTAGAAAGCTTTGGGGTGGGTGGTATCCCACGATCGATCGCAGATGATTTCTATAAGCTATGCCAGGAGTTCCCGGATCGACTTGTGGTGATGTCTACACAGGTCGCACATGAGGGCAGCGATATGACGGTCTATGAAGTGGGGCACGATATGAAAAAATATTGCCGCTTTCTCGAATCTTACGATATGACCTTGGAATCTGTCATTGCAAAAGTGATGTGGATGTTAGGCAACCGGGAGGCATTAGGCGGTAATTTAGAAGACATCTTTTATCAAAATGTGAACTATGATGTCATTTTCGGGAAAAACAGGAAGTGCTGACAGAAGTATCATCTCCCGGACAGCCCAGAGGGAAGAGAGAGGGGCGGCATGAATCTGCGTGTCCCCTGTAGGCTATACTATTGATTGGCTTTGAGAATTTTTACATCATCCAAAGATACACCAGAGAAAGCAGCAATTTCTTCCAGGGAAAAATTGTTAGTTTTCAACATACGTTTGGCGATTTCAATTGCCGCATGTTTTTCACCCTCTGCAAAACCGTATTCATACTCAGCTTTCCGTAACTTCTTTTCTTCCAATTCTTTATCATACTCAAAAATACTCATACTGATAACCTCATTTCGGTTTCGGGCAAGAAATTCCGCCAGAATCCCTTCCCGGATGCATTCGTCCACAGCACGTTTTACAGCCTGATTTAAAGGCATGTCTGACGCATAGTGGCGCACTCTGGCAACATACTGTGCATATTCTTTTAACATACTGCAATGCTGCATCAACTCTGCATTGTGTCCTTCATTGACATTCAAAACAGTAACAATTAATTCGAGCTTTGGTTCACCTGACAGATGTTCAAATGCTGAGGAAAGCCGAAGCTCTGTACAGTCAGCAATTGCCGTCGAACCATTGTAAAACTCGATAAAATTTGGTGCAGGGATTTTCTGTAAGGTGGAAGAGTACAGAGATTTCTTATCCACAAGTTTCTGATATTCACTGCAAATATAAAACAGATCACGAAGAGGCATATTGGGATTGTATGTTGACTGATGCTCATACAGATATAAATTGGTATCCATAATAAATGCCAGATCGTTTTTCATCCCCATATAAATAGCATTTTCTAATGTCACAATTTCCAACTCTTCCGGGTTTTTATAATCACTTTGATTGACCGCATTGTAAAGTGAGAGCAGATTCTTCCGGTCAGAAAATAACATACGAAAAACGGTGTCCTTGTAGTTCCTGTTTGCTGTCGGTGTTTTAACGGTGAAGTTTCGCTTTGCTCTGTTACGGTTTCTTTTACATTTTGCCAAAATTGTTTCCTCCTGATATGTGGCAGAACAGCCTATGTTTAAAACGGTTCTCTGCTTGCAGGAGAATAACAACTGTTTATGATTCCAAGTTCATTTCGTCTCCTGCTTTTCAATTGTTGATGGGTAACAAAAAGCATAGATACGAATGAAGTACACAGATTCTAAAAAAAACGAATCTGTCGTTCTTAGAATATAGATGACAAAAATGTCATGAAGATTTTGTAAAATATGCTTTTAGTCATTGTAACACAGAAATTATATGGGAAGCAAGAAAAATTGGCTGTTTACTTCAACTTTTTTGTAGAGTAAAATAATAAAATTATAATTAGTGAAAATTTTGGGGGAAAGATTTGCATCTTATGATCGTTGGTATCATAATGGTGCAAAGGATACTTTGGAAAGGTGGTTTAGATATGAAATTTGGACCGATTGAAATCAAGGATAAAAGTAATCGGACGATTGTACTGAGAAATGCAACGCCGGAAGATGCAGAAGATTTAATCACGTACTTAAAAGTCACCACAGCGGAAACACCATATCTGATCCGGGAACCGGAAGAAGTTGTCATGACACAGGAGCAGGAGACAGCGTTTATCAATAATTGTCTGAATTCGGACAGATCCTTAATGTTAATTGCAACGTTGGATGGAAAACATATCGGAAACTGTTCTTTCAATCCGGTTGGAAACTATAAGAGATATCGGCACAGATGCGAAGTGGCAATTGCTTTATATCAGGAATTCTGCGGATATGGTATTGGAAAAATCATGATGGAAACAGTGCTGAAAGCAGCAAAAGAGATTGGATTTGAACAGGCGGAGCTTGAAGTGATCTCAGATAATCAAAATGCAATTACATTGTATGAAAAACTGGGATTCCAGAAATATGGCACATTTCCAGATAACATGAAATATGCGGATGAACATTATGCGTCTGCGGACTGGATGATGAAAAAATTATAAGATAACAAAAACTGCCCTCATTTTTAACGAAATCCATCCGGTATTGTTAAGGATACCTGGTGGATTTTCCATTTTCTGCAATTTATAATAATGTTAAAAATAATTGCAAAGGTGGTAAAAATATGAGAAAGTTATACATAGACAATATCAGATGGATCACAGTTGTGCTTGTGGTTTTGTATCATGTTATTTATATGTTCAATGGAATTGAAACATTTGGAGTGATCGGACCATTTTCGGATGTGCAATATCAGGATGCATTTCAGTATATCGTATACCCATGGTTTATGCTGTTGTTGTTTGCGGTATCCGGAATGAGCGCAAGGTATGAGCTGGTTCGTCGCTCAGAAAAAGAATTTATAAAAAAAAGGACGGGAAAATTGTTGGTTCCATCCACCCTTGGGCTTTTGGTGTTCTGGTGGATTTTAGGATACTACAATCTGCTGATCGGCGGTGGACTAGAGCAGATGGCAGCAGTTCCAAAACCGGTTTTATTTATCATCATGGCAGTCAGTGGCATCGGACCGCTATGGTACATCCAGATGTTATGGATTTTTTCAGTACTGCTCATATGGGTTCGCAGAGTGGAAAAAGACAGATTGTGGAAGCTGGGAGAGAAAGCAAACGTTCCATTTCTTGTGCTGTTTGCAATTGTGATCTGGGGCGCAGCTCAGATTTTAAACACACCAATGATTGTGGTATATCGCTTTGGTATCTATGGGGTTGGATTCTTTGTGGGATATTTCATTTTCTCACAAGATGAAGTGATGGAACGCCTGGAAAAATGCTGGCTGCCGCTCACGGTGTGTGCCGTAATTTTAGCGGTTGTATTTACGGTAATGTACTGGGGCAGACCATACGCCGAGCATTCGGTTTTAGACACACCGCTATGCAACCTGTTTGCATGGATTGCGACCATTGCAATTTTGGCTTTCATGAAAAAATGGGGGAATATTTCCAACACATTTACAAGATGGATGGCAGCGAAATCCTGGGGACTTTATTTATTTCATTACCTCTTTATTGCGATGACAGCATACTACCTGACCATGTATACAAAATTTCCGGCAGTGCTTCTTTATTTTTTTGTGGCAGCTGCGGGATTTGCCGGTGCATATCTGGCCAATGAGATCATCCGCCGTATTCCGGTGCTCCGGTGGATCGTCTGTGGAATTGGAGGAAAGAAAAAATAATGTTTGCAGACAATCTCATTCAGCTTCGGAAATTAAATCATATGTCGCAGGATGAACTGGCAGATCAGATTGGTGTGTCCAGACAGACACTCTCGAAATATGAGACAGGGGAATCCCTGCCGGATATCGAAAAGTGCAAAAGGCTTGCAGATGTCTTTGGCGTGACGGTGGATGACCTGATCAATTATGAAAAAAAGGATTCTCTTGGGTTGGAAGTCCCACCGAAAGGAAAACACATTTTTGGCATGGTAAAAGTAGGCGAGAAAGGTCAGATTGTGATTCCGGCAAAAGCCAGAAAAATATTTGACATCAGGCCCGGAGACAATCTCATTGTGTTAGGTGATGAGGGGCAGGGCATTGCGCTGATCAAGGAAAAAGGACTGCTTGATCTTCTGAAAGCCGCAAGGGAAGAACATTAAAAAACTTCCCACATATCGCAGGAAAACCGGATATGTGGGAAGTTTTTAATGTGTTTTGCGGTTGATATAATTGGTCTTATATTTGGAGTAAATAATTTTCTGGCTGCTGTAGAGTCCATAGTATCCGGAAAGCATGTAGCTGAATGCAACGGCAAGCAAAAAGTAAGGCATGCCGTCATAGCCGAACAACTCAAAGCTGATGAGCAGGGCAGTGATCGGGCAGTTTGTCACACCACAGAAAACTGCAGCCATGCCGACTGCCGTACAGAGGGTCGGTGAAAAGCCTGACAGGTTTCCAAACAGACAGCCAAATGCCGCTCCGGTAAAAAACGATGGAACAATCTCGCCACCTTTAAATCCGGCACCTAATGTTAAAGCAGTAAAGAGCATTTTCATAAAAAAGGCTTCCGGGCGGACCGTACCGTCAATACACTGTTCAATGATATTGATTCCCGTACCGTTATAATTCTGGTTGCCCACAAGCAGCGTTAAAATGAGTACGAAACATCCACCGGCGAAAATGCGCACATAAGGATTTTTGAAAAACTTCTTATAAAGGTGTTCTGACTGATGCAGCATGACACAGAAAATAATGCTGACACCGGCACATAGAATCGCAAGGACAGAGATTTTTACAGCACTTGTGATCTTAAAAGCAGGAATCTGGCCGATCAGGAACATTTCCTGTGAGACACCAAAGAATTCTGCAACAGCATGTGCGACCAGTGAGGAGATCACGCACGGGACTAACGCCGCATAATACATAACGCCGACACTGACAACTTCCATGGAAAAGACAGCCGCAGCCATCGGTGTGCCAAACAATGCAGAGAATGCGGCGCTCATGCCGCACATGATCATAATGTGTTTGTCTTTTTCATCAAAGCGGAACAGTTTTCCAAGACCGTTTCCGATACTTCCACCGAGCTGTAACGCAGCACCTTCACGTCCGGCAGAACCACCAAACAGGTGGGTGATGAGTGTGGAGATAAAAATCAGCGGAGCCATGCGCAGCGGCAGATCTTCATCAGAATGTATCGCAGATAATACAAGGTTGGTTCCGGTATCTTTTTCATCATGAAACAGGCGGTAACATCCGACGATCAGGATACCACTCACCGGGAGCAGAAAAATAAGCCACGGGTTTTTGGTTCTGGTCAGTGTGACCACATACATGCCGAAATAGAAGAGTGTGCCAACGCCTCCGACAAGCAGTCCGGAGACAATGGAGAAAAGCACCCATTTGGCAGAGGTTTTTATTCGTTTGAAATCATGTTGTAATTTATGACAGATCAGTTCTTTCATATGTTCTTTCCACTTTCCCTTTTGATCAGAATGAAACGGCAGTGCCCGGATTTCATTTCCATAATATTATAGTAGCATTTCAAAAAATCTTTTTCAATGTAAAACATCATTGCATTCTAATTTTATGAAATAAAAGCGGCAGGGCAGAAAGTAATACTTTGAGCAAATTTCCACCAGAAAAAAGAAAAATAAGAAAAATAAGAAAAAAGCATCTTGCTGATATACAATTTGCACAAAAAACAAAAACAAAAATTATGAAATATAGAGAAGATAACGATTCAGTATTGCTTTTTTATGAAAAAAGAATATAATTCAATTATCGACTGAAAACGTTACCGAAAACAATACCGAAAATGTTACCGGGAACATTTCAGCGAAGTGGCAGAGTGCCAGAACAATCATTGCACAATACAGATGTGCAGAAAGTATACGGGAGGAAACGACATGAAGAGAAAAGTTTTATCAGTAATGCTTGCTACAGCAATGACAGCAACTTTATTTGCAGGATGCGGCAGTGATGCTTCCAATGCAGACAGTGCAAACAGTGCAGATGCAACAGCAAGTACAACAGAAGCAGGAGATGCGAAAACAGATGCAGCAGCATCAGGAAGTGGTTCCGTTTATTATCTGAACTTTAAACCGGAACAGGATCAGCAGTGGCAGGATCTGGCAGCAAAATACACAGCAGAGACCGGAACAGAGGTTACAGTTATCACGGCTGCAGATGGTACATATGAGCAGACATTAAAATCAGAGATGGCAAAATCAGAAGTACCAACCTTATTCCAGGTAAACGGACCAGTAGGACTTGCAAACTGGAAAGATTATTGCTTGGATCTTTCAGGCAGTGAGTTATATTCACATCTGACAAGTGATGATTTTGTATTAAAAGATGGAAACGCAGTACAGGGTATCGCTTATGTTATCGAGACTTACGGTATCATTTACAATAAGACAATCTTAAATGACTACTGCACAATGGACAACGCAGTGATCTCTTCTGTTGATGAGATCAACAACTTTGCAACATTAAAAGCAGTTGCAGATGATATCCAGTCCAGATTAGATGAGATTAATGAGAAGTTTGGATACGATCTTCAGGGAGCATTTACTTCCGCAGGTATGGATGGATCATCTGACTGGAGATTTAAAACTCATTTGGCAAATCTTCCAATTTACTATGAATACAAAGACAAAGGAATTAATTCTACAGATGCAATAGAAGGAACATACCTTGACAATTACAAACAGATCTGGGATTTATACATTACAGATTCTACCTGTGAGCCGGGAATGCTCTCCTCTAAGACAGGTGATGAAGCAGAATCTGAATTCGGTATGGAAGAGGCAGTATTCTACCAGAATGGTACATGGGAGTATGGTAACCTCACAAATGAAGAGAATGGTTATCTTGTAACCGCTGATGATATGAGTATGATGCCAATCTATATTGGTGTTGAGGGAGAAGAGAATCAGGGACTCTGCACAGGTTCTGAGAACTACTGGTGTGTAAACAGCAAAGCTTCTGCAGAAGATCAGCAGGCAACACTTGATTTCCTGAACTGGGTTATTACATCTGACGCAGGACGTGAATCCATAGCTCATGAAATGGGATTTACAACACCATTTGATACATTCACAGGCGAATATGAAGCAGATAATGTATTTATCCAGGCTTCTAACCAGTACATCGCTGATGGAAAATATTCTGTAACATGGAACTTCTCTACTATTCCATCTGAGACATGGAAAGACGGTGTAGGTTCTGCATTATTAGAGTACGCACAGGGAACAGGTGACTGGGACGGCGTTGTCAGTGCATTCGTTGACGGATGGGCTACTGAGTATGCAGCAGCTGCAAACAAATAAAAAGTAATGATGAAGTAACATGGAAAGGGTGTGTGGCCTGCCACTCACCCTTTCAGATTATTAAGGTTTTATGAGAGGATGGAAATTATGGAGAAAGCAATCAAAAAATATTTTCCTGTTTTTGCACTCCCTACATTAGTGGCATTTACAATAGGTTTTATAGTTCCTTTTATTATGGGTATCTACTTATCATTCTGTGAATTTACAACCGTTACAGATGCAAAATTTGTAGGATTAAAAAATTATCTGCGCGTGTTCAGTGATTCGACATTTATGCATGCATTATGGTTCACTGCATTATTCACCATTGTATCAGTGCTGACGATCAATGTTTTTGCATTTGTAATTGCGATGCTTTTAACAAAGGGAATTAAAGGTACGAACTTCTTCCGTACAGTATTTTTTATGCCAAACCTTATTGGTGGTATAGTTTTAGGTTATATCTGGCAGATCCTGCTGAATGGAATCTTAGGTCATTTTGGAAGAACACTTACTTATTCTTCTTCCTATGGATTCTGGGGATTGATCATTTTAATGAACTGGCAGCAGGTCGGTTATATGATGATCATTTATATCGCCGGTATCCAGAATATTCCGGGCGAGCTGATCGAGGCGGCAAAAATGGACGGGGCGTCCAACTGGCAGTTATTGAAGAGTGTTACGATTCCAATGGTAATGCCATCCATCACGATCTGTACATTCTTAACACTGACGAACTCTTTCAAACTGTTCGATCAGAACCTGGCATTGACAGCAGGAGAGCCGTCCAATAATTCGCAGATGCTTGCGCTTAACATCTTTGAGACATTCTATGGAAGAACCGGTTGGGAAGGTGTCGGTCAGGCGAAAGCAGTTATCTTCTTTATTATAGTAGCAGTTATCGCACTGGCACAGAACAGACTGACCAGAACAAAGGAGGTACAGCAGTAATGGCAAAGAAAGTAAAAGAAAATAATGAGGTAAGTGCTGTAAGAAGATCAAAACACGGAGGAGTGCTGACCGTATTTTTCAGTCTGCTGACCGTTTTTTATCTGTATCCGATTTTTCTGGTGCTGATCAATTCCTTCAAGAAAAAAGGATTTATCACAAAAAATGCATTTGCACTGCCGGATGAGAGATCCTTTACCGGATTGTCAAATTTCATCCGGGGTATTGAAAAAACAAACTTTTTTCAGGCGTTTGGCTACTCGGTGCTCATCACCGTTGGCTCTGTTGCAGTGATCATCTTATGCACCTCCATGTGTGCATGGTATATTACAAGAGTACATAATAAAGTGAATGCAACCATTTATATGTTATGTCTGTTTTCCATGATCGTACCATTCCAGATGGTAATGTTCACCTTGTCAAAACTGGCAAATATGATGCATCTGAGCAACCCGGTCGGTATCATTTTAGTATACCTTGGATTCGGTGCAGGACTTGCGGTGTTTATGTTCTGCGGCTTTGTAAAAAGTATTCCGATCGAGATAGAAGAGGCGGCGATGATCGATGGATGTACTCCGATCCAGACATTCTTTCAGGTGGTATTTCCAATTATGAAACCAACGGCGATCACCGTTGCAATTTTACAGGCAATGTGGATCTGGAACGATTATTTACTTCCTTATCTGGTATTGGATATCAAAAAATACAAGACGATTCCAATCGTCATTCAGTACTTAAAAGGTGGTTATGGAGCAGTAGACTGGGGTACGATGATGGCAATGCTTGTACTTGCAATTGTTCCAATTGTAGTTTTCTATGTGGCTTGTCAGAAATATATTATTGAAGGAGTAGTTGCAGGAGCGGTCAAAGGCTGATATTACAGTAGAAGATTGTAAAAAATACATGTTTTACGAAAAAAAACGAAAAAACAGTAGACAGGAAAGAAAAATATGGTTACGATAAAGGATATAGCCAGGGAATCAGGATATTCCATCAGCACGGTTTCCAGAGTCCTGAATCATAGAAATGATGTCAGTCCCGATGCAAAGAAAAAAATCGAAGAAGTAGTTGAAAAATTTCATTTTGTTCCGAATAATAATGCGAAGCATTTGAAGCAGAGCAATACGAAAACAATTGTTGTATTAGTCAAAGGTATTTCCAATATGCTGTTCTCCAACATTGTGGAGGAGATCCAGCAGATGATCGGAAGGACCGACTATACACTGGTTGTTTCCTACATTGACGAGGACGACAATGAGGTGGAACAGGCATTACAGCTCTGCAGGGAGCGAAAGCCGTTAGGACTTCTGTTTTTAGGTGGTAACCCGGAATTTTTTAAACAGGGATTTGCAAAGGTGGATGTGCCGAGTGTGCTTGTGACAAACCGGGCAAATAATCTTCCATTTGAGAACCTTTCCAGTGTTGCAACAGATGATATTGCCGCAGGAAAGTGTGCTGTGGATGCTTTGCTTGAAGCAGGACATGACAAGATTGGTATTATCGGTGGTGATCCGGTAAAATCATACACCAGCCACCAGAGATATTTAGGATGTAAGGAAAGCTTTGCAGAACATGGTAAGGAAATGGATCTTGAAGTCTGCTATGAGAAAGCAAGATTCTCATTTGACAGTGCTTACCGGGCGATGAAACGTCTGGTGGAAAAGTATCCTGATCTGACAGCAGTATTTGCAATGTCAGATGTGATGGCTATCGGCGCGATCCGTGCGCTGCGCGATATGGATTATCGTGTACCGGAAGATATTTCTGTGATTGGTTTTGATGGCACCGTATTAGCAGAATATTATAATCCGAAACTCGCCACGATCAGACAGCAGTATCAGACACTTGCAGTGAGAAGTGTGGAGATACTGTTTGGACAGATCGAACTGAAGAAAGAACCGATTTATGAGGTGGTTCCGTTTGAGTTCGCAAGTGGGGAGAGTATAAAGAATTTGAAATAGGAGTTTTTGAACTCAAATAGGAGGAATTATTGTTATGAGAAGCAGCGGTGTTTTAATGCACATTTCATCCCTGCCATCCCCTTATGGAATTGGTACAATGGGAAAAGAGGCAAGAAAGTTCGTAGATTTTCTTGATAAATCAGGTCAGAAATACTGGCAGATCCTTCCAATCTGTCCGACCAGCTATGGTGATTCACCATATCAGTCATTTTCCAGTTTTGCAGGAAATCCTTATTTTATCGATCTTGAGATTTTATGCAGGGAAAAACTGTTAAAAAAAGCAGAGTGTGAATCTTTTCCATGGGGCAGCAATCCTCATTATGTAGACTATGGGGTTATGTACAATTCCCGCTATGCATTACTGAAAAAAGCCTATGTACGTTTCATGAAAAAACAGCCGGAGGATTTTGCATCTTTCTGTGAGAAAGAAGCAGAATGGCTCGAGGATTATGCACTGTTTATGGCATTAAAAGATGCCCATGGCGGAATTGCATGGTTTGAATGGGAAAAAGAATTAAAGACAAGAGAACAGAAAGCATTGTCAGAAGCAAAAGAAACTTATGCAGATGACATTCTGTTTTACAAAATGCTCCAGTATCTGTTCTTTAAACAGTGGTGGGCGTTGAAGGAATATGTAAATGAAAAAGGCATTGAGATCATCGGAGATGTTCCAATTTATGTTGCAGGAGATTCTGCGGATGTATGGGCTAATCCAGCTCAGTTCTACTTGGATGAGAACTTAGATCCAATCGATGTTGCAGGATGTCCGCCGGATGCATTCTCCGCAGATGGACAGCTTTGGGGAAATCCGCTGTTCCGCTGGGATGAGATGAAAAAAGACGGTTATAGCTGGTGGACAAAACGGATCAAAGCAATGTCAAAATTATATGATATTGTACGTATCGATCATTTCCGTGGATTTGATTCTTACTATGCGATTCCTGGAACGGACGACACGGCACGTAATGGTGAGTGGAGAGAGGGTCCTGGAATGGATCTGTTTCATGCATTGGAGAAGAAGCTTGGCAAGTTAAATATCATTGTGGAGGATCTTGGATTCCTGACACCTTCTGTATTGAAGCTTGTAAAAGATTCCGGTTTCCCGGGTATGAAAGTGGTACAGTTTGCATTTGATTCCAGAGAGGGAAGCGATTATTTGCCACATAACTACCCGACACACTGTGTTGTATACACAGGAACACACGACAATGATACGATCCTTGGCTGGATGAATACAGCACCGAAGGCAAGTGTAAAATTTGCAAAAGAGTACTTAAACCTCACAAAAGAGGAAGGTTATAACTGGGGCATGATGCGCGGTGCATGGGCTTCCGTCGGTGATCTCGCAATCGTTCCGATGCAGGATATCATCGGTGTCGGTTCTGAGGGACGTATGAATACGCCATCCACCTTAGGCGGCAACTGGGAGTGGAGAGCAACCGCAGACCAGATTGACAACAAACTTACAAAACACCTTTATAAATACATGCAAATGTACGGACGTGTCAGGAAAGATGTGAAGGAAGAAGCCAAAGAAGAAGCTAAAGAAGAAGCGTAGATAATAAAAAAGTAAATTGTAGAAAGAAAAGTCGCACAGACAACAGTGATTTCCTTTGTGAGCTCTGCGAGCAGGAACATCACAGTTGTCTGTGTGACTTTTCTTTTTGCCAAAAACTTGAATATCTACGCTTCCCAATGGCTTGTAAAAATGGAGAAAACCATCTATAATAAGTAGGCTGTGGTATATCCACGGAATACGTGAGAGAAGAAGGTTTTACATATGCTGATCGAGAAATTTTTAAAACAGGCAAAAGAAGAGATTATCATGGATACCGTGTTATCCGATGAGTTTATGGATAAAGTGCAGGACAATTTTGCACCGATCGAGAGTCTGATGGCATACTACCGGTGTGCGATCATGGAAGTGGAGACAAAGTTCAATGTTTTGAATGAGCAGTTTTCCCTGCAATATGACAGAAATCCGATCGAGTCCATTAAGGCGAGAGTGAAATCGTTTGACAGTATTTTAAAGAAAGTGAAGCGGAAACAGATTCCGTTTTCACTGGAATCCATAGAGGAAAATATCAACGATATCGCAGGAGTCCGCGTGATCTGTTCATTTCAGGAAGATATTTATATGCTGGCGGATTGTCTGCTGCAGCAGGACGATGTCAGACTGATCGAGCGGAAAGATTATATTAAAAACCCGAAGCCGGGTGGATACCGCAGTCTGCATCTGATTATCGAAGTGCCGATTTTCCTTGAAAAAGAAAAACGTCCGATGAAGGTGGAGGTTCAGCTTCGGACGATCGCAATGGATTTCTGGGCAAGTCTGGAGCATAAATTACGTTATAAGAAGAACATTCCGGAAAGCGAGGCAGAGTATCTGGCAAAAGAACTGGTGGAGTGTGCCGGCATCAGTGCATCCCTGGATCAGAGAATGGAAGCTATCCGTGACCGGATGGAAGCTGCACAGGAGAAGATATCATGACAACACAGGAAAAGAACGGGATCACAGAGGGAGTGATCTGGAAACAGCTGTTGATTTTCTTCTTTCCGATTCTGGTGGGAAGTTTTTTTCAGCAGTTATATAATACGGTGGATTCTGTCATTGTGGGACAGTTTGTCGGAAAAGAAGCACTGTCGAGTGTCGGCGGCTCTGCCGGGCAGATCATAAGCCTTGTGGTAGGGTTTTTCACAGGCGTGTCCACGGGAGCTACCGTTATTATCTCACAGTATTTTGGTGCCGGAAAAAAAGAGGAGATAGAAGAGTCTCTTCACACCGCTTACGCATTTGCACTTGTGGGAGGACTTGTGCTCGGAATTGCCGGGATCGTGTTTGCACCGCAGATGTTACGCTGGATGAACACACCGGAGGAACTGATCGCAGAATCGGTACTGTACGTGCGGGTGTATTTTTCAGGACTGATTTTTATTTTCATTTACAATATGGGTGCTGCGATTTTAAGGGCAGTCGGGGATTCGAAAAGACCATTATATTATCTGATCGTCTGCAGTGTGGTAAATATTATATTGGATCTTTTACTCATTCTGGTTATTCCATTAGGCGTTTTAGGTGCGGCCATTGCCACCCTGATCGCTCAGGCGGTCAGTGCTGTTTTGGTGACAGTTACACTGATGTACCGCACGGAGGGCATGAAACTGTGTCTCTCACAGATCCGCATGTACAAAAGAATGCTGCAGAGTATTTTAAAAATAGGTCTTCCGGCGGGATTTGAGGCAATCATGTACAGTATTTCGAATATTATCGTGCAGGTGTCCATCAATAATTTTGGCGTGGACACGATGGCGGCATGGACGGCTTATTCCAAAATTGATTTTATTTTCTGGATGATCAACAGCGCATTCGGAATCTCTGTTATGACATTTGTAGGACAAAACTATGGAGCAGGAAAATGGGACCGCATCCGGAGAGGTACAAAAATCTGTCTTGGCATGGCACTGATATCGGCGGTTTCTGTGAGTATCATCTTAATGTCTGCAGAAAGATTTCTGTTTGGAATCTTTGTCAATGATGCGGGCGTGGTAGAGATCGGTATCCGCATGATGAATGTGATCGCACCGGCGTACTTATTATTTGCCTTTATCGAAGTGTTTTCCGGGGCACTGCGTGCACAGGGAGCAGTGGTAGTTTCCACGCTGATCACGATGGTTGGCATCTGTGTGCTCCGTATGATCTGGGTGACACTTGTGGCAGCTCACGGAACCTTAGAGCAGGTCATCATCTGCTATCCGATCACATGGGCGGCAGGTGCGCTTGCGATGAGCATCTATTACATTTACAAGCAGAGAAAAATATTTCAGGCAAGATAGCCACTAAAATACGTGAATATATAAGAGAAACCTATTTATTATTTATTTTGATAATGAACAGGTTTCTTTTCTCATTTATTGCGAAACTCATAAAATGTAAATTAAATTGTGAAAAATCGACAAAAGCTTGAGAAAACACTGGAGAGCGGTCGGTTCTTAGAAGGCAGGTGCGACAATAGTCGTGACTGGCTTCTTAGTACCGTTACCAGCGACACGTAGCGAAAGCGTGTTTTCGAAAATTTTGTTGATTTTTCACAATTTGACATAGCATGAGAAGAGTTTCGCCCCCAAAATGAAAAAGATACAAGAATTCTATTGACAGATATATAAATGACTGATAATATAAACATATGAACAGATATTCATATAACACGGAGGTGAAATGATTGGCAATTAATGATGTAGAACACTGTGAAACGTGCGAGATCCACGAGGATAAGATCAAACAGGTGAGTGAGCACATGCCGGACGAAGATGAACTGTACGATCTGGCAGAACTGTTTAAAATATTCGGTGATTCAACCAGAATCCGGATTTTGTATGTGTTGTTTGAGTCAGAGGTGTGTGTCTGTGATCTTGCGGAAATGCTTCATATGAACCAGTCAGCGATTTCCCATCAGCTTAAAATATTAAAGCAGGCGAAGCTTGTAACCGGCAGAAGAGAAGGCAAATCCGTGATTTATTCGCTGGCAGATGAACATGTGCGCACGATCATCGATCAGGGAAGAGAACATATTGAAGAATAAGAAAATGGAGGAATGGATCATGAAGAAAAAATTTAAATTAGAAGACCTTGACTGTGCAAACTGCGCAGCAAAAATGGAAGATGCGATCAAAAAAATCCCGGGTGTCAACGATGCAAGCGTAAGCTTTATGACACAGAAAATGAGCATTGATGCAGAGGATGCAAAATTCGACGAGATTATGAAAGAAGTCGTTGCTGTTTGTGCAAAGGTTGAGCCGGACTGCAAAATTTTATTTTAATGAATCAATGGCTGCTGCGTGATGCGGCAGCCATTTCTATCCCAAGGAGAGTAATTTGTGCCTGCGGCATAAAGTCTGCAGGTTACAGAAAGGCATGGTAAATAATATGACAAAGAAACAGAAAAAGATGCTTTACCGCATCATTGTCACATTTCTGCTGTTTGCAGTCCTGATGGTCTGTGAACATACGGGACGGATGGACGGATGGAACAAAATTGTGTTATTTGTGATTTATCTGGTTCCGTATCTGGTCATTGGTTATGATATTGTATACAAGGCGGCACGAAACATCAGCCACGGACAGGTGTTTGATGAGAATTTCCTTATGATGATCGCCACATTCGGAGCGTTTGGCGTAGGTGAATATTCCGAGGCTGTCGCTGTTATGCTGTTTTATCAGGTAGGCGAACTGTTCCAGGGCTATGCGGTTGGAAAATCCCGCCAGTCCATTTCTGATATGATGGACATTTGTCCGGAATATGCCAATATCGAGGAAGACGGAGTTTTAAAACAGGTTGATCCGGATGATGTGGAAGTTGGAAGCATTATCGTAGTGAAACCGGGGGAGCGTATTCCTTTGGACGGTATTGTTGTGGAGGGTGAATCCCTGATCGATACCGCAGCACTGACCGGCGAGTCGGTACCAAGAAGCGCAAAAGCCGGGGATGAGATCATCAGTGGTTGTGTGAACGGAAGCGGAACATTAAAAGTAAAAACAACAAAAGAGTTTGACGATTCCACGGTTGCAAAGATTCTGGAACTTGTGGAGAATGCAAGCAGCAAAAAAGCAAAAGTTGAGAATTTCATCACACGTTTTGCAAAATACTATACTCCGGTTGTCACGATCGGTGCAGTGATCCTCGCAATTTTGCCACCACTGATCATTGGCGGCGGATGGGCAGAATGGATTCAGAGAGCATGTATTTTCCTTGTTATTTCCTGCCCATGTGCGTTGGTAATCTCCGTTCCTTTAGGATTCTTCGGAGGAATCGGTGCAGCGTCTAAGATCGGTGTCCTTGTAAAAGGAAGCAACTATTTAGAGGCAGTGGCAGAGATGACCACAATTGTTTTTGATAAGACCGGAACACTGACCAAAGGCGAGTTTAAAGTGACAGATGTCATCACCGAAAACGGTTCCAAAGAGGAACTGATCGAACTTGCTGCATTGGGAGAGGGTTATTCCAATCATCCGATTGCAAATTCCATCCGCGAAGCTTACGGAAAAGAGCTGGATTTAAACCGTGTGACAAACACAGAGGAGATCGCAGGACACGGAATCAAAGCTGTGATCGACGGAAAGACCGTATTACTCGGAAACGAAAAACTTATGAAGTCAGAGAGTATTTTCTATACATCTTGCAAGAGCATGGGAACCGTTGTTTATGTGGCATGCAATGGTGTGTTTGAAGGAGCGGTTGTCATCTCCGACACCATTAAAGACGGAGCAAAAGAGGCGATCCGCGATATGAAACAGGTAGGTGTCAGACATACAGTCATGCTGACCGGAGACCGCAGAGAGGCAGCAGAGACAGTGGCACAGACACTTGGTATTGATGAGGTACATGCAGAACTGTTACCGGGTGGTAAAGTAGAGCAGGTGGAAGCACTCTTAAAAGCTGAAAAAGAAAAAGAGCGTCTTGCATTTGTTGGAGATGGAATCAATGATGCTCCGGTACTCACCAGAGCGGACATCGGAATCGCAATGGGAAGCATGGGTTCCGATGCGGCGATCGAAGCAGCGGATATTGTCCTGATGGATGATGATGTGACAAAGATTGCATCGGTTGTTAAGATTGCAAGAAAGACACTCCGCATTGTAAAACAGAACATTGTGTTTGCACTTGCAATAAAAGCACTTGTTCTGATCCTCGGCGCACTTGGTATGGCGAATATGTGGGAGGCCGTATTTGCGGATGTAGGAGTTTCTGTCATCGCAATCTTAAATTCCATGCGTACTTTAAATGAAAAGTAAAAAGAAATATTCATAGTAGTCAAAATAAAAATTCGGATTCTCAGTCAAAAATTGTCAGAAATAAGTTGACTTTATATCTGTAAAAAAGTACTATTTTTGTAGGAGAAAGGATGACATAAATGAGACAGTCCTAAAATAGCAACGGAGAAAGGGAAAATGAACAAGATCCTTGATTTGATTTTTGAAGATGTAAAGAATGAGAATGAAACAAAGAAAACAGCGGTGACACTGCGTATCAGTGCGCTGATCTTCATTGGATATTTTCTCTGCCTTATGGCAGTTTTCTGTAGCATGGGCGACTGGATGAATGTGGGTGGCTGTCTGGTGTGCGGAGTATGCTATGTGTTATCTTTTTACACGACGTACTTGGATCATACGAGAGAGTCAGCGTGGATCTCACAGATACTTATGATCGTGTGGATCATCCTGTTTATTGTGATGTTTGGCTGGGATTGCGGAGTACAGCATTATCTGTTTGCATTTCTTGCGCTGAACTTTACGGTGAGTACTGCAGGAGAGCGGAGAAAAGTGCTGACTGCGGTCGGAGCATGTGCACTCCGTCTGGCTTTGTATGCCTACGCCCGGAATTTCAAACCGTACAGCCCACTGGATCCCGGCATAAGTGTTCTGATACAGATTTTAAATACCATTTTTATTTTTGCGCAGATCACCGCTGTCATGATCATATTTACGAAGGATGCCCAGAAAATGGAACAGAAGCTTGTACGGTATAATACAAAACTGCAAAAGTTAGCTTCTGTTGACGCACTTACCGGTCTTTGGAACCGCCGGAGCATGTGGGAATATATCCGTGCAGTGGAGTATGATTATGAGGTCGGAAATGCAGGCTTTGTATCGATCGCCATTGCAGATATTGATTTCTTTAAAAGGATCAATGATACCTATGGGCATGATGCAGGTGATGAAGTGTTAAAGGCAGTGGCTGAACTTTTCATGGACAAAATGAAAACATATGGAAGGGTGTGCCGCTGGGGAGGCGAGGAGTTCCTGTTTGTATTTTATGGCAGAAACGGCGATGCGGCATATGATGTGCTGCAGGAGATTTATGACGAGATCCACAGGCTGACGGTGTCGTATGAAAATGAGGAGATCCGCATTACCATGACGTTTGGACTGGAAGAGTACGATAAGAACGATGGTATGGAAATGGCGATCCGCAGGGCAGATGAGAAGTTATATCAGGGAAAAGAGACCGGACGCGATAAGATCGTTTATTGAAGCAGGTGGCGTATCTGAAAAAAATATGCATATTATGCAGAAAATACTATGGAATTTTTTGGAAAAATAAGGTATAATATGCTATATTGTGAAAAGGCTTACATGATAACAAGAGAGGAGTTAACGAAAAACAATGGAAGAAAATAAATATCGTTATAATGACATTTCGGAACGATTGCGGAGAATGAATAGAATATATATGGGAGCCACGATCTTTATGGCGGCACTGATTTTGTTGTATCTGTGGATGAAACAGATGAATCATAACATCAAGACGGTGACCGTCTATGGAAATACGGTTCTTTTACTTGCATTTACCGTGGTGAACGCGGTTATTTATTGCAGGAATAAGGCAACAAGCAAGTTAAAAGTGGCGGTAACCATGGAGATGGGAATTGAGTATTTGCTGATTGGTATGCAGACAGATGCGCATTTTATTACCTATATACTGATTGTTTCTCTTGCATTACAGATTCCTTATTATGATAAAAAGGGATTAAGGAGAACCTCAATTGGACTTGGAATTTTATATATCCTTGTGACTGTTGTACAGTCTGTCAAGGGAATTAATGTGATAGATGTGGATACCATCTGTGGTATTTGGGGTGTGCTTGGAATTCTCTTTATCATCGCAAAAATCGGTGATATCACGATTATGTTTAATGATGATGCACTTGGCTCTATCGCAGAAGAACATGAGAAGGAAAAACGGGTACTGGAAGGGGTGCTTGGCATTTCACAATCTATCCAGACAGAATCTGTAAAGAGCGGTGAACTGATCGAAAAGCTGGTTGGCGTGACAGAATCTGTAACAAACAGCATGCAGGAGATTTCAGCTTCTGCCAATACAACCGCAGGCAGCATTGAAGAACAGAGTACAATGACCAATTCCATTCAGGATGCAATTGGTGTAACCGGAGAGAGTTCAAAGCAGATGGTGGATATTGCAATGAATTCCAACGAGAGTATTCAGGAAAATATCCGTGTAATGGAAGAATTAAGGACACAGTCAGAACTGATCACGAATACAAACCACGAAGTGACGACCGCAATGACAAAGCTTCAGAACAAAACAAAAGAAGTGGAAGAGATTGCAGGAATGATCTTAAATATTTCCAGCCAGACGAATCTTCTTGCACTGAATGCATCGATCGAAAGTGCAAGAGCCGGTGAGGCAGGCCGCGGATTTGCTGTCGTGGCAGAACAGATCAGACAGCTTGCAGAGCAGACAAAGAATTCTACGGAGCAGATCACGAGGATCGTCAATGAGCTGAATGAGAATGCCAATGAAGTAGTTTCTTCTGTGGAAGAATCTGTAGAGGCCGTTGAGAGCCAGAATCAGAAGATCGTTGCAGCATCTGAGACATTTGAGATATTGAACCGTAATATGACAGATCTGATCGATCATATCGAGGAAGTAAACCGGCAGGTGGATGGACTTTCTGAGTCTAATAATAAGATCGTGGAAAATATATCCCAGTTGTCTGCTGCAACAGAGGAAGTGACCGCAAGTGCAGAACAGGTACATGGCATGAGTGAACAGAATCTCCAGTTTGCAGAGCAGGTACAGCAGGCAGTAGATAAGATGCGTGCAACGGCAGATGATCTGAAAAAGTATTTATAAGAAAAGAGCTGCAGGATGCAGCCCTAAAGAAAGGAAAAATGTTCCAGAGCGAAGGCGATACCGTCTTCGCTCGCTTTTTTTGTGACAAAGGACACCCGGTCAAAAAGAGAAGCCGGGTATGCATTTCCCATCGCAACACTGTTCGGGAGATAGGAGAGCATCGGAAGATCATTGTTGCTGTCTCCGAATGCATAGGCATCCTCTTTTGACAGATTGTAATGATCAAGGACAAACTGGATTCCGGTTGCTTTGCTGTAGCCGTGAGGGACAAATTCCCGGAATGTGCCGCCCCGGTCAATGCAGTTGAAATGTACGTCGCTGATCTTTCGGAAAGCCTGCAGCTGCTCTTTGTCCTGAAACCAGATAACAAATTTATCACAGGTAAAATCCGGTGACTCCAGATCCGTTGGCATTGTATAACCGCGTTTCACGAAAGCGTCATATTGTGCCACGGCATCCGGATGAATGACCGGACGGACCGGATCATAAGCAACCGCAGTGGATGATTCGAAAACAATGTCCACATTGGTGTCTCTTGCTGCTTTTAACAGTTCCATTGTAATTTCATGGGACTGTGTGACATGTAAAAGATTCTTTCCGCCGCAGTAAATATCAGTGCCGCATCCGCAGACAAATCCGTCAAAGCCGACTTCCTGAAAGCGTGGCTCCACGTTCTGGATACATCTTCCGGTATTTAAAAACATCAGGTTTCCGTTTGCTCTGGCTTTTCGTATCGCAGTGATGGCACTCTGTGGTATAGAACCGTCGATTTCGGAAGTTAAAGTTCCGTCTATATCAAAAAAAGCTATTTTTTTCATTTGGGATTCTCCTTTTCCATCGTATTTCAAACGATTGCATTGTATAGTATTTCTTGGAAATAGTCAAAGAAAATATGAAAAATCAGTAAATTCGGATACCATAAGCATGAAAAATATGGTAAAATATGTATAACTTTGATGAACACGGAGGTTTCGGATAATTATGGAGCAGGATAACAGTAAAGTGGCCTGGGGGAAAGCCTTAAAACCGATATTTGCATTGTTGCTTGTCATTGTTTTATGGCAGGTGCTTGTATTGGAAATGTTAAAGAATGGAATCATCAGCACGTTGATTGCAGTTGTGCTGGTAAGTGCGGTCAGTGTTGTGATTTTTGGGATCGTATTCTGGGTTGTGAAATCACTGCTGAACCAGTTTCTTACAATAGCCCAGGGAAAAACAGAAGATGAACAGAGCAGACGAAGATCGGAGAAAAAGCGAAAAAGCTGATGGAGCGTGAGGACGACATCGGATTGATGATGCGTTCCGTACATGATTCCATCAGTTCATTTGCAACTGTGATTTCCGGTATCAAAACAGCAACAGAAGAATTAAAATCTGTATCCGATGATTTTAATAATATCTTTCATGATATGGAAGATTCCTTGAAGATCACACAGGATTCAACGCATACGATCGCAGATAACACTGTGACGCAGGCAGCACAGACGGCAGATATGAAAGAGAAGATCGATGCGATCGGCGATCTGATCGCTATGATTTCCGAGAATGTCGATGCCTTGAATGCAAGTGCAGATAAGATGCAGGAATGTAATGAGTCTGCTGAAAATATTATGGGAGAACTGATCGACATCAGTAAGAAGAATGGGGAAGCGATTGAGAATGTAAGAGAGCAGTCTAAGCTTACCAATGATTCTGCCCAGCAGATCCAGACAGTTACCGATATTATTGCGGATATTTCAAATCAGACGAATCTGCTTGCATTAAATGCAAGTATTGAGGCAGCCAGAGCCGGAGAACACGGAAGAGGGTTTGCGGTGGTTGCAGAGCAGATCCGTACTTTGGCAGATCAGTCCAGAGAATCTACGGAGCGTATTAACCAGCTTGTAGCAGACCTTATGGATAAGGCAAATGTGAGCGTGGAGATCACTGAGAAGGTATCCGAGGCAGTCAGCCTCCAGAATGAGAAGATCGATCAGACAAAGGAGATCTTTACAATATTGAACGGTGAGATCGGTCAGGTCGGAAGTGCGATCGAAGGCATCAGCTCTGAGGTGGAAGAATTAAAGAATCACAGTGATAACATTGAGACGGAGACGGTTTCCCTGAAAGAATTTGCAGCTCAGAATGCGGAGAGTGCACAGATCACGATCGAGCATATGAATGAGTTAGACAGCACAGTCAGCAAGTGCAATGCAGCTACAGAACGTGTGGTTGGAGTATCTGATAAGCTGATCGGTTATGTGCATGAGACAGAGGACAGAAAGAAAATATTACCAATCAAATAATGCATAAAATGAATATTGCGTTGTAAATACAACAGAAAAATAACGATGTTTTTATTACAATCTGTACATACCTCGTAACAAGCGCTGGTGTGCAGGGGTAGCCCCCTGTATATCAGCGTTTTACATTACAACATTTCATAAAAAGGAGATTACACAATATGGAACAGAAAATGTTTTGTTTTCAGTGTGAACAGACTGCGGGATGCAGTGGATGTACAGGAAATGCAGGTGTGTGTGGCAAATCTGCAAATACAGCAAAATTACAGGATGAACTGACCGGAGCATTGATCGGTCTTGCAAAATCCTGTGGAAATAATCCCAAAACAGAAAATACCGACCGTATTATCATCGAAGGTTTATTTACAACGATCACGAATGTGAATTTCAATGATGAGACTTTAAAAGAGATGATCGCAAAAGTCAAAGCAGAGAAAAATAAAATTGTACCGGATTGCAGTGCCTGTCAGAATCCATGTGGCAACACAGACGATTATGACATGAACAATCTGTGGAATGACAATGAGGATATCCGCTCTTTAAAATCACTGATTTTATTTGGAATCCGTGGTATGGCAGCTTACGCTTACCATGCGATGGTGTTGGGCTACACTTCGGACGAAGTGAACAGCTTCTTTTACCGCGCATTATCCGTGATCGGTTATGACATGGATATGGATCTTCTGCTTCCGGTCGTACTCGAAGTGGGAGAGAAAAATCTGATCTGTATGGAACTTTTAGATAAGGCAAACACGGAGACATTTGGGACACCGACACCAACCACAGTTCCATTGTCCGTAGAAAAAGGCCCATTTATTGTGATCACTGGACATGATCTTTATGACCTGAAACTGTTATTAGAGCAGACAAAGGATAAAGGAATCAATATTTACACCCACGGAGAGATGCTCCCGGCACATGCTTATCCGGAATTGAAGAAATATCCGCATTTAAAAGGAAATTTTGGAACTGCATGGCAGAACCAGCAGAAGGAATTTGATCATCTTCCGGCACCAATCCTTTATACAACAAACTGTCTGATGCCGGTAAAACCAAGCTATGCAGACCGTGTATTTACGACAGAGGTGGTTTCTTATCCTGAGATGGTTCACATAGGGGAAGAAAAAGACTTTACCCCGGTCATTGAGAAAGCATTAGAACTTGGCGGCTATGAAGCTGACCGTGAGATGACAGGGATCAATGGCGGTAAGACGGTCATGACCGGTTTTGGACATGGAACCGTGTTAGGAGTTGCAAATCAGGTGATCGATGCTGTGAAATCCGGAGCAATCAGCCACTTTTTCTTAGTGGGTGGCTGTGATGGAGCAAGAGTTGGAAGAAACTACTATACGGAATTTGTAAAACAGACACCAAAGGATTCTGTCATTCTCACGCTTGCCTGTGGAAAATACCGTTTTAATGACCTTGATCTTGGAACCATCGGCGGACTTCCAAGAATTATGGATATGGGACAGTGTAACGATGCTTATAGTGCAATCAAGGTTGCAATTGCGCTCGCAGAAGCGTTTGACTGCAACGTGAACGAACTTCCACTTTCCATGGTATTGTCCTGGTATGAGCAGAAAGCAGTCTGCATTTTACTGACGTTGTTACACCTTGGTATTAAAAATATTTATCTTGGACCAACTCTGCCGGCGTTTCTTTCACCGAATATTTTGAATTATCTGGTAGAAAATTATCAGATTTCTCCGATCAGCACCCCGGAGGAAGATCTGAAAAAAATACTTGGCTGATTGAAGTCTGCCATTTGTATTCGAACATAGAGTGTGCTAGAATAAGGTTGTTGCACTGTGAAAAGTGTGTCAGTCTTATTCTGCGTGTGTCTGATGGCAGATTTTGCACAAAAGAGATAAGGCGGAAGTTTTATTTGACAGTACAAGAGGAGATTTTTATGGAAAAAGAGACAGAAAAACAGAATCTTGGGAGTGGCAGCATTCCCGGTTTAATGATAAAACTGGCGGTGCCTACAATTATCGCACAGCTTGTAAACCTTCTATATAATTTGGTTGACCGTATTTATATCGGACATATCCGCGAGGTGGGGGATATTGCACTGACCGGACTCGGGTTATGTTTTCCGGTACTTATGATGGTTACGGCATTTGCAATGCTCATCGGTTCCGGTGGCGCACCGAGAGCCGCAATTTATATGGGAAAAGGGGACAATGAGACAGCGGAGCGTATTCTTGGAAACAGTGTGACAAGCCTGATCGTAATCTCGGTTGTGCTGACCATCTTTCTGGAAGCAGTCGCGGAGCCGATTCTGTGGATGTTTGGCGCGAGTGAGAAAACCTTGCCATTTGCATTGGGATATATGCGGATCTATGTGGCGGGGAGTATTTTTGTCATGATGACGCTGGGATTGAATATGTTTATCACAACACAGGGATTTGCAAAGATCAGTATGAAGACAGTTCTGATCGGAGCAATTTGCAATATCATTCTTGATCCTTTATTTATTTTTGCATTTCATATGGGCGTAAAGGGCGCGGCCGTTGCAACGATTCTCTCACAGGCAGTTTCCGCCGTGTGGGTGTTTTCTTTTTTGAATGGAAAACAGACAAAACTTCGTATCCGAAAAGAATATTTAAAAGTACAGCCGCAGATCATTCTTCCGGTCATGGGACTTGGTCTGGCATCATTTGTCATGAATATTACGGAGAGCCTTATAAACATTGCATTTAATGCGTCCCTGTCGAAATACGGCGGAGATGTGGCAGTGGGAGCGATGACGATCCTTGCAAGTATTATGCAGTTACAGTTCATGCCGGTGCAGGGGCTTGGACAGGGCGCACAACCGCTTATCAGCTATAACTATGGCGCGGCAAAGGTTGACCGTGTGAAAAAGACGATTCGCATTTTGATCGTGGTAAGTCTCATTTACACGATGGCATTCTGGCTGTTTGTAGAGTGTTTCCCGGGGGTTTTTGTACAGCTGTTCAACAGCAGTTCCCCGGAATTGTATGAGATGACGACGTGGGCTGCCCGGATTTATATGGGCATGACCGGTATCTTTGGAATCCAGATGGCAATCCAGCAGACGTTTATGTCGCTTGGACAGGCAAAACTTTCCTTATTCATTGCATGTTTAAGAAAAATCATCTTGTTGCTCCCACTGATCTATCTGATGCCGATGTTCATTGAGAACAAAGTGTTTGCAGTGTTTTTAGCAGAGCCTGTTTCGGACTTTATTTCGGTTGCAGTGGCTTCCACACTGTTTTTATGTAATATAAAAAAGATTCTGGCAAAGGCGTAAGAATATGACAAAAGATCTGACACAGGGGAAAATTACTCCATTACTTGTAAAATTTACGATACCACTTTTATTTGGAAACATTTTTCAGTTGATGTATAACTCAGTGGACAGCATTATCGTCGGTCAGCTTGTGGGAAAAGAGGCATTGGCGGCGGTCGGCACAAGCAATCCATTAATGACACTTGCAATTTTGTTTGTGAACGGTATGTGTATCGGGGCTTCTATTTTGATGGGAACCCAGTACGGCGCAAAGAAAATGGATGTTTTAAAGCGGCAGATCAGCACGACGATGATCGCAGGAATTGTGTTCTCCATTACGGTCACGTTGTTTTGCATTCTTTTTGCCAGACCGTTATTATTACTGATTCGGGTGCAGGAGGAAGTGCTTCCGCTTGCAGTTCCTTATCTGAGAATCGTGTTTTTGGGATTTATTTTTACATTTATCTATAATTTTTTTGCATGCACATTGCGGGCGCTGGGAGACAGCACGACACCGCTCTATTTTCTTGTGGCAAGCTCGGTGCTCAATATCATCGGGGATTTGTTTTTCGTGGCAGTGCTCAGATGGGGCAGCATGGGCTGTGCGGTCGCAACGGTCGTCAGCGAGGCGGTGTGTTGTATGCTTTGCATCATTTACATTAAGAGAAAGGTGCCGGAGTTAAATCTTGGAAAAGCATGGTTTGTATTCGATGGAACGCTGCTGAAACAGACGATCCTCTATGGATGGACGAGTGCGATGCAGCAGGGAACCGTGCAGCTTGGAAAAATCGGCGTGCAGGCAATTGCCAACACAATGGGAGTTTCCGTGATGGCGGCGTATACGATCGTGAACCGCATTGATGATTTTGCGTGCCTTCCGGAACAGAATATTGCGCACTCTATGACGTCTTTTATGGCGCAGAACAGCGGAGCAGGAAAAAAAGACCGTGTGCGAAAGGGATTCTGGGGCGGTATGAAGATCGAAATGGTTTATGGAATGGTCATTTTTCTGGTGTGCTTCTTTTTTGCAGAGCCGGTTGTGCGTTTGTTCGTCAGTGACACAGATGTTATAAAAGAGGGCGTCACTTATCTGAAACTGATCTCATTTATGTATCTGCTCCCGGCAGTTACGAATGGCATACAGGGATATTTCCGGGGAATCGGAGATCTGAAGATCACTTTGATCAGTAGTATGGTGAATATGGGAGTGCGTGTGCTCGCAGCATTTGTTTTTGTGTTTGGCTTTGCAATGAAGGTAGAGACATTCCCGTTTGCGTGTCTGGCAGGATGGATTGCCATGCTGATTACGGAAGTGCCTCTTTTAGTGCGCAGTTATGGGTGTCTGAAGCGCGGAGAGAATGCTGTGATCTAAGACGGATATACAGGATATTGGACATGAATGACAGGGAAAAATGATGGAAGAGAACAGGGCAGAACAATTGTTTTTTTTATGGGAAAAAATTTCAGAAGGAGAAATCCGTCTGCTTCGGGTATTCGGAGAACAGCCGGTCGTGACAGTGCCGGGATTTATCGATGGAAGATGCGTGCGGGAACTGGGCGATTATTGCTTTTCAAGAAGAAAGCTTCCGGAGAATGAGATCCGGTATTCAAGGTACTGCGGAGGTATGTGGGAGAGCGGTCTGTCTGTGTTGAAAGACAAAGAGAAAAAGGATCGTATTTCCTCAGAACAGGAAGAAAATATTATTTCTTTGGAAACAATAGAACGGGATGGAAAACTGCACGAATTATCGGAAAAATATATCAAAGAGGTACAACTTCCGGCAGACATTGTGAAAATAGGAAGCTGTGCGTTTTATAACTGTACGAAAATGGAAAGGATCAGTGTTTATCCAAAACTTGTGGAAGTGGGAAGCGATGCGTTTATGAATTGCCTGAATCTGCGAAGCTTACGGATGTGTGCAGGGGTAGAGGAGCCGACCGGACTAAAACAGCTTCTCGCGCAGATCAAATGGCAGGTGGAAGTATCGTTTGAACAGGAGGACGGAGAGAGAGAGGCAGTTCTTATGTATCCGGAATATTATGAGAGTTATGATGAGATCGGACCGGCGCATATTTTTGAACTGAATCTTACCGGAGAGGGTTTCCGTGCAAGACAGTGCTTTAAGGAGGGTGTCATTTTACTGAATGCCTATGATGAGATTTTCCCACAGGCGTGTGTGGAGGAGTCCGCAGAGGTGCTCATTCCGATGGCTTGGAACCGCTTATATGCTGCATGTGGGCTGTCACCGGAGGCAAGGGCAGATTATGAGGAATATGTGAGGGAACAGTCCGGAAAGGTTTTAACCATTCTTTTAAAGAAAAGAGAGTTAAAACCGTTACATTTCTTCTTTGAGAAAGGATACGGCAGGAAAGAACAGATAGAGGATGCCGTTGCAATCGCATCGCATGAGGAATGGATGGAGGGTGTGGCAAGCCTCATCGCATGGAAGCGGCAGTTATTTGCAGAACCAGAGAAAACGGCGGATGTGAAGAGCCGATATTCATTTCAGGATTTTTAAGATATAATTGCAAAACTCATACAAATGTAAATTGAATTGTGAAAAATTAACAAAAGACATGAAAGACACTGGGGAGCCGCCGGTCCTTAGAAGTCAGATTCTGTATTTCATTCTGATTTATCAGAAATGAAATGCAGGATCTGACTTCTTAGTACCGCTGCGAGTGACACGTAGCGAGAGCGTGTCTTGAATGTTTTTGTTAATTTTGAACAATTCGAAAAAGATTACGAGGAGTTTTGAAATTATTAATTTAACAATAAAGGAGCTGACATGGAGCAGTTTAGGAGTAAACATAAGCAGACACAGAGCGAGTGGGAGGCAGAGATGTCGAAGAAAGTTCTGGAGTTTGTGCGAAGTGAACTATATATGGATCTGCGCTTTTTAGATATTGCACTCGGCACGCTTGTTTACCGGGCGGATGAGAATATCAGAAGCTTTGCGACTGACGGCACATATCTTTATTTTTCCACGGAGCAGGTGTTAAGGGTGTTTCAGGGCAACCCGAAATATCTCGACAGGGCATACCTGCACAGCGTGCTGCACTGTATCTTTTTCCATCTCTGGATCGGTGGAAAGAGAGACCGGGAAAAATGGAATCTTGCCTGCGATATTGCGGTGGAATACACGATCGACCAGATGGACAAACCGAGTACGAGGCGGATCTTAAGCTGGCAGAGACAAACGGTTTATGAAGAACTAAAACAGCAAAAAAGCGGGATTTCCGCAGCGGTCATTTACCGTTATCTAAGTGGCAGAAAGCCGGAAGAACTGATCGCACTGCAAAAGGAATTTTACACGGACGACCATCGTTACTGGCCGAAGGAGGAACAGAAAAATGCCGTAAATGAGGACGCCAGAAAACAGTGGGATAAAATTGCAAGGCAGACGCGCATGGAAAAGGAATCCAGAGGGGATGAGACAGAGGATGGAGAAGAAATTCTTGCTGTACAGCTGAAGGCAGAGAAGAGCAGACAAAGTTATGCAGATTTTCTGCGTAAATTTTCCGTTCTGCGGGAGGAACTGCATGCGGATCCCGATGAGTTTGACCTGAATTATTATATTTATGGATTGCGGCTTTACGAAAATATGCCGCTCATTGAGCCGGTGGAGAGCCGGGAGGTCAAAAAAATCCAGGAGTTTGTCATTGTGGTCGATACGAGTTATTCGACCAGCGGAGAACTCATCCACAATTTTTTGAAAGAGACCTATACGATCCTGACCGAACAGAACAGTTTTTTTGCAAAAAGCAGAATACGCATCATTCAGTGTGACAATCAGGTGCGCATGGATGAGGAGGTAAAAAACAGCCGCGAACTCGAACAGCTTTTAAATCGTTTTACAGTTATAGGAGGCGGCGGAACAGATTTCAGACCGGCTTTTGCTTATGTGAACGAATTATTAGAGCAGGGCGTGTTGAAAAATCTTGGCGGGTTGTTATATTTTACGGATGGCAAGGGCATTTATCCGAAGAAACGGCCGGAATATAAGACCGCATTTCTGTTTCTGGATGATTATGATGAGAGTGCCGTTCCACCGTGGGCAATGAGACTCCGGGTGGAACAGGAGGATATTTTGGCAGAGGAGACAAGGAGAAACCATGAACATTAAGCAGGCAAAAGAAGAGATCAAACATACCGTGCAGGCATATCTGAGCAAAGATGCATTTGGCGAATATAAAATCCCGGCGGTCAGACAGCGTCCGGTTCTGTTGATTGGACCACCGGGAATCGGAAAGACACAGATCATGGAGCAGATTGCCAGAGAGTGTGAGATCGGGCTTGTGGCGTATACCATCACCCACCACACAAGGCAGAGCGCAGTAGGACTTCCGTTTATTAAGGAGGAGCAGTACGACGGAAAAACATATTCTGTGACGGAGTACACCATGAGCGAGATTATTGCGAGTGTCTACCGCAAAATCGAGGAGGGCGGCAGGAAAGAGGGAATCCTTTTTATTGACGAGATCAACTGCGTTTCTGAGACGCTGGCGCCGACCATGCTGCAATTTTTGCAGTGTAAAACGTTTGGCAACCAGGCAGTCCCGGAGGGATGGATCATTGTTGCAGCCGGAAATCCGCCGGAGTACAACAAGTCGGTAAGAGATTTTGATATGGTAACGTTAGACCGTGTGCGCTGCATGAATATCGAGGCAGATCTTGGCGTGTGGAAGGAATATGCAAGAGAAAAACGTTTAAACAGCGCAATTTTAAGCTATCTGGAACTTCGTCCGAAGAATTTTTACCGCGTGGAGGCGGACGTGGACGGATTACAGTTTGTGACCGCCAGAGGCTGGGAGGATTTAAGCAATCTTATGGATGTCTACGAGGAACTTGGAATTCCTGTGGACGAGGAGATCATTCATGAGTTTCTGCGGCATGAAGATGTGGCGGAGGATGTGTCTGCCTACTTTGATCTGTATAAAAAATATCAGGACGATTATGGCATTGCAGAGATTTTGGAGGGAAAAGTAAAGCCTTCCGTCTATGCGCGTATCGATCAGGCAGCGTTTGATGAGAGGCTTTCGGTGGTCAATCTGCTGCTGGATGGTGTCTCAAATGTCTTTTATCAGATACAGAGAGAGCGTGAGATCACGGATGCATGGTATGATTTTTTGAAGGAATACCGTCAGAAATTAAAAAATTCTTTGCAGGCAAAAGGAATTTTTGAAACGATTCTTGCAGAAAAAACAGCGTCAGATGAGCAGAACGAGAAACAGCAGTTTGTCTCAAAAGCACAGAGTGACCGTGCACGCAGCCTGAACGAAAAATTGAAGGAATGTGCGAAAAAGATTGTAGCCGAGGAAACAATTAATATAGAAGAAACTGCTTTATTTGCGCTCGCAAAAGAGCCGTTTGACGCACAGTGTGAAAAACTGCAAAGCCTTGAAAATCAAGGGATTGAAACCTTAGAACATGCATTTACATTTATGGAGCAGGCATTTTCGGATGGACAGGAAATGGTAGTTTTTGTGACAGAACTTACGATCACACCGGAGATCGCGGTCTTCTTAAGTGAGCATCGCATAGAGCGTTATGAAACATATAAAAATCAGCTCCTGATCGGCACAAAACGCGCAGAAATTCTGTCTGAGATCGCAAGAGATTAAGACTGTTTCCAGATTTTTTGGGGAAAAATTAATGGAAGTTGCATAAAAATAAGCAGAAAAGCTCACAATAATTGTAATATCTGACTGTTTCTGCTTTAACGCGAAAAAGTTATAACTGACTCGTTAGTAGATTATTTACACAAATGAAAAAAATATATGGTAAAATTCAAAGAAATTTTCTCAGCACAGTTCCTGAATGAGAAATTTGACTTTTGGGAATAATTGAGTATGATAGGGTTTTGTAATGAAGCGGCAGATAAATTTTTGGTTTATCTGTCGTTTTACTATGTTATGTATCATTCTTGAGGAAAGGAGAAAAATGAGAAAAAAAATATTGGACGCAGCATTACTTTTTGCTTTCGCATTGTGCTTGATTGTTACGTCCAACATTCAGGAAGAGGCAGCATATGTTGCAGAGCCTGAGAATGAGGCAGTACCGCTTCAGGATCAGGAGGCAGAGCCGGAAGAAATGCAATTTTCCGCCGGTGTGGCAGCTGCAATTTCCGCAAATTCATTTACCACAGAATCAGATGAAAAAACAGGTGTTGAAAAGAAAGATGTTGTTTTAGTGACAACTTCAAATGATTCAGAAAGTAATTTAGAAGAAGAGACAGACGGATCAGTTGAAACAAATACAGAAGTAAGTGAGAGTGGTCAGGTGGAGGAAGTTTCTGGAACTTCGCAGGCTCCGGCATACAACAATCGTTGGAACATCAGCCTGACCGATGAAGAGATCGATTTGCTGGCCAAAATCGTGTGGCTGGAAGCAAACGGCGAACCTGTCGAGGGGCAGGAAGCGGTTGTCGAGGTGGTGTTAAACCGCATGGCATCCGATTTGTATCCGGATACATTATATGATGTGCTGAGCCAGAACAATCCGGTTCAGTTTGTTTCCTGGAAAAGACGGGATAAAGCGCATCCGACAGAGACAGAGTACCAGTCTATTTATAATGTATTAAATGGAAATACAGACCTATTAAGAAATGATACAATGAATTTTTCAACTTATCCGCTCACATCGAATCTTGATGTAAAAATCTGCTGTCATTATTTCTGCTACTAATAAAGTACCAGGCCATGACGCAGCCAGCAAAAGGGATAGTACATGGATAATTTCCGTGTGCTGTCCCTTTTCTGGATTCTGAAAATATGTTAAAATATCCGAAAAGGCAAAATGATTCAACAGAGGGCAACACACCCATGAATCATTTTTTCATACAGTAAATTGCGAATTGTAAAACTCAACACAGTGTAAATATATTGTGAAAAATTAATCCGCGCAAAAAAGACACTGGGGAGCCGCCGGTTCTTAGAAAGCAGTGGCTGTATTTCGTTCTGATTTATCAGATAAGAAATGCAGCCGGTGGTTTCTTAGTACCGTTGCGAGCGACACGTAGCGGAAGCGGGTCTCTTTATGCACGGATTAATTTTGAACAATTTAAAGACAGTATAGATGAATTTTACAATTCGCTTCACAACTTAAGGAAAAAAATAATCATGAAACAAATTATAGCAGGAATCCTGGCACATGTGGACGCCGGCAAGACCACATTGTCAGAAGCACTTTTATATAGCAGTGGAAGCATTAAAAAAATAGGGCGCGTCGACAACGGCGATGCATTTTTAGACACGGATGCGATGGAGAAAAAACGTGGTATCACGATTTTTTCAAAGCAGGCAGAATTACAATTTGGTGACACGAAAATGACACTTTTGGACACCCCGGGACACGTGGATTTTTCCGCGGAGATGGAGCGGACGCTGATGGTGCTTGATTATGCCGTGCTTGTCATCAGTGCATCCGATGGAGTGCAGGCACATACGCAGACACTCTGGCGGCTTTTAAAACGGTATGAAATCCCGGTATTTCTTTTTATTAATAAAATGGATCAGCCTGGAACGGAACGAGAGACAATTCTTTTGGAGTTAAAAAAACAGTTGTCGGACGGATGCATTGATTTCACGGAACTTGGCGCAGGTACAGAAGAAGAAGCACAGGAAAACGAGAAAAGCAGTACTATTATGGAAGAAATTGCTATGGAAGATGAGACTGCGATGGAAAGTTTTTTAGAGACCGGAAGGATTACCGGTGAACAAATCAGGGAAATGATCGTGCAGCGAAAGATATTTCCGTGCTTTTTTGGTTCTGCGCTTCGGAATGCCGGCGTGGACACATTTTTACAGGGGTTTGACCGATATACACTGGCACCGGAATATCCGGATGGATTTGGCATGAAAGTTTTTAAGATCGCGAGAGATGAGGCAGGAAACCGGCTGACCTATCTGAAAGTGACCGGAGGAACGTTAAAAGTGAAAGCGCTGCTTTCGAATGCAGACCATGTGCGGTTTGGTGAGGAAGTGTGGGAACAGAAAGTGAACCAGATCCGCATTTATTCCGGAACAAAATATGAGCTGATCAATGAAGCGGATGCCGGAATGGTGTGCGCCGTGACCGGATTAGACCACACATATCCGGGACAGGGATTTGGAATCGAAGCGCAGGGAGAAACACCGGTACTAGAGCCGGTACTGCATTTCCGTCTGATCCTCCCGGAGGACGTGGAGCCGGCAGTCATGCTGCCAAAATTGCGCCAGATCGAGGAGGAAGAGCCGGAATTACATATTGTATGGAACGAAAAGCTTCAGGAGATCCAGATCCAGATCATGGGCGAGGTTCAGACGGAAATTTTAAAAAGCATGATCGCAGAGCGTTTTGGCGTGGAGGTGTCATTTGGTCCGGGCAAGATTGTATACAAGGAAACAATCGCAGATGCAGTGGAGGGCGTGGGACATTTTGAACCTCTCAGACATTATGCGGAAGTACATCTTTTGTTAGAGCCGCTGGAACCGGGAAGCGGTATTGTGATCGACACAGACTGCAGTGAGGATGTGCTGGACAAAAACTGGCAGCGGTTGATCGTGACACATTTAAAAGAGCGGGAGCATATCGGAGTGTTGACCGGTTCGGTGGTCACAGATATGAAAATCACAGTGATCGGTGGAAGGGCACACACGAAACACACGGAGGGCGGCGATTTCAGACAGGCGACTTACCGGGCAGTGCGTCAGGGATTAAAACAGGCGCAGTCTGTGCTGCTGGAGCCGTATTACGAATTTCACATAGCTGTTCCGCAGAATATGGTAGGACGTGCTATGACGGATGTTGAAAAGATGCACGGAAAGTTTGAAGGACCTTATCAGGAGGGCGATGCACAGGTTCTGCGCGGCATTGCTCCGGTGGCGTGCATGGCAAATTACCAGAAGGAAGTGACTGCCTACACGAAAGGGCTTGGAAAAGTAACGTTCCGGTTTGCGGGATATTACCCATGTCACAACACGGAAGAGGTGGTCGCACAGACCGGTTATGATCCGGAGCGGGATCTTTCGCACCCGGCGGATTCTGTTTTCTGTGCGCACGGAGCAGGATTTATCGTTCCATGGAATGAAGTGCCGGATCACATGCATGTGGAAGGCAGGCTTCTGAAAAAGAAAGAGCAGCAGGAGGAAGCACCTTCCGGTAAAAAGACAAAAACCTACGATCTGGATCACTGGATCGACATTGAGGAGATTGATGCGATCTTAGCACGCACCTATCATGCAAATAAGCATGAGAAGGGAGCGACAAAGCAGTGGCGGACCACGAAAAAAGTGATTTCGGGAGACAATGCGCCGCACTATGCACCTGTAAAGGCAGTTTCCAAAGAGGAATATCTGCTGGTGGACGGTTATAATATCATTTTTGCATGGGAGAGCTTAAAAGAGCTTGCGGCAGTCAATATCGACGGAGCAAGAGGAAAACTTTTAGATATTTTGTGCAATTATCAGGGCATAAAAAAATGCAATCTGATCGTGGTGTTTGATGCGTACCGCGTAAAAGGACACCAGACGGAAATGCTCGATCACCATAATATCCATGTCGTGTATACGAAAGAGGCGGAGACTGCCGATGCTTATATTGAAAAGTTTGCACATGAAAACGGAAGAAAATACCATGTGACAGTGGCGACTTCGGATGGTCTTGAACAGATCATCATCACCGGGCAGGGCTGTCATCTGCTCTCTGCAAGAGAGTTTGAGCGTGTGGTAGCGGCAGCAAACCAGACGCTTCGGGAAACGATCGATGGAATGAGGGAAAAATCATCCAATCACATTCTGGGAGATGCACTGAAACAATTAACCGATGAGAAAATACAATTGCAAAACTCATAAAAACGCAATTATGAAAATGAATCAATAACAGGAAAAACAGGACGGAGAGAAATTATGTTACCAGAACAATTTTGTGTGCGTATGAAAGAAATGCTCGGGGAGGAGTACGCAGCATTCTATGCAAGCTATGATCTGCCGAAATATCAGGCACTCAGGATCAATCCACTGAAAACAGAGCGGGATACTTTTTTGCAGCAGGCGCCGTTTTCCTTAAACAGAGTGCCGTGGACAACGAATGGCTATTATTACAGTGGGAATGACCAGCCCGGCAGACATCCGTATCATGAGGCGGGCGTTTATTATATCCAGGAGCCGAGTGCGATGGCTCCGGCGGAGTATCTGATGGCGGAACCGGGAGAGCGCATTTTAGATCTGTGTGCCGCACCTGGAGGCAAGAGCACACAGATCGCATGTTCCATGCAGGGGGAAGGGCTGATCGTCTGCAATGAGATCCATCCGGCGAGAGCAAAGATCCTGTCTGAAAACATCGAACGCATGGGTGTGTGCAATGCGCTTGTGACAAATGAGACACCACAGAAACTTTCGGATAATTTCCGTGAATATTTTGACCGCATTTTAGTGGATGCGCCGTGTTCCGGTGAGGGGATGTTCCGCAAGAACGAGGATGCCTGTGATGAGTGGAGCCAGGAAAATGTTGAGAACTGCGTCGCAAGACAGGCGGAGATCTTAGATTGTGCAGCGGAGATGTTAAAGCCGGGCGGACGGCTCGTGTATTCGACCTGCACGTTTGCCCCGGCGGAGAATGAAGGCAGTATCAGCCGCTTTTTAGAGCGTCACCCGGAATTTTTAATATTACCGGTGGAGAAAAAAGACGGTATGATGCCGGGTGTGCCGGCGTGGACAGAGCATCCGGCGGATGGTTTAGAACACACCATTCGTCTGTGGCCGCACCATTTAAAAGGTGAAGGCCATTACCTTGCTGTCTTACAAAAAGCGGGTGTTTTATCCAGAACCTATCAGGGCTATTGCAGAAACGGTGCGGAGAAGGGAATCAATGAGAAAGAGTGCAGGGAATTTTTTGCATTTGCAGAGGAAAACCTTGTGAAAAATATAACAGGCAATTTTCTGAAATTCGGCGACCAGCTTTATCGGATGCCGGAGGGAATGCCGTCCATCCGGAATCTGAAAGTGCTCCGCCCGGGACTGCATCTGGGAACCTTAAAAAAGAACCGTTTCGAGCCGTCCCATGCACTGGCGTTAGCGTTAAGACCGGATCAGGTAAAGCACGTGTGCAGCTTAGCGAGCGACAGCCCGGAAATTAAGGCATATTTAAACGGACAAACCTTAAATATGGACGGAGAGAAGGGGTGGTATTTAGTGACTGTGGATGGTTACAGCATTGGCTGGGGCAAGTTAGCCGGTGGCATTTTAAAAAATCATTACCCGAAGGGACTTCGAAAAAATGGCTGAAGGGAAAACAGGAAAAACTTTAAATTTAACAGAGGGTAATCCGTTAAAACTGATTTTATTATTTGCAATTCCTGTCTTTTTGGGAAGACTGTTCCAGATGATGTACAGTCTGATCGATACCAAGATCGTCGGAAGTATTTTAGGGGAAGAGGCATTGGCAGCAGTTGGCTCCGTGTCGATCCTTTATAATCTTCTGACCGGAATTTTCAGCGGCTTTACATTGGGATTTTCCATTGTGACCGCACAGAACTATGGAAGTGGGAATGAGAAACTTTTAAAGAAAAACGTGGCGTCTTCCATAATACTGGGAATGATGACGGCGGTTGTGATCATTTTTGCAGTACTGCTTTTCTTAAATCCGATCCTTCATGCCATGAATGTTCCGGAAGAACAGTTTTGCATGGCACATGATTATATCAGGATTTTAGTGTGGGGCATGTTTGTTACACTGGCATACAATCTGTGTGCGGATATGCTCCGGGCGATCGGGGATTCCGTGACACCACTGATCTTTCTGGTCATTGCGGCGGTCACAAATATTGTGCTTGACTATCTCTTTATCGGCGGCTTTTCCATGGGCGTGTCAGGAGCTGCCTGTGCGACGGTGCTGTCACAACTGGTCTCAGCAGTATTATGCTTTTTGCGTATCAAGTCCGGTTTCCCAATCCTTCACATCTCGAAGAATGATCTGGAGTGGGACAGAGAACGCATGAGACTTCTGTATCAGAACGGACTGGCGATGGCACTCATGTCATCTCTGGTAAACTGCGGTACTTTGATCTTGCAGACAGGGATCAATAAACTTGGAACGAACATTATCGTGGCACATACAGCGGCGCGCAAAGTGTTTGAGATCTTCAGTCTTCCGGTCAGCGTTTTTGGCGCCTCCATGGCAACTTACTGTGGACAGAATTACGGAGCCGGAAAGTATGACAGGATCCGGCAGGGCTTAAAGGCAGTGCTTGGAATCGGCTGTGTGTTCAGTGTGATTATTTTTATTTTATCGCATACGATATCACCGTATCTGATCTCTTTTATTGCAAGTTCAAAGAATAAGGAGGTCATTTACTGGGGCACACAGTATCTGGTGTACGATATGTCTTTTCAGGTGGTCTGTGTGTTTATTGTGATCCTGCGCAATTCGCTGCAGGGAATCGGAGATCAGAGGACGCCCGTCTTTTCAAGTTTTATAGAGTTGGCGGGAAAAGTGGTGTTCACGCTGGTTTTTGTGCGTAGGTTTGGTTATTGGGCAGTCATCTGGACAGAACCGGTCATATGGATCTGCATGGTGATCCCACTGATCGTGACGGCAGCAGGAAACCCGGTATTATTTGGAAAACAAAAATAGGAGCTTTCTATGGAGCGTTGGATATGGTTTCTGGGAATGGCAGTCTTTTATGGAGTGCTGTTTCTATGGTTTTTAAATCAGGTGAAAAAGCCGGATTATAAGAAAAATTATGTGCTTGTAAAAACACTGCAGAGTGCAGCGTTTGTGTCTGTGTTTCTGGCAGCAGCAGTTGTCAGTCAGGATATTCTGGATTTCTGGCTGATGCTTCCGGCGTTTGTCTGCTGTTTTGCAGGAGATGTAATGCTTGCTTTTTATAATAAGATCAAAAAAAAGAGACTTTTTTTGCTGGGACTTGTCACATTTTTAATGGGGCATCTGTTCTTTATCCGCTGGTTAAACCGGATGCAGCCACCGACAATTACAGATGTAGTATTTCCTGCCATAGCGGTGATCGGAGTTTTTGCTGTGACCGGAATGGGTAGCTTTCATACCGGAAGACTCCGGCCATGCATTTTAGTCTACACTTTTTTTATTGCATACCTGTTTGCAAAAAGCATGCATATTGCAGTGAGTATCCCTGACATGCGGCATATCGTCTGTGCGGTGGGAAGTTTTCTGTTTATGGTCTCGGATATTTCCATTCTTTTTCTTTATTTTTATAAAAATAAGAGCCGGAAAGTCCACCTGTTTAACCTTACCACGTATTATGTGGGGATTTTTCTTCTGGCAGTCAGTCCACTGCTTTGTCCATAAGGCAGATTCTTTGTCGAAAAATGTTGTATCATGTTTAGAAGATGCCAGATAATGCATATTTTTGTGAAAAAAAACAAAAAAAACGCTTTTTTATGTAAAAATTATGTATAATAGCTAAAGAGATGATACATTATCGAATCAGGAAGGTACTAATCAGATATGAACAGACAACTGACAATGCTCATTGTAGATGACATGGAAGTGGAACGCATTTCGTTTGCAGAAATCTTTAAAGATGAATATCAGATTCTGGAGGCAGAAAACGGAAAACAGGCGATGGAACAACTGGAACAACAAAAGGTACATATTGTTCTTCTTGATCTTTGTATGCCGGTGATGGATGGATTTGAAGTGATCCATGAGATGAAACAGCAGGAAAAGTATGCGGATATCCCGATCGTCGCAAAAACTGCAATTGATGAGAAAACAGAGGTTCAGGCGTTGGAGGCTGGAGCGGACGAGTATATTTTTTCTCCGTGTGATCCGGCCATCGTGAAAAAAAGAGTTCGTAATCTTGTGGAAAAATATATCCTGGAACGCGAGAAGATCAGGGCACAGTTAGAGAGAGAGCAGGAGATGGGAAAGGCAAAGGAACTGTTTCTTGCGAGGATGTCCCATGAGCTTCGCACACCGATCAATGGGATTTTGGGCATTACACAGCTTGCCCATTATAAAGATGCAGAAGTCCGGGAGGATTTTAAGAAGATCCGTTATCAGGCGGAGTATCTGTGGGAACTGGTCAATGATGTGCTGGATATGGCAGCCATTGACAATGGGAAAATGACGATCCGTCATGTACCGTTTTCGCTCAATGAGGTCGTGTCGGAGGTCTCTGGTCTTTTTTATTCCCAGTGCAGGATGAAAAGGATTTATTTTTATTTCCGGGTTGACAATGTGACACATGAATATCTGGTGGGAGATGCGATCCGTGTCAAGCAGGTGCTTGTGAATCTGCTCTCAAATTCGTTTAAGTTTACCGAGAAGGGCGGAACCATTGAGGTGTGCATGTCTGAGCTGGATGTGGATGACAGCAGGACGGTTTTACATATTACAGTGCGTGATACCGGATGTGGGATTTCGGATAAAGCATTGGAAAAAATCTGGGAACCGTTTGAGCAGGAACAGCATGAAAACGGAAAAGATTACGGTGGCAGCGGTCTGGGACTTCCGATCACAAAGAGCATTGTCGAACAGATGCACGGAACGATCAATGTGGCATCCGAATATAATGTGGGTTCAAAATTTATCGTGGACATTCCTTTTGAGATTAGAAAAAGTATTGTGCGGGAGAAACGTAAGTTCAGATCATTAAAAGTTTTTCTGGTAAACAATGATGAGATCGCACTACATTATATGATGTCGACGCTGACGAGACTTGGGATCCGGTATGACAGTTCAACAGACGGGAAGGAGATCATCCGGATACTCAAAGAAGCGTATGAACGCGGGGAAGGCTACGACATCTGTTTTGTCTGCTGGCAGATGCCGGGTGGATTCGGCAAAAAACTGGTCAGGGAAATGAGGGAGATATTTGACCGTGATACATTAAAAATCGTCACATCTTCCTATGATACAGAGGATTATGAGGAAGAGATGCGCGGGGCGGGTGTAGATTATATCCTGAAAAAACCGGTGTTGCAGTCTCAGGTATACAGTCTGATCTCAGAGATCTGCAGTGTGCCGGAGACAGAGAAAAATAAAACGGAGGACTATGATTTTTCCGGAAAGCGTGCACTGCTGGCGGAGGATAATGCAGTTAATGCAGAGGTCTTTCAGGGATTTTTGAAGGCTGTCCACGTAGAAGTGGAATGTGTCGATAATGGGGAAGCAGCACTTTCACGCTATCAGAATATGCCGGATTACTATTATGACATGATTTTTATGGATCTGAATATGCCGATCATGGATGGGTATGAGGCAGCAAAGAGTATCCGGGGCAGCGAAAAGCCGGACGCATCGGATATCCCGATTCTGGCAGTCACTGCAAATGCGATGGCAAAGGATATCGTGAAAGTGCATGAGGCAGGCATGAATGAAAGAATCACAAAGCCGGTACAGAGAGAGCTGTTGTATCAGACAATGGAAAAATATATTCTGTAAGAAAGGGCAGGAGCACATTGCGTGTTCCTGCTTTTTATGCAATAGGAAATGTTTGAAAAGAGAGAAGCTGTGCTTGACAACGAATCCGTTTCTGTGATAGGTTATAAGCAGACGCTTTAATGTGGTAGCGTGGTAATAAACTGAAAATAAAGGATGGAGATTTTATGAAGAAATTTATGGCATTATTACTTGTTGCAGGGATGACATTGTCGCTGACAGCGTGTGGAGGTTCCACTGATACAGCAAAAACGGATCAAGCAGACGGAAAAGATACATTTACTGTTGGATTTGACCAGGATTTTCCGCCGTTTGGTTATGTGGGGGATGATGGCGAATTTACAGGGTTTGACATTGAGATGGCGACGGAGTGTGCAGCGCGTATGGGCAAAAAGATTGTGTTACAGCCGATCGACTGGGATGCAAAGGATATGGAGTTAGAAGCCGGTACGATCGACTGTATCTGGAATGGATTTACGATGAATGGACGTGAAGATCAGTATACATGGACAGATCCATATATGGACAACAGCCAGGTGGTTGTGGTAAAGAAAGATTCCGGAATTAACACACTTGCGGATCTTGCAGGAAAAGTGGTGGAGGTACAGAAAGAGTCTGCCGCAGAGACCGCATTAAACGATGAAGAACATGCAGATCTGACGGCTTCCTTTGCACAGCTTTTATCGGTAGGCGAATACAACACCGCATTTATGGATCTTGAGTCTGGCGCAGTCGATGCTGTTGCGATAGATATCGGTGTCGCACAGTTCCAGATTGAGGGAAAAGAAGATCAGTATCAGATTTTAGATGAGACGATTTCCTCAGAACAGTATGCGGTTGGATTTTTCCTTGGAAACACAGCACTTCGCGATGAAGTGCAGAGCACTTTATTAGAGATGGTAGAGGACGGCACATTCGCAGAAATATCCAACAAATATTTCGGTTATGATGTCTGCACGCTCGGCAAATAACAGCGCATTGGTTTTACAGTAGAAAAAGATAGGGGTTCTTTTTATATGAGCTTTCAGGTAATGATTTCCCAGCTTGGTTCCGGGATGATGACAACAATTCAGATTTTCTTATTAACACTTATTTTTTCACTGCCGCTTGGACTTCTGGTAGCCTTCGGAAGAATGTCAAAAAATGCTGTGATAAGAACGATCACCAAAATATATATTTCCATTATGCGTGGAACTCCCTTAATGCTACAGCTTTTGGTGGTATATTTTGGACCATACTATATTTTCGGCGTGAATATTTCGTCAAGCTACCGCGCATATGCGGTTGTGATCGCATTTGCAATCAACTATGCTGCATATTTTGCAGAGATATACCGTGGTGGTATTGAGTCCATGCCGGTTGGACAGTATGAGGCGGCAAAAGTATTAGGCTATGGAAAAACACAGACATTTGTAAAGATCATCCTTCCACAGGTGATCAAGCGTATTCTTCCGTCCGTGACCAATGAGGTGATCACGCTGGTAAAAGACACGTCACTTGCGTTTTCCATTGCTTATGCAGAGATGTTTTCACAGGCAAAGGCACTGGCAGCTTCACAGAAGAGCATGATCCCGTTTGTGGCAGCCGCGATATTCTATTATGTTTTTAACTATGTGGTGGCATTTATCATGGAATTTTTTGAGAAAAAGATGAGTTATTATCATTAGAGATACAATCGTAGTAAAATTAAGGCAAAGAGGAAATGATATGAATTTACTGGAAATGCAGCATGTAAAAAAGGGCTTCGGCGAAAACGAAGTTTTAAAAGATATCAGTTTAAGCGTTGCAGAGGGCGAGGTTGTCTCCATCATCGGACCTTCTGGTTCTGGAAAATCCACCCTGCTGCGATGCGCGACACTGTTAGAGCAGATGGATGACGGAAGCTTAACGTATATGGGGGAAAAGGCGGCAGAGAGTATCAATGGAAAAACGGTTTATGCGAAACCGGCAGATTTGAAAAAGATACAGAGACATTTTGGACTGGTATTCCAGAATTTTAACCTGTTTCCACATTATTCTGTCTTAAAAAATATCATTGATGCCCCGGTCAGTGTTCAGAAGCGGAAAAAAGAAGAGGTTGTTGCAGAAGCAAAGGTATTACTGGAGAAGATGGGATTAAGCGGCAGGGAAGATGCCTATCCATGTCAGCTTTCCGGCGGACAGCAGCAGAGGGTATCCATTGCGCGGGCACTTGCCATGCGGCCGGAAATATTATTTTTTGATGAACCGACTTCCGCGCTCGACCCGGAACTGACGCTTGAGATCCTAAAAGTCATCCGGGAGCTTGCGGAGGAGAAAATGACGATGGTCATTGTCACGCATGAGATGAACTTTGCAAAAGATGTGTCAAACCGTATGATCTTTATGGATAAAGGTGTGATCGTGGAGGAGACGACACCGGAGTTATTATTTACTTCGACAAATCAGAGAACGAGGGAGTTCCTTGGAAAATATCATGACATGGCGTAGTGGTCGCATGTTTTGTATAAAAAATCATCTGTCCTGCATGGAAAAAAATATTTGACATCAAATGCGTGGATCAATATAATAAAGAACGGTAAAAAGATGTGAGATGTAATGTGAATCATAAACTCACATCTTTTTCTATGCTTTGAGAAATACTAGAAGAGAAAATGGAGGAACAGTGATGCAGAAAATCTGGGTATGTGGTGCCCGCGGTCAGATTGGCCAGGCAGTGAATGATGTTGTGGATAAATTGGAATTTGAAATGTTAGATACAGATGTGGATGACCTTGATGTGACGGATACAGATGAAGTACTTCGTTTTGGCGAGATGAACCGCCCGGACATTATCATCAATTGTTCCGGTATGACGGATATCAGTTCCTGTGAGGAAAATCCTTCGCAGGCGTTTAAAGTAAATGCACTGGGAGCCAGAAATCTGGCGATCGTTGCAGCAAAAATGCAGGCAAAAATGGTACAGCTTTCCACGGATGATGTGTTTGACGGCAAAAGCACAGAGCCTTACACAGAATTTGACATTACAAATCCGGGAACGGTTTATGGAAAGTCCAAGCTTGCGGGGGAAAACTATGTGAAAGAATTCACAACAAAACATTTTATCGTGCGGAGCACCTGGGTGTATGGAAAGGGACAGAATTTTATCAATGGTTTCTTAAAAAAAGTGGACGCAGGCGAGCAGTTATCGATTGCCTCCGACCAGTTTGGATCACCGACGAGCGCAAACGAACTGGCAAGATTTTTATTACATCTTGTGCATACAAGCGAGTACGGAACTTACCATGCGACGAACAAGGGCGTGTGCAGCCGTTATGCGTTTGCACAGGAGATTTTGAAAATGACAGGAAAGACGGCTTCCATGCAGCCGGTTCCAACTGTCATGTCGGATTTTTCCAAGGTGAGACCGGCGTATGCGGTGCTCGATAATTTTATTATGAGCATGGTTCCGATTTATGATTTCCCAGACTGGCAGGATTCCCTGAGAGAATATCTGGAAGAGAGGGGATTATATCATGCAGAATAGAGTTCAAAAGAAGAAAAAGATAAGCCTTACCACGATGATCTTTATTGCGCTTCTTGCAGGAGCTTTGGCCGGTGTGATCATCAACTATCTGATTCCATCGAACTACGTGGTGGATGATATCATTGTGCAGGGTGTCTTTTATATTGTCGGACAGGGATTTATCCGTCTGATGCGTATGCTCGTCGTTCCGCTTGTATTCTGCTCCATCGTCTGCGGAAGCATGGCAGTGGGAGATACGAAAAAGCTTGGAAGCGTCGGTGTGAAGACACTAATTTTTTATCTGTGTACGACAGCGCTTGCGATTACCGTTGCGCTGTCGATCGCCAATATTTTTAATCCGGGAAAAGGACTTGATATGTCACAGATCCAGGTGACTTCCACCGTGAGTGAGACAACACAGTCCATGAGCATGACAGAAACACTGTTAGACATTATCCCGGTCAATATTTTTAATTCCTTAAGCGAGGGAAATATGCTGCAGATCATTGTGTTTGCATTGATCCTCGGTGTGATTCTCGCAAACATGGGAGACCGTGTTGACATTGTGAAGAACTTCTTTGGACAGTTCAATGATATTATGATGGAAATGACGATGGCTGTCATGAAGCTTGCACCGATCGGAGTGTTCTGCCTGATCGCAAAAACATTTGCAGAGATCGGTTTTGAGGTGTTCATCCCATTGTTAAAATATATGTTCTGCGTTCTGCTTGCACTCGCAGTGCAGTGTTTTGTGGTGTACCTCGGATTGCTGAAAATATTTTCAGGGCTCAACCCGTTTATTTTCATCAAGAATTTCTTCCCGGTTATGGCGTTTGCATTCTCAACCTCAACTTCGAATGCAACCATTCCAATGAATATTGATACGCTTGCGGAAAAAATGGGTGTTTCTAAAAAAATTTCATCTTTCACGATCCCGCTCGGAGCGACCATTAACATGGATGGAACATCGATTATGCAGGGGGTGGCGGTTGTGTTCACCGCGCAGGCGTTTGGAATCCCGCTTGACATGATGGATTACCTCACCGTCATTGGAACCGCAACACTTGCCTCCATCGGAACCGCCGGAGTGCCGAGTGTGGGACTGATCACACTGACGATGGTATTTAATTCCGTTGGACTTCCAATCGAGGGAATCGCGCTGATCATGGGTATCGACCGAATCCTTGATATGACACGTACCGCAGTCAACATCACAGGAGACGCTGTCTGCACGACGATCGTTGCCTCCTGGAATAAGGCGGTGGATAGAGATGTGTATTATAATCGGAAGTAAGTGGGAAACATCAAGAGGGTATTTGAGCGAATGGAACTTTCGATAGAAGTTCGTGCCAAATAAGCGCAAAGTTTTGGAGGCAGCACGTTAAAATTAAAATATTTAAATGAAAAGATTCTATATAAAATTAATGACATAAAAGACCCTGTGAATTATTTCACAAACAAAATAAAATGTCAGAATAGATTCATATAGAAAAAATGTTTCGAAAAAACTCTATAAATAAAAGGAAAAATCATTCAATCTTTTACTTTGAATGATTTTTTCTTTTATTAATGGAATCACTTATGATGAAAAAATGATATAGATACATTTAGTTAAAAAAGGGATAGTTTGAGCAGAAAAAAAGGAGTATTTTTACATAATTATTTTGTATAGATACAAAGTGTTATTATTTTGCCATTTTTGGTTAAGTGTTCTTAAGTTCTCTGATAGACCCTGCCACACCATAATATTCAATATTATACTTTTTTGCGCAAAATCACTTGTAAGTTCCATGATAATAGGGTATGATAAACAAATCTTATCAATCTGACCCATTCAGCTATTTCAGCAGCATTCCCAAATGAGAAAGGATGGAGAACACTATAAGTATTTATCAACAGGCTTTAGAGGAAAAAGCATTTTTGGAAAGACAAATTGGTGAATTGGAAAAAAGAATAAAAAAATATCCAAAAGGAAAACTTATTTGCTGCAAATCAGATGATCATGTGAAGTGGTATTTGAGCGAAAACGGTAAAAGACAATATATTCCGAAAAAGAAACGGAAGTTTGCAGAGCAACTGGCACTCAAAAGATATGAAAAGTTAAAACTTCAGGAAATGATGAGTGAAAGAATGGCAATTGATTTTTATTTGAGGCATCATTCAGATAATACAGCAGAGAAAGAATTATTGGCGAAAAGCGGTTTTCAGGAATTGCTAGAACCATATTTTAAAAATGCTGTGCAGGAATTCGAAGAATGGATGCATCGAAATTACGAGACAAATACATTTCATCAGGAACAGCTTATTCATAAAACATGTTCTGGCATTTATGTACGTTCGAAATCGGAAGCAATGATTCTTATGCTGTTAGAGCAGAGGCATATACCATACCGGTACGAAAGTGAATTGCATTTAGGTAATCGTGATATATATCCTGATTTTACATTAATACATCCCAAAACAGGTAAAATGCTATATTGGGAGCATTTTGGAATGATGGATGATGCAAAATATTACCGGGACGCCTGTGCAAAACTGGAATTCTATTTATCAAATCAAATATATCCATTAGATCAATTAATAGTAACATTTGAGACAAAAGAAAACCCATTAACTACAGAAAAAATTGAAAAAACAATTCAACTATATTTTGGATGATGCGAAGCTAAATGGCGGATTGATAAGATTTTTTGGTTGACAAATACAAATGTGTTAGTGTATTCTAACCTGGCTAACGGTTAGATAAAACTAATCAAAAGCAAAAAGATTACATAGAAAGAGAGCACGATATGAAAAAATAATTCGCGCAATTTATTTAGTACTGGCATTTTTATTCCTTGGAATTGGTATTGCAGGGATTGTTCTTCCGATTCTTCCAACGACGCCGTTTTTGCTTTTGACGGCAGCGTTATTCGCAAAAAGTTCGGAGAGGTTTCATAAATGGTTTGTCTCGACTAAGTTATACGATAAATACATTGATCAGGCATTGAATCGAAAAGCAATGACAAAAGAGACAAAGCGTAAGGCGATGGCAACACTTGGAATTATATTCTTGGCAGGTTTTCTTTTTTCGCCGGTATGGTATGCAAAAGCAATCATCGTGGTGATCGCAGCAGGACATTTGTATTATTTCTTGGCTAAGATCAAGACAGTGGAAGAGTCTGAGGAAGAAAGCCAGAACGAGAGACTTATTCCAGAAGAATAAATTACAAAATACATGAAAAGCAAATGACGAAAATGTAACAAAAGGATAAGAAAGACTATGACATCAGAAGAAAAACGGGAGCATGAAAAAAAGGCGGTAGATCTGATGATCCGGATATACTGTCATGGAAATCATCATACAAAAGGAAAGTCATTGTGCAAAGACTGTGAAGAACTGACCAGTTACTGCAATCTGCGCACAGACAAATGTCCTTTTATGGAAACAAAAACTTTTTGCAGTGCCTGTAAAGTGCATTGCTATTCAAAAGAAAACAAAGAAAAAATCCGGAAAGTGATGCGGTATGCAGGTCCGCGTATGCTGTTATATCACCCTGTGCTTGCGATTAAGCACGCAGTCATTACATTAAAACAGAAACAAGAGCTGAAAAAGCAACAGGACCGGTCATTCATATAAAATAAATCAATAAGAAACGGAGTAAAACATGTTCCACAAAAGACTCTTAAAAGAATTTAAAGAAAATCAAAAATTAGTAGCAGGCATGGTCATGACACAGTGGATCACACTGTTGGCAAATGTTGTGCTTGTTTTTGCGTTAGCCCTCTTTGTCAGCAATTTGCTGCAGGGACAGACACAGGGAAAGCTGCTTTGGATACTGCCGGTGACGCTGATCGCAGTCATGCTGGTACGCGGCATTGCAAACACAGTCAACCAGAAATTATCATTTCAGGCATCTTCGAATGTGAAACGCAGACTGCGTGAACTGACGTATGAAAAACTGATGCGGTTAGGCACAAAATACCATGAGAATATTGCTACTTCGGAGGCAGTTCAGATCAGCACAGAGGGCGTTGACCAGTTGGAGATCTATTTTGGAAAATATGTGCCGCAGTTTTTTTACAGTTTATTGGCACCACTCACGTTATTTGTGATCGTTGGTACGATGAGCATGAAAGTAGCAGCAGTGCTGTTACTGTGTGTGCCGTTAATTCCAATCTCAATCGTGGCAGTACAGAAGTTTGCCAAGAAAATGCTGCAAAAATACTGGGGTACTTACACAGAGCTTGGTGATTCTTTTCTGGAAAATCTGCAGGGACTGACCACGTTGAAAATTTATCAGGCAGACGAACGCTATGAGAAGAAAATGGACGAGGAAGCAGAAAAATTCCGAAAAGTCACGATGCGTGTTTTGATCATGCAGTTGAACTCTATCAGTGTCATGGATATCGTTGCTTACGGTGGAGCAGCTATCGGCATGATCTTAAGTGTTCTGGAACTAAGAGCCGGTGCAATTTCGCTGGCACAGTGTTTCTTTATCATTATGGTGTCGGCAGAATTTTTCCTGCCACTGCGTATGCTCGGTTCTTTTTTTCATATTGCAATGAACGGAAATGAGGCGGCAAACAAGATTTTTGCCCTGTCAGACAGTGCAGAAAAAGAAAAAGGAACGAAGACTTCCTGTGATGGAGATACGATTTGTTTTTCACACGTGACATTCGGTTATGAGGAACATCAGCAGGTGTTAAAGGATGTTTCATTTACGATTCCGGAAAAAAGCTTTACGGCAATTGTCGGAGTTTCCGGCTGCGGAAAGAGCACGACCGCATCGCTTTTAATGGGAGATCTGGGTGAGAACAGCGGAGAGATCACCATTGGTGGTGTGCAGGTAAAGGAGCTGGAAGAAGCCTTTTTACATAAGAAAATAACCCGTGTCCGGCATGATAGTTATCTGTTTGCAGGAACATTAAGGGATAATCTTGCTATGGCGATGAAGTCGCCGGATGAAGATAAAATGTATGCGGCTTTAAAACAGGTGGAACTCTATGACACCGTTATGGAAAAGGGCGGTCTTTCTATGGAGATCACAGAGAAGGCAGCAAATCTTTCCGGTGGTCAGAAACAGAGGGTGGCATTAGCGAGAGCCATGCTGCATGACAGCGATATTTATATTTTTGATGAGGCAGCTTCGAATGTGGATGTGGAGAGTGAAAACAAGATTATGGAAGTAATCACAGTGCTTGCAAAGGAGAAGACGGTCATTCTGATCTCACACCGTCTGGCAAACGTTGTGAATGCAGACCAGGTGCTTGTGATGAAAGACGGCATTGTGGAAGAAAGCGGCACGCATGAGAAGCTTATGGAGAAGCACGGATATTACAGAGAACTTTTCCTTGCCCAGAAGGAACTTGAAAATTTCGCAAAATAAGGAGACAAAAATCCTCTCCTCACAAGAGTTCGGATTTTGCTTCGCAAAACAAGGAGGCTTTATGAACAGGAATCGAAGTGGCTTTGCGGTTATGGCAGGGCTGATTGGAATGATAAAACCAATGCTTGGCATCATGCTTTTAGCGGTGCTCATGGGCTGCATTGGCAATCTCATGGCAACATTTATTACGGTACTTGGCGGTTATGGTCTTTTAATCGTGACAGGATATTATGGAAAAATGTCACTGGCACTCATTATAACGCTCATGGCAGTGTTTGCCATTTTGCGCGGCATACTGCGCTATGCGGAGCAGGCGTGCAATCATTTTATTGCGTTTAAACTGCTGGCACGCATCCGGCATCAGGTGTTTGCAGCACTTCGAAAGCTTGCACCAGCAAAACTTGACGGAAGCGAGAAGGGAAATCTGATCTCGATCATTACAAGTGATATTGAACTTCTGGAAGTGTTTTATGCACACACGATCTCACCGATCGCAATCGCTGTGATCACATCGGTTGTGATGTGTGTTTATCTGGGAAGCATGTCTGCGTGGTTTGCGGTGATCGCAGCATGTTTTTACGTGCTGGTCGGCGTTGTGATCCCACTGTGGAATGGAAAAAGAGGAAGCGCCTATGGAAAAAATTACCGGGATTCTTTTGGAAAATTAAATACCACGGTGCTGGATAACCTTTACGGTCTCGAAGAAACCATTCAGTATGAGAGACAGGGGGAGCGCATGAAGGTTATGTCGGAGCAGACCGATGCGTTGGAGCGGGTGAACCGGACCCTTAAAAATCAGGAAAAGACACAGCGTATCTTAACGGACTGGGTGATTCTCGCCTCCGGCGTGGTTATGGCGTGTGCAGGTTCTTATCTCACGGAACGTGGAGCCATTGCAGGGTATCAGGCGGTGACCGCCGTCATTGCGATGATGAGCTCCTTCGGACCGACAGCGGCACTTTCCGAGCTGTCGAACAACTTGAATCAGACACTTGCATGTGGAAACCGTGTGTTGAATCTGTTGGAGGAAGAGCCGGCAGTCTGCGATGTCGAGGTAGGAACGGAATTTGTTTCCGGGGATATCACCTGCGAGCAGGTGGACTTTTCCTATGGAAAAGAACCGATTTTATCTGATTTTACACAGGTGTTTGCAAAAAACAAAATTCACGGAATTCTCGGAAAGAGCGGTTGTGGCAAATCTACGTTATTAAAGCTTCTCATGCGTTTTTACGAGACGGACGGTGGAAACATCCGTTATGGAGTGGACAATGTCAATGCGATCAACACGGAATCTCTGCGGAAACATATCGCTTACGTGACGCAGGAGACATTTTTATTCCACGATACGATCGAAAACAATATCAAAGTTGCAAAGGCAGACGCAACGCGCGAGGAAGTGATCGGGGCGGCAAAAAAAGCGTCTGTCCACGAGTTTATCTGCTCCCTGCCAAATGGATATGAGACAAATGTAGCAGAACTTGGAAGCTCTTTATCCGGCGGGGAGAGACAGCGTATCGGAATTGCGAGGGCATTCCTGCATGACTGTGAAGTGATCTTATTAGATGAGCCGACGAGCAATATCGACAGTCTGAATGAGGGCATGATCTTAAAGAGTTTACAGGCAGAAAAAGAGGAGAAAACGATTCTTCTCGTGTCCCACCGGAGATCGACGATGGGAATCGCGGATGAGATGACGGTATTTGAATAGGGGGACGGATTGCTTTAGATAGTCACTGAACTAATTACACAAAAAAGTGCAGGGAAAATTGTTACTTTGCACAAAAAGCTTATGTATTACAATAAAAACATCAGAGGTACTTGTAATTCCATACATTTTCGATATAATGTCTTAGATGGTTAAAAAATTAACGAACAAAAACGAGTGAGGTATTTACAATGTACGCTGATGAAAATGTGATCAAAATTAAACACGATGTACTTTATGAAGTGGCAAAACTTGCATTTGCAGGTGAGCTTGAGGAGAAGAAAGACTACATTGCAAACCAATTAATCCCAGGACCAGCAGCACATTTCCGCTGCTGCATCTATAAAGAGCGAGAGATTATCAGACAGAGAGTCAGACTGGCAGAAGGAAAAGCTCCTGGACCAGTAGATGACGGTAATGTGATCCAGGTGATCAGTTCTGCCTGTGAAGATTGTCCGATTTCCAGTTATACAGTGACAGAAAACTGCCAGAACTGTCTTGGAAAGGCATGTATCAATGCATGTAAATTTGGTGCGATCGAGCCGGGAAGACTTCGTTCCCACATTGATCCACAGAAATGTAAAGAGTGTGGCAAATGTGCTCAGGCCTGTCCGTACAATGCGATCGCACATTTAAAGAGACCATGTAAATTCAGCTGTCCGGTCAATGCGATTACATATGACGAGTACGGAATCTCTGTTATTGACGAGAAGAAATGTATCCGCTGCGGAAAATGTATCCACAGCTGTCCATTCGGTGCGATCGGATCTAAGACCTATATTGTAAATGTAATTGAAGCATTAAAATCTAATAAAAAAGTTTATGCAATGGCAGCTCCTGCAACAGAGGGACAGTTCGGTGATGATATCACGATGAATAGCTGGAAGAAAGCAATGGAGGCAGTTGGTTTTGATGGTTTCTTTGAAGTCGGTCTCGGCGGAGATATGACAGCTGCTTATGAGGCAGAAGAGTGGGCAGAAGCTTACAAAGAAGGCAAGAAGAAAGTAACTTCCTGTTGTCCTGCATTTGTCAATATGGTAAGACGTCATTTTCCGGAGCTTGCAGACAATATTTCTACCACGATTTCTCCGATGGCAGCAGTATCCCGCCTGATCAAAGCAAAAGATCCGGAGGCAGTTACCGTATTTATCGGACCATGTATCGCTAAGAAATCCGAGGTGGTAGACCAGAAGATCGAAGGCAATGCAGATTATGTATTAACTTATTCTGAGATCCGTGCCATCATGAAAGCGAAGAGTGTGGCATTAGAACCGGATGAGAACAGCTATCAGGAATCTTCTGTATACGGTAAGAGATTTGCCAATGCAGGCGGTGTGACTGCAGCAGTTCTTCAGAGCTTAAAAGAATCTGAAGATGAGATTGATGCAAAGGTATGCAAGTGTAATGGTGCAGCAGAGTGTAAGAAAGCGCTGTTATTAATGAAAGCCGGAAGATTGCTGGAAGACTTCATTGAAGGTATGGTATGTGAAGGCGGATGTGTCGGCGGACCAAGTGCATTCAACGATCAGATCTCTTCCAAGAAGAACAGGGATGCATTGATCAGCAATGCGGATGGACGCGGAATCCACGAAAACTTAAAGAATTATGATATGGACAGTTTCTCTATGCATCGTGAATAATGTTGATTTTACAGGGCTCGCAGCAGTTGCTGCGGGCTCTTGAATTGTACGATTTGTTTTAATTTAATATTTTTTATAAAAAATTTGAAAAATAGTGAAAAAAGGGTTGCAATATCCATATCCATGTGTTATATTAAATGAGTACTTGGTTCGTTGGTCAAGCGGTTAAGACGCCGCCCTCTCACGGCGGAATCAGGGGTTCGATTCCCCTACGAACTGCTATAGTCATGCGAGGAAGCATATTTATATGCTTCCTTTTTTAGTGTACAAAAAGACGATTTGTACCTTGCAAATCGGTGGAAGAGTGCTATACTAAAGAAAATAAGCAGTTTTGAAAAAGTTTTGTGAAAACTGGGGAAGAACAAAGGAGAACATGGGGTTTGAAAAGTATCAGAACAAGATTAACATTATTTTTTCTGCTGATATGTGTGGGATGTCTGGCAATTGCAATGGCAGTGTCTTCCATTTTCAGCAGGTCTGCTTTGACAGACACAAACGACAGGCTGCATGAGCAGCAGGCAGAGTATTATGCGTCTATGATCGACAGCTGGCTTCAGGAAAATACAGGTGATGTGGATGCAGCATGTACCTTTTTGGAGGCAAAGAGCCTGATCGATGAGGTGACGATCCGCCCGGTTATGGAACAGTACACAAATAATAACGTGAATGCGATCAATGTCAATGTAGGTTTTGAAAATAAGCTGTTTATTGATGGTACTGGCTGGAAACCGGAAGCTGGATGGGACTGTACGGGAAGACCGTGGTATACGGATGCAAAAGCGGCAGGTGGAGAGAAGTATTTTGGCGATCCTTATGTGGATGCAGTCACTGGAGAATTGATCATCAGTGTGTCTAAGATGTTCCATACAGGCTCCGGCATGGAAGGCGTAGTCAATATGGATCTGAAGCTGAGCACATTGTTTGATATGATGAACGAGATCACCGATACTTCGGATGGCAGTTACAGTTTTATTTATAATGAGAATGGCGCCATTTTAATGCATCCGAACAGTGAGTTTATATCAACTGGTGAGAATGTAGTGAATGTAAGCGATCTGATCGGCGGAGCATACGAGAAGGCAATGACGTCCCAGAGAGCATTTACCGACTATGACGGCAAAGCCAAATACCTGAAGGCTGCCACAGTTGCAGGAAGCGGATGGAAAGAGGTTCTGGTCACACCTGTTGCCGCTTATAACAGTGCAGCGAACGAAATGCTTATGGTTCTCGTTGTGGTTACTGTCCTGTCATCGGTAATTGCAGCAGTACTTGTGATCTTGTATGCCGGAAGCATAACAAAACCGATCCTGAAGATCCAGAAGCAGATCAATCATTTACAGGAACTGAATTTAAAGGAAATTGACATCAAGGAAAACAGACAGAAGGATGAGCTTGGAAGAATGAACCATGATGTGCTGGAGCTGCAGAAGACACTCGGACATATTATACAGCAGATGGGCGACTCCTCCACGAATTTGTCAGAGCAGTATGATATTGTGAATTCTTCCGTTTCTACCCTGCTGGATAATAATGTTTATGTCAAGAACCTGATCGATGAGGTGTTGTCAGCAGTCAGTGAGGAGGCAGACCAGATCCAGACAGCCAATATGTCGTTGAACGATTTTGCGAAGGAGATTGACGAGATTGCATTGCACACAGCCAATATGAATAACAGTGCGACGAAGACAATGGCACAGAGTGAGACAGGTGTCAAGGCAATCGAACTGCTGGGAGAGCAGTTTGAAAAGACGAGAAAGCTTCAGGATGAAGCATACAGCACAGTGGCTGATCTGGAAGAACGCTCGCGCACGATCGATGATATTTCGCAGACAATCAACAGTATTGCAGAGCAGACGTCCTTATTGGCACTGAATGCAAGTATTGAGGCTGCAAGAGCCGGAGAAGCCGGAAAGGGATTTGCTGTTGTTGCAGAAGAAATCGGTAAGCTTGCACGTGCGACCAGTGATGCCACTACCAACATCACTGCTATTATCCTGGAGATCCAGAAAGAAATTGAAGTGGTAAGCAGTCAGATGTTCTCCATGAAGGATGAGACAGAAAAGTGCATGGGAGTTATGGGTGATACCCGTGCCGTATTTGAACAGATCAATCAGGAGATCGATGATGTTGGCGCAGATGTTCAGGGACTGGAAGGTGCAGTAGGACTTTTGAATTCAAATAAAGCAAAAGTAGTGGACCGGTTTTCAGATATTTCTTCCGAGACAGAAGAACTGGCTGCATCCAGTCAGGATATTTTAGGAAAAGTTGACCAGCAGAGCGTGGAGATGGAAAATATCCATACTGCGATCGAAAGCCTGCACAATGTTGTGACAAAACTGAATGAGATCATGGATCAGTTTACAGTGTAAGCCGGTCAAAGTAGAAAAATGTAAAAAAATATAAAATAATGCTTGCATTTTTGTTTTTGCTATGTTATATTATGCAAGCATGGTTCGTTGGTCAAGCGGTTAAGACGCCGCCCTCTCACGGCGGAATCAGGGGTTCGATTCCCCTACGAACTGCTCTGTTATTTTTATAACAGCCCAACCCGGAATGCCAGAAACATTGTTTCTGGCATTTTTAAATGCTTTGCTTGAGTGAAAAAGTAAATTCCGCACGTAAACTTAAATTCCATACGGAAGACT
>DXQT01000030.1 GCA_019411365.1 Roseburia sp.
TTAGTATGTTTTGTAACTTTGATTTGATAAAAAAGATAGGTTTATTGTAAGGGGTGATTTTGGGAAAGTCAAGAAATTAATTGACTTTGTTTATCCGCGCTCCTTTTCCTTTTCCTTTTCCCGTTCCTGCTCCTTATCCTGCCGCAAAATACTGTCAATGTTGTGTTTAATAATACCATATTCTTTGGTCTGTTTTTTAAACGGTTGATTGCATAGGTAGTAAATAGCGATTTTACTACTTTCCTAACTACCTTTGAGACGGAATGCATGAAGGGAAATTATCTTACAATCGGTAATTTATCATATCTGTACTCAGCCTTAAAAGATTCCGAAAAGAACACAATTGCAAAGTATTATTCTGAAAAATACAACAAACAGTATAAGCCATCTTCTCATTTGAGAATTAGTAGTAGAGACATGGAATCTGCATTAAAGATTTTTAACTTAATAAGAAACCAGTGTGCTCATAGTTATTGCACATGATATACCCTATTCTCATCGCCACGCTTCATCTCCAGCGCTGTCCCATCCTTCCAGTCACAGCAATTGCGTAAGTACTCCGCCTCCGTGTTCAAAAAGTTTTCCGCATTTGGCGGCAGCACAATCGGCTCAATCGTATTGTTTTCGTAATTGCAGACATAAATGGTTTTGACACAATTTAAAAATACCCTGTCAAATCGCATTTTTTTCTTTTCCTGTGTATATCTCATATATTCAAACAGTGCACCTGCATCAATATCATTCTCGTCGGTCGGATGTAGAAAAAGATACAAACCATTGTAGTGCTTATGGATATAATTTGCATTTAGTTTTTCCAGTTTGCGGTCAAAACGATATTTCGCCTTGGAAAGATAATCCTGCTGCACAGTATTATCTGGCAGAATCGCCCAAAACCTTCCATTGTAAAAATTCAACCGCTCTCCATATTTATCAAACGCCAAAGAAGGTAGTTCCTCTTTCCGGCAACCAAGATATTTTTCGATAAAACTCTCCTCCTGCCCGTCATCCGGCAAAAGTGCCTGACTGACTTCCAGCCCGAAATCCATGTTTGGATTAATCCAGTCCGGCGATTCACTTTTCACAAAATATGGTTCGTATTCCTTCCACAGATATTTCAATGATACCGCCGCATAAATTTCATTCAAAAGCTTTTCATATGCCACCAGATTTACCTGCCTTTTCTTCCACAATTTTATTGACGAAAATGTTTTTTTCCGATAGGATGATTATATCGTGATTTCATCACTCAATAATTTCGCCGCTCGCCGAACATATAAATATGTTCTTTTCGCTTGCGCTCATTATACCATAACTTATTCGATTTTTCCTGAAAGGATTCAAAATATGAAAAAAGTAAAACAAATTTTAGCAATCGTCGGTGTCATTATTCTGGTTGGACTTTATGTCTCTACCATCGTATGTGCAGTTTCTGCCAGTGAAAATTTTATGAACATGCTCATGACATCCATTTATGCCTCTGTGATCATCCCTGTTTTGATCTGGGCATACAGTTTTATTTACAAACTGATCAAAAAAGATTCCGAAGAAAAAGATACTGCAGAGCATTAAAAAATCAGCACCTGAACAAAATTTTCTGTCAGGTGCTGATCCTGCTTTTATCTTATTTATTCTTCTGTGTTCTCAGATACAGTTTCTGTGTTCTCAACTGTCTCCGTGCTTTCTGTATCCTCTGTGACTGTCAGCTCCTCAATCGTTTTTGAAAAAGCATCCGCAAGAGACGTTTCTGTCAGATAAATGCTTCCTCCATCAGCTGAAATAATATAGTATGCATTCAAAGTATCATTTTTATTTCCTACAAAAAGAGAAACAGACCCTTCACTTGTTGTGTAGGATATCAGATCTTCCGGCTGGTCAAATCCAAACTCTTTCAGATCTGTATAATCACTGATCTCTTCTATTGCTGTCAGCGATGACAGTGTTGAAAGCATGCTGTCGATTGCTTCTTCATCCATATCCAGTGATGTGTCTCCGTCATAGGTCCATGTATCCCCATCTTTTGTAAAAGAATAAGTCACGTGATCGATCTCATACGTAAATGCTGTGATCGTGTCAACGTCCACTTTGGAAATATAAATGGTAGAAGCCTCTTCTTCCGCTGTTTTCTCTTCCTCTTTATTTTTGTTATACCATTTCATTCCGAAGGTGGCAGCGATAAGCACTGCCAGCACGATCAGAATTACAATAAACTGAATTTTCTGTTTTTTCATATTCTATCTGTCTCCAATCTTGATTTTCTATTATCTATTGTTTTATTTTTTTCTTCTTGATGCCCATATCACAATTCCAAGAATCATCATAATGACCGGAAGCACGATCATCAGACCAAGCCCGTACAGGATCCCTGCCGCCGCATCCACCGTGATGGCGCTGAGCGTGTAATCTTTTGTCGGGATCACACTTGTTGCAAGATCAGAATCGCCAACCATCTGGGCAATGATATCTGTAAACATTGCGCTGTTATTTCCGGAAACGATCTGGTCTGCACTGTCTGCAAACATTTCCACAGATCCGGCGACCACTACTTTTGCGACTGTATCTTCATCGATTGTTTTTTCCATGGCAACCGCAACCGCAAATGTTCCTGCAGCATCTCCCTCTTCCAGCTCTGATGTTGTTGCATTTGCTGCATCTGTCTTTGATACTGCTTTATCTGTCGTCTCCAATAATGCTGTATAAGTTGTATCATCTGTATCTTCCCCATAGGTGATTGCCTCGCTGTATGGAGCAAAGATATATGAACCGCTGACGGAACTTGTATATGCACTTGAATTTACGTCAGGAAGCAGGTAATACGGTGTATTGCTGTAATAATAGGATTTATCATTTTCCATGACAATGCCGGAAACACGCTCCATTCCGCAGGCTGACAGGATCGACTCGAAGTTTTCCAAACCCTGTGCCTGGAAATTGCAGGTGATCAGCACTTTTCCACCCTGATTGATATAATCGATCACTTTGCTGGCATCATCCTCCGAAAAATCAGTGGTCGGTCCATTAATAATCAACGCTGCTGCATCTTCCGGAACCGCATCCTCTTTTAATAATGCAAGGTCAGATAATGTGATATTTGCTTTTTCAATTGCCTCTGTAAATCCACCGGATAAAGCTGTTTCCCCATGTCCGGATACCTGATAAATCACCGGAAGCTCTGTGGAATCCATGGTCACATACTGAATCGCACTTGTAAGCTGTCCCTCTGCATCATATCCATCAATGCTTCTGGAATAACTGCTGTAATCATAACTATAGGTATACACATCATTGTAATCAATAACTCTGGAACGCTCGCTGCTCACAACGATCATGCTGTTTGAAGTTACAGAACTGTCTGTATACTGCGCAGCAAAAGTCGGGTTTGCAGCCGGATTGATATAGGAAACTTTGATGTGATTCGACAGGGATTCATATCTCTGTAATGTCTCATCCAGCTTTGTATCTTTTGATGCATCGGACACCAGCACATAAATTGTCACATCCTCGTCGAGACTTTTCAGATAATCCTTCGTATCGTCTGTGATGGAATAAATTTTCGTTGAAGTGACATCAATGGATGTCCATGTTGCCGGAAGTTCTGCCACGAACAGGTTCACAACAACGGTCACTGCCACCATTGCAATGATCATTCCCATTGAAAATACACCTGTCGATATTTTTTTGGAGCTGATGCTCCAGCGGCGTTTCTGAACGGACTGCCCTGTCAGGAACAAAAGTAATGCAATGATCGTTACGTAATAGACAATTCCCGCCACATCCAGTGTTCCATTCATAAAGTTATCAAGCGGCGTATAAAAATCGTAGCAGCCTAAAATTTTTGTCAGAAGATTTCCGCTCTCTGAGATCAGATTACAAATGCTTCCCATCATATAGCCGGCAAATAATGCAACAAATGTCAAAACTGCGGAAATCACCTGGCTTTCGGTCAATGAGGAAATAAACATACCAACGGCAATGCAGGCGCAGCCATACAGCCAGAATCCAAGCACTGCTGCATAGGATTCCCCTAATGGGATCGTTCCGTAGGACATTAACAGCAATGGTGTGATCGCAATGATCACCATATCTATGGTAAATACAAAAGCCATTGCGAGATATTTTCCCAATACTACTTTTCCCACAGATACCGGTGCAGTCAGGATCAACTGGTCTGTTCTGCTGTGGCGTTCCTCCGCAAAACTGCGCATAGTCAGCACAGGTACCGTGATCAGCATGATAAATGCGATCGCCGACAGTGAGTAAGAAATATAAGGATAGCCTGCGCGCAGATTGTAAACATAAAAATATAGTCCATAGAGTACAAGAACTGCTGCAATAAACAACCATCCTGTCACCGTCTGAAAGTAAGCTTTTACTTCTCTTTTTAATATCGCAAACATTATTCCCCGTCCTCCTTACTCTCTTTTCCAAAATGAGGCTTTACAAAATGGAGTTTTTTCTCCGGCAGAACTTCCTTCTGTGTCCCCTCTTTTTCCGTAAGTTCGAGGAACACATCCTCAAGAGATTTTGAAACGGGATTCATCTGCAGAATGACAAATCCATGGTTGACACAGGAGGCAAACACCTGTTCCCTGATATCCATTCCCGGTTTTGCGATCAGATTCAGATGTACACACGCTTCGTCCTTCTGCTCTAATGGAATGCATTTTTCAACTTCTGCGATCCCGGTGAATGTCTCCTGCACTGCCGCATTGTCTCCTTTGATCAGAAGTTCGATCTCCTGCGCCCCGGACATCTGTTTCATCAGATTCTCCGTGGAATCGCCTGCCACTAATTTTCCTTTGGAAATAATGAAAATGTGATCACACACTGCAGATATTTCAGACAAAATGTGCGAATTTAAAATAACCGTATGATTTTTGCCAAGTTCTTTGATGAGGTCACGGATCTCTATGATCTGTTTTGGATCAAGTCCGACCGTCGGTTCGTCCAGAATGATGATCTCCGGATACCCTAACACTGCCTGTGCAAATCCGACTCTCTGCCTGTAGCCTTTTGACAGGTTACGGATCAGTCTTGACTGCTGTGCAGTGATTCCGGTCGTCTCCATCGCCTCCTCCACATATTTATTTCTCCGACCCTTTTCGAGTTTCTTTAACTCTGCCACAAAGTTCAGATACTCCCTGACTGTCATATCCACATAAAGAGGCGGGATCTCCGGCAGATATCCCACACATTTTTTTGCTTCTTCCGGCTGTGCAAAAATATCAAATCCGTTGATTTTTACCTCTCCGCTGGTTGCACCTAAATACCCTGTAATAATGTTCATCGTGGTGGATTTTCCGGCGCCGTTTGGTCCTAAAAATCCATAAATTTTTCCTGGTTCCACAGTCAATGTCAGATCATTCACTGCAATATGGTCGCCATATTTTTTTACCAGATGGCTGATCTCGATCACAATCTTTTCCTCCTTACTTCCGGCTCGCATGAAAATCACGAAATCCGTCTGTTTTCACGAATTTCGCAACTGTCGGTTTTCGATAGTATTATCTTATCGAAAAAATGTGTTTTCTTTTGGAAAAAAATGTGATAACTTTGTGAAACGACGATTTTTTCTCTTCTTAAATACCTGTTATTTAGACATATATATTGTATTTCTTCAGATCCTCTTTCACCTGCCCGATCGTCTCAAAGCAGATTCCGTGGATTCCGGCTTTTTCGGCTCCCTCGATATTTTCCATCCGGTCATCGATAAATACACACTCATCCGCTGTGAGCTGATATTTTTTTAATAATGTCTCATAGATTTCCACATCCGGTTTGACCTGTCTCACACTGTAAGAAAAGATATCGCCGTCTGTCAACAGTAAGAAATCCAGCGCATTGTCCTTCGTTCTCTGATAAGTCCAATCTCCATAGTTAGAAAGAATATACACATGCAAGCCTTCTTTTTTCATATTGGAAATCCATTCTTTCGTATAGGAAAACTGTGTGATTGCCAGTTCCAGATGATTCCAGAACAGATCGATCTCTTTTTTATATTCCGGTGCCTTCTCATAAAATGCCTGTAGGATCTGTTCATCTGACCAGACGCCACGGTCTGTCTCAAGCCAGACCGGAGTATTGACCGTAGCATCCGCAACTGCTTTCACTGTCTTATCATCAAATCCAAGTTGTTTCATTGCGTCTTCCGGCTCCCACGCCACAAGAACTTTCCCGACATCTAAAATTATATTCTTTACCATACAATCCTCCATGTTTTGTCACAAAAGGCAGGGTGCCACTGCACGCCTGCCTCAGTCTCTTTATTTATTGCGGTAAATGATATCTTCTCTTCCTGGTCCGTTAGAAACCATTGTGATCGGGTATCCGATCTGTCCTTCAATGAACTCAATGTAATTTCTGCAGTTTTCCGGAAGATCCTCGTATTTCTTAATTCCACGGATATCACATTTCCATCCCGGAAGTTTTTTGAATACTGGTTTTGCTTTCTCTAATTTTGCAGTTACAGGGAAGTCTGTGGTTACTTCTCCGTCGATATCGTATCCAACACATACCGGGATCTCATCTAAGTATCCTAATACGTCAAGTACGGTAAGCGCTACATCCGTTGTTCCCTGCAGACGGCATCCATACTTACTTGCAACACAGTCATACCATCCCATTCTTCTTGGACGTCCGGTTGTTGCTCCGAATTCACCGCCGTCTCCGCCGCGTCTTCTCAGTTCGTCAGCCTCGTCTCCGAAGATCTCACTTACAAATGCACCTGCTCCTACTGCGGAAGAGTATGCTTTACTTACTGTTACGATCTTCTTGATCTCATATGGTGGGATACCTGCTCCGATCGCACCGTATGCTGCCAAGGTGGAAGAAGAGGTTACCATTGGATAAATTCCGTGATCTGGATCTTTTAAGGTACCAAGCTGACCTTCTAATAAGATCTTCTTGCCTTCCTTGATTGCTTTGTCCAAGAATAAAGAAACATCTCCGACATACGGAGCGACCATGTCTCTGTACTCATGCAAAGTAGCTAATAACTCTTCTTCCTTTAATAATGGTTTGTGATACATATGCTCAAGCATAATGTTCTTTGTCTCGCAGGTACGTTTTATTTTTGCCTGTAATAATTCCTCGTCGAATAACTCACTTAACTGGAAACCGATCTTTGCATATTTGTCTGAATAAAATGGTGCGATACCGGACTTGGTAGAACCGAAAGAATTCTTTCCAAGACGCTCCTCCTCATACTGATCGAAAAGAACGTGGTATGGCATAACGATCTGTGCTCTATCTGAAATCATGATTTTTGGTGCAGGCACATTGCGGTCTGTGATCGATTTGATCTCACTTATTACCTTCGGGATATCCAGTGCAACACCGTTTCCGATAATGTTGGTGATGTGGCTGTGGAATACACCGGATGGCAATGTATGTAATGCAAATTTACCATAGTTGTTTACGATGGTGTGACCTGCATTTGCTCCACCCTGAAAACGGATAACGATGTCCGCTTCATCTGCAAGCATATCTGTGATTTTTCCTTTTCCCTCGTCGCCCCAGTTAGCGCCTACTACTGCTGTAACCATTTGATTTTCCTCCTGCATAAAAAAAGTGATGGTCTGTAAAAACCATCACACTTTCCTGTTTTTACTTTATGATTATACACGAATATATGTCATAAGTAAAATTAATATTCATTATATTTGATATAATTGTTTATTATATTATAATATTCCATATGCTATCAGACACGATTGGTTTCAGAAACATGGAAATCAAAAGCGTAACTGCCAGAATCAGGACAGGTTCATATCGTACCAAAATTCCTTTCGAATCCACTGATTTTAAAGAGAACGGAAAAGAAAATCTTCTGCTTATTTCATATCCCAGCACGGTTCCTGCCGTATTGGTGATCAGATCATCAATATCCGTAAGCCGGAATGTAAATATCTGTAATAGTTCAATCCCCAGTGATACCGCGAGTCCCATGAAAAACATAGTTTTGAAAGACCGGAAATTCTTCCAGACCGCAGGTACAAAAAATCCCATCGGTATAAATAAAATGATATTCAAAATCGTATTTTTCATATATGCAAACGGACTATTTACAATGTCTGCAAACGGTATCAGATTCAGACCAAAATCCACCTGAAATATCCCAACCGCAGGAACACCCACAACTGAAAACAAAGCAATCGCATAAAATGCAAATATCAGTTTTACACAAAATGGTTTAAATTCCCATTTCCTGTAGATTGTACACTGCAAAATAGCCAAAGCAGGAATCACAAAAATAGCAGCTGAGACACAATCTATCCCGATTGATAATAAACGCATCATTGACGTTTCCCCCTAAATATCCTGATCCTGCATATAAATTTATCATATTACTGCCCGTAATCCCATTGATATTCTATTAAGATTGATGAAGAATTGATGAACTTTTTCTGACATTTTTTCACTACGGAACAGGCAGAAAATCATATAATTTTTCTGCCGCTGCCGACATCGGCGCACGCTCGTTTGAGACAATGCAAAACTCACGTTCCGGTATCGCCCTGTCAAATTTCAATACGAATAATTCCCCATTTTCAATGTATTTTTCTGCGAAATCCGACACGACACTGGCAACACCGAGGTTGCGCACTGCAAACTGGATGAGCATATCACTTGTCGCAAGTTCAAATTCCGGTCGGACAAATGTGCCGCGCTCTGCCAGATAATCCTCCACATATTTTCTTGTGGAAGTACTGCCCTCTAAGCACATGACCGGAAGATTTTCAAGCTCTTTATAGCTTAATTTTCCGCCTTTTAAATACTCAAACTTTTTTCCCGCCACAAAGACATCCTGAATTTTGCGGACAGGTGTCATTTTAAAATCATATTTATTGTTCACCGGGGTACTGATAATTCCAAAATCAATTTTTCCGTCCTGTAAATGTTTCAACGTCTCCGGTGTCGGGGCATTCGTCACGGTCACCTTGATCTGTGGAAATGCATCATGGAACGCTTCTAAATAAGGAAGCAGATAAAACTGCAATGTCATGTCACTAGCCCCCACACAGATTTCTCCGGCATCTAAGTTTAACATCTCTGAGAGTTTTTTCTCCCCGGTGAGGATTGTCTCATATCCTTTTCTCACATATTCTGCAAGCAGTCCGCCTTCTTTTGTCAAGCGCACGCCTTTGGATGTCCGCACAAAGAGAGCACAGGAAAGATCACTTTCTAAATGCTTGACTGCCTGGCTGACTGCCGGCTGTGAGATGGAAAGTGCCTCTGCTGCGAGGGAGATACTGTTGTATTTGGATACATAATAAAAAATTTTGTAGTATTCGAGGTTTGTCTGCATTATTTTACTCCGTGATTTTACTGTGACTTGCAAATAATTGCTTTCTTATTATAACAGTTTCCCACGAAAAAATCTTTTCTTTTGCGAAAACAAAAAAATTATATTTTTGCGCAAAAATAAACATTGTCTTTTTGCTGTCCATGCCTTATACTAAGTTGCTGAAACGTAAAGAATATGCGTGTTGAGGCTAAAAAACACGGACAGATTTTTAACTATTTTATAAATCAAGGAGTACAGATTATGACAAAAGACATGACAATGGGAAGCCCGCTCAGAATGATCTTACTTTTTTCCGTTCCGGTTTTACTGGGAAATATTTTTCAGCAGTTTTATAACATGGTGGATACGATCATTGTCGGGCAGTATCTTGGTGAGGATGCTCTGGCTGCGGTAGGCTCTACCGGATGTCTGATGTTCCTTGTATTAGGATTTGCAAATGGTATTGCGCAGGGATTTGGCGTTATGGTCTCCCACGCCTTCGGTGCAAAAGATTTCAAGCTGTTAAAGCATTATGTCGCACTCTCCCTGATACTGACTGCCATTGTATCGTTACTTCTGACTATCCCTACAGTGGCAGCTTCCAGACAGTTTCTTATTTTAATGAAAACACCGGACAATATCTTAGGACTCGCAGACTCTTATATTAAAGTCATTTTCGCAGGTATCCTGCTCACGATGTCCTACAACGTTGCCGCCGGTATTTTAAGAGGGATCGGCGACAGCAAAACACCGCTGTATTTTCTGATTCTCTCTTCCTTTTTAAATATTGTGCTCGACCTGTTTTTGATCGTCGTCGTAAAACTTGGAACCGCAGGCGCTGCCTATGCAACGATCATTGCGCAGGGTGTCTCCGCACTGCTTTGCTTTATTTATATGTTCCGCAAATTCGACATTTTAAAAACCAGCCGGGAAGATTACTATCTCGACGGATACGGTGTGTTCAATATGCTTTCCATCGGTATTCCGATGGCGCTCAACTATTCCATCACCGCTATCGGAACCATGATCCTGCAGGGTGCAGTCAATATTTTCGGTTCCAGTGTTGTGGCTGCCTTCACTGCCGCCTCCAAAGTGGAAAACCTCTCCACCCAGACCATGCCGACACTCGGCACTGCGATTGCCACCTACTGCGGTCAGAACCTCGGCGCAGGAAAATACAAACGTATCTACGAGGGAATGCGCAAAGGATTTTTCATCTGCATTTTTATCTCGCTTGCTGCCTCTGCCATCTGCGTATTCGGCGGACGTTTTATTGTGAGCTGGTTTGTGAGCAATCCTTCTGAAGAAATTTTCGACTATGCCATGCAGTATCTGAACACCATCAGTTTCTTCATGCTGCCGCTCGCATGGATTTTCCTTTACCGGAACGCCCTGCAGGGCTTAAACCGCGGACTTGTTCCAATGTTAAGCGGTGTTGTGGAAATGGTGTGCCGTATTATCGTAATCGCCGTCACCTTAAATCCGTTCGGTTACTGGGCAGTCCGTCTGGCAAGCCCGATTACATGGCTGTTCACCGGAATCCTTCTGATCGTAACGTATTTTATCTGGGAAAAACAGAGCCGGAAAAAACATTCCGGTTCATCGGACTAAAATTTTAGTTTTCCACCCCACTTCTGAACAGTCTCCACAAGCTGTATCAGATACCGGAACACTGGCTCCGTGATGACTGCGAACACGATCATGAGCATTGCACATTTTCCTGTGACCGCCGTGATTGCAAACAGTTCACTGAAAAACAGCATACAAAATAACCAGCCGATGACCATCGCTGCGATCAGGATCGCATGCGGTGTTGTCATCGGTTTTGCTATATGATAAAGGATCATGAAGCCGACAACTGCGATCAGGATCGTGCACGACGTGGAAACGCACTCTTTTTCCACTCCGAACTCCCTGCAGAAAATCACCAGACCGCTCACCACGATAAAATCTGTAATCCCAGCCGGAAGCGCCTGGATCAGGACATTGGTAAGAAAATGCCCATGGATCTGATTCCGGTTCTGCTCCAGCGCCAGAAAAAATGACGGAATCCCGATCGTAAAAACACTGATGAGCGACACCTGCGATGGCTCCAGCGGATAATCAATCAGAAACAGCATGGAAAATACGGCTAACAGCATGGAGAAAATGTTCTTGACCAGATAAAGGCTGGCAGTGCGCCCGATGTTGTTCACCACCCGCCGCCCTTCCATGACAACCGCCGGCATTTTATTGAAATCGTTATCGAGCAGCACAAGCTGTGCCACATGCGAAGCCGCCTCACTGCCTGATGCCATCGCAATGCTGCAGTCTGCATCTTTTAACGCAAGAATATCGTTCACGCCGTCTCCGGTCATTGCCACGGTCTTTCCCTGCTCTTTTAATGCCTGCACCAGAAGACGTTTCTGCTCCGGTGTCACCCTGCCGAACACCGTGTATTTTTTTGCTGCCTTCCGCACTGCCTCCGCTGTTTTCAACGTTGCTGCGTCCACCTGTTTTTCCGCATGGCGGATTCCCGCTTTCTTTGCAATCTCCGATACCGTGACCGGATTGTCCCCGGAGATTACTTTCACTTCCACTCCCCGCTTGGAAAAGTAACGGAATGTATCCATTGCCCCCTCACGAATTGCATTGTTGAGCAGGATAAATGCAATGGGAGTTGCATTTTCTGTCAGTTCTTTTCCATCCAGATTCCCCTCATACTCTGCAAATACAAGCACACGATATCCCTTTTCCAGAAATACTTCGATTGTTCCCTGAACAGCCGCATAATCCTGCCGCAGCACAAATTCCGGTGCGCCGACCACATAAGCTTTTCCTGCCAGAACCACTCCGCTGTATTTTGTGGCAGACGAAAACGGGACGATTTTTTCTGCACTGTTTTCCATCGGCTCCGTAAAATACTGCTGCAATGCCTCCATCGTTGCATTGTCGCACGGCAGGGCACGCACACAGTCAGAGAGCAGCTTTGCAATTTTATTTTTGTCTTCCGATTGCTGGTCTGCTTCCTGTTCTTTCGCTGCAAGGTTCTGGTCTTTTGCAAGGATAAACTGTGCCACTTCCATTTCCGGCACGGTAATGGTTCCGGTCTTATCCACACACAGTACATTTACCCGCGCCAGTGTCTCGATACATTTCATGTCATGGATCAGTACCTTTTGTTTTCCAAGCCTCATCACCGACACCACCATCGCCACACTTGCAAGAAGGTACAGACCTTCCGGGATCATTCCGAGAATGGCCGCCACCATGCCCGTCACACTATCTTTCATCGCCGCCCCGGAAAAAAAATATTGCTGTAAAAACAGGATCGCCCCGATCGGCAAGATGATCACGCCCACGGTCTGCACAAGGCGGTTCAACGCCCGGATCATCTCCGACTGCTCGCCCTCTTTTGCCTGCGTCGCCTGTAACATCAGTCCTGAAATATAAGAATCTTTTCCCACTTTTTCCAGTTTTGCCATGCACTCTCCTGATATCACAAAACTTCCCGAAAAAAGGGAATCTCCATCTTTTTTTACAATCTCATCGGCCTCCCCTGTGATCAAAGCCTCGTTGACTGTGATATTGCCGGATAACACCAGTGCGTCCGCCGGAATCTGTCCACCTGCTGAAAGCGTTATCACATCATCCTGCACCAGTTCATCCGCCAAAACCTCCTGATTACTTCCGTTGCGCCGGACCGTGATTTTCGGTGTATTTAATATCGTAAGATCATCCAGAATCTTTTTGGAACGCAGCTCCTGGATGATCCCGATCAACATATTTGCAATAATAATAGGTAAAAAAGTAAGATCCCGAAAAGATCCCACTACGATCAGAAGAATCGTAATGATCAAAAAAATAAGATTATAATAAGTTACAACATTTGAGCGGATGATCTGTGCCACTGTCTTTGTGGAAGAATCTACGCTTTCATTCGACAACCCTGCTTTTTTCCGAAATTCCACTTCAGCAGTGGACAGTCCACTCATATTCTGGCACATTCTGCATCTCTCCATCTCACTTTATGATGCTTTAGTATGCCCTGTTTTTTGTTAAACTATTTGAACAATCGCTAACTGTTCTTTATTTTGCTTTTAGTGCCCAGACAGCTTTGATCTGGCTTCTGATTTTTCCATAGTCCCATTTCTGGCCACTGCGGTATAAAGAAAACGGATCGTTAATGGAAAATCCCTCATCATCATAGTCATAGAGCAGGATAAAATGTCCCCCTGTAGTGAAATCTCCCTGCCGCACAGAGCAGATCACGATATCTCCCTGATCTAAGTGCTGTTTGATCTCAGTCTGGCTGATATTGATCTGCTCGGAGCGGACACCGTAAGCTGCCGCCCCCTCTGTCATAAGCGACCACATCGTTCCTGTGCCCGACATATAAAACCCTTCCTGCATGGCAAATTTTGCGATTGCAGCCGGAGTTGCCTCCTCATTTCCAGTCAGCGCAACTACTGCCATCGCCAGTGTTGTCGGACCGCATCCGCTGATCGCAACATTGCTGTCATCCCCATATGCAAGGCAGCCCCAGCGTTTATCCCACTGTAAAAAGAGCGGATATTCTTCCTGTAACTCTTTCTCTGTCAGTTCTGCTTTATCATAATCCCTTGTGTTCCCTTTGTAATCAGCTACAAATGCGATCATTTCCGGATTGTTTGCCAGATTGATCAGTAATTTTTCCGGATATTTCTCTGCATTTTCCACGATCTGTGCGTAGCGTTCATCTGACGCTTCCATCTGTTCTAACTGTCTGATTGCCTGATTCAAGGAATAATCTACCGGTTTTGATAACACAACCTGTGGAATCTCCGCGAACGGATCGTTCGTTTCTTCGCTGTCTGCCGGTTCTTCGACAGTTTCTGTAGCAGACTGTTCCTCTTTTTCCGTTCCATCTGCTGTTGTTCCATTATCTACGTCATTTGTAATTTGATTTTCTTTTTTCTCTTCATCGGAGTTATCCTGCGCTGATGCCAGCACTTCTTCTGTTTTTCCAAGTTTGATCTCAGGAAAATATCTTCCACAGACACATCCCAGTAAAAAAGATGTCAAAAGCATTACACTCAAAACGATTTTTCTTTTCCGTACAAGCTTTTTCTGTCTCAGTCTTCTTTCGTCTAATTCTGTCTGATTCTGTATCTGGCGCTGATTCTGCTCCTTCATCTATCGGTAACCTCTCTCGTATTTCTTTCTTGCGTAGCGTGTTCTATTATATACATAAACCCTGCAATTTTGCTACCCTCTTCATAAAAAATTAATAAAACTTTGGTTTTTCTTCGGAATAGCCACAGAAAAACAGGTGCCAAATGTGTGATTCATTCAGCACCTGCCCTGTCCTGTCTGTTTTTATTTGTTGCTGAGATATTCGTGAATACCCTTAGCTGCTGCTTTACCGGCACCCATCGCAAGGATAACAGTTGCTGCACCTGTCACAGCGTCACCACCGGCATAAACTCCTTCTTTGGAAGTTGCACCGGTCTCTTCTTCCGCAATAATGCATTTTCTGCGGTTGATATCAAGACCTTTTGTAGTGGATGAGATCAGAGGGTTTGGAGAAGTACCAAGTGACATGATCACAGTATCTGCCTCGATCTCATATTCAGAGCCCGGAATCTCAACCGGACTTCTTCTTCCGGAAGCATCCGGTTCGCCAAGTTCCATTTTGATCACTTTTGCACCCTTTACACAACCGTTTTCATCCACTAATAATTCGGTTGGATTCTGGAGAAGATCAAAGATGATACCCTCCTCTTTTGCGTGGTGTACTTCCTCTTTACGTGCCGGAAGTTCTTCCTCACCACGACGATATACGATATGTACCTCTGCGCCAAGTCTTCTTGCTGTTCTTGCAGCGTCCATTGCCACGTTACCACCGCCGACTACAATAACTTTCTTACCAGCTTTGATCGGTGTATCGTAATTGTCTAAGAACGCTTTCATAAGGTTATTTCTTGTTAAGAACTCATTGGCTGAGAATACACCCATTGCCTGCTCACCAGGAATACCCATAAATCTTGGAAGTCCTGCACCGGAACCAATGAAAACTGCCTCAAAGCCCTCGTTGTCCATCAACTCATCAATTGTAACGGATTTACCGATGACAACGTTGGTCTCAATCTTAACCCCTAATGCTTTCACGTTTTCCACTTCAGCGGCAACAACCTTCTGCTTTGGAAGACGGAATTCAGGGATACCATAAACTAACACACCACCTGCCTGATGTAATGCCTCGAAAATCGTCACATCATAACCAAGCTTTGCAAGATCTCCTGCACAGGTAAGACCTGCCGGGCCTGAGCCGATCACTGCTACTTTATGTCCATTTAACTTTTCTGCCTTTTTCGGTTTAATGCCATGTTCTCTTGCCCAGTCCGCAACAAAACGCTCTAATTTACCGATCGCTACAGGCTCTCCTTTGATTCCACGGATACATTTTCCCTCACACTGTGTCTCCTGTGGACATACACGGCCACAGACTGCCGGAAGTGCGGAAGACTCACTGATCACATGATAAGCAGCCTCAAAATTACCTTCTTTTACTTCTGCGATAAATCCCGGAATATTGATAGATACCGGACATCCTTTCATACACTGTGCATTTTTACAGTTTAAGCAACGGGCAGCTTCTGCCATTGCTTCTTCTTCATTATATCCCAAACATACTTCTTCAAAGTTCGTTGCACGAACGGCTGGCTCCTGCTCACGAACCGGAACTCTAGTTAATACGTCCATTTTTTCCTCCTGATTCTATGTAACTGACCAGACAGCATTCTCTCTGATCTGACAAATTTCTGATTTTTAACTGTTACAATTGCCACATCCGCCGTGATGTGTTGCACCTTCCTGTAATTTCAACATTGCTCTTCCCTCTTCGGTCTTGTACTGAGCCTGTCTTCTCATCGCCTGATCAAAATCAACCAGATGTCCGTCGAACTCCGGTCCGTCTACACATGCAAATTTCACTTCATCGCCGACAACCAGACGACATGCACCACACATTCCGGTTCCGTCTACCATGATCGGATTCATGGAAACAACCGTTGGAATTCCTAATTCTTTTGTCAATTTGCAGACAAATTTCATCATGATCATTGGTCCGATTGCCACACAGTGGTCATAACGGTTACCATTATCCCAGAGTTCCTGCAGCTGTGCAGTACCGGTTCCCTTGAAACCGTACGAGCCATCATCCGTTGTCACATAAAGGTTTGTGGCAACTTTTTTCATCTCATCCTCTAAGATAAGTAAATCTTTGTTACGGGAACCCATGATAACATCACAGTCAACGCCGTGCTCATGCAGCCATTTTACCTGAGGATAAACCGGAGCTGTACCAACACCACCTGCAACAAATAAAATTTTCTTTTTCTTTAATTCTTCAATATCTTCATGAATCAGATCAGATGGACATCCCAAAGGTCCAACAAAATCTTCAAAAGCATCCCCTTCCTGTAAGCTAACCATACGCTCTGTGGAAGCTCCTACGGTCTGGAATACGATTGTGATTGTTCCCTCTTCTCTGTTGTAATCACAGATGGTAAGTGGAATACGTTCACCCTCCTCATCAATTTTTACAATAACAAACTGTCCCGGTTCGCAATACTGCGCAACACGAGGAGCCTTGACATCCATAAGATAAATCTTGTCTGCCAGTTTTTTTCTTCTAACGATTGGATACATGTTTTTCCTCCTTGTATATACTCACTGCCTTATTCATTTCTCCTATTATAAATCCCCTATGAGAAAGAATCTCGCTTGCGAGATTCTCCGCCTGCGGCGGGTCGCAGTATGCGACATACTTCTTATCCGCCGCAGTGCGATCCTTGCGGAGCATTTTTTATGTAATAGGAACGAAGTTTCCTATTACATGAAAAATACAGTTTTATAGCATTACTTTATATAATAAAGGAAAAGCCATTAGATTTCAACGGCTTTTCCTCGGTTTTACAGTATTTTACTATAATGATTATTTATGGAACCCATTCTTTTTTGTTTCCATCTATACAATATTATTATGCCTCCACTTTGGAAAACAGAATTCTGTCATTATCCAATGCCTTTCCGGCACGGACTGCAAACTGCTCTAACAGATCATCCACTGACATCTTTTCCCGTTCTTCCCCGGAAACATCCAGCACAATATTTCCCGAATCCATCATGAGGGTACGGTTTCCAAGTTCAAGCGCCTGATGCATGTTGTGCGTGACCATAAGGCAGGTGATGTTCTGCTCTGACACTATCTTTTTTGTGAGGTTCAGTACTTTCTCTGCGGTGGCAGGGTCTAAAGCTGCGGTATGCTCATCCAGCAGCAAAATCTTAGGAGTCACCATCGTTGCCATCAAAAGTGTGAGTGCCTGACGCTGTCCACCGGACAAAAGTCCGACCGGCTGCTTCATACGGTCTTCTAACCCCATGTCTAGCAGTGCGAGCTGCTCTCTGAATTTTTTCTTGTCCGCTGCCTTGATCCGGCTGAAATAGGCATTCTTTGAAGTAGTCGTGCGCAGGTAGGCAAGCGCCATATTCTCCTCGATCGTCATATGTGGTGCGGTTCCCTTCAATGGATCCTGAAACAAATGACCAATCACTTTACTGCGGACATGCTCTTTCTGATAGGTAATGTCCTCACCATCCAGCATGATCAGTCCTTTGTCTGCAAAAAAGGCTCCTGTTATCGCATTAAACAGCGTTGATTTTCCGGCTCCGTTGCTTCCTACGATCGTTGCAAAATCCCCCTGCTTTAAGGTGAGATTCAGATTTTTTAATGCACATTTTTCATTGACAGTTCCCGGATTAAAAGTTTTGCTGACATCGCGCATCACAAGCATTGCGTTCTTCTCTGCCATTATCTTTCTCCTCCTTCGCTGTCATTTTTCGTAATCTCCTGAACGTATATCTGGTTCTGAGCCTTTGCGGCACGTTTCTGCCGGTAAAAATTCATCTGCTTTTTCAGATATGGGAATGCGATCGCCACGGCTACAATGATTGCAGAAACAAGTTTTAAACACTCTGCCGGTACATTTAATCTCAGGGCAACTGCCACGATAAAACGATACAGGCAGCTTCCTAAAATAACGCCGGTCACACGCTGTAACATACCGCCTTTTCCAATGATAGATTCCCCAATGATCAGGCTGGCGAGTGCGATTGTTACCATTCCGGTTCCAAGATTGATATCACAGGATTTCTGATACTGCGCAAGCAGTCCGCCGGAGAGACCGGTCAGGACATTGGCAACACAAAGTCCGATCGTGATCATGGCACTTGTATTAATGCTGGAAGCTCTTACCATATCCGGATTATCTCCGGTTGCGCGGATGGAAAGTCCAAGCCTTGTATTTAAAAAGAAAGAGATCAGCACTCCTACAATGATAACGATCAGTGCAGCCACGATCAGTTTATACCACGTTCCACCGATCGCTGTTTTTGCCCAGGTAAAAACGGATTCACAGTTGAATAAGTTCATGTTGGAAGCGAATCCCATTACTGCAATATTAATTGTATACAATCCGGTATTTACGATGATTCCCGCCAAAATGGACTGAATCCCCATTTTTGTTTGTAAGAAAGCGGTCACAAAACCGGAGCAGACACCAGCTGCCATCGCTGCAAATAATCCTAATATCGGATGACCTGCAAGTGTCACCGATGCACAGACGGCACATCCCAATGTAAAACATCCATCGGTCGAAAGATCCGCAATGTTTAAAATACTGAAGGATATAAATAATGCCAGTGCGACCAGTGCATAGATAAAACCAAGTTCTAATGCACTCTGTACAATTGATAATGTAATAATGGAACCCATACCTTAATTAAACTCCTCTGCTGTTACTGTCTCGATCAATTCGGAACACATATCTTTAAAGATAGAATAATCGATTCCGACTTTTTCTGCAATCTCTGTATTTACGGTTACGATACCGCTGTCTAATGTTTCTACCGGTGTTGTGGCCGGATCTGCTCCGTTTGCAAGAATGTCTGCAACCATGTCTGCTGTCTTTGTTCCGAGTGTCTCATAGTTGACGCCGTATCCTAAGAATGCTCCGTTTAAAGCAAAGGAATCTGCACTTGTGTAGTGAGGGATACCTGCGTCTGCAAATTTTTCAAAAATCGCAAGTTCTGCTGTCATAACAGTGTTGTCCTGTGGTGTAAAAATAGCGTCTACTTTTTCTGCCACCAGGGAATCTGCTGCTGCCTGGATCTCACCGGTTGTTGTACCTGTTTTTTCTACATAGGAAATCCCATGTTCATCGCAGTAATCTTTTGCCGCCTGAATAGCACTTGTGGAAGAATCCTGGCTCTTATCATACAGAAATCCGATTTTTGCAGCATCCGGATCCGCTGCCAAAATGAAATCCATGATCTGTGCCACATCAATTGCATCGGATGTTCCTGTAATATTGGCACCCGGAGCATCTGCACTTGCTACAAGTCCTGCTCCGACCGGATCTGATACTGCGGAAAATACAACCGGGATCTGATTATCTTCCGTTGCGTTCTGCATGATCATTGCTGCCGGCGTTGCAATCGGAATGATCACATCGACACCCTCTGCCACAAGATCTGCTGCGATCTGGTTCAGGGTAGAGGAATCTGCCTGACCATTATAGGTGTAATCTGCATAATCAAATGTCACACCAAGTTCTGCTCCTTTTGCATCCAGCTCTGCTTCAATTGCTTTCTCAATCTGGTTTAAGGATGCATCATCTACATACTGTACGATTCCAACTTTGTACACGGTTTTGTCTGCAGTATTCTGTGCAGTGTCCTTTGCGGTATCGGCTGCGTCTGCACTGCTCTCTGTTGTGTTCGTGCTGTTTCCTGCATTGGATGTGTCTGTGCTGTTTCCACATCCACCGATCATTGTTGCTGCCATTGCCATTGTCAATACTGCTGCCATCATTTTTCTCTTCATCATTTTTTCCTCCAAATTTTAAGAATGTTTTTGAAAGAAATCCGTTTTGAAAGTTATAAGAATCATGTATTGCGGTTTTGTTTGCAAGTATAAAAAGAATCTCGCCTGCGAGATTCTCCGCCTGCGGCGGGTCGCAATATGCGACATGTTTCTTATCCGCCGCAGTGCGATCCTCACGGAGTGTTTTTTATGTAATGGAAACGAAGTTTCCTATTACATAAAAAACCGTCTCAAGCTGTTGCTTGAGACGGTAATAAAATCTTATTATCGCGGTACCACTCATCTTGACCATCCGGTCCACTCTCTCATGTACTATCATACACGCCTGATTGATAACGGGTTCGGTTCCCGGTGACTCCTACTGCTGATACATGGCTCTGTATGCTTCATGTATGTTGTTCAGGTCACCCTCGAAAGTCCATTCAGTAAAATGATCCATACTGCAATCCCACCACCTGCAGCTCTCTGTAATATCAACAGATTACTTACTACTCTTTCTCAACGGTTTTTCTTTATGGTGTTACTTTAATACATTAACGTATCTTTGTCAACACCTTTTTTTATTTTTATGAGAAGTATACGAGTTCATCTTCCGGCTTCTCGGCTGGAGTTATGGAAATTGGATACAATACAGGACCTTTTCCCTTGTACTCTTTTGCGAATTCTACGTGTACTTCTGCTGTGATATTGATCCAGGATTTGTGCGGAATTTCATCCTCCCTGTCGTATTTCGTTTTGAAGCCGATGAAGGTAACATCCTCCACACAGCAGGTCATTGCAAAACGTCCCGGAACCATAATTCCTTTTTTCAGTTTGTCCGGATTGTATACAAGTGCTAAGAAAGAAACTTTCTTACCCTCATACTTTTTCGGATTGTCCTGACAATCCATATACCAGATCGCATAATCTGCATCGGAAATTTCAATCTCATCCGCAGTAATGTCAAACGGTAACTCCTCCGGTCTCTCGTCAAGTGTTCCGTCCGCACGCTCATAGACAAGCTGTGCTTTCCGGTTTAATGCCTTGACATTTCTGCGGTATTTTCCTTTGTCTGTACTGTCATCACAGCGATTGAAGATCACGACATCTGCGGAAAAAAGCTGTTCCATGATCATTGTACGCATATTTGCAAGATACATATCGAAAGTCGTTGCATCTACCGTGGCAAGCTGCTGTACGATCATCCAGTACTTTGGAAGTTCCATATCCATGAGTGTTCCCATCTGCCAGGTTCCGTTGTACTCTAAGAATACCTGCTCCGGCTGGTACTCGGTATTTACTTTTTTCAAAAAGTCCTCTGTAAAATCTGCCTCACTGTCTACCATGACAAGTTTTACATTATTTTTTTCAAGTTCTTCATCCGTAAACTCTGCATCGCCGTCTTCACAGCAGATGACAAGGCTTTTTCCCTCTTTTGCAAAACCCTGCTCAAATAAGGTGTCTTTGATGAGGGAGGTCTTTCCACTGTCCATAAAACCGGTAAATAAATATACTGGTATTTCGTTCATATATATTCTCCCTTATTAAATTCCGAATAACTCTTCTAATCTGTGTTCGTCAATGTTGCAGCCGATCACACAAAGTCTTCCTGTATAGTCAGGCTCGCCGTCACGAAGCTCATATTCACCCGGAACCATGTCAAAATAAATCCATGTGCCATTCTCATCTTCTACCATTCCCTTGGCACGGAGGATTGTTCCGTAATCATCTGTCTCGCAGAGAGTCTTTAATACATCCTCGATCTTTTCCTTCGTGAATTTGTGAGGCGTCTCTTTTCCCCAGCTTGTAAACACTTCATCTGCATGATGGTGATGATGATGCTCATGGTCATGGCATCCGCAGGTGCAGTTTTCGTCATGTTCATGATGGTGCTCATGGTCGTGGTCGTGGTCTTCATGATCGTGATGGTGTTCATGGTCGTGGCCGTGATCATGCTCATGTTCTTCGTGATCGTGGCATCCGCAGGTGCAGTTCTCGTCATGTTCATGATGATGTTCGTGATCATGCTCATGATCGTGGTCTTCATGATCGTGGTCATGATGGTGATGTTCATGCTCATGCTCCTCTGCCTCTTCTTTGGCATGCTGCTCAGCCATCAGTTTCATCTCAAGAGAATCTGCTCCCTCGATCACTTTTAAGATCTGCTCGCCTTTGATCGCATCCCATGCTGTTGTGATGATTGCAGCCTTTGGATTCAATGTCTGGATCTGTTTTACACAAAGTTCTAACTGCTCAGGTGTTGCATTCTGGCTTCTGCTCAGTACAACAACTGTAGCATATTCAATCTGATTATTAAAAAATTCACCGAATGCTTTCATCTGTTTGCTTGCTTTTAAAGCATTTACGACAGTTACGAGTCCGTTTAATTTAACGTCTTCCTCTTTCTCGATATCGATCACAGACTTCATAACATCGGATAACTTACCGACACCGGATGGCTCGATCAGAATGCGGTCCGGATGATATTTGTCAATCACTTCGTGAAGATTCTTTCCGAAATCACCTACTAACGAGCAGCAGATACAGCCGGAATTCATCTCGGTGATCTGGATTCCTGCATCTTTTAAGAAACCGCCGTCGATTCCGACTTCACCGAACTCATTCTCGATCAGAACGATCTTCTCGCCCTTAAATACCTCATCGATCATTTTTTTAATAAATGTGGTTTTTCCTGCTCCTAAGAAACCGGAAATAATATCAATTTTTGTCATAATAAATCCACTCCTTTTTATGTCTTGATAATATGCAGAATGCAGATTATCATGGTTACATTGTATTATCTTTGTCTGTCCGGATCACACTTTCTGCCCGAACATTCCTATTTTACTCGATTATTTTACAAAATGCAAATTTTGTGCAATTTTTAATAATTATTTTATACCCTGTTTATTTTTATCCATTATATCCGAAAACACTTCTGCATATCCTTGTATGTACCGAGAACCAAAAGGGTATCTTCACTGCTTAGTTCCATATCCGGGCCAATCGCCATATTCATCTTTCCGTCTGTTTTGATCGCCAGAATACTGATGCTGTACTTTTTACGGATATCCAGTTCACCGATCGTTTTTCCGATCCAGCCTCCCGGCACCTCCACCTCAAAAATAGCATGAGAATCATCCACTTCGATATAATCATGGATATGATCTGCCGTATAGCGGATCGCTGCCCAGTTGGCGATCTGTTTTTCCGGATAAATGACCTCGTCTGCTCCGTTGCGAAGCAGGAACTTTGCCTGTACATCCCGCTCTGCACGCGATATGACCATTTTAGCGCCAAGTTCTTTCAAAAGAGAAGTTGTCTCCAGGGAATTCTGGAAATTGCCTCCGATCGTCACAAAACAAATATCATAATTTTTGATTCCAAGCGACTCCAGAAAATTCTCATTGGTACTGTCACCGATCTGTGCGTCTGTAACATACGGAAGAATTTCATTGACAAGATTTTCATTCTCATCCACAGCCATTACTTCATGTCCAAGCTCATTCAACTGGTATGCAACATGCTTTCCAAATCTCCCGAGTCCGATAAGCAAAATATTTTTCATTATAATTTTCTCCTTTATCCAACAGTTATTTTATCAAGCGGTCTTTTTGCCCCACTCTGTATTTTTACTGAAATTGCAGCATATATAAGTGTCAGTCCGCCAACTCTTCCAAGATACATCAAAACAACCAATATCAGATGTGATACCAGTCCAAGCTCCGTTGTGATCCCTAATGTAAGTCCTGCCGTGCCCACTGCAGACGCTGTTTCAAAAAGACAATCCGACAATGCAACATGTTCTATCTGACTGATTGCGATTCCACCTGTGAAAAACAAAAAGAAATACAAAATAGCGATCGTTGCCGCATTTTTCACCACTGTGTTATCAAATCTTCTTCCAAAAACCTCTGTTTCCGGCTCTCTTCCAAATGTTGCAAATGCATTCAGTATCAGCACTGCGATCGTTGTTGTCTTCATACCTCCTGCCGTTGATCCCGGAGATCCACCGATCAGCATCATCAAAATCATGATCGCTTTAGAAGAATCGTTCATTGCACCAAGATCTGCCGTATTAAAGCCTGCCGTCCGAAGAGTTACCGACTGAAAAAAAGAAGCCAGTATTCTTTTTCCCATAGAAAATCCGGTAAAATCACTCAGAAAGAAAAAAACAGCCGGTAGTAAGATCAAAACAGCGGTGGTAACAAGGATAATCTTACTCTGCAGACGGTAACGTTTCAAGTTCCATTTGTTTGTACAAAAATCATCCCAGGTCAGAAATCCGATGCCACCGATCACGATCAAAAGCATGATCACAAGATTGATCAGTGGATTGGCAATATATCCTGTCAGAGATGGAAATGTCTGTTCCGTCGTTCCAAGTATGTCAAAACCTGCATTGCAAAAAGCCGATACCGAATGGAAGACTGACATCCAGATTCCTTTCCATCCATAATCCCTGCAAAATACAGGAAGCATGAGAATGGCACCGACCAATTCGATCAGAAATGTTCCCTGTAGAATAAATTTCGTAAGCCGGACAATTCCACCTACTTTCGGTGCTGAAATCGCATCCTGCATCGTGCTCCGCTGCATTAACGAGATCTTTCTCCCCGATACCATTGAAAAAGATGCAACCACAGTGATGACTCCCAATCCGCCGGTCTGGATCAGAAGTAAGATTACTGCCTGACCAAACGCCGACCAGTAGCTTCCTGTATCCACGACCACAAGTCCTGTCACGCAGACAGCTGATGTCGCAGTAAATAAAGTCTTATCAAACGGTGTCACAACTCCGGCAGAAGATGAGATTGGAAGCATTAAAATAATTGCTCCAAATAATATCACACCTGCAAATCCAAATGCGATCATCTCAAACGATGACATTTTCTTTTTTTTACGTATAAGTTCCGGCATATCAGTTCTCCTTTTTTCTGCTGCTTTCATTTTATTTGTGGAACTGCATATTGTAAAGCTTTTCGTAAGTTCCCTTCCTGGCCATCAGTTCTTCATGTGTTCCTGATTCTTCGATACCATCCTCAGATAAAACAATGATTTTCTCTGCGTTTTTGATGGTGGAAAGCCTATGTGCAATTACAAATGTGGTACGGTTCTTTGCAAGTTTTTCCAGAGAATCCTGCACCACTTTCTCGCTCTCATTGTCAAGTGCGGAGGTTGCCTCATCAAAAATAAGGATCGGTGGATTTTTAAGGAAAACCCTTGCAATGGACAATCGCTGCTTCTGTCCGCCGGAAAGCTTGATCCCGCGCTGTCCGATGTCCGTCTCATAACCGTTTGGAAGTGACATGATAAACTCATGCGCATTGGCGTTTTTTGCTGCCTCGATGACTTCCTCTCTTGTCGCATCCGGTTTTCCGTAACGGATATTGTCAAAAACAGTTCCAACAAAAAGATACACATCCTGCTGCACAATGCCGATGTGGTCGCGCAGACTCTTTAAGGTGAGATCACGCACATCTTTTCCATCGATTTTTACTGCGCCGCCCGTCACGTCATAGAAACGTGGAATGAGGGAACAGAGCGTACTTTTTCCTGCGCCGGAGGAACCGACTAATGCCATGTAAGCCCCCGCCGGAACATTTAAACTGATATGGTTCAACACTTTTTCCGTGTTTTCCTCATACTGGAATGAAACATTTTCAAAAGTAATATCTCCCTTTACATCCTTAAGTTCCACTGCATCTTTTTTGTCCTCGATATCCGGATGAATGGCGAGGATCTCCTGAAAACGTTCAAACCCGGTATAACCATTCTGAAACTGCTCTGTGAAATCAATGAGGGTGCGGACCGGATCCGTAAACACACTGATATAGAGCATAAATGTGACAAGGTCGCTGACATCCACACTGCCTTTTGCGATCAGCACCGTACCTGTCAGGATCACGCTGACCTGAATGAGTGTCGTAAACGCTCCAAGCCCTGCCTGATAACTTCCCATGTAAAAATAGCTGTTTTTCTTGGCTGCAAGGAAACCGTCATTGCCTTGTTTAAACTTGCGGTTTTCAATCTCTTCGTTGGCAAAAGATTTTACCACCCGGATACCGGATAAGTTATCCTCGATCTGCGCATTGATGTCCGCAATTTTTACACGGTTCTGTTTGAATGCGAGACGCATTTTTTTATTCAGGACAAATGCATAGATCAGCATGAACGGCAGAATTGCAAAGGCTGCAACTGCGAGCATTGGGTTGATGTTCACAAGAATGATCAGTGCTCCGGCAATTTTGATCACGGACAGAATGATGTTCTCCGGTCCATGATGCATCAGTTCACTGATATCAAAAAGATCGGTTGTGATACGGCTCATCAGCTGTCCGACTTTCTGGTCATCATAAAAGGAAAAGGACAGTTTCTGATAATGTGCGAAAATTTCCGCACGCATGTCATACTCGATTTTCGCTCCCATCACATGTCCATAATTACAAATGTAGAATTTACTGTAACAGTCAACCGCCACCAGCGCAAACAGTCCAATGGCGATGTATGCTGCCTGATGCAAAATCTCTGCCGGCTCACGGTACACAAGATTGTAGGTCACATACCGCACGACCAGCGGAATGATCAGGGCAACCGCCGCAGAGAGCGTTGCGAAAAACATGTCTGTCCAGAACACACGCATGTAAGGTTTATAATAGGTGAGCATTTTTTTCATGGTTCCACTTTTTTTCATAAATTCCGGTTCTCCTCTGCATAAGATAAGACTGATACATTTCTTTTATGCATCAGTCTCATTCAAATTCATATGATATTATTTTAGACGTAAAGCTGAAATTGTCAAGCTTTTCCCCTACGCCGGATATGCTGCTTATTTTCTCTTTTCAAACCCATACACCCATTTTCCACGCAAAAATAAAGCAAGGAAAATGACCGAACTAATACTCCAGGTCAATGGATACGCCCAGAAGATCACGCGGATGTCCGGGATAAAATGAACCGTAACCGTGATATAGCTTACACGGAACAGACACCATACACACAGCATAACGATCATCGGAACCGATGCATTTCCCGAACCACGAAGCACCGCAGCGATGCAGTGGGAAAAAGCCAGCAGAAAATAGAACAACGCAATGGTTCTCGACTGCATAACTCCATAATGTACTACATCCGGTTCACTGTTAAAGGCTGCAATAAGCACCGGTGCGGCTGTATAAATCACAACTCCGATCAATTCTGCAATGATAATCGAACAGAGAACGCCAAACCTCGCTCCTTTTTTTGCACGGTCATACTGCTTTGCACCAAGGTTCTGGCTGACAAAAGTGGTCAGCGCCATCGTAAAACAGGTCACCGGCAGAAACGCAAATCCTTCGATTTTGGAATAAGATCCACATCCTGCCATCGCCATTTTCCCAAATGCATTGATATTTGTCTGCACAAAAACATTCGCAATGGCGATCACAGAATTCTGAAAGCCGGACGGCACACCGTTTTGTATGATCTGCCACAGCATCTGTCTGTCAAAACGGATTTTATTTAACTGAAGCCTATATTCTTCTTTTGCTCTCAGAAGATGGATCAGACATAAGAATGCACTTACAAATTGGGAAATCGCTGTTGCCAAAGCGGCTGCACCGACTCCCATCCCCAATCCTGAAATAAAGAAAATATCCAGCACCACATTGATACAGGAAGAAATGATCAGATAAATCAGCGGATGTCTGCTGTCTCCAACCGACTGCAAAATCCCTACAAAAATATTGTACATGATCACTCCGATAGAGCCTGCAAAATAAGTGCGGAAATAGGTGATAGATTCCGGAAGCACCTCTGCGGGTGTTCCCATCAACACCAGGATCTTCGGTGCTAAAAGCATGCCGATCACTGTCAATGCAATTCCTGCTGCAATTCCAAACGCAACCGTTGTGTGGATTGATTTCTCCAGATTTGCCCTGTCTTTCGCTCCATAATATCTGGCAATTACAACACCTGCACCCATTGCGATGCCATTGATAAATCCAACCATCAGAAAAATCAGATTCCCGGATGAGCTGACTGCCGCCAACGCATTGCTGCCGAGATAATTTCCTACGATCAGTGAATCTGCCGTGTTATACAATTGCTGAAACAAATTTCCAAGAAACAGCGGAATCGCAAATAAAATAATTTTTCTGGAAATGCTTCCCTCTGTCATTCTTGTTTTATCTTCTGTTCTCATCATTACTTCCTCGTATCTTTTTCTGCTCTACGCTCTGACTCTAATAATAGGTACTATCTATAGTATAGTTTTTTTCGTGTAAAATCAACAAGTTTTGAGGATTATAAGAGATTTGGATTGAACAAAATCTTGAGTTACATAACTAATGCTGCTCCATATAATCAATAAATTCCGTTGTCTTAGACCAGTACTTAATCCCCCAATTTTCAAAATTCCATTCATCCATGTAATTGTTACATTCATAGTCAATATACTCTTTTAATATTCTTTCATTTGCTACATCAATGTCTAACATTCTTGGAATTCTGATTCCTGTCTGCAACAGTCTGTTATAATCATTTTGTTCTGCTTCGATTTTATTGCCAAATGAGTAATATTCACATGGCTCATGGTGTATCTGTTTTAACACATAAAATTTACCTTCCCGTTCTGCCAAATAGGAATAACCACCTTTTCCATGTCCTAATAACTTCACAATTTTATATTCTTTCTGATTAACATTCATAACATCCTGCATTATCGTCCCCCCTGTTTATTCGGCAAAGTATATTCCTTGAATCCGACCACTAACGTAGCGTCAGGCTTTTGCATTGCAATTAACATTGTGTTGTTAAAGCTGTAATTATGAAATTTTGACATGGTATTCAGATAAATCTTGTACTTCTCGCTTTCAAAAAGTTCCTTGATACCCTACTCCAACTTCTCCGTTATTTCCTGTACTTTCTGTTTTTCTGTTTTAGCGTCTGCCATTGTTTTTGTTTCTTAATTGTCTGTTTCTATGCTATTAAATTTCTCCCTTTTCGGAAAAGTGTTTCTGATATTACTTAACCCAAACTATCCTGTTATTTATACATTTTAAGAAGTTAATGCAATTTGAGCTATT
>DXQT01000031.1 GCA_019411365.1 Roseburia sp.
TTCTCGCACACTTTTTCCGCCTCATCAAGCTTTGCCTCAATGAGAGGCTTCACTTTCTCCGCTCTCCACTTTTTCACATTTTTATAAAGCGGATATGCGATTCCCCACAGAAAAAATCCCGGGATTGCAAGCAAAATCATCAGCCAGATGATCGGTTTTGCAGCCGTCACAGCGAATACCGAACCCGCCATAAATGCACAGCCTGAAATCCCACTGGTCAGTGCCGCGATCATTGCAAAAGATTCTGTGGAATTTTCGAGCGCCGCAATCTCACTCATGCACGCCTCAAAATGTCTCTGTAACCGTGTCAGTTCCATTTTATTTAAAACTGCCCTGCTCCGCTTTAAATGGATTGTTACTTTTCCCATTCCTTTTTCTATGGGTACATTGGAATCCACCTTCCATCCAAAATGCTCGTAGCCATCCATATACTGTGACATCTGATTCTCGGCAACCGTCACTTTCGTATAATCAAAACTCTCAAACTCACTCATTTTTCTACGCTTTCCCAGAAATTCGCTTTCTGTCTGTTATCCAATATTCTACCTTTTCGGAATGATCACCGTAAACTTACTGCCGCGTCCCGGTTCGCTTTCCACTTCGATTTTATAATCATTTAACTGCAAAACACGCAGGGCAAGCGCCAGTCCAAGTCCATTTCCAGCCATTGCGTGGGACGTATCCCCCTGATAAAATTTTTCAAAAATATGTTTCCTTGTCTCTTCCGTCATTCCGCAGCCGTTATCCTCCACCGACACACGGATCTCAGAATCATCCGACTGCTCGGTCAGCTTTATCGTTCCTCCCGGTTCTGTGAACTTCACTGCATTGGAAAAAAGGTTATTCCAGACTAACTCCATCAACGCAGCGTCTGCCGTGATCTTTACAGAATCTTCCATATCTGCATCAAATCCAATATCTTTTTTCTCCCACACCGGCTCATAATTCACGGCACATTCCGCAAGCTGTCCACACAGATCGTACTCTTCTGCTACCGGCGTGATCGCCTGTTTTTCAAGCTTGTTCAGTTTTAAAATATTACTGATAAGTTCCGACAGACGCTTTGTAGTCTGAAAGATCACTTCGGCATATTCTTTTTGTTTCTCCGGCTTCTTTTCCATACAGAGCAGCTCCGCATTGTTCTGGATAATTGCAAGCGGCGTCTTGATCTCATGGGAAACATTGGAGAAAAAGTCTGTTTTCAACGTCTCAATGCTGCCGAGTTCCTCCACCATTTTATTAAAATCAATAATCATGACATCCAGATAATCCAGCCGGTCAGCGGTGTGAAGTGTCGGAACATACACTGAAAAATCGCCCTCTGCCACTTTTTTTGTTGCATCTGCCAGGTCATGCATTGGCTTTTCATAGCTTTTCCGGATCACATTTTTCGTAAAAAGTGTCAATCCAACTGCCACAACAGTCCAGTAACCAAGCGGTAAAATTACCTGTATGATTTTGTTCCACCCCAGTGCATTCATACCTACGATAATTCCTGTATGAATACCGGACATTAACAGCAATACGAGAAAATACACCAGAAACAGGGACGATGGAAAACGGTCATTTTTGATTGTGTTGGTATAGTTCAATTTGTTCATGGTTTCAGGCAGTCCCTTTCTATAGCAATACCGCTTTGTATCCAAGTCCACGCACAGTTTTGATCTCGAATCCATCGCAGGTGGAAAACTTGTCACGGAGCTTTGTCACATAGACATCCACAGCCCGCAGGCTCGTTCCCGAATCAAGCCCCCAGAACTCATCCATAAGCTGTGCCCTTGTAAATGTTTTTTTCGGGTAAGACAACAGTTTATATAAAATATTGAATTCGCGTGTTGTGACCGGTATCTCCTCCCCATTTATCATTGCAGTCATGCCGTCCGCATCCATCTCCAGATTTCCGACAATAAGTTTGCGCTCCATCTCGATATTACTTCTCCGGAGCAGTGCCCTCACACGCATCTCAAGTTCTGCTAACTCCACCGGTTTTACCATATAATCATCGATTCCAACTAAAAATCCTTTCCGTTTGGAAGGAAGATCATCCTTAGCCGACATGAAAAGGATCGGGATCTGTTTATTGACCTGACGCACTGTCTCCGCAAATTCAAATCCGTCGATCTCCGGCATCATAATGTCGGAAATGATCAGCTCGTAGAGATTGTTATACATCTCGTCATAGGCTTCGTTCGCACTCAAAACGCCTTTTGCCTCAAATCCACAGTCATTTAAATAGGTGCAGACCGTCTGGTTTAAATTTTTATCATCATCCACTACAAGAATGTGTATCATTTTTCTGTTCCTTTCTGGTTTCTATCATTGTCCATTGATTACATCATAACATATATTATTTTGAATTTGTTTGAGTTTTGTTTCAGAATTGTTAATAGAAGAAAATCTGATTGCTTTCAATTATTTTAATAGCGCTTGCATAACGATAAAATCCGCTTATAATAAAAGTCAAAAAGATAAATAAGAGGAGAAGGATCATATGACACCAAAAGCAAAATATTACGAAACACTCGCCAATACCATGATCAAAAATTTTGAAAAAAGAAGAATGGAGGCTTACTACTGCCCGACTGCAAAAGAAGCCGTAGAAAAGTCACTTTCTTTCCTGCCATCCGGTGCAGTCGTGGCTCACGGCGGCTCCATGACATTAGAGGAAACCGGCATGATGGATGCACTGCGTTCAGCCAATATTCAGTTTTTAGACCGGGCAGTCTGTAAGACACCGGAAGATTCCAGAAAAATATTCCACGACGCACTGATGGCTGACTACTATTTCATGAGCACCAACGCCATGACAATTGATGGAGAATTAGTCAATATCGATGGTAATGGAAACCGGGTCGCTGCTTTGATCTATGGTCCTGAAAATGTCATTATTCTTGCCGGAATGAACAAGGTTGCAAAGGACGTTGCAGAAGCTGTTGACCGTGTCCACTTAACCGCAACTCCTATGAACTGTGTACGTCTGAACAAGCAGACACCATGTGCTGTCACCGGAGTCTGTGCCGACTGCCTCTCTCCTGACTGTATCTGCAATCAGGTCGTGATCACAAGACGAAGCGGTATTCAGGGAAGAATTAAAGTTATTTTAATTGGAGAGGAACTTGGCTACTAAAAGATGCAAAAGGCACTTTTTTATGGAGTATAACCACTCTTGTATCCATAAGAAGCAAAGGGACGCTTAAAAATACCCTCCTTACTGTTTTGTCCAGTAAAGAGGATATCTTCATGCATCCTTTTTTATTTACAGATATCCCCGTAGCACTCCGGTCTTCTGTCCCGGAAGATTCCCCATGAAAGGCGGTTCTCCTGCATTTCATTTAAGTCGAACGTTGCAAGGATCACCTGTTCCGTCTTGCGGTCTGCCTCTGCCACAAGTTCTCCGGTCTGATCTGTGATAAAAGAAGAGCCGTAAAATGTGAGTGCTGATCTCTGTCCGCCGTTTTCCTCACATGGAACTACTTCTTCTGTTCCGATACGGTTTGCTGCGATCACCGGCATGAGGTTTGCTGCTGCATGTCCCTGCATCGCCCTTCTCCAGTGCGGCATGCTGTCACACTCTAAGATTGGTTCACTGCCGATTGCTGTCGGGTAAAAAAGCAGCTCTGCTCCTTTGACCGCCATGGCTCTTGCTGTCTCTGGGAACCACTGATCCCAGCAGATGCCGACACCGATTTTTCCATACGCTGTATCAAACACTTGAAATCCGGTATCTCCCGGAACAAAGTAAAATTTTTCCTGATAATAATGATCGTCCGGGATATGTGTCTTGCGGTATATTCCAAGATTGCTTCCGTCTGCATCGATCACTGCAACAGTATTAAACAGGCGGTTCACATCCTTTTCATAAAAGCTGACCGGGATCACAACAGACAATTCCTTTGCCAGTGCAGAAAAATGTTTTACCGCATCATTTTCATTCACTTCTTTTGCAAATTCATAGTATTCATATCTGCGTTCCTGACAAAAATACTGTCTTTCAAAAAGCTCCGGCAAAAGGATGATCTGTGCTCCTTTTTCTGCCGCTTCCCGGACAAGTGCATCTGCCTTTGCGATATTTTCTTCCACATTTGTGCTGCATTTCATTTGAACTGCGGCTACTGTGACGTTACGTTTTCTGCTCATAATATGCTGTCTCCCGCTTCTTAATATTTTCCATGCTTTTTCATTCTATTCCTGTTTATTCTGAAATCCGGCATTTTTATCTTTCCATCTGTCTTGCAACGATACTTTATATGATTTCCTGCTATCCGTCATCTGCGTACCGGTATCTGCTGTGTGATGCAGTGGATATTGCCACCGCCAATGATGATCTCCCTTGCAAAGACTGGCACGATCTCACGCTCCGGAAACAGTTTCTGCAATAAATCTGTTGCCAGGGCATCATGCTCGTCTCCAAACTGCGGCACAAGTACAACCTGATTTCCGATGTAAAAATTCACATAGCTTGCCGCTAACCGTTCTCCGGCTTCTCTTGTATCCTCGCCCTCTTCAAACACGTAACCTGCCAGCTCTTTTTCTGTAATACAGACTGGTTTCTTCGGGATTGGCATTTTATGCACACGGAACTTTCTTCCTTTGGCGTCTGTCTCCTGTTCAAGAACCTTAAGATCTTCCGCTGAAAGTGCGTACTGCGGATCACTCTCATCATCTGTCCATGCAAGGACAACCTCACCCGGTTTTGTAAATGCACAGACATTGTCTACATGTTCATTTGTTTCATCCTGATAAATTCCGTTTGGAAGCCAGATGATTTTCTCTGCGCCAAGATATTCCTGCAATTTTGCTTCGATCTGCTCTTTCGTAAGTTCCGGATTTCTTCCCTTACTGAGCAGACAGGCTTCCGTTGCGATCACCGTTCCCTGTCCGTCTGAATGGATGGAACCGCCTTCCAGCACAAAAGGAGCCGCATCATAATAATCATAACCGGTCAGTTTACAAAATTCTTCTGCAACCTTATCATCCTTTTGCCAGTCCTGATAAAGACCATCATAGGTTCCGCCCCAGGCATTAAAGCTCCAGTTGACCCCACGGACTTCTTTTCCATCCGTCACAAAGGTTGGTCCGACATCCCTTGCCCATGCATCGTCTGTCGGAATTGTTAAAATTTCTACATTCTCACACAGCAGCTCTCTTGCCGCTGCTTCCGTTTCCGGTTCTGTCAGCATATATACTTTTTCTGTCTCTGCCAGCTTATTGGCAATCTCTGCAAATACTTTTCCGGCTTCTTTTGCCTCATATGGCCAGGAACCCGGACGTTTGGGCCAGATTAAGATCACACCATCCTGCGGTTCAAATTCCCCCGGCATATAAAATCCATCCTGATGTGGAGTTCTGTTTTCTATCTTCATACTTCTGTTATCCTGCCTTTTTCCGTGTTGTCTTTCCATGGATCTTCCATCCGGCCGGACTTTCTCATGACAGTCTTCCTTTAAAATCATCATAAGAAAAGCTTCGGATCACTTTACATTCACCACTCTCGTCCATCACTGCAATATCCGGCAGTGGGATTCCGTTAAATGTATTGTTTTTCACCATGGAGTAAATCGCCATATCCTCAAAATACAGTCTGTCATCCACTTTTTTCTCTTCGTCAAAAGAATAATCCCCGATAATATCGCCTGCAAGGCAGGTATAGGAAGATAACCGGTAAGTATACTTCTTTTCCTCCGGCATTCCCGAACTGCGAAGTGGCGGACGGTACGGCATTTCCAGCACATCCGGCATATGGCATGCTGCGGATGCGTCCAGAATCAACGTCTGTATATCGTTATCTACCACATCCATAACGGTTGTGGCAAGATATCCGGCATTCAATGCAATCGCTTCGCCCGGTTCTAAATAAATGTCAAGATCATATTTTTCCTTCATGTGCAGAATGCATTTTTCTAACAGTTCGATGTCATAATCTGCTCTTGTAATATGGTGTCCGCCGCCAAAATTCAGCCATTTCATTTTGTAAAGATAACTGCCGAATTTTTCTTCTACCGCCTCTAAGGTTTTTGCAAGATCATCCGCATTCTGCTCACAGAGCGTGTGAAAATGCAGTCCATCCACATAATCATACATCTCATCCGTAAACTGCTCTTTAAAATGCGCAATTGTCACACCGAGACGCGAACCCTTTGCACATGGATCATAGATCGCATGATCCCCCTGTGTGGAACACTCCGGGTTAATACGAATTCCCACGCTGGTCTCTTTGCAGAAATTTTTATATTTTTCCAGCTGGGAAAAAGAATTAAAAACCATGTGATCGCAGATTTTAACCAGTTCCTTCACGTCCTCTTCTTTATATGCCGGAGCAAATACATGGTTTTCTTTTCCCATTTCCTCTTTTCCGAGACGAGCCTCAAAAAGTCCGCTTGCCGTTGTTCCACTGATATACTGACCGATCAGCGGGTATTCGTAAAAGCAGGAAAAGGCTTTCTGTGCAAGAAGGATTTTACATCCGGTATCCTTTTCCACTTTCTGGAGAATGGAAAGATTTTTTTTCAGCTGTTTTTCATCTATGACATAGCACGGTGTTTTTAATTCTTCAATTCTCATTCTGTCTGTTCATTCCTTTTTCTGTCATTTCACATGAGAAGGACATTTTTCCTTCTTCTTGAAGTAGGTTCTTACTCAACTTCCTGCGGATTCTCGCAGACTACCCAAGGAAGTCCCCATTTATTCAGTGCTTCCATATATGGATCCGGATCAAACTCCTCTACATTGAATACGCCAGGTTTTTTCCAGAGTCCCTCTACTACCATCATTGTTCCGATCATAGCCGGAACTCCTGTTGTGTAGGAGATTGCCTGAGAACCAACCTCTTTGTAGCACTCCTGATGATCGCATACATTGTAAATGTAGATGGTCTTTTCTTTTCCGTCTTTTACACCTTTGAAAATACATCCGATGTTTGTTTTTCCTACCGTTCTTGGTCCAAGGCTTGCAGGATCCGGCAATAATGCTTTTAAGAACTGGATCGGCACGATCTCTTTTCCTTCAAAGTTGATCGGTGTTGTGGAAAGCATTCCAACGTTTTCCAGACATTTCATATGTGTTAAATAACTCTGTCCGAATGTCATGAAGAAACGGATTCTCTTGATTCCCGGAATATTTTTTGCAAGTGATTCAATCTCCTCATGATGAAGCAGATACATATCTTTTTCTCCAACTTCCGGAAAATCATATTCACGCTTAATAGACATTGGCTCTACTTCTACCCAATGGCCATCTTCCCAATAAGAACCCATTGCAGATACTTCTCTTAAATTGATCTCAGGATTAAAGTTTGTTGCAAATGGATAGCCATGGTCACCGCCGTTGCAGTCTAAAATATCAATGTAGTGGATCTCATCGAAATAATGTTTTAATGCATATGCAGAATAAACACTTGTCACACCCGGATCAAATCCGCTTCCAAGGATTGCTGTAATGCCTGCATCTTCAAACTTTTTCTTATAAGCCCACTGCCAGGAATAATCAAAGTATGCTGTAAATCCCTCTTTCTTGCAACGCTCCTCGTAAATTTTTCTCCACTCCGGATCATCCGTATTCTCTGCTTCGTAGTTTGCGGTGTCAATATAATCTACTCCTGTTGCAAGGCAGGCATCCATGATCGTCAGATCCTGATATGGAAGTGCCACATTTAACACTGCATCCGGCTTATATTCGTTGATCAGTGCGATCAGCTCCTCTGTGTTGTCAGCATCTACCTGTGCGGTTGTGATGACTGTTTTTGTTGTTGGCTGTAATTTTTCTTTCATTGCATCACATTTGGACTTTGTTCTGCTTGCGATCATAATCTCAGTGAAAACATCACTGTTCTGGCAACATTTTGCAATTGCTACGGAAGCTACGCCTCCACATCCGATAATCATTACTCTGCTCATTTTTATTTCTCCTTTTTCATGTTATTGTTTTTTAGATAATTGCGAACCTCCTCCTACTCTTCTTTCAATTTGGATTTTTATGAGTTTCTCAATTATCCATGTCATTATTTACTTAATATATTTTTCTACCTGTCTTCCTCGTCCTCTAGCATGTCTTCTAAATATTTCGGAAGCATGAAGGCTCCCCGGTGAAGATTCGTTGTGTAATATCTTGTTTTGATATGTAATTTTTTCCACTCTTTCACGCGCAGATTGTTGAGTGGGTGATATTTTTTGGAAGCAAATCCAAACAGCCAGTAGCCGGACGAACAGGTCGGGATATGTGCCTGATATACGCGGCTTACCGGAAATGCCCGGAATGCCTTGCGGTGCATCTTCATGCACTCTTCCTTATCCTCATCATAAAATGGACTTCCATGCTGATAAACCATGATTCCGTCCTCTTTTAACGCCTTATAGCAGCTTCCGTAAAATTCCTTGGTAAAAAGTCCCTCAGTATGCCCAAACGGATCGGTTGCGTCATTGATGATCAGATCATACTCCTCCGTTTTGTTTCTCAGGAAACGAAGTCCATCCTGATAATACACATTCACACGCGGATCATCCAGACCACAGGCAAGCTCCGGGAAATGCTCCCGGCAGACTTCCACTAACATCTCATCCGGTTCCACAACATCAATCTTTTCTATGGAATCATACTGTGTCAGTTCTTTTGCAACACCGCCATCACCGCCACCGATGATCAGCACGTGACGCACGTCCGGATGTACTGCCATCGGCACATGCGTTACCATCTCGTCATAAATAAATTCATCCTTTTCCGAAAAAAGGATATCTCCATCCAAAGCCAGAAACTTGCCAAATTCTACCGATTCCAGAACATCGATCCTCTGGCAGTCACTGTTACCGCTGAATAATTGTTTTTCGATTCTCATTGAGAGCTTTACATTCGATGTGTGAAGCTCCGAAAACCACATTTCCATTTTTCTGCTTCTCCTTCCCTGTCCCGGTTTCCACCGTTTTCTCCGGAATCACTCATCTCTTACACCAACACCATCAGATGTTCCACTGCCGGATCTTCCGTTCCCTGCATGGAGCAGCCTTTTTCCTTCGCATAAATGATATATTCGATGATTTCATCTGTAATCATCTCACCCGGTGCCAGGATTGGGATTCCCGGCGGATAGCACATGACAAATTCACCGGAAATACAGCCGCTGGTCTCACGGATCTGAAGGGATTTCTTTTCCGCATAGAAAGCTTCCTGTGGTGAACGGATGACTTTCGGTGCTATATATTCACCGGATAAAAGTCCTGCCCTGTCTTTTTTATACAGTCTTGCGATATCTGCCAGCGCCCCCACCAGACGCTCAATATCCTGTGTCCGGTCTCCAATGGAAATATAGGCCAAAATATTACAGATATCTCCAAATTCGATCTGAATATCATATTCATCGCGAAGAAGGTCATACACTTCGATCCCTGCCAGCCCGATGCCAAGCGTGTAGATAGAAAGCTTTGTCACATCATAGTCATAGATGCTGGTTCCGTTGATCAGATCCTTTCCATAAGCGTAATATCCACCGATATTGTTGATCTCATTTCTCGCATATTCTGCCATCTCTGACACTTTGGCAAAGGATTCCTCACCTCTTAATGCAAGGTTTCTTCTTGAAATATCAAGGCTTGACAGAAGAAGATACGATGCGCTTGTAGTCTGTGTGAGATTGATGATCTGTCTGACATAATCTGCATTGACACCTTTGTTTACAAGCAGAATGGAGCTCTGCGTCAGGCTTCCACCGGACTTATGCATGGAGATTGCGGCCAGATCAGCACCGGCTTCCATGCCTGAAACCGGAAGATTTTTTCCAAAATACAAGTGTGTTCCATGTGCCTCGTCTGCGAGCACTTTCATGCCATGCGCATGTGCAAGCTTTACGATAGAACGGATATCTGAACAGATACCGTAATAAGTCGGATTGTTCACAAGCACTGCAACTGCATCCGGGTTCTCTTTGATTGCCTGCTCCACACACGGCACTTCCATTCCAAGAGAAATTCCGAGTTTTGGATTCACTTCCGGATTCACATAAACCGGAATTGCTCCGCAAAGCACCAGTGCATTGATAGCACTTTTATGTACATTTCGCGGAAGGATAATTTTATCCCCTCTCTTACAGACTGACAAAATCATGCTCTGCACCGCAGAAGTAGTTCCTCCCACCATCAGAAATGCATGTTCTGCATGAAATGCATCTGCTGCAAGTTCCTCCGCATCTCTTATAACCGATACCGGATGACAGAGGTTATCGAGTGGCTTCATGGAATTCACATCGATCCCTACACATTTTTCCCCTAATAATTCCACTAATTCAGGATTGCCACGACCCCGCTTATGCCCCGGCACATCGAATGGTACGACACGCTGTTTCCTGAATTTTTCCAGCGCTTCATAAATGGGAGCTCTTTTCTGATCTTCTCTGTTCATAACTTTCTCCATTGCAATTTATCATTTTAAGATAATCATTTTCACATTTTATGTAATAGAAATGATGTTTTCGATCACATAAAAAAAGAGACAACTGCCTGCGCAATCATCTCTGTTGACCTTCGTTCTCCATATTGGAATCCTTTTTACTCTCGATGCGATCCCAAATATCGTTTTTCAAAGAATCCGTTGCCTGCCGCTTTCTGCTTTCTGCCTTTGTCTGCATCGCAACTGCAAATATATGTCACTCTTATTGACCGTTTCACAAGATGATGTGCTTACACACTGATTATAAAGTAATCAACTTATAAAATTTGAGCTTCTGACTCAATCAATAACGTGGTCTCCTCACCACACCGGCAACCGACCCGCCTGTCCGTTAGGCTGCCTCAGTAATCTGAGTGGTCATACATTTGCATGAAAAAACGATTTTTATTTTTCACACGAAAGAAAGTCTATCATACACATATTTCAGTGTCAAGATATTTATGATATTAATTGTATTTTTTTTGTTTTCTAATTGTAAACTTCAGGTAAAACAATCCAACAAAAAAAACGATCCTGACAAACTGACTTTAAATTTCAAAAAAAGAAGCTACCGCATACACGATAGCTTCTTTTACATACATTAATTGTATTTTCTTTTTCTTGCTGCTTCAGATTTTTTCTTACGTCTTACGCTTGGTTTCTCGTAATGTTCTCTTTTACGAATCTCCTGCTGGATACCTGCTTTAGCACAGTTTCTCTTAAATCTACGTAAAGCGCTATCTAAAGTCTCGTTCTCTTTTACTATTACACTAGACATTATCTCACACCTAACCTCCCTCCAGTTGCGTATTGTGCATATTCAACTGTTTGGGTAAATTTCATTGCACTATAAGTTATTATAGCATAAAAAATGTTCACGTCAATAGTTTTTCTTATATTTAGAAAAATTCAGACAATTCTATTTTTTTCATCAAATTATTATTTAATCTGATTTTCCAGCGCTGCCTTAGCCTCGGCTACCGCATCCGGGATTCCAGCCGGATTCTTACCGCCGGCCTGTGCCATGTTTGGACGTCCGCCGCCGCCACCGCCAACTTTTCCTGCGATCGCTTTGATGAGGTTTCCTGCATGAGCGCCTTTCTTCATTGCCTCCTCTGTTGCCATAGCGACAAGATTTACTTTGCCGTCTGCCTCAGAAGCAAGCACTACAACGCCCTCTCCGAGTTTTCCTTTGAGCTGGTCACCAAGGTCTCTCAAGCCGTTCATGTCAACCCCTGCAACACTTGTTGCAAGAAGTTTTACACCTTTTACTTCTACAACCTGATCCATAACATCGCCAAGTGCCTCTTTGGCAGCTTTGCTCTTTAAGGACTCATTCTCTGCATTTAACGCCTTGATCTCAGCCATCATATGCTCGATCTTCTCAACCAAAGCAGCCGGAGTTGTCTTTGCAGCTTTTGCAGCTCTCTCTAATTCAGCTTCGATATTCTTATAATATGCGAATACATTATCACCTGTCAACGCCTCAATACGACGTACACCGGCAGCGACACCGCTCTCAGAAATGATCTTGAATGCAGTGATCTCGCCTGTGTGTTTTACATGTGTACCACCACAGAACTCCTTGGAGAATTCTCCCATGGATACGACACGTACCTTCTCACCGTATTTCTCACCGAATAACGCCATAGCACCTGTCTTTTTGGCTTCTTCTACGGTCATGACATCCGTACGCACCTCAAGGTCTGCAGCGATCTCGTCATTTACGATCTTCTCAACTTTTGCGATCTCCTCTGCTGTCATAGCCTGGAAATGGCTGAAGTCAAAACGTGTTCTCTCTGCATCCTGATAAGAACCAGCCTGTTCTACGTGAGTACCTAATACTTCACGGAGTGCTTTCTGTAATAAGTGTGTTGCAGAATGATTCTTACATGTCTTGCCACGAAGATCTGCGTCAACAGATAACGTAACTTTATCACCGGACTTGATCATGCCGCTTGTCATTTTGCCGACATGTCCAACTTTTCCACCTAATAACCTGATCGTATCTTCCACTTTGAAAGTACCATCAGCAGTGTAGATCACACCTTTATCCCCCTGCTGTCCACCCATGGTAGCATAGAATGGTGTCTCCTCTACAATGATCGTTCCAATCTCACCATCGGATAATGCCTCTACGATCTCAGTCTCAGAAGTAAGCACTGTCACCGTAGATGCTGTCTCTAATTTATCATATCCGACAAACTCTGTTGTGACGGAAGGATCAATCTCATCATAAACAGTCGCATCTGCTCCCATGTAGTTTGTTGTCTTACGATTCTTTCTTGCTGTTGTACGCTGTACTTCCATCGCCTTTTTGAAGCCGTCTTCGTCAATCGTGAAGCCTTTTTCTTCTAAGATCTCAGAAGTCAGATCCATCGGGAATCCATAAGTATCATAAAGTTTGAACGCATTGTCTCCGGATAATACTTTGGAACCGGATGCGATCATCTCTTTTTCCATATCCTCTAAAATTGCAAGACCCTGATCGATCGTCTTTGCAAACTTCTCTTCTTCCTGTGCAAGTACTTTTAAGATAAAATCTTTCTTTTCTTCTAATTCCGGATAACCGTCTTTGCTCTCGCTGATCACAGTCTTTGCAAGCTCTGCCATGAAAATGCCGTCGATTCCAAGCATTCTTCCATGACGTGCAGCACGGCGGATGATACGGCGGAGTACATAGCCACGTCCTTCGTTAGATGGCATAATACCATCGGAGATCATGAATGTTGAGGAACGGATATGGTCTGTGATCAGACGGATCGAAACATCATCCATTGCATCCACTTCATATTTCTTGCCGGACAGCTCACATACTCTGTCACGGATTGCTTTCATTGTATCGATATCAAATACGGAATCTACATCCTGCATGACAACTGCAAGACGCTCAAGTCCCATACCTGTATCAATGTTCTTCTGGGAAAGTTCGGTGTAACCACCCTTTCCATCTCCCTCAAACTGGGTAAATACGTTGTTCCATACTTCCATGAAACGGTCACAGTCACATCCTACTTTACAGTCCGGTTTGCCACAGCCGTATTTTTCTCCGCGGTCATAGTAAATCTCAGAACATGGACCGCAAGGACCGGCTCCGTGCTCCCAGAAGTTATCACACTCTCCGGTTTCCGGATCACGGTAAAATCTTGTGATTCTCTCTGCCGGAACTCCGACTTCTTTTGTCCAGATATCGAATGCTTCATCATCCTCACCGTAAATGGATGGATACAGTCTGTCCTCCTCTAATCCGAGAACCTTTGTCAAAAACTCCCAGGACCATGCGATCGCTTCATGCTTAAAATAATCTCCGAAAGAGAAGTTACCAAGCATCTCAAAGAAAGTAAGATGTCTTGCTGTCTTACCAACGTTCTCGATATCACCGGTACGGATACATTTCTGGCAGGTCGTCACTCTTCTGCGAGGTGGAATCTCCTGTCCGGTAAAATATGGCTTTAATGGTGCCATACCTGCATTGATCAGTAATAAGCTGTTATCATTGTGTGGTACCAATGAAAAGCTGTTCATTTTAAGATGTCCCTTGCTCTCGAAAAATTCAAGGTACATTCTTCGTAATTCGTTTTCACCGTAAAATTTCTTCACGACTAAGTTCCTCCAAAATCTTTTGTACAGGCACTTCTCTGCCGTACATTTTTTATTTAATAAAATTGTAATTACCAGCTGTTTCCTTCTAAGAAACTATCTATATAGTTACAAATTATTTAACCTCGTGTTCTGCTGCCGTATCAGTTTCCGCCGCTGCTTTTGCATCTTTGTTTTCCCGCAGCTTTTTGCCTGCGAAAAATCCCGCCAGAGCGATCGCTGCCAAAATCACCATAATGATTGCATACTGTAAAAATGATCCTAAAAATGCCATTTCTTCTACCTGCCTTTCTGCTATGGCTGACACTTATGCACTGCAAAAATGAAAGCCGGCTCACAATTTAAATATTATAGCTCACTTATTTGTTTATCGTCAAGTATTCAACATCTTTTCTTCTAAAAGCTGTCGTCTTTTCTTTCAAAAAATACTGTGTTTTATTCTTCCCGGATCTCAAACACCTGATTCTCGTGGACGATCGGCACGATCCGGTCCGCCATCGCCTGATTGCTCAGTCTTTTGATAAAAGGCTGTATCCCGGAATAATCCTGCCACATATGCATTGGAAACACATACTCTGCATTCGTGTTCTCCAGAAAATATTCCATGCCAAGTGACTGATACATCCCAAGTTTTGGATCAAACGGCACAAATGCCAGGTTGATGTCTTTCTTTGCAAGTTTTTTAATCTGGTTCTTATAATTGACATCCATAATGCCATTGACAAGTTCCCCTGCTCCATCCCATTTCCAGTTGTTGAGATCCCCGGCATGATAAAAACTTGCCCCGTTTGTCTTCACATAAAAGGCGACTCCCGCGTCCGTGGAGCGCAGCGTCTCGATCTCCAGATCATCCACCTGATACTTTTCGCACGGACTGACGTATGTGATCAATTCCCGGACAGACAGGTCAAACCCGTGTTTTTCCAGAAAATGAGGTGACATCCTGCAGTCTTTTGAAAAAATATAATGTATGTTGCTGTAACGCTCTGTCCAGTGGAGCACGTCCATGTCAAAGTGATCTCTGTGCTTGTGGCTTGCAAACACATAGATTGGAGTATCCGGCTCATACTCCGGGATTTGTCCGCGGAACGTATAACCGTTTACCCGGTCTCCCGCAAACCAGTCAAAAATCAAAACTTTCTCGTCCACTTCCACTAAGAAGCAGCTGTGATGTATAAATATTACCTGCATTCCTTCATCCTTCCAATTATCTCATTTGCTTTTGTATATATTTCTGCCGGATCAAATCCAATGAGAAATATTCCATCCTCGTAAAGTACTTTTCCGTTTACCATCGTCAGTTTCACATTCTGCTTGCTACCGCTGTAAACCAGATTTTTCACAAGGTTGTTCTCCGGCTGCATATTCGGCTGTCTCAGATCGATCATGACAAGGTCTGCCTTTTTCCCGACTGCAAGACAGTCACAATCCGGCAGTCCCATCGCATATGCGCCTCCGGCGGTCGCCATATAAAGCACCTCATCCGCCGGCATGCAGGAAGCGTCCCGTTCCCTGAGTTTTGCCAGTCCCGTCACAAGAAACATCTCCCGGAACATGTCCAGACAGTTGTTGCTTGCCGGTCCATCCGTACCGATCGCAAGATTGATCCCCTCATCCAGCAGTCTTTTGACCGGGCAGATACCGGAAGCAAGCTTTGTGTTCGAACCTGGGTTCGTCACTACCGACATGTGGTGTTTTTTCAATATCTCAATATCTTTCTCCTCCAGCCAGACACAGTGATAACCGCCGCCGCCATGTTCATACAGCCCCAGACTTTCCGTAAACTGCATTGGTGTCATTCCCCAGCGTGCCTTACACTCTGCCACCTCGCGCTCTGTCTCAGAATTGTGCGTCCAGACCGGTGCATGATACTTGTCCGCAATCTTGGCAACCCCTTCAAGCAGTGGACGCGATGTTGTGTATTCTGCATGAAATCCCGGCACATAGGAAGTGAGATCACTCAGCCCGTTGATTCTTAAATAATTCTCCTCCAGCACTTCCAGACTGTCGGTAAAATTGTTCAATCCACTGGTAAAAACAGTCCGGAAACCTGTATCCACATAGGCATTGATATGATAGTCCTGCATAATGTACATATCAAAATTTGAGGTGATACCACTCGTCAGGTACTCCATAATTCCGAGGATTGCAAGCCAGTAAGTATCCTCCCCTTTCAGCCTTGCCTCGTTTGGGAACACTTTCTGCTGCAGCCATTCCTGCAGTGGAAGATCATCTGCAAAAGATCGTAAAAATGTCATCGGCGTATGCGTATGTGCATTCTTAAATCCCGGCATTAAAAGATTTCCCTTCGCATCGATCTCCCGGTCCCAGATAATGATATCATCTTCTTTGCAGACAGCAGAAGTATCTGTGCCATCCCCGATATAACAGATATGGTCTCCTCTTACCCAGAGTTCCCCCTCCGTCACCTCAAAGGTGTGATCTGCTTTCGTCAATAATATTTTTGCATGATAAAAACGAATGTTCATACCGATCCCCCACTTTTATCACTGCCTGTATCCTGCAGCAGAATGCCCCACTTTGGACATCCGATCGTCATAAATTGCAGTGTGCGCCGGAAAAATCTATGATTTTCCCGACGATAAACACTGCTCGTTATTCTTAAATCTTACCAAATTTCACAGGATAATGCAAACCATTCCACCGTTATTATCATTCACGATTTTCTGCATGGTATCCTGTAATTTCAGCTGGCATTCATCGTCCATCATGGCAATTTTATTCCGGATTCCATCCTCCATAAGCTCCCCTATGGATTTGCCGAAAATATTGGTTTTCCAGACGCCCTCCTCGCTCTGCTGTCCCTCCCGGATGTAACGGATCAGGTCATTCGCCTGATCTTCACTTCCCACGATTGGAGCGATTTCCGTCTCAATATTGGCACGGATCATATGGATGGATGGGGAAACTGCCTTAATTTTTACACCAAACTTGTTTCCATGGTGGATCAGTTCCGGCTCCGCAAGTTCAATGTCCTTTAACCCCGGATTCACAACACCATATCCTTTCATCTGCACTTCCTCAAAAGCCCCTGCGACTTTCTCATAAGATTCTTTCCTCGCCGCCATCTCGCGGATCATCGAGATCAGTTCATACTCACCATGGATAGGAACTCCTGCAAGTTCACTCATATTTTCATAGTAATACGGCTCTGCAACCTCCATCTGTATTTTCACACAGCCGCAGGCGAGATCCATCTCATCCATTTTAATCTTTGAAATGCAGTCTCCCGGTTCTGACTGCTGCTGGTAAACGTCTTTCGTGCGCTCCATATGACTTAAAATATCCGATGCCTGTGCAATGATCTCACTTTTTACCGGATGATCAGCGGAGAGCATTTCCGTCCATTTCGGGATAAAAAATTCCACCCGTTCAATCGGAAATTCATACAGCACACTCTCTAAAATTTTTAAGACATCCTCTCTGCGCAGCTGCTCACAGTTGACCGGCACAGCCGTTGTCTGATATTTTTTTTCCATCTCCGACGCAAGTTTTATTGTCTCCTGCGCATAAGGTTTTGCCGAATTTAACAGGATCACAAACGGCTTTCCGATATTTTTCAGTTCCTGAACGGTTCTCTCTTCTGCATTTATGTAATTTTCCCGTGCCAGTTCTCCGATTGTTCCGTCGGTCGTCACTACAATGCCGATCGTCGCATGGTCTCTGATGACCTTCTCGGTTCCGATCGATGCTGCCTCCGCAAATGGGATCTCCTGATCTGACCATGGGGTTTTTACCATTCTGCTCCCATTTCCTTCCATATGTCCTACTGCCCCATCTGCCAGAAAACCGACACAGTCGACCAGTCTTACACGCAGCTTTAACGGTTCTTCTTCCATCTTGAAAGCAGAAAGCCGGATCTCTGCCGCCTGCTGCGGAATAAATTTTGGTTCTGTCGTCATAATGGTTTTTCCGGCTGCCGCCTGCGGAAGTTCATCCATGGCTCTCTCTTTCTCCGCTTCCCCATCCATAAAAGGAAGTACCATCAACTCCATAAAACGTTTGATGAAGGTGGATTTTCCGGTGCGCACCGGACCTACAACCCCGAGATAAATCTCTCCGTTGGTACGGTTTCTGATATCCCTGTAAATGTTATACTCTTTATTTCCGCTATAATTGTCCATAAAAAATTCCCTCCATATGTTATCACATTGTATGAAGGGAATTTTTGTTTTATTCGTATTTATTCGATCACCACATCACATGCAGTTTTTTTGGCAGACATTGAAAGTGCATCTCTGTGACATCCCCACAGTACTCTCCGTCTGCATGAAGTACCATAGGTGTTTTCAGCTTCAGGTCATATTCCTTGCAGTTTGTCACCTCAAACCCTCTGATCCGCAGATGATTGGCTGTCACAAGCAATGGCAGGCATAAAAAAGTGCGCCATTTCGGGATTCCCCACGCCATACACACCGAAAGCTTTCCATCCTGCGCATCTGCCCCTGGTGCCATCGGCACACCGCCGCCCTCTGCCCGGAAATTCATTGCTGCGGCAAAAATCATTTTTTTGCGGTTCTGCTGTCCTTTTCCATCAAAAACCGCTGCGGCATCTGTTGTCTGCATGGTAAATAGTGACTGTACCGTCAAAAACAGGTAGGTAAGCTTTCCGAGATGCAGCTTATTCAAAGCGTCTTTTACCTTTGACTTCAAAGCCTTCTTGCAGACTAATGCATCCAGTCCTGCACCGGCACTGATCGCAAATAATCTCGGCTTCTCACAACCGTTCCAGCTCACCTGCCCCAGATCCATCACATAATCTTCCCTGCAGTTTAAAATATGCCCGATCACCTCTGTAGGCGTTCCCGTGATCCCAAGTCCCCTTGCAAGGTCATTGCCGGAACCGGTCGGGATCACACCAAATCGTACCTTCTCAAAATGCGTCATTCCGTTGATGACTTCATTTGCAGTCCCATCACCACCTACCACGACAAGTTGTATGTCATCCGCCCCGCATTCACAGATGTCATGTGCCAGTGAAAAGGCATGCCCCTCATATTGGGTGACGTATGATTCGTAAGCAATGTTTTTCTTTTTTAAAACTGCTTCCGCTTCTTTCCAGATCTTTGCGCCTTTACCGCTTCTGGAATGCTCATTCACTATAAAACATAGCATATTCGCGGCTCTCCTTTCCTCTCTTCTTATCCTCATACATCCGTTCATCCGCGTCATGTACTATTTTTAAGATATCGATTCCGTTTCCCTCCGCTGTACCGGTTGCACTCGAAACCCTGAGACCACCTTCTTCCCTGTGTCTTGCAAGTTTGTCCCTGACATTCTGGATGATCTGCTCTGCCTCCTGTTTCTCCGGATTTTCGATGAGCATGACAAATTCATCCCCACCGATACGATATGCCTTTTTCCGGCTATCTGTCTGTGCATAGATTGCACCGGACATTGTCTCGATCAGTTTATCTCCCATGCCATGTCCCATGCGGTCGTTGATCTCTTTCAGATTATTGATATCCCACAAAACCACGGCGACACGCTCCACCATCGTATAGTAATTGGCAAGCATATCTTCATATTTATTCTTATTATAAAGCCTTGTTGCAGAATCGACCTCCTTGCGGTAGGTAAGTTCCGCAATCCTGTAAGCATCCTCCCGCATGCTGCCAATGGTATGCTGGATGATCATCACGAACACAAATAGGATCAGAAGCTGCGGTAATATCCCGTAAACTATAATGACCACAACCGGCATCTTTGAAAAAGGGAGCTTCGCAAATCCATCTGCCAGTTCCGCCATGTACCATGTTCTTGTATGATTTCCCTGCAGCAGCAGGTTCAGATCACAGATCCCATAATAAAATCCCACGATCATGCTGACCGGCAGCAGAAAAACTTCCAGTGCATATGACAGCCATAACACGGATTTCTCTTTATACTGAACTGCCACGATGAGTGGGAACACATACGCCAGAACCATATGGTAACTGAACATAAGGTTCATTGCTGCTGAAATTATGCAGATGCCGGTCACAAAAAAATTTTTCATGCGCTCATCCGATGGATCTGCTTTAAAAAATAAGATCACAGACGCAATAAAAAAACCTGTGGAAATTGCATACGTCACACTGAACACAATTGCGTTTGCTGTCGGAAAACGTCCAAACGCCAGTCCCCAGACCGCCGTCAAAACAATAAACGCTCCGACCATCTCCCACAGTGTCTTCTTATTGATCTCGATCTCCTGCTGCGCTAATTCCTCATTATAATGTTCCCCAAAATTAGTCATCTTCTGTCCCTCATACTCCTGTAATTATCCCACGCCTGTAATTATCAGGTACTTCTGATCCTTTTCTGTCCAACGATAAGTACCCTGATACCATAATCTCCACTACATATAGCAAAGTATATCACAAAACGTTATATTTCTGTGAACTTTTTTTATATTTTTCTGTTTTTTAACATTTTATAGAGTTATCGTGGAATACTATTTGCCGTACACAGTGCTCCCCAGCCTAACACCGGATTCGGGTAAACTGTAAAACCCGGCAGTTTGCGCGCCCCACGGATCAGGTAAGCTTTCATTTTTTCCCCGTAAAGATAGGCATCGTTGCCGTTTACAATGCCCCACTGCATCAAAAGTGCTGCACTTCCGGTCACAAACGGTGTCGCCATGGATGTTCCGGTACGCACCTGATAGCCGCCGCCCGGTGCGCAGGACATGATCTCCACCCCCGGAGCCACAAGATCGGGCTTTACCTGATTGGTTGCCCTCGTATAACCTCTCCCGGAAAATGCAGCTGCCTGGTCAAATCTCGCATCGTATGCCCCGACAGTGATCACTTTCGTCGCTGTAGAGGGAATCGTGAGAGTTGTCTCCTCCACCGGATTTAAAAATCCCGTTCCGCTGTTTAACACATTTCCTGCCGGAAGCCACATGTCAAACGCGCCGTCTGTGATCCGGATGGGAGTGAGCCTGATCTTCCAGATTCCATCGTCAATGTAACTGCCCACTGGGATAAAATCCAGATAAATTTCCTGGTAGGGATTGTACGGACTTGGTTCTCCATAATACACCAGAAGGTTTGTTTCTCCTAACTTAAATCTCTGGGTTCCCTGTATCCGCTGCAATGGTCCGATCGCAGTTCCGCCCGGATGGATCACAGAGACACCGATCTCATCCACATAATTTTTCCAGATCTGCAAATTTAAGGATGCCTCATACGCGCTCACCGCGATCTCAACCTCCTGCTCCTCATTCAGCGTCAGTTTTCCCGCTGTATGGACTGCTGCACTCCCTTCATTGCCACTGCCGATCACAATAGACGTTTTCCAGTAATTCGCCATGTCATCCAGATAGGTCTCTATCAGTGAATTCCCGGAATGAGAACCGTAATTATTGCCAAAGCTTAGGTTTAATGCAATTGGTTTTCCATACTGCCTTGCTCTCGCAATACAGAAATCCACAGCACTCATCAGTTCCGTTGTTTTCGGAAACGAAGTCTCTCTCGGCACACCAAGTTTCACAACGATCAGTTCACTCTCATATGCCACGCCACGGTACCGCCCATTGGAAGCCCTGCCATTTCCTGCCGCAATGCCTGCAACATGCGTACCATGCCCGGATGCATCCCTGCTCGGGCAGATTGCGTACCGCTCCTGCTCACTCTCCTGCCTTAACGCCAGATTAATCGTCTCACGCTCGTAGACTGTGTCAAGCGTCTGATCCCACAGCACAGCAATTCTTGTCGTTCCGTCACTGTTGCAAAAATCCGGATGCGCATAGTCAATTCCGGAGTCAATGACTGCCACAAGCACCTCTTTTCCTGTCAGATTACTTGTCGGACTTGTACCCTGCCCGGTCTGCAGCGGATTGATGCAGGAACTTCTTTTTCCGTTTTCCACTGCAAAAAAAAGTCGTTTTGGTTTCTCCATATATTCAATTTCAGGCATGGATGCGACAAGCTCTACCAACGGCTGCGGAATCCTTAAAATAGCATATTCATTTGTGAGGTTATAAATTCCAATCTGAGCCTGTTCCTCCGGGAAACGCTCCGACAGCTTCTGCCGCAGTTCCTCTGTCGTTCCAAAAAATTTTACGATCACCTCCCAGCTATCATCTGCAACATCATATCCTACATCCAGATTCAGGGACTTTTCCCGTTCCTCCCGCGTGGCATCCAATGCCAGATTTAGTATATTTTCTATCTTTCCACAGTTTTCCTTCATGCGCTTTTCCGTTTTTTTCTCTATTCTATGCATGAATCCATCCCCTTAGCATAAACTAAACCAAAATAGAATGCGATCAGAATGTAAGGAAAAATATATGTGTGGAATTGCAGGTTTTTATAACGCCAAAGGAAATTATCAACAACAGAAAGAAAAATGGGCATCTGTGCTGACTTCCATGCACGAATGTCTTGCGCACCGTGGAAATGATGAGTCCGGGATCTATCTGTCAGATATGGCCGGTCTCTCCCACGCGCGCTTAAGTATCCGCGACATTGTCACCGGGAAACAGCCGATTATACGCCAAAAGAACGGAAAGGAATACGCGATTGTATACAATGGCGAATTATATAACACCGGGGAACTCGCCCGTGACCTGCGGCAGTCCGGCTATGAATTTTCGACGACTACGGACACCGAAGTCATTCTTTATGCCTATATGCAGTACGGCGCCAGTTTTGTCCGGAAACTGAATGGAATTTTTGCCTTTGCCATCTGGGATGACAGCAAAAAACAACTTCTCTTATACCGTGACCGCGTAGGAATCAAACCGCTTTTTTACTCGTTTGTATCCGGACAGCTCCTGTTTGCCTCTGAGCCAAAGGCACTTTTTTGTTTTCCGGGATTCACTCCGAGGGTTTCTATGGATGGCATGCGCGAAGTTCTCGCGATCGGACCTGCCCGGACCATGGGAAATGGAATTTTTGATGATGTAAACGAAGTGCTTCCCGGACATTATCTCATTTTTTCTAAAAATACGATGTCCGATCACACTTACTGGGATCTGTTCCGCGCCCCGCATACCGATTCCTATGAACAGACAGTGGAAACTGTCTCTTTTCTTCTACGCGATTCCGTGACCAGACAGATGGTATCCGATGTTCCGGTGTGCACGTTTTTGTCCGGCGGCATTGACTCAAGCATTGTCACCGCGATTGCCTGCCGTTACATGGAAAAACACGGTGAAACCTTAAATACTTTTTCCTTTGATTTTAAGGACAATGACATTTATTTTAAATCCAACGCCTTTCAACCGGAGCGTGATCTTCCTTATGTCAGGATCATGTTAGATCACTATCACACAAACCACACGTATCTGGAATGCGATGAAAACACGCTCTTTTCCGCACTCAGAGATGCCGTCGACGCAAAGGATTTTCCGGGTATGACAGACGTGGACTCCTCACTGCTCTACTTCTGTTCCCTTGTAAAAAAACACAATAAGGTCGCACTGACCGGTGAATGTGCCGATGAGATTTTCGGCGGATATCCGTGGTTTTACCGGGAAGATCTTTTATCCAGAGATGGCTTTCCGTGGTCCGCGGATATGTCTGTGCGAACGCTGTTTCTTAAAGACTCCTTCATAAAAGATCTCGATCTTGCCGCCTACTCCCACGACCGTTACCAGACTTCTTTAAACCAGGCACCACACCTTTCAGACGAGACGGAAACCGAGCGGAAACGCTATAATATCGCTTATCTGAACATCAAATGGTTTATGCAGACACTGCTCGACCGCATGGACCGCACAAGCATGTACTCCGGTCTGGAAGCCCGTGTTCCATTTGCCGACCACCGCATCATCGAGTATGTGTTTAATGTTCCGTGGGAAATGAAATACCAGAACGGTGTCGAGAAAGCACTGCTCCGTGACGCATGTAAAGACCTGCTTCCAGAGGAGCTTTTGCACCGGAAAAAGAGCCCTTACCCGAAAACCTATCATCCCGGCTATGAGAAACTTCTGATTGCAGAAATGCAGCACATCCTTGACCAGCCGGATGCACCGGTCAAGACCTTCATCGACACAAAAAAACTCGAAACCTTCCTAGAGGCACCGACCGAATACGGAAAGCCGTGGTTTGGACAGCTGATGGCAGGTCCGCAGCTGCTCGCCTACTTCATCCAGATCAACTACTGGATGCAGAAATACCACCTGAATCTGTAATTTCCGGATGGGTGGAAGCGCAGCCCCGGCTGTCCGGTCTGGCAGTCTGCCGGGTTATATCATTTATGTATGCATGGAAAGGAAGCGGGGCGCAGAATGAAACTTGTTCAAATTGCTTATTTATCAATATTTCCTTTTTGACTGCTCTCATTGTTTATATTCATTCAGCAATGGACAGTCCGCACAATATGTCCGTTTCATGACACACACTCGTCTTAGGTTTCTCGTGTGTGCGTTACATGCCAGAAGATCAGCAGAGAAGCAGGGCAAAAATCACCCGGTTTTCCTTTTGATTTTTGCCCTGCAATAAACGATGCTGATTCTGGCATTTACGCACACTAGAGAAAGCTAACGAGTGTGTGTCTGAAACGGACATATTGCGTGGACTGTTCATTGATGAATGTACATAAACCAGCAGTCAAAAAAGAAACATTGATAAATCTACGCAATTTTTCACGAAAGTTTCATTCTGCGCCCCGCTTCCTTTCCATCATCTCAGTTACGAAAATCCGGCAGACTGCCAGACCGGACAGCCGGGACAACGTTTTTATTTATTCGGAAAGTACTTTGTTCAGGATGTCTGCGAGCGGAACCATGGCGTTTTTTGCCTCCTGCACGGTGTTGGTCTGCGCCCCGACCTCGACGAGCAGTGTTTTCGGACAGTAATGCATGTTGAAACGGTATCCTTTGAGGTAGATTTTTCTTGTGTATCCCGGATAGTATTCTGCGGCGGCAAGCTGCATCTGAAATGAAAATGCCAGATTATCCGCTATGTATGGATTGTACAGATAGGCGATATCCCCCAGTTTGGTCGTTCTGCTCAATCCGTTAAAAAACATTACTTTTGCCATGTCCGTTCCATTCACATTCGTGACAAGCCTTGTGTTCTCCCCCACGCCATCCCGGTGCAGATCTATGACCACGTCAATGCCCGGGTTGTCTGCCAGTATCTGCTCTAATGCCGGTGCTGCTTTGGAATACGCCTTATCACGGATGGTATCATATTCCCCGGTGTCGTGGATGACATTGTATCCATATTGCTGCGTCAGCAATTCTGTCAGATAATCCCCAACGCCCACAACCGTAGTTGAGCGGTCTCCGGGAATAGAATCCGCATACCCTTCCAGTGAATGGGTATGATAAATTAAGATTTGTGGCGTACTCGCATCATGTGCGATTTTCATATTTTTTCCGGTGAGTGCTGCCACATTTAACTGATCACTTTTTACAGTTGTTGTACTGTCCACCTGATAAAAATTCTGCACAAGATAATCAAAATCGTTTAATTTATCCAGAGAATATTCGACTGCTTTCTGTGTTGCTGCTATGGGCGGTGCAACTGTGAGAGATGTCTGCTCTGCGGAGTTGGATGTTTCCTGCGAGGTGTCCGGGTTCTGTGCATTTGCAGCTGCCTGTGAATTGTCGGTGCTCTGCGCGTTATCTGCCGGCTGTGAACTGTCTGTATTCTGTGCATTATCTGTGCCCCCATTGTTTTGCATCACAACCTGTCCGTTCTCATCCACGTAGTTCTCGTCCAACGCTTCCATCGCAAGGATCATCTCATAGGAAAGCGTGCTCTCTGCATCAGTTTCATAAGATTGTATCTGAACCGTATAATCTGCAATTGGAAATAATATTTTCTCCACTTTGGCAAGAAAATGGTTACCGTTTTCCTTCTCTTCATAGTGAAGTCCCGGTGCCAGCACATCCACCACTGCCGTCCCTGCCATTTTTACTGCTGCTTTTTTCCCGATACTCCAAAGCTCCTGCCGATGTACAAAAAATGTTACAAGTGCTGTAACTACCAGCATTCCCATCAGATATTTTCCATATTTATTTTTAAATCTTCTTTTTTGATAACTTCTATAACCATGAAAATACATAATACACCTTATGCCAGTTTCCATTCATTATGCAAAAATGTTGTGATCGATCAAAGCGATATTTAACCCCTCTGATATGGTAAAACTTAATCTTTTGACAGATTCATCAATATCTTTTGGTGTCACAAACATGGTGTTCAGATTCGGAGACAACAGCTCCCGGATCAATTCATATTTCTCTGTCTCATTGAGTTCTCCAAGAGTGTTGCCAAGCGTCTTAAGTTCGCTGCTCTGATTCATCGCCGTGATCAGATTAAACATCGTATCATTTACTATAGTGGCAGCGTCAACGACCGTTGGAACCCCGATTGCAATAACTGGAACACCAATGCTTTTCTCATTTAACCCGTGTCTGTGATTGCCGACACCGCTTCCCGGATTGATCCCGGTGTCCGTCACCTGAATGGTCCGGTTGAGACGCTTGGTATTTCTTGCTGCAAGCGCATCAATTGCGATCACAACATCCGGTTTTGTCTCCTTCACAATTCCATTCACGATCTCCATAGATTCCATGCCTGTCTGTGCCATTACACCCGGAACAATACTGCTCACGCGATTGACATGCTCTTTTCCAAACGCATATTTTCCGTATTCATTGATAATATGTCTCGTAATGTAGAGATTATCCACCACTCTTGGTCCCAATGCATCCGGCGTTACTGCCCGGTTTCCAAGCCCGACAATCAGTACGGAGACATCCTCTTTTTTTACGTCGATCAGCTGCTTTAACACTCTGGCAAGCTGTTCTGAGATCTCTCTGTGATAATCTTCGTCCTCCTCATCCATATTCGATGCCTCGATCGTGATATAAGTACCTTTTGGTTTCTCCATGGCTTTTGCACCATTCTCCGTCTCGATCACCACTGTGCTGATGGTTAGATTTTTACTGACATGCTCCTCCGAAAAACGGACGCCTTTCAGTTCCACCTTATCTTCCTGCATTTTTTCCTGCGTCTCTAATGCAAGGTCTGTTCTGATCTGGTACATATGCACTTCTCCTCTTTTTCATTCTGTGGATTTTCGTTACTGTTCCCAACTTATCTCTTTCTGTAACGAGTTCCCGCTCATTTTACTTAGTATGTCCCTGCCCTAAAAATTTATCCACAGCTTTTTAGGAATTTGCCCTCACCTTCAGATCGCCTTGAAATTTAGAAAAAGGTATTCAAAAAATTTGCAAAAAATGTCATTTTATATATTGACAGCATTATAGAAATGTCCTATACTACTCTAGTATGTTTACATTGAACTGTCCGTGTCCGGCTTTAATGTAACAATCATGAACAATTACAATCATAAAAAAATTGGAGGTGTACAGATTGGCTAACATTAAATCTGCAAAGAAGAGAATTTTAGTAACTGAAACAAAAGCTGCTAGAAACAAATCTATCAGATCTGAAGTGAAAACAGTAACCAAGAAAGTTGAGGCTGCTGTTGCTGCAAACGATAAGGAAGCTGCAAAAACTGCATTAACAGTTGCAATTTCTACTATCGAGAGCGCTGCTTCTAAAGGTGTTTATCACAAAAACAATTCTGCTAGAAAAGTTTCCCGTTTAACAAAGCTTGTTAACGCAATGGCTTAATAGAAGATAAATTAAAATTCGCGAATTCAAAAATCACCAGTACCGTCATACTGGTGATTTTTTTATACAATAGAATGCACGCAAAGCGTGCATTCTATTGTTTGCTGTATTTCATTAAAAAGAGTTCCACTGCCATCTGGTCATTCATTCGGCCGGTCTTTACCGCTTCCTCAAAATCCACACCATCCCGGATTGCCTGCTTTAACTGCTGCATCGTAAATCCTTTTGCCTGCGTCACATTTCTCCGCACTGCAAACGGCGGGATTCCTGCTTTCTGTGCCATCGTATTATTATCAAATCCCTTTTGCGACATATCCTTGACATTCAACAGGATCTGAAACTGTCTGGAGATCAGATACATAATCCGCATGGACGGCTCTTTTAATGTCAGCAGGTCATAATACAGGTCCAGCGCTTTCTTCTGATTATGCTCCGCGATCGCATTGACCATATCAAAAATTTTATTTGTGGTCTGCTCTGTCGTCACTGCCTCCACGTCCTTCGCCTCGATGACATCCTTATCCATACAGTAACAGATCAATTTTTCCAGCTCGCGGTCAATATTGCCCATATCCGTTCCGGTTTTGCTCAAAAAAAGCTGCATGACAGAACCTGTGATATTCTTCCCCTCTTTTTTCAGACGTGTCAAGATCCAGCGTGTCAGAAGTTCCTCTGTCTGTATTGTAAACTCCACAATCTTTCCTACATTTTTCACTGCCTTATAGAGCTTCGAGCGCTTGTCCACTTCCTCCTCCACAAAAAGAAACAGTGTCGTATCTGGAACCTGCGGCATATACTCTGCCAGCTCCTCACAACTGCCCTTAAAAAAGCCGCTGTTTTCAATCAGGATCACTCTCCGGTCGGCAAAAAAAGGAAGGGTTTCCGACAGGTCGATCACCTCTTTCGGATTTGTGTCTTTTCCCTCATAAGCGGTAAAATTCATCGTATCATCGGGCTGCACCAACGCTTTTTTCAGCTTGTCTTTGTACTGTTTTTTCAGGTACGCCTCGTCGCCGTAGAGCAGATATATCTTTTTAAATTGTCCACTCTTAATATCTTCATCAATCGTTTTCATTTTCGCCTGTTATCCAATCAAAGTGTACTGCATCAGTTCATAATGTAATCTGCTTCCCTCTGTGATCTCCATTGGGAGCAGCGCTCTTGCCACCAGTTTCAGCTCGCCGTCCGGCTCGTCTACCCTTCTTAAATGTGCATAGTCACCATCAATTTGTTCTACCATATAGTCACATACTAACATATGTTTCTGCCACTCAAAATGTGTTGAAATATACTCAAACACATCGAGAAATTGAAGTCCTTGCGGATACTTCTTACTGCTTCATTGTGTATGCTTTGGCGATTGTAAACAATACGCTACTCACAAGTTCTTGTACACTCCACAGTCGTAAATTCCTGCGATAGCCCGCAGTACATACTTACGTTT
>DXQT01000032.1 GCA_019411365.1 Roseburia sp.
TGTGCTCCTTCATCAAATGCCCTCACAATTGTATTTTCATCATCCACAACTGTCAAGAAAATCACAGATGTAGCAGTATTTTGGAATATCTCACTTACATCAAATCCAGTTCCATCCGGGAGCTGCATATCTATAATTGCCAGGTCAAAATTATAATGTTCTATTAAACTTCCGGCATCTTTTATACCTGTGGCATGATTTGTTTCATAACCTTCTGTCTCAAGTGCATACAGAATCCCCGAAGCAATCATTGTGTCATCTTCCACCAAAAGTATTCTACTCATGAATTATTTCTCCATATTCATTCAGCAATAAATCTAATTGTTCAAATTGGGTCATATTGCGTTCTCCTTCTTGCTAATATAATAATTCATATTATTGTGAAAGTAAATTGATTACTTGGGAAGGATTGTCTTTGCATAACACCCACTTTCGAAAAATAAATTTTTTGTTGTTTTTGAAAGCGGCATCTTGCATATACTATTTATAGACAGTATAATAAAAATATCAAAGCAGTTTCAAGAAATGAATTTTTTTCAACTTTTGAAAGTGGGTGACTATATGAAAACAATCACAAGAACAAAATATCTCGACAGGATCATTGAGTTGAACGGTACTCCCGACATCAAGATTATCACAGGTATTCGTCGATCTGGCAAATCCAAGCTGATGCAGGCATATATTGAGTACCTGAAAATCCATTTTGAAAATATCAATATCATCTTCATTGACTTCATGGATTTGGCGTATGAAGAAATCAGGGAATACCATGCCTTACACGCCTATGTGGAAGAACATTATCAGGCAGGAAAAACAAACTATCTGTTTGTAGATGAGGTTCAGATGTGTCCCAAGTTTGAGTTGGCAATCAATAGCCTGTATTCTAAAGGAAAATACGACATCTATGTAACCGGCTCCAACGCATTTCTGTTGAGTGCGGATTTGGCAACGTTGTTTACCGGACGATATATTGAAATTCATGTGTTTCCTTTCAGCTTCCAGGAGTATTGCCAATATTACGATGATGTCAGTGATAAAGATAAACTCTTTGATGATTACTCCATCAAAGGCGGTTTAGCAGGTTCCTATGCTTATAGAACTGAAAAAGACAGAACAAACTATATAAAGGAAGTCTACGAAACCATTGTTACAAGGGACTTAGTACAGAAATATGCTCTGCCGGACACTTTGGTTTTGCAGCGTCTGAGCGAGTTCTTGATGGACAATATCAGCAATCTGACTTCGCCTAATAAAGTCAGTCAGCTGCTGACAGCAAATGAGACCCCGACCAATCATGTGACCGTAGGCAGGTACATCAAGTATTTGTGTAATGCCTTTGTGTTTTATGATATTAAGAGATACGATATTCGTGGCAGGAAATATCTCGAAAGTTCTGAGAAATTTTATCTGTGTGACAGCGGTATTCGATACGCAATTCTGGGAAGCAGAAATATGGACTATGGCAGAGTTTATGAGAATATTGTTTGCATCGAACTTCTTCGCCGTGGATACGATGTCTATGTCGGCAAACTCTATAAAAAGGAAATTGACTTTGTTGCTCAGAGGGGCAGCGAAAAAATTTATATTCAAGTAAGTGATAACATTTCCGGGCAGGAGACATTTGAGAGAGAATGTTCCCCTCTGCTTCAGATCCGAGATGCCTATCCGAAAATGATCATTGCCAGAACCAGGCATCCGAAATATAGCTATGAAGGAATTGATGTTCACGATATAGCTGATTGGCTGTTACAGGAGTAAAACAGCCTATGATATGGGATATTCTATTTAAAGTATGGAAAAAAGGTAGTTCATTTAGCGGAGAAAATGAATATATTTCTGTGTCGAATAGTGTAATTATTTTAGATGGCAAAAATGAAATTTGCTATGGTGGCGATTTGAAAACAACCAATTTGAGCGGAGAAGAAAACACTTATCAGGTACAGTTAAAGACAACCGAAATCACGAAGGAAGTCAAAAAGTAACTTCTAACTTCAAGTTTAACAAAAGAGAGGAATTATGATACAAGAAATCGAGAATAGAAGAAGCATAAGAAAATATAAGCCGGATAAAATTGAAAGAAAGTTAATTGAAGAGATTATATACAGTGCTTCTCTCGCACCATCCGCAAAAAACAGGCAGCCTTGGAAATTTATTGTATATCAGGGTGAAGAAAAAGATAAATTGGTTGATGTCATGCGCCATGGTATAAATTCAGAAAAAACAACCCATGAACTAATGCCTGAATGGGCATTTGCCATACCGGATGCTGAGAATACAGTCAGAATCATGCAGGAGGTCCCATGCCTTATAGCAGTACTTAATACCAATCAGCATACTCCATTTGCAAGCATTGAAAATGAAAAGCGAATTGTTGAAATATGTGATTCGTTGTCCATAGGTGCAGCAATTGAAAATATGATTCTGACAGCAACAGGGTATGGATTAGGTACTTTGTGGATTGCAAATACTTGTTTTGCCTATAATGAGCTGATGGATTTTATCGGAACAGACAGCCAGTTGACAGGAATTGTTGCGGTTGGCTTTGCCGATGAAGCTCCTGCTAAAAGACCAAGAAAGCCATTAGAAGAAATCGTTGAGTACAGATAGGTAAAACCGGTATTTAAGGAGGATACTGACTTATGAAAATACATATTATTGGTTGCAGTGGTTCTGGAAAAACTTATTTAGCAAATGCGCTTTCAAAGAAGTATAATATTTCTCATTTTGACTTAGACGATATTCAATGGGATAATAACGCTAAAGAATATGGCAAAAAGAGAACGCTTGATGAACGAAATGCGTTATTACAAGAAATATTATATAATAATGATGAATGGATAATCGAGGGTGTATATTATGCTTGGGTACATCAATGTTTTGATGAAGCTGACAAAATCTATGTTTTAGATATGCCTGGTTATTTATATAAAAGTAGAATTATTATGCGCTCTATAAAAAGAAAATTGGGAATACTAAAAGGGAAAAAAGAAACTTTGAAATCGGTCTATAACCTTTTGAAATGGACGGAAACTTTTCAGAATAAAAATCTGAAAGAAATAAGAAGCATTTTAGATAGATATGACAATAAAGTTATATGGTTATCGAGAAAAAAGGATGTAGAGAAAATAATAAAAGCGGTATGCTTGACATGACCGTTTGTGATGCAATTTGCGTTATGGAACTCACGATTATGGAATGAGTGCCTATATTGGGTTCTGCCGCTCGTAACATGGATTGACGGATTTTCACAACCTGGATATTGCATGCTGCACAGTCTTGGACAAATAAAAAATAGAACTGATTTGTTTTCAGGATTTTGGGAGCGGCCGGTCCTTAGAAAGCAGACATTGCGATTTCAAAAGACAATGTAATTGGATTTTGAAATCACGATGGATGCTTTCTTAGTACCGCTGCCAGCGACAACAAGCGGAAGCGCTCCTGAAAACAAACAGTTCTATTTTTTATATTTCTATACACTTTGTTGGCATGCAATACAACATAACCTTAGGAAATCCGTAACACCACCTGTAAGCGGCAGTTCATAACCTAACCCCCGGTTATTCATATCTCAATGCATCGATTACTTCCATCTTGGCTGCCTTGTTTGCAGGATAGTATCCGAAGAATACTCCTGTCAGCATGGAGAAGAATAAGGAAAGTACAATAGCGGATAAAGACGGCCGTACCGACATAATAATGTAGCTTGAATATTCAGAATACATATTCTGGATCACAAACTCCGCTGCTTTGCCTAATACAAATCCATTAAACACCCCGATCAATATCCCGATCATTCCACCAAAGATACAGAGTACGATCGCTTCTATGACAAACTGCATACGGATGGTGCTCCTCTTCGCTCCAAGTGCCATCCGGACACCGATCTCCCTTGTACGCTCGGTAATAGACACAAGCATGATGTTCATGACACCGACACCGCCTACGATCAATGAGATCAATGCAATGCCGGACACTGCGATCGTGATCACATTAATGACGGTATTGATCATTCCCATATCAGACGCCATATTATAGGTAGTAACATGGAAATTTTCATTGTTTGCATATTTCTCTTCAAAAAAGTTTGTAACATCTGTCGTTGCCTGATCGATATCAGCCAGGGAATTGACCATCAGGTTAAAGTTTGTGTAACCGGACTGATCCTTTCCCATCAGCTTAAAACAGGTCTGGATTGGAATAAACATTGTAGTATAACGGTCTTTTTCTGGGACGCTGGTGTCCACCTTGCCAAAAAGTGCTGCATTATATTCGTATATGCCTACAATTGTAAAATTATATAGATTTCCATCGCTGTCTGCATAAGTGATCTGTTCTCCTATTGGATTCTCATCTCCAAAATACTGCTTTGCCATGGTATCTGCCACAATGCAGACGTTCTTCTTTGTTTTGTTATCCTGTTTTGTAAGGTTTCTTCCGGCATACATCTTTAATTTCATATAATCAATATACTCGGAAGTAGTCCCCTGAACAGATACATTGGCATAAGTATTTTTATCCTGCCGGATCTGTCCGTTTCCAAGAAATTCAGAAGCTGCTATTCCATCAAATTCATCCGGATATTTTTCCACCAGTTCATCGATCATCTCCTGTGTCACAAAGTCCGATGTTTTCATTTCCGGGTATTCCCAGGTATCCCAGTCTGCATCATCTTCCGGATATCTTGCATCCACATATGCCTGAACCGTATTGCCACCCAGTGAATTTAAGGTGGATGTCAAAGTAGTCTGAATGGAATTACCGATCGTCGTGATCGTGATGACTGCACTGATACCGATGATAATTCCTAACATGGTCAGAATCGAACGCATTTTATTGCTGAAAATGCTGGTGATCGCCTCTTTTATATTTTCCAAAAACATCAGCCTTCACCTCCATTATCTGACACGATATTACCATCTAAGATCGTAACGATCCGTTTTGTCTCCGCCGCAAGTTCCTGTGAGTGTGTGATCAAAACGATGGTTTTTCCCTGCTCCTCATGCAGCTTATGAAAAAGATCCATGACCATATGTCCGGTTTTGGAATCCAACGCTCCGGTCGGCTCATCCGCTAAGATGATCGCCGGATCATTGATCATTGCGCGCGCGATCGCCACACGCTGTTTCTGTCCACCGGAAAGCTCGTTTGGTTTATGGAAAGCACGTTCCTCCATGCCAACCATTTTTAACATTTCCATGGCTCGCTCTTTTTGATTTTTTTCCCTCTCAGTACTATATAACAGCGGAACCATGACATTTTTTAATGCATTGGCTTTCGGAAGAAGGTTAAAATTCTGGAATACAAAACCAATCCTCTTGTTTCGGATTGCACTTCGCATGGAATCATCCATTTTATTTACATCTTTTCCCTCCAGAAAGTAAGTTCCCTCAGTCTGACGGTCCAGGACACCGATAATATTCATCAATGTACTTTTTCCGGAACCGGACTCACCGACGATGGAGACAAATTCTCCCTGATCGACTGACAGGCTGATCCCATTTAAAATCTGCAGTTCATTCGGCTTGCCTATGTAATAACGTTTTATAATATTCTCCATACGGATTACTGGTTCACTCACGATCATTCTGCCTCCGTACTCATCATGCCTTCTGTGTCAAGTGCCTGATTGGAATATATCTGTTCCGGAGTAAACACCTGACCTTCGGTGACAGAAAATGTATTATCGTAGATCAGCTGGTCGCCCTCTTTCAGATCGCCGCCTGTCACTTCTGTATAATAGTCTACCTCTTCACCGACTTTGATATTTTTCCGGACTGCGGTTGCTGTTCCATCTTCATTTGCTTCCGCTACCAGAACATAGGAATCTCCGTTGTCATCCTGCCGGATCAGATCATATGGAACTGCAAGCTGTGTGCCTCTGTCTTTGATCACAATTTTGGCTTTTGCACTCATTCCAACCAGAAGTTCTGTGTTGTCGATCGTGATCTCAGCAGAATAACCGCTTGAGGTATTGGTATCTGTACCATTTGTGTTGGTGGACTGATTTTTTACTCTGACCACACGTGTTACCGTACCTTTGATTTCTTCATCCCCTGTTGCATCCGTTGAAACGGTTGCAGGCATTCCTTCCTGGATCTTTAAAATGTCAGCTTCCTCAACATTTACGATCACTTTTAAGGAAGATGTATCCTCGATCGTGATCATGGTCGTTCCTGCTGTGTTTTTATCTCCGACTGATACATTGACGGCTGTGACAACTCCACCGATCGGTGCAGAAAGTGTACAGTCTGCAAGCTGCTTCTGTAACTGCTCCAGCTGGTCTTTTAAATCTCTGGTCGTGCTTGTCTGGTATTTTTGCATGTCAACGGTATTCTGGGCAGATGCAACGCTTCTGTCTGTGTTTTTTAGCACAGATGCATAATTGTCGTTTGCGGAATCCAATGCATTTTGTGCTGTCTCCAAAGATGATTTAAAAACATCTAATTTTCCATCATACTCAGAAGTATCTTTGTAGTTGTTTTTCAGATAATAAATATAATCCTCACACTCTGATACCTTTTTCTTATATTTATCAACATCAGCCTGTGCTTTATCGATCGTCTTCTGTGCTGCATCCAGTGCATCCTGCTGATCCTGTTTGTTCTGGGTAAGACTGTTCTGCTTCTGTGCCTCATCGTTTGCTGCAACAGCATTCGCATTATTAATATTTGTCTTTAACTCAGCAATCTGTTTTTCAATATCCTTCTGATCCAATGTCACAAGCGGATCACCCTCTTTTACAATGTCACCCACCTGAACGTTCACGGCTGTGATCTCTGCTGCTGCAAGGGACATGACATTTGTCTTGCTCTGTCCTGCGATCGTTCCCTTCAAAGAAACTGAATCGGATAAATCCCTTTTCTCTACCGGTTCTACCTCAACCGTATTCGCTGCTGTCTCAATCTGTGAAGTCATATTTTTAACAGCGCTGCCGATCAATACAATTACAATAGCTGCAATCACTAAAACGATCAGCCATACTTTCTTCTTTTTCTTTGGTACTTCAGCCACTTCTGTCTTTTTTTCTTTTTTATGAAAGAAATGCTTTTTTTCCTTTACATTGTTGTCTTCCATGCTTACATGATCTCCTTTTTTTCCTTGTCTTTTTTGACCTATGGCAAATTGTACCATATTGTTTTCAGAAAAAAAGGGGTTTAAGGCAATCTTAATATTTCTTACTGAAATCCTTAGGATTTGTTAAGTGTCCTTTCAGTTTATCCATATATTTTCCTGCCTCCAAAAGCTTCCTGTCATCGTCTCCTCTGCTCCTTAAAATACGTCATCATCTCATGTGTCAGGCTTAACTTCTCCCTATCCTCCGGGACATCGTGATAATCCACCCACTCTGCCACGGAGAGCTCTTCCTCGTCTAAGTGGATCTCTTCCTCCTCTGCAAGCTCACAGAAATAGCCGAGTAAAAGATTGCTGTCAAAGCCCCATGGCTGGCTCTTATAGTAACGGATGTTCTTCACAGCAAGTCCGACTTCCTCCATGACTTCCCTTTTGACTGTCTCCTCTGCTGTCTCTCCGATCTCTGTAAATCCGGCGATAAGCGCATACCTTTTGTACTCTCTGCCCGCATATTTTGTCATGAGGATTTTATCGCCGTGCGTGACTCCCACGATGACCGCAGGTGCGATCTTCGGAAATACCATGTTCGTGCAGCACGGACACTGAAGCATCCGCTGTGTTTCGCTGTGAACCAGTTTTTTCCCACATCTGCCGCAGAACTGATTGTCACGATACCACACAAATAAATGCCATGCAGTAGCAGCTGCGAGGACACGTTCCTTCGGCTGCATTGGACGGACATCAAACATCTTATAAAAACGAAACTCGCCAATCTTGGTATCCGCTCCTATTTCAGTCAGAAAGTATTCTTCCTCCCCTATAGAAAAAAGATAAATACAAGACGGCACTTCTCTTCCCAGTATATTTTCGTTGTAATCCTTCCACTGCTCATAAGTCAAAAACTGCAATTCTCCATTATATTCCAGATATACCGTTCGCTCTCCAAAACCAAACATCCTGCTGCCTGCATGCGGTACTTTCTTTTTATATGAATTATCCAATTGCATTGGTGCAATATCCTGTATCATTTCCTTAGATTCCTTTCATTTTGAAGCTTTTCCTATTGTAAAACATTTTGATTTTTTGTACAATAAGATTATATTGTTGTAAAAAAAAGAGGCTGCCGGATCATGGCTGCTTCCAAGGGGTTTTTATCATGTATCACAATAAAAAAATCGGGATTTTTATCTCCCACATTATGGGATTTTACCAGAAGAATGTATGTCAGGGTATTATTGACAAAGCTCTGGAATACGGTTACACTGCTGAGATTTTTGCTTCTATGGATGGGGAGAATCTCGGGGACTACAGTCTGGGAGAGGAAAGCATTCTGACATTGCCGAATTTTGATGATTTAAGCGGTGTTATTTTTGCGTCTGAAACTTATCCAAACGAACAGTTAAAGGATCAGATCTATTCCCTGCTGAAAGAAAAATGTCACTGTCCTATCATAGAGATTGCTGTTTATAAGCAGCAGTTTCCTTCGGTTTCCTTAGAAAATAACCATCCTTTTTTTGATATTACAGAACATCTCATCACAGAACATCACTACAAAAATATCTGTTATTTTGGATGTGCCGATGAGAGTTTCTTTTCGGATGCCAGAGAAAAGTTTTACCGGGACGCATTAAAAAAACATGGCATTGCACCACACGCACATTCCATCTATACCGGAACCTACACTGCGCAGTCCGCTGCTGAAGCACTCCGCTTCTTTGAAGAAAATGAAACAAAACCGGATGCGGTTGTCTGTTACAATGATAAACTGGCACTTTTATTAATGACTGCTGCCATCTCTGCCGGTTATCATATTCCAGAGGACCTTGCGATCACCGGCTGTGACCACAGTGAAGAAGGACAGAATCTCACACCTTCTCTCACGACCGTCTCTTTCCCTGTCTATGAACTTGGGGAAGCTTCCGTAGAAAAACTGATGAAATTAATCCATGAGGAAAGTGTTCCTGCCATCACTGTGGTACATGCACAGATGGTTCTGGAAAATTCCTGTGGATGCAGTCTTACAAAAGAGACTCCTGCTATTTACTTTGAGCAGAAACTGACCAGTCAGATTGCTTCTCTGGAGTCTTCTATTTTAAGTTCCATGAAAATGTCTGCTGAATTCCAAAATATTGCCGACATAGATGAAGCGATGGATCTGTTGGAGAATTACGTTCATTCTATTCCAAACTGTTCCGAATTTTATCTGTGTCTGTACGCCAACTGGGACAGCGTTTCCCAGCACATACTGGAATTAACGGAAAATGAAATGGATTTTGAGCCAAGTCAGGATGAGATTATTTTAAAATTAAGTCTGCGGGATGGCAAAAGACTGCCGGAATGCAGTTTTACCAAGCGTTCCCTCCTGCCGGAACATATCTACAGACAGTCAGATTCTGCCTACCTTTATTTTCCGCTGTTCTTCAAGAATAAGACTTTTGGCTATATTGCCTTAGCTTACGAGAACAACCGCATTGACTATCACTTCCAGCTCGTGCACTGGTTCATGAATATCAACCAGTTATTAAAACGTTTGAGTGACGCAAAACGTACTTCCATCCTCGTCTCTCACTTGGAGGACATTTACACCAAGGATGCGCTGACCGGACTTTATAACAAACACGGCTATCTGCACCGTGAAACGCTGTTACTTCAGGAAGCTGCAGAAAACCAAAGTACTGTGACCTGTTTTCTGTTTGATTTAAACCGCCTGAAATATATCAATGACCACTATGGTCATAATGAGGGGGATTTTGCGATTCAGGTCATCGGACATGCCCTATCCAGTGTCACCCGTTCCACCGATATCTGCGCAAGATTCAGTAGCGATGAATTTTATCTGCTGACAATGGATTACACAAAAGAAGATGCCGATGAACTCCTCACCCGCGTCTATAAGTACTTAGATAATTATAATAAAATAAGCCACAAGGAATATAAGATCTCTGCCAGCGGCGGCTATGCCCAGTCCACACCGGGTGCATCCCTTTCCAAAGAAGATGTCAAAGCTTTATTTTCCAAGGCAGATGAACATATGTACCAGCAAAAACAGATTTTTCATCAGGATTTGGATAAATAAGCATTGTGACGGTATTCTGTCGGAGATACTCCACAGGTTGCTTTAAAAATTTTCATAAAATGCTTTTCATTGTCATACCCGACTGCCTGACTGATCTCGATAATCTTCATATCGGTTTCGGTCAGGAGTTTTTTTCCCTCTCTCATGCGGATTTCCTTGAGATAATTCACAAAATTGCTTCCGGTATACTGCTTGAATGAGTAGGAAAACAGGGAGTAATTCATGGAAATCCAATTGGAGACAACCGCCATATTCAGATCCTTTGCATAATTTTCTTCTATATAATCCACAGCCATTTTGATTTTCTGTACATTCTTGTTCTGGTCATAGCTGCTATTGATCTTCTCATGAAGCTGCAACACAAATTCCATTACCTTGTCCTCGTAGGAATCGATACAATTTTCACTCCAGATTTCTTTGCATTCCAATAAAAGTTCTCCCTCTGTCTCTAAAGCATTCTGATAGGTTTTCTCTACCTCCGTAAAGAAATCTTTCATACAGCTCTCAAAAACAGCCTCATCAATTCTTCCATTTTTCACTTCATAAAAGAACTGATGAAAACTCTTTTCCAGATCGTCTGTATGATCTGTTCCGATCAACTGGACGCGTTGGATTCTGGCTGCCTCCTCTGTCAACTTAGCGGCCTCCGTGATAAGACCTTCCGGTATCTTTTCCTGAAATACACCGTACTGCGCTTCCACTTTATTGCGGACAAATGCTTTCTTTCGCATCATGACAGACTCCGCATATGCCTGACGGATGCTCTCTAAGCCACAATGCGCCGCACTGATTCCAATGTAACCATCCTGCAATTCGTTTTTCAATAAGAGGGAAAGGTTCTCTGCCGGAACAATAAAAATATCATTGTCATTCATATTTTTCATGAAAATATAATTATCGTCGGACAGTTCTCCTCTCTTGACCTGATTCTGGCAGCACACATAATAATTTCCGGTATAAAAATGATCTGCATACTGACTTTCGATTGTGCGCTGTTCCTCCCCGGAAATCTCATCGGAAAGCATCAGGTGCCGCATCTGCTGATAACCAATTTTCTGATTGTTCTCCTCTTTCTCTTTCCGGCTCTCAATCTCTGCATTGAGTTTTTTTAAGATTTCGGTGATTTTTTCACGCTCAATCGGTTTTAAAATATACTCCCGCACCCCGTTTCTTAACATTTCCACCGCATAGGCAAAATCATCATAACCACTGATTGCCACGGTAAGTGGAATATGTTCGAGGCTCTGCATTTTCTGTACCAGTTCGATGCCATCCATCTTCGGCATACGGATGTCCGTAAACATCACATCAATCTCCTGCTCTTTCAGAATTTCAAGCGCAGTCTCTCCATTGTTGCACTCCATAATGGTCTCGATTGGCACACCACTTCGCATAATCATTGTTTTGATTCCCTGACGGATCATTTTCTCATCTTCAACGATCAAAACTGTTTTCATTATCTTCCTTACCCTCTTCTAATCCTGTATCTCTCTTCTGTCACAGTCCCCTGTGCCTTTATTTTTCACTTATGCTCCGGGTCATTTTCCTCTGACTGTCTATGCGTGATTGGAATCCGGACCATAATTTTTGTATAACACCCCAATTTGGATGCGATCTCGATTCCATACTGATCTCCAAATGCAATATGGATACGGTCCTGTACATTTTTCAGACCAATTCCATTGCCGGAGCCTCCGTTGGAATCAATTTTTCCTGCAATCTTTAACCGAAGCTTCTCCACTTCTTCTTCTGACATACCTTTTCCGGCATCTGTGATCTCGATCACACAGTCATCTCCGTCTAAAATGCCCTTGATATAGATATTTGTGTCCTCTGCCATCTGTTCGATTCCATGATAAATGGCATTCTCGACGATCGGCTGCAGGGACATCTTCGGAATCTCCTGTTTTAATACCAGTTCCGGCAGGTTTAACGACAGATAAATCTCATAATCAAACCGCAGATTGATCAGAGCCATGTAGTTTTTAATGTACTCTAACTCCTGCTCCACAAGCACATTTCCTAATACCCACTTCATACTGTAACGCAGCAGTTTCCCCAATGCGGTCACCGCATCAGAAATGGCGTATTCTTCATCAATCTCTGCCATCATCTTAATCGATTCTAACACATTATAAATAAAATGTGCATTGATCTGATTCTGCAAAGCCCGGATCTCAGAATTTTTTGCTAACATCTCACGGTTTAAATTATCTTCCATCAGCTCCCTGATACGTTCCAACATCTTATTGATCTGCGTTCCGAGTTCGCCCATCTCATCTTTGCCACAGTTTTCGATCACGACATCAAGATCACCCTTCTGTACTTTTCGAATGGACTTTAAGATCTCATAAAACTGCTTTAACAGATGCTGCACAATACGGTTGATAAAGAACGCCAGCAATATGATAAATGCCAGCATGACAGCCACAAACACATCACGCATAAAATATACATTATGAACATTTTTTGTGATATCCTTCACACAGATCAGTGTACCGGAGAGTTCGCGCACCTGCATATAAGAGATTACAAGATTTTTTCCATCCAATTTTTTATAAATGGTCTGTATCTTGTCCTCTGTGGGACGCTGTTTTAAAATATCGTCAAGCAGCGCTGAAGATTCTGTCTGCTCTTTCTGTCCAAAATAGGTTACTCCCTCATCCGAATAAAAGAAACTCCACTCATCCTCAATTCCCTCGTACAGGCTTGGAAACATATTCTCCATCGTCATGGCAGACTCGATCACACCAACTTTTCCATTGGCACTGTCAATAATCGGTGTGACAAGTGAAATAATCTTCCGATTCTGGTTCATCGTATAGGAATTGAAAATATTATCTGTGTAATCAAAATTCCAGCCGACATATTTATCCTGCTTGGACCACTCCTGTTTTTTCATACGGGATGCATTGTATAAAATGGGCATCATCTCCTGCACACTGTCATTCACCGCATAGACACGGACACCATACAGCAATGGGTTATTGTTAACTAACCGTTCCAACGCCGACACTTCGTTATTTTTAAAATCCAGCCAGTCGGCCGTAGAGATTTCTCCCCCAATCGCAGATGCATTCAACATTTGAAGCAGGGAATCATCACTTAAGAAAAACTGTGTGGACATATTGATAGAATCAATCTTTGTCTTGATTCCATCCTCATTCCGCTGCATTGTATATTCCATGTAATCCATGTTCTCCTGCACCGCATTCTGCTCCATAACATAGAACAAAACCCCTGCTAACACCCCGATTGGAATCACCATAAACAGAATGATAATACTGGTAAATTTGATATTTAGCTTTGTATTTCGAAACAGCTCTCTTATTTTTTTCATTCGCTAATTCCCATTTTTTCCTTTGCTGCATTCATTAATACTGTTTTCTGTTTCAAAACTTCCTGATAGCCCATGGCATTCCTTTTTCCCACAAATTCTTCAAATATTTCATCAAACTGTGCTTCATTTGATGCGAGAAGAAGCTTTGGCAGTGTCTCACTCCAGAGTTTGGTACATTTTTCATCCATAGCTGCAATTTCAGGACTTGTCGACAAACTCACATCATACTGTCCATTGTAGACTGTATATTTGCATGCCCACACGAGTAACTGTTCAGTAGCAGGACCTGCCTTCTGCTCCCACTGAAGTTGCATGACATTATTCTGCAGCATCCAATAAGCATCATCTGCGCCGTATAACCTGTCGTAAGTCTCCCGGTCGGAATTTAAAATTTTGCTGACGTCCTCTTTTAATACCGGCTTACCATCCACGATATCGTAAGTAACCCCTTCCACACCGAGATAGATCAACATCTGTCCATGCTCACTCATCATATAGTCCATAAACGCTATGGCGCGTTCCGGATATTTACAATTTTTTGAGATCAGCGTCAATGTCCATCCATTCATATTGTTAGTCGGCAGTGTCGGATCATCCCCATTGGAATTTCTCGGTCCCTCAACCGCCATGTAAATGCTGTCCGGATCATTCTCATACAATGCTTTTTGCTGTGAGATCGTATCACTGTACTGATAGAGCATACAAAAATACCGACCTTTTGCCAGTTTTTCTTCCATCTGTATCCGTGTATCCACAAAGATATCATTGGCAAGCAGCCCTTCCTCCCCCAGTTCACGGAACATTTTTAACCATATAACATACTCTGGGTCTGTATATCTGTCATAATATTTCCCATCCTTTTCCCACGGAACCGCAAGAAAATTCATCAGATATTTGTCAAAGGAAACATTTCCCTGATTATCAAATACATGGGATCCCACCGGGATCAATTTTTCCCCATTCACCTCAGGAAACATCTCTGCCGCTTTCTCCACTGCTGCTTTAAATCCTTCCGGTGTTGTCATATCCGGACTTCCAATTGCCTCATAAATATCTTTACGTACCAGAAACGTCTGATTGGATATGATGTCATCATGCTCTTTCACCTGTTTTGGTGTAACCGTGGAACACGGATATCCATAAATATTGCCATCATCCATTGTATACCAGTTCACCACATCTGCATCTGTGACCTGCCAGAAATAGGCATCATAATCATCTGCAAGTTCATTTAATGCATAGACCATGTTCTCTTCGATCATCTGGTTCACCTGTGGCTCCCAATACCCTAATGTGATCAGATCAGGCAGAGAATCCGATGCGATCAGTGCATTTAATTTTTCTGTTTCATTCCCGATTGGTGTAATAAAATTAATATTTACTCCTGTCTCCTCTGTAATCTTTTGAGAGACTGCATTCTCTCCCCACGGTATTGCAAACCAGGAATAATTGACATACCAGTCTAACGTAACAGGTTCTCCGGCATATTTTTTCCATGCCGGTGTATCCTCATCACCCTGTGAGGTGTCCTCCACCTGAGATGTCTCCACAGCCTGTCCTTCTCTTTCCGCTCCGCAGCCCGTCAAAACATTTGTCATCCCGGCTGTCATGGTCACTGCCATGCCCCATGCGATCATTTTTCTGATTCTGTATGTAACCATAAAACTTCCCCTTTATTTCTGTTTCCAAGTATCTTTATCATACCATTTTCTTTCGTTTCCCGCAAACCCCGACAGAGCAAATTTCCTGTTTTCATGACATTTTCCGAGTTCTTTTTACTTTCTTTTTAAACACACAAAAGCGCTACCCCAATTTTTTGAGTAGCGTTTCTGTTTTTATCTATTTAGAGAAGAATATGGTAAGGAAACTATTTTATGTACTGTCATTATTCTTTTACAGCACCTGCAGAAATACTGCTGATGATGTATTTAGAGAAGAATGCAAATACGAGTAAAATCGGAATAACAGAAATTGCAACGGCGAGATAAATTGCGCCCTGGTTTGCAGTAATATCTGTTGATGCCCTTAAAGTTGCCATCATAACCGGTAATGTAAATTTCTCATTTTTATTTAAGATAATCATAGGTAACAGGTAAGCATTCCATCCACCGATGAATCCCATGATACTCATGGTTGCAATCCCAGGTGACATGATTGGGATTGCGATTCTGTGGAATGTATATAACTCGCTTGCTCCATCAATTCTGGCTGCCTCGATCAGTGAAGGTGGCATAACGGAAAGTACATACTGTCTTAAGAAAAATACGGTTCCCGGTGAAGCAATTGCCGGAATAATCAATGGGATATAAGAGTTTACCAGATGAAGTTTGGTACATAAGTTATAAAAACCGATCAGACCAAGCTGTCCAGGTATCATCATGAAAATTAAAATCGTCATGAATAATACTTTATTTCCCTTGAATTTGTACATTGCCAGTGCATAAGCTGTCATAGCGGAAAAGTATGCACAGAGTAATGTAGATGGAACTGCTACTTTCAAACTGTTCCACATACCTAAAAACAGGTTGAAGTATTTAAATACAGTAGCCCAGTTTTCTTTTAAATAAACACTCGGAATCAGAGTAAATGATTTCATAATCTCAGATCCGCTTCGTGTTGCGTTGACAATCATTAATAAAAATGGAAACATACACACTACACTAAGCAGGATTAGTAAGATATATAAAATTGTTTTTTTGATTTTATATCCAATGCCGTTCATAGTAATCCTCCTTATTTCGTCTTAGATGAAGCCCGTTTTTTTGCACGGCGTGCTGCTGCTTTCTCTTCATCCTGGTTAAACACTTTTAACTGTATAATGGAAACAGCTAAAATGATAAGGAATAATACATAGGCGATTGCGGATGCATAACCAGTCTGTGTTGTTCCTGTTGTAAATCCAAATTTATAGAGATACATTACCACGGTGTATACGGAGTTATAAGATGCCCCTGCCGGATTTGACATCAGATACGGCAGATCGAACATCTGTAATCCACCAATCAGTGATGTGATTGCTACATAAAGTAACATCGGTCTTAATAATGGTAATGTGATTTTTCCAAATACGGTCCATCTTCCGGCTCCGTCAATTGCTGCTGCCTCGAAATAATCTTTTGAGATTCCCTGCACACCAGCCATTAACATAATGAAGGAGTTACCAAACCACATCCAGGAACTGATCACTGCGATGGTCACACCTGCTGTTGCAGATGATCCAAGCCAGTCGACCGGAGTGTAATTTGCACCAAATAACCGATAGATGCTTGCAATAATCTGGTTGAACGTTCCATAACGCCAATCCAGTAATGTCTGAAATAAGAATGCAACAGATGTTGCTGCAATTAAGTTCGGTAAGTAATAAATAATACGGAAAATTCCAAGTCCTTTGATTTTGTATTTGATATCACTAAATACAATGGTAAGTAAAAATGCAAGTCCGAGCTGTAATACGATATTCACACCCCAGATCCTTACCGTGTTCCAAAGCGCTCTCCAGAAAAATTTGTCTGTGAATACACGCTTGTAGTTGTCAAACCAGACCCAGGATGTCACACCGACTCCTGCAATCTTGGCATTTGTAAAACTGAAATATAAGGTTCTTAATACCGGATAAACACTAAAAATACAAAATACAATAACAAATGGTAAAACGAAGAAGTATCCCACGTTATCATATTTTTTCAAACCATTTTTATTCTTTCCCATATTCTGCCATTCTCCTTCTTCATAACTATCTCAGAGGATAGCCATTCTTTTCCTGTACTCTTTTGTCTTTTCTTACAGTCTGCGCATTCACTGTGCAGACTGTAAGAAAAATGATTTTGGAGATATTTTTATCTGTTTACTGTGATTTCAGGATATGTTGCTTCAATTGTATCGTAGAAGTCAGAGATTGCCTCATCCTTTGTCTTCTCACCAGTTTTAACAGAAGAGACTGCATTTCCCCAAGCATCGCCGATACCTTTGTCGTATCTTGTTACTTTAGAAGTATCAATGTACTGTGCCTGATCTAACCAGAACTGGTATAATTTCTCACCACCGTAAATCTGGTTCTCATCATCTTTGTGTTTATCAAGAGCTGATTTCAAAGAAACTGTATCACCCTGTGAGTATTCAATCCACCAGTTAGCTGTATCTTCATTTAATGTACAGAATTTTACGAATTCCCAAGCTGTGTCTTTTCTTTCAGACTGAGAAGAAATACCGATATATGTACCACCGTCAAATCCTGCTGCTGGTCCAGAGCAAACGCCCCATAATCCAGATGTCTCGCCTACGTTATCTCTCATAGTAAGTACACCCCAGGAAGGAAGACCAAATGCGAATACAGTTGTTGTATCAAGTCCTTTTGTTGCCTCTGCGAACTGATCTGCATCCCAAACGTTAACGGAATCATCTGCATTAGACTGGATATCTGCTGTTAAGATAGGTACCTCGCCAGCCATAGCCTGATACCAAGGTGTTGACCACTGGCTTGCATATGCTGTTAAGTCATTCTGATATAAGTCAACGCAAAGATCCATGTAATCAATTCTGGACTGGTCAACATTTAATGTTCCATCTACTACCCATGCACTATCACCGGAGAATACGTTCATCTCTGCATCAGAAGAGAAGATTCTGTATCCAGCATCTTTTAATGTCTGAGCTGTCTCTAAGATAGTAGGATAATCTTTGAATAATTTTCCAACTTCGTCCGGATCATCTGTTCCGAATACTTCTTTTGCGATATCTCTTCTGTAGTAGATACCTGCTGGTGTGATCTGGTAAGAGATTGCTCTCTGGATACCATCGTCATCCTGTCCAACCTGCCATACATAATCAACGATCTGATCTGCATAATCCTGTGCATTGTATGGTGCCTGGTTTAAATCCTCGAAGAAACCTGCATCAAAGAAATCCTCTAACATCTTTGGCTCACCAACGATGATATCCGGTTCTTTTTCTCCTGCAAGTAATGCTGTCTGAACTTTTGTTGGGTAATCAGCTGGCTCGATAACCACTGTATCAACCTCTACACCAGTCTGTTCCTGGAATCTCTTACCAAAGTCGATCAAGTCGTTTGATAATGTCCATACAACTAACTTTTCATCGCTGGATGCATTTGCTGTGCTTGTGCTCCCCTTTGCCTCTGTTCCTGCTGCATTATCACTTGTGCCTGCTGTGTCGCCACATGCTGCCATTGATAATGTCATTGCACTTACGAGCAATACTGATACTACTTTTTTCCAATTCATAAATACTTCCTCCTTGTTTTACAACATTTGTTGTTTGTTGATAATTGAATTATAAGTTCAATCCCCTCTTGTAAAAATGCTTTAAATTTTAAAATGGTGTCTTTTTTTTAGGTGTCCTTTTTTTAATAAACAATTGTCTGGATACTGTGCGGTGCGATCACACCTTCCACTCCCTGATAACCTGCATCTTTCATCATTTCACGCAGTGTATAAGGAACTTCTTTTTCGGATTTATTCAAAATGACTGCGACACGCTCTCCATCCGGATTTAAAAACGCAGTCACTTCTATACCGTCGGTGTAGCGGGAAGTACCGATCTTCACTGCTCCCTCTTTGATATAACGGCTGAAATGTCCAATATAGTAATAAGTCAGTCTCTTTTCATAGCTGTCTTCCCCAGGCGCACACATGATTGGTGCCGCACAGAAATTTCCAACATGGTTTGGTCCGCCTTTTTCATCTAAGAGCAGGTTCCAGTCAAGAGATGCATTAATTCCGGCATTTAAGTTTCCCAAGATATCATGTGCATACATTTCTGCCTTATAGATTTCTCCGGAATCTGCAAAACGGGAGTATTCCACACATCCCTCTGTAAAAAAGATTTCTTTTTCCGGATACTGCTTACGCACCATCCCGATCGTCTCAAAATGATCTCCGGTATACCAGTGGATGGCTTCTCCTTTTATATATTTTCCTGTCTTTTCATCCGAGATTACTTCTTTAAAACGCTGATAAGCTTCTTCTTTGTTATGATCCCAGACAAAAATACCGATATCAGAAAGACCTGCCTCCTCTAACTTCGGTCCTAGATAATCCCTTACAAAACGGCTCTCATCATCGGAAGTATAGATACAGGAATCCCACGTCTGCACTGCCATAGGCTCATTCTGTACGGTAAGCCATTCGATATCTGCTCCCTCTTCCTGATATGCCCGGATAAACTTTACAAAATATTCTGCCCATGCCGCATAATATTCATCCTTTAATTTGCCGCCATGGTTCATCTCACCGTTTGTTTTCATAAAAGCAGGCGGCGACCACGGTGACATTAATAACTTCAGTCCCTTTGTGTTTGTTCCTTCGGCTGTTTTTGCATTGGCTGCTGCAAGGAATGGAAGGATCTCTTTTCTGTCATGGGAAATGTCAAATGTCTCTAACCTATCGTCTCCCTCTTCCACATAAGTGTAATTGCCAAGTGCAAAGTCACAGCTGTTCATATGGATACGTCCAAGGTTATAGCGAAGTCCTGTTTTTCCAAAATACGCTTCGATGATCTCATCCTGTTTTTCTTTGCTCATTCCTGCATAGACATGTGCGGCAGCCTCTGTGAGTGCCCCTCCGAAACCGTGGAATGTCTGATACGTTACATCCGGGCATATGTTGACCACATGCATGCAGTCTGTCATCAGTGCGGATTCTTTTTCTATTTCTTCCCAAAACTTTTTGTTTTCGTAGTCCGTTGTGATAATTTTCATCCAGTACCCCCTTTTTCTTATCGAACATCAATCTCAATGGATGTTACAAGCCCCTCACGGACATCCACTGCTATTTTTTCTCCTGCAACGCCGCTGCCCACATTTGCAACGCTTCCATTCTGATAGATAAATTTCATGGAAGCAATCTCATAATGTCCCGGAATATAGTCGGTTACATCTGCAAACTGATACGTTACCTTTGTCTTTCCAAACAGCATGGCAGATACTTTTCCATTTTCAGGGATCAGATATGCCGGTATCGCCGGCTGTGGTGTGAAATGCAGTTCTCCGTTTTTCATGGATAAAATATGGCTGCCAAACATCATCTGTTTCCACATACTGATAAACTCGATGGTCGATCCACTTAAACGTGCCACAAAACCTTTGCCATGATATGCTTTGTTTGGATTTTTACTGCTTGCGATAAAGGATGAGTTCTCATAAATACTTCTTCCGTATACTTCCTTATCCAAAAACGGGATCGCAGCTTTATGGAAATCCTCAAAAAAAGCTTCATACATGCCATTTCTGATCAATTCCAACAGATACTTATATTCCATATGAAGCCAGATAGACTCATTCTCCAGCCAGCCCGGTGTGAAGGCTCTCGCCCTGCCAAGTTCAAAGGATGCATCCTGCAAAGAAGCGTTGACCTTATACATGGAAAGCTTCTCATCATAGAGATCACTGTGTCTTACCTGCTCATATAAGTTTTCCTTTTTCTCTTTTCCGGTCTTTAATTTCAGATAGCGAACCGGTCCCTCCAGAAAATATGGAACTTCACGAACCATAAATTTTAATGGCTTGCAGCCGTCTTTTACTTTCTCATACTCTAAAACTTCATAAGTAAAATAGGTCGGGCAGATGCCATTTCCCAAAATGCATGCTTTTTCAATTCCGAATGTTACTGTTTCCAGAAAATCATTTAAAATTTTTACCACTTTCTCTGTGGAAACAAGATACTTCCCCCCGGATATTCCGGAGAATACTTTCTCACGGTAAGCCTCTTTTGCATCGTTGATCTGATTCCAGAAGGAGAGGACTTCGCCCTCTTTTTTCACCTCTTCGGCAGTCGTACAGCCCTGTTTTTTACAGTAGCCAACCGCTTCTTTTTCGCTTGCATTGATCAGGTCAAGCTGCTGTAAGAAATCCGAAAATTCTTCGATCAGTTCCAGTTCTCCCGGATATCGTTTTAATGCTCCGATCGTGTATTCCAACATTCTGGCAAGCTCATAGGTCTCTACCATCGAAGAACCAAACATTCCCGGCATACCGTTTAACGCATCATACCAGCCAGGTTTTCCGCCTTCCATCTCCACACCCATACCGTAAGCATCCAGTGCTGCAAATTTTGTGGCGCACAGTAACACTAATTTTTCCAGCAGCGTCATCTTTAAAACTTCTCCAGACTGACCTGCTTCATGCACCAGTTTTTCTTCCGTATTTCTGCGGCTCTTCTCATTCAATGCATGGTACTGTCTCAAACCATTTTTCGTCTCCTCATAACGTTTGTATCTCGGATTGATATTCACCTGTGAGAGGAAGGTCGTGTAATCTCTCTCGTACAGTAACTCTTTCTCTTTTTCCGGGAATACTTCCAGATAATCTTCCACAAGATCGAGATTGTAAGTCCAGTGGTCACTCCAGTAGCCCTCTAAGAAATTGCCGTTCACAAGTCCGTCCGCCTGATCGATGATCTGGGAAAATAACAATTCTGTGTCCTGTTCTCCACACAGTTCCTCTAACTTCCTGTACAAAGCCCCCGGTGTGAATGGTTTTTTGATATATTCACAAAACTCCTGTTTTTCCTGCTCGGTTGTAAGTAAATTTTCGTGAAGAGCCAGCAGACTTTCCGCTTTTTCTTCTGCTACCTGATAAGTCAGTTTTTCCACGCCCAGTGGGTTGTAACCATCTAACTGGATCAGGCTGTAAAATGTTTTGATATTCTCTCTTCCCACAAAAGGTGCAAAGAAAGTGTCACATCTGCGGTTCTGGTTGACATCCCTGAAATTTCCATTGCCCTGTGAATAAAACTCCGGCAGCATGGAAAAATAGTTGTAATCTCTTTCCAGATCGCCATGTTTTCTGGAGTACACGTAAAAAATCTTATGGTTGCCAAGTTTGATCGGATAACCACCTCTTAAGACATTATCCATATAAGTATACTGGCAATAAGCATCAAAATCTTTCGACGCTGTCTCCGTTGCGATTCCGCTGCAAAGATGTTCTACCAGTTCTTCTGCCTCTTTTGCTTTTGCGTTAAAATAAACTGCGTCCAGTTTTTTGGCTGCATATGCCTTCAACAGTTCTTTGTTCTCCACCTGTCCGATGATCTCATAGAAACAAATGCTCTCATTCGCTGCAAGATCTGCCTCTGTTCCATAAAAACTACATGGCAACTGGTTCATGGTGATCTGCTCTTTTGCGAGCAGTTCTTTTAATGCCGTCTCTTCAAATCCAATCGGTTTCTGTAAGGAAGTATCATAGGAGAATACAACCGTCGGATCAACGACCGGCTGTATTCTCGTACCATCTGCAAGACATCCAATGGAAAAATTACCCCCCTCCACCTTTGTGACTGCGGCGGTATCTGCCATGCTGGCACGCACGCGGAAATACGGGCGTCCCTCTTTCACATCCTCGACCTGCATCCACGCTTTGGATGTCTGGCACATGTTTTTCATACTGTCAATTCCAACTCCATATGGAATCAGTGCCGGCATACCGTCTAAAACTTCTATTTTGGCATGTTCCCCGGTTGCATTGGTAAGTTCTACCTTACGCACCAGTGCACCGATTTTTTCTCCCGGAAGTGTAAAATATGTTACCTTTGCATTCACTCCAAGTACGTCATTTTCCTCTTCAATTTTTAATCCGTTCATGGCAATTTCCATGCGGTGTGTCTGGTTTTCATCTGCAAAAAGCTCGGTCACTTTTCCATCTTTTTTTACAAAAGTACGGAATCCTGTCGTTTTCACATTCTGGTACGCCTGATGCGCCGGATAAAATTCCATGATCGAATGATCTTTATTGTCGACTCCGAAACTGACCACGCACTGTCCACGATTTACATAATAACACCAAATAGGGATTCCCTTCTCTCCGGAAATACCTGGAAGAAAGCTTGCAAAAGTGCCCTTTTTTCCATAGTTTTCAATTAAAAATTTTTCCTCTGCCATATTCTTCTCCATTCCATTTTTTGCAACTGTTTTATAATGTAATATTTCCCTGGGCAAGAACCACTTCGATCTGATGTGTCTCATTGCCAGAAAGTTTCTCGATCATATTCTTAGGAAGAATTGCCTCATGCTGTTTTGGCACAAAATTTATCTTCTCTCCGTCCACCGTTACATCTGCAATCTGATATTCTCCATAATCCTTTTCTTCGCGGTTCAAATAAGTGATCTTCCAGTTTTTGTCTGCGAACTGCAGTGTAAGGGATGCCTTTTTCTCTTCATCAAACTGCTCTTTTAAAAGTTTTGGTTCTAAGATCATATCACCGACCTGACCCCTTACTCCGAACATCTCTGTGATCACCGTCAGCATATACCAGCTTGCAGCTCCTGTCAGATAATGGTACATACCACGTCCTCTTCCATTGAAGTATTCCGGAATTCCAGGATAGATGCGGCTTACTTCGAAGTTTGCCGACTGTCTGTACAATGCATGCAAAGACTTATAACCTTCCTTTGCAAATCCACGTTTGTAAAGTGCATTGGCATACATCACTGCCATATGGGAAAAGACTGCTCCGTTTTCTTTATCTCCATAGGAAAATCCAAACATTCTTCCAAGATCTGTCTTGACTTCCCCGAAATCTGTATTCAGACGGTAGCCACCTACTTTTTCATCATAGAGATAACGGTCTGCACTCTTCGTGATCTGCCGGATCTGTTCGTCTGTCGCAGTGCCAGCCATGATGGGAAATACCTGACCGGTTAACATCATGCGGACACCGGTTTTTGTATCTCCTTCTACCTGACGTCCATGATTATCATAGTAACCGTTAAACCAGCCGCTTTCTTCCGAATCCTTTACCCACTCATTTTTCCGGATATGCTCCATTAACCACTCCGATTTGTGACGCAGGTTTTCAGTCAGTTTTTCAATGGAGATCTCTACTTTTTCTCCGCTTGTGTCATGCTCACACGCATGTAAATATTCCTCTAATACATGCAGCTTCTTCTCAACAGAATCGTATAATGCCGGATTATCTTCCAAAAGGCTCACAATCTCTGCCAGAAGGGAAACCGTTTCTTTTCCGGTTTTCTTCCGGTATGCTTCCAGCAATTCTGCAATATCGGCAAGGTTGCCTGCATAAGCATTGGAAAATGCCACGCTCTCGCCCTTCTCAGAAGCCATATCCAGCGCATCATTCCAGTCTGCGCCGCGCAGTCTTATGTTATTGTGTTCTCCAACTTCGTAAAAAGCGGTAAGATTCTGTAACAGCAGATGCTCTAAAATCGTGCCCTCTTCCCGCACGCCACGCTTGGTCTTCTGCCAGCAGCCATAGGATTCATCCCACAGTGTATCTGTCCTGGTTCCTCTTGCGATCTGTTTGTCTTTAAAATAAGCAGCCTCTTTTTCTAACAGTTCAAGATCTCCGGTCTGGTCAATATAAAACTTTGTTGTGATCATTGGCCATACACCATGATCCATCCACACTCTTGTGATATGATTCCGGTCTGCAACAAACTCTCCCTGTTTACTTCCGATGATCGTTGCATTACTTCCATCTACACGGACACCGGCAAAATTATCAAGCAGCATCTGTCTTACTCCATCTGGATTCATGATCAAAAGTGCCAGACAATCCTGCCAGAGATCACGCCAGCCCCTTCCTCCCTTTCCGTAATCATGATGCGGAAGGAATGAGCAGCCATAAATACGGCGCAGGATTGGCTGAAAACTTACCCAGTGCATAAACTGGTTGAAATCCGAATCTCCGGTATGATAAGCGACATTTACTTTTTCCTGCCAGTATGCCTTTGTTTTTTCCAGTTCTTCCAATACCATCTCTCTGGTTGTATAAGTTTTGGAAAGATTCCTGATCTCCTGAATATCTTCTGTAATTCCGGTAAAGATCAGATAACTGCATTCCTCTTCCGGCTCTAATGTGACCTCTGAAAAATGAAGACCTCCAACTGCCTCTAATCCTTCGATCCTTGTTCCTGCTTTGACACCCTCTGCATTTTTTACAATGGCATATGGTCTCTCAAAGTTACCGCCCTCTCCGACAAAATCCTCTGCTGTCGGATAAAAATCTACCGGCTTTTCTCCATTGCCACTCCAGCCCACGCAGTAATAAGTCATATGATTGACCTGATGTCCTCTCTCATCGAAAGACAATGTCGGTGTCACCAGAACGCCTATGTCTGTCGTTTCAATTCTATGTAATAAAGATGTTACATGTCTGTGGTCACGGATATTGTCCGCGCTTCTTCCATATAATGGTATCGCCGCCGTCGGTGTAACTGTCTGTGCCATGCGTCCTGTGTTTGTGATCGTCACCAGCATGACCTCAACGTTTTTCTCTACTGGAATAAAAGAAAGTATTTCTCCGCGAAGCTGATACTTTTTGGATTCCCTTGTCGTCTTCTGCCACATAAATCCGGCTGTCACTTCACTGTCATCCTGCATTTCCGTAAATTTCTTACTTAACGCTTCTGCTGCATTACCAGTCAAAGACCAGCTTCCGATTCCCTTCACATTGCACCAGAAGTTTCTGCTGTTCCGGTTATTGACAAGATTTTCTGCACTTACCGGCTCCAGTAAAAATGTATTCTGATCTATCTTCGCATCACCGCCGAGATTCGGTGTTAAGGAACTTTTCAACCCTGCTTCCCCTGCAATTGGAAAATAAAGATAGCTGATATTTTCCGCTTTTTTCAAATGGAATGTTCCCTGTGTATCTTCAAATTGATATCCTTTCATCCTGATCCTACCCTTCCTACTTTGATATTTTTATTCTAAAAAAAGCAAGGCACAAAAAAAAGGATACTCTTTTTCAAAAAGGTATCCTTTTTTTATATCTTACCGGATGAGACCGTTCTCATATTCACAGATCACTTTTCGTTCTCCTGCAAAAGTCACCGAATCTCCCGATTCATTGATAATATGATTCATGCCCGGATATCCGGTCAGCATCACAGTACAGATATTGTGTACTTTCACTCCATTCTTATCCGGCACCTCCATGGCGGTATCAAGTTCCACTGACGCATCCCGGTTATACAGGTAAACACCAAGCCCCCATGCTTCAAACGCATCCACAGCGCCATCCACATAAAAAGAAGCATATCCATTCTTCTGTCCCTCATGGCTCATCCAGACCTCCTGAGTTGGAACATCATATGGGATCTCGCTCTGATACATATACACTTTTCCGTGATCTCCATTCCATACCGTCTGATACTGTTCAAAATGTTCTACCATCAGCGCATACATCGTGACCTCATCTCCGTTGATGATGATTCCATTTTCTGCCTTGTTTTCTTCCCACGCCACATTGTCTCCGTGGTCTGCACGCCATACCCAGAAGTTATCCCCGACCACATGGCTGCTGTTGATCGTAGCGCAGCACTTGACGCTTACCGGTGTGTCTGTATCTGTTCCTCCAACACGGAAAAACAGATCGCTTAAATAAATATTTTTCCCATTATCCTCGGATTTCTGGTCCTCGCTGCCAACGACAAGAAGATTGTCCGATTTTGTTTCCCCGGCATCAAAAAGCAGTCCTGCAAGGATCAGTCCCTGTACATCCCCTGTTTCCAGACAGACATTTCCTTTTGCTGCACGCAGGGTTGCCAGTCCCATGCCAAGCACGATCGTATCCGGGCGGTTTACGACAATCGGTTCCTCAAGGTCATAAATTCCAGGTGTCAGAAGCAGATTTTTTCCTTCTTCCAATGCCTGATTCATCGTCTCTGCCGTATCTTTCTCCGGCTTTGCAACGTAAAACTGGTCAATCGGGATTTTTTCTCCCTCACTGCCATTTTCCCAGGAAACACCAACAGCATTTTCCCGCTCTTTTGGCACATAGACCATATAACCTTCCTCATCGTCATAGATCAAAAATGGTTTTTCCTGCATGGCTTCAGTCTTCTCCACCTCTGTATGCGGAACGACCGGCCAGGTTCCGGTTGGATTTTTTCCTTCTTCAGTACCGACAAAGACCATATTCCAGTTAGAACCCATCCACGCTTTCCAGTTACAGTTTCTGGAAAGCCACTGCTGCTGTGAGCCGGAATCCGTCATCAGATCGGTGTTGGAGTCCGCCAGAAATCCACCACTGCACCATCCGTATTCATCATGTAAAAATAATGCACCATCGACCTGCACTCTCCGCATAAACGTTGCCTGTGAAACCGCCCACATGGTATTTGTTTCCAATTCCATATTCTCTACTCCGCGCCAGAAATTGCAGCATGCATTGTGATTTGACGGATCATCTGCAAGCCATCTTGCGGTGCATTGCAGACTCTGTAATTTTGTGTCTGTCGGAAGTTCTCCAAGTCCTGCCACCTGTGTGTAAAACCCAACATTCGCCTCGATCGTTTCATCATACTCTCCCGGCATAAAATAGATGGCATAACGCTCCTCTCCAAACTGATTTGCTTCCTGTTTCTCATAAATAGCATCTAATGTTTCTGCCACCTGCTTTGGATCATCCTCCGGCGAAAAGATATAGGTATTCCCGCCAAATAATTCTGTGTGAAACTCTGTATCCCTTGTTGTCATATCTTTTATATCCATTTTACTGTTTTCCTTTGTTCCGCACCCCATCATAGGCATATAGGCTGCCCCGAATAGAAGCAGCATTTTCCCATAGTGTCTCTTTTTCATGTTTTTTTCCTCCCTGTCCCTTATCAGCATAACGGTATCCGGGCAGTCGCGACCACCCCTACAAGGGGTGGCTCGAGATGCGGGCTATAAGCCCTTG
>DXQT01000033.1 GCA_019411365.1 Roseburia sp.
ACCTAAATAATCACTTAATTTATGCACTTCTCCGTTCTGATCCGGCAATTCAAAGTCCGGTGCTTTGGTTCCTGACTCTAACATTTACTATTCCTCCGCTTCTGTATTTTCCACCTGTTTTCTTACTCTCTTATTAACTGAAATCATTTTATGTCCCGTATACATGGACATGATCATACATATAAGAGTGCTACACGCAAAATACCTATGACCTGATTTGGATCCTTTATATCCAGTATAAAAAGTCCCAATCATAGTAATTAACGCTCCGATTGACCAATACTTATGTGCTTTCATTTTATACCTCCAAATTGATTAAGTTGTTTCCAAAATAAATATCTCTGAATCATTAACAATATTATACATTCCATCCATCACTTTCGACAAGCAGAGAAAGATACTGATCTTTGGACCATCCCTGCTGAAATCTATAAGGGCATCATGAATGAATTTGCTCCCGTCGCAAACTATACCAATGAGTTAATGGCTACCCGTTTTTCTGTAACATTCATACTATGCTAATGAAAACAATCTCTCATTTTACGTGAAATATCTGCATCCACAAAACCTTTTTCTGCCATTTCATCAAGTATATCACATGTTTTTTCATGCGACATTCCTTTCTTATATGGACGTTCTTCCGTAAGCGCCTGATAAATATCAACACATGCCATAATTCGTTCTTGTTCATTTAATTCATCTGCAGTTTTTCCAAATGGATACCCTTTCCCATTTAGTTTTTCATGATGTAGTGCAGCCCAATCCCGTATATCTTCAAAACCATCTACTTGTGACAACATAAGATATGTGTAGCCCGCATGGTTTTTCATTTTATCAAATTCTTCATCCGTAAGTTTATCCGGTTTTTCTAATATTTCATTACCGACCGCCATTTTTCCGATATCATGCAATGCTCCCGCCAGATACATTTTTTCGATATCTGAAACATCATATCCAATATACTTTGCAAACTGCGCAGCCTTTTCTGCAACACCAATAGAGTGTCTACTTGTAAAGGGAGATTTATAATCAACAATATTCGCAAAGAAATCTGCAATATTTTTACAAGTATTCCAATCAAACATCTGTTTTTTTCTTGGAACGATCTCCCATAACTTTGACTCAAAAGATCCATCCTCTAACGAAACAAATGTTTCTTTTGATATCATTTCAAAAAAGGCTTCTACACACTCATCATCAAATAATAATCCTTTTTGTTGTACAAGAAATTCACAACATTTATCCCATTTTTCCTGTCTACATTTTATGTTGTTAGCAATCGCATCTATTACATCCGCAAGATGAATAATCCTTGCAAATAAAGGAACCTCCTGCCAAACCAACGATATCTATGCTTAACTGTTTTTCATCCATAAATCTCTTTCATAAACTCCTATATATCACATTATTCCTGTGGAATCTGTCCATCAACATACAAAATATGATTTACTAACCATTCCGTAAGGTATGTCAAAATCTTCATAATCTGCTATATGCTTCATCCGCATATGTAAACAACTGTTTATGTTGTTCATCAATCATTTTTATTCCAATGTAATACTCTGGTTTCATCTCAAACATAATCTTACCCTTTTTCTTCTATTTTTTAGTTGTTTCTATCCAGCTCATTATTAGGAACAATTCTTAATATCAATTATAAAACCTATCTAATTTTTGTCAATCAAATAAGAGCAATAACATTATCCCGTTCCAGAAAAAGCAACCGCATACTTTTCGTATTTCCCAGCACTCATTATCTAAGTTCAAGGGAACTAGAAATATATAAATGGAAGTCTTGCTCCTTGCAGTATTCTTTTATTTTTTGGATTAGTTTTGGGTTCGTTGTATATTCCAACAGATATACTTCCATTCCATCTGCTTTGCACGCTTCCAAATATTTGCAGAAATAATCCCTCGTCTCGCTCATTTGCTCATGAAATATTCCTTTATCAAAATCGATGCCGCTCCATACGGATTCCTGATTTACGCCTGTCATAATAGGAGTAATATCACCATAGCGTTCTCTATATTCTGCCACGTAAGTATCTCCGCCATTGATGATGACCGCTTTCTCAAACATCATAATATTTTGCAGAATAGCTGTAAGACCTTCAAAAATACTCTCGCGTGGAGCGTAATAATATACATCACAATTATCTATAAAGAACCCATCAACACCTTTTTCATATAGTTCCTGAGAAAGCTGTCCTATAAACTTCTGCCAGTCTGGGTTTGCTACATCCACCCATTGTTCTTCCTCCCAATGCTCATACTCACCGATTGCCAGTTCCGCATAGGTTGTATAGTACTCCCTGAAGTTTTCAATCGACCCAATATTTAGATATGTATATACGACTGTTCCATTTTGATGGAGCAATTCAATATCCCTTTTTGTAAAATACTGTGCATCAATTACAATCGTTTCATACATTTTAAATCGTTCCAAAGATGAGGCGTCCGCATTTAAAAACACCCCATAATCGTTTTTCTCAAATTCCTTTGCCTGATTGGCTTTCACAAAAAAACATCCACCAATAAACATTAGAACAAATAATACAGCCAAGGCTGCTGGTTGTTTGATTCTCTTCCCGCACAATGCCTCCCACATCCTTTCGGTGATTCTCGTTTTTTCCTCATGACTATCACATTTTACACATTGATGATTATGTTTTCCCAGATTTGTTGCTCAATTTGTATTCAAATTTTACCATAAAACTTGTGAACAGTTCTACCGTCATTTTGGAATATATGAGAAAAGGACGAACTCATCTTCTAAAATGAATTCGTCCTTTAAGGCACAGTTATTAGGTTGTTTCAATACATCTCATAGGTTATTCAGTATTATTGGGTAATTTTTTGATGTACTAACCCTCATTTGATGTACTATTTCAGGAAAAAAAACCTTTTATTCTTCTGCAAAAAGTTTCTGCTTCCGCTCAATCATCTCATCAATTCTCTCGATGTACTGCGCTACATCCTTGACATTCTCGCATCTTTCGATCCGATGAGTGCCGTCCGGATTTGGCTCATTCCAGACACGTTTCGTCGAAGCTCCCGCTCCGCACGCCACGATGGTCTGTTTCTCCTCCATGATCAGAATGTTATAAATTCCTGCTTTCCCCGGACTTGCGTAACCGACATTTTCCAGATTGCCAGCCATGCTCTTCTGCCGATACAGATAATATGGTTCTAATCCCATCTCTTTTGCATATTCTGCGGTGAGGTTCATATGCTCTGTGGTGTTGACCATCTTGTAATCTTTATAATCTTCCTTAAACGTGTTAAGCCGTGCCGCCCTCTTTAATGCAAGTGAATGCACGGTAAGATTATCCGGTTTTAACGCTTTTACCTGCTCTAAGGTATCCCTGACATCCTCAAGGCTTTCCTCCGGCAGTCCCATGATAAGATCCATGTTAATATCATCGAATCCAAGTTCTCTCGCAAGATGAAAACTCTCCACGGTCTGTGCCACGGTATGTCTGCGCCCGATGATTTTTAATGTCTCATCTTTCATCGTCTGCGGATTGATGGAAATTCTTGTGATGTCCCATTTTTTCAATGTTTCTAATTTTTCCCTTGTGATGCTGTCCGGTCGTCCGGCTTCCACTGTAAACTCCAGACAGTGTGACAGATCAAAGCTGCATCGGATTTTACGGATCAGCCGGTCAAGCTGATATGGCTCCAGTGTTGTCGGTGTGCCCCCTCCAATGTAAATGGAATTCAGATGTTTTTTTCCAAATTTTACTGCTACATAATCCAGTTCTTTTTCCAAGGCATCCAGATAGCTGTCCACTTTCTGTCTCCAGCTCACTAATGGGTAGGATGTAAACGAACAATACAGGCAGGTTGTCGGACAGAATGGGATTCCGATATAAAGACTGTAGCCGTTCTCGTAATCGATCTTTTTTAAGATTTCAAGCTCACGCTCTGCGATATCAATGGAAAGATCGATTTTCTCATCGGATGCAAAGTACGTTTTTTGCATGTAGGCTCTGATCTCTGCCTCCGTTTTTCCTTCCTCTAAAAATTTCATCGGGATTTTCGTTGGCCGGATTCCTGTCAGAGTCCCCCACGGAAGCTTTTTGCCCGTGATCTCTGATAATATCTGATAAAAATTCTGTTTCAATTCGTTTTTCGTTTCCGTGCGGTCTAAAAAATCTACCGGAAAACTTCGGTCATGACTCTCCTGATTTTTTTCCTTCCACTCAATTTTTATCTGCTGTGGCTCATACTCCACCTGAAACTGTAAGGTGATCTCTTCCTCATATTTTTTATCTTCTGCCGTTGCACTCACATTTTCCTCCGGGAAAAATGCTTTGATGAGCGAATGTATGTCATACTCAAATTCCGGCTGGTTTAATTTTGCTAATATCATGCTTTCCTCCTACAAATATGGATTGTACATCCGCTCTGTTCCAATCGTTGTCATATCTCCATGCCCTGTATACACGGCGGTCTCATCAGGAAGCGGCATGAGTTTTTCCCGGATCGCATGGATCAGCTGGGAAGCACTTCCCTTCGGGAAATCAGTCCTTCCAATAGAAGTCTGGAAGAGGCTGTCTCCGCTGAATAACGTGTTCTGATAAGGAAAATAATAGCAGCAGCCTCCCACCGTATGTCCCGGTGTTAAAAATACCCGTATATGAAATCCTGCAAGATCTATTTCCTGCTCATCTTTTAAATATTCATCGGCATAGAACACAAGCTCGCTTCCCTGCCATCCGCTCAGATTCAACTGCGGATTTTCCAGTGTCTCTTTTTCTTTTTCCTGCGCGTATATTTTTATATGCAAAAGCTGCGCCAGCTCCCCTGCCCCTGTCGCATGATCAAAATGTCCATGTGTCAGAAGAATTGCCACAGGTTTCAATCCCTGCTCTTTCACTTTCTCTGCAAGCTGTTTTGCACTTGCACCCGGATCAATGATCAGTACTTCTTTTGTGTCATCATTGATCGCAAAATAGCAATTGGTCTGTACCGGACCTACTACATATGTCTGTATACTTAATGGTGCCATATTTCTCTTCCTCCATAAAAAGATGAAAGAAACCACCTGAGCCAGATCAGCCGGTGGTTCTCTCAATATCAATAATACTGTCTATCTGACGAAGCTTGTCGATCACGCTCGTCAGCTCTGCTTTTCCTTTTGTGTTAAATGAAATATCAATGGTTGCGATTCCCTGCTTGCTCGTCTTGGAATGGATCGCATTGATATCAATCTCACGCTCTGTAAAGGCTCTTGTGATATCAACGAGAAGCCCGGTACGGTTATTGCAGAATACTTTGATCTCTGCCAGATAAAGACCGGAATTGCCGGATTCTTCATCATGCTGCCACTCCGCATCGATGAGACGTTCTCTCTCCATGTCTGAAAGATTGATGATGTTGATGCAATCCGTCCGGTGAATGGAAACACCGCGTCCTCTTGTCACAAATCCTACGATCTCGTCCCCCGGAACCGGACTGCAGCATTTTGAAAAATGGACTGCCACATCATAAAGTCCTTTTACAATAATACCACTCTTTGATTTTTTCTCCGGAACTTTTTCTTTATTTTCGGAAATTGTCTCAAGAACTTCCTCATCTGTAATACGTGCAAGGTGATCTTTCTTGTATTCCTCATACATGCGGTTTACAATCTGACCTTCTTTTAAACCGCCATGTCCAACGGTTGCAAGGCAGGAATTCCAGTCATGAAAACCATACTTGCGCATGATTTTATCCTGATACTCTGGTCTGTTGATATCGGAAAGGTTGATTCCCTTTGATTTACAACAGGATGCAAGCAGCTCTTTTCCTCTTATGATATTTTCTTCCTTCAACTCGCTTCGGAACCATTGATTGATCTTGTTCTTTGCCTGCGTGCTCTTTACAATATTCAGCCAGTCGCGGCTTGGTCCCTTGGAATTCTGAGAAGTCAATACCTCGATCCGGTCACCATTCTGAATCACATAATCAATCGGAACAAGCTTTCCGTTGACTTTGGCTCCGATCATTTTGTTTCCGACCGCCGAATGGATGCTGTACGCAAAATCAATTGGCGTAGAACCATTTGGCAGGTTTTTCACATCTCCTGTCGGTGTGAAGCAGAAAACCGTATCCGAAAACAGGTCGAGATCACTTTTTAACAGGCTCATAAACTCTTTGTTATCGGACATATCCCTCTGCCACTCTAAAATCTGTCTCAGCCAGCTTAACTTCTCTTCCTCGGTAACGGTCATTGGTGCTGCAGCACCGCCATTATTGCTTGCCTCTTTGTATTTCCAGTGAGCGGCGATACCGTACTCAGCAGTGCGGTGCATCTCATAGGTACGGATCTGGATCTCGAACGGCTGTCCGGTCGGTCCGATCAGTGTCGTGTGAAGTGACTGATACATGTTCGGTTTTGGCATGGCAATGTAATCTTTGAACCGGCCAGGGATCGGTTTATACATCTCATGGATGACGCCGAGTGCCGCATAACAGTCTTTTACGGAATCCACGATAATACGGATTGCAAACAGATCATAAATCTGATCCAGCGTTTTATCCTGATTCTTCATTTTCTTATAAATACTGAAAAAATGCTTTGCCCGCCCATCGATCTGCGCCGGAATTCCGGCTTCGTGGATATGTTTTTTTACCTCTTCCACAAGGCTCTGGACATAATCATCCCTGACACTTTTTCTTTGGGCGATCTGATGAACCAGATCATAGTATGCTTCCGGCTCTAAATATTTTAAAGACAGATCGTCTAATTCAATCTTAATTTTGGAAATACCAAGGCGCTGGGCGATCGGCGCATAGATATCCATTGTCTCGCGCGCTTTTTCCTTCTGTTTCTCCGGCGTCATGTATTTCAGTGTCCGCATATTATGTAGGCGGTCTGCCAGTTTGATCAGGATCACACGGATATCCTTTGCCATGGCAAGGAACATTTTTCTTAAATTCTCTGCCTGAACTTCCACCTTATCCGCATCGTAGGACAACTGCCCCAATTTTGTAACTCCATCTACCAGCAGTGCAACCTCTGCACCAAACTCCTGCCTGATCTCCTCATCGGTCATAACGGTATCTTCCACCACATCATGCAAAAGTCCCGCTACGATCGTCTCCTTATCAAGCTCTAACTCTGCCAAAATAATCGCAACGCACAATGGATGGATGATATACGGTTCTCCCGATTTTCTTACCTGCCCCTTATGTGCCTCGTATGCAATGTTGTATGCCTTCTCTATCAGACTGATATCCGTAGATGGATGATACTTACGGACACTGGCGATCAATTCCTGATATAATTTTTCGGGACTCTCAAACTCCTTCATTGGTTTGATACTATTGTCCTCTTCTTTTACGATTTTCTCTAATTCTTCTGATGAAAGTTCTGCCATGTAGATCACCCACTTTATCTATGCTTTTGTGTATAATATATGATTATATTTTATTTTCTATCAAAAATCAACGCTTAAACTTTGCATCCGGCTTCCATCACCATTCTATCTGATAATCTGACATCAGGACGCCGTCTATTTCCCGGTCACCGCAGTAAGAAAAACCTAATTTTATGGCAAGTTTTTCAGAAAGAGCATTTTCTTTTTGAATCAGACAGTGCAAGAGATGTACCTGCAGCTCCTCTCCTGCATATTGCATGATCGCCTGACAGACTTCATAGGCATAACCCTGTTGTTGAAAGGATGTCCGGATCGCATACCCCAATTCCATATCTCCATTTAACTCTTCCCGGTGTTCCACACCAGCCCTGCCGATCAGCGTACCCGTTTTTTTCTCAAAAACGAGCCACATTCCATATCCGTAAAAACGATACATATTTTCGATATAGGCTTTCTGATATTCCAGCTCTTCCTCATATTCATATAACCCCTCCATATAATCGGTCATTCCGGGTTCTGCATACATGGAAAAAAGGTCATCCAGATCAGAAATTTCCAGTTCTCTCACAATACAGCGTTCCGTCTCCAGAATCGTCCATGGAATGTTGAAATGTCTCTCATACACACGCTGTAAAAACGTCATATCGACTTCCTCGAACCCCTCGACGACCATATCGGCATGAAGAAATGTATCCGTTTCCGGCTTCTGATAGGCAATCGCCGGGACATCCACATCTCTGGCAAGGTCTAAAAGAGACTGATTCGAAGATAGAAAAATGATATCTCTGCTCCGCTTCTCTGACAGCTGATGAAAGTCTTCCTCTTTTTTCATTAATACAAATGTAGTTTGTTTGATCCCTGCAAGATTTTCTCTTAACAAAGAAACTTCCCGCTCCGGTATCTGCGACACCCATATCTGTTTTGGATACTCTTTCTTATTATAATATGGCAAACCTGTTCTCCTTATTGATTGTTATGCACAAAACAACCGGTATCTGAACAGATACCGGTCATTCTTTTAAAACCCATGAATTAATATGCAATATTTACATCGACATTTCCCTTGATTCCTGGAACACTTCCCTTGGAAGAATACTGCCACATGTTATATTTTCCTTTGTAATTGCAGGTTGTGTTGTACTGTGCAACCCAGATAAAGTAGTTACTGAATGCAGATGCATCAATTTTATTATTGTACCAGCTCTTGCTTGCGTAAACACCTGCTTTTCTTCCACCGTTTGCAATGGTCTTACAGAACGCAGCCACGCATGCTGTTCTGGTGCCTTTATCTAATCCGTTGGCACGGGCTGCTCCGCTTCCGTTCTCTGTATCAACAAAGATCGGGTAAGAAAGATTGTAGCCGGAGCATAAGGTCAATGCCATACTTGCCTCCTCAACAGCTTCTGCCTCCGTTGTAGCCTGTGTGAAGAAGTAAACACCAACGTTAATGCCGTTTGCAGTTGCACCCTGAATATTTTTCTTGAAGCAGGAATCCTCTACCAATGCTCCTGTCTGTGATCCGCGGTAACCGACACGGATAATTGCAAAATTGATACCTGCTGCCTTTACAGATGCCCAGTCAATATTTCCCTGATGGCTGGATACATCAATACCGTTCTTTCCTGAACCCTGCTGTAATGCTCCATCACTTCCGAAGTTGTAAGAGATACCGCTGATCACCTGACTTCCTGTTACACGCTGATGGTTGCTGGTATAGTAATATACTTTTCCATCAATGGTCTGCCATCCGGTGTAAACCGGCTCGGTGTAGTAAGTTCCGTTTGCATTGTAATCTGCCACGGTTGCTGGTTTTTTACACTCGGAATCTTTGTAAAGTAATCTACCGGATTTATCTTTTAACTGGGTTGTTGTATTTCCAGTAAAATCATTGACTGTAACTGTACATGTGATTTTCTTGTCACTTGCGGTTGTCTTGGTATCGCCCGGTTTGGATAAGTATGTGATCGTACCTGTTACAGTTGCGCTTCCTTTTCCAACTGCTGTCAGTGTACATCCTGTTTTCGCTCCATTGGATACCTTTACAACTTTTTCGTTGCTGCTAGCCCATGTAATATTTGTGATAATATTGCCTGCGTCTGTCAATGTTGCTGTGAGACCAATTGCATTTGCATTATTAATAGTGCTGTTATATAAAGCTGCCGTCTGTGGTACTGTGACAGATGCACTGGCTGCGGCTGCAGCTTTTACCCAGTTTAATGTGTATGCTGTTGTGCCTGCTGCCACTTTGATCTTCGTGGAACCTTCTACCAGTTTATATCCCTGTGCTTCATAAGAAGATGCCTGTATCTCAGTAGCAGTAGCATCTACTGTGATATCTTCACTTTTGGATTCTTCTGCTTTGGTCTTTCCATCAGCCTGAAAGAAATTATGTGTTACCTTATAAGTAACCTTATCTGCTGCTGTTGCAACCCACATGATGGTATATTCTTTTGCACCATTCTGAATGGTAAAGGTTGTACCGTTGGAAGCTTTATATCCGTCATATGTTTTTGCAGATGACACCGTTTTCGCATCCTTTGCAACAGTTACTGTCTCTTTTTCATCTGCTTTGTCTGCTTTTGTTTTTCCATCGTTTTTATAAAACATATGGACAATGGTAATTTCATATTTATCTGGTTTCGTATCATCCGGCTTTGTCTCTGTACCATCTGTTTTGTCTCCAGATGTTCCATTCTGATCACCTGTACTCTCACCATTTCCACTATTTCCAGAACCAGAATTCTGATCACCGCCAGTTCCCTGACCGCCTTCACTCGGTGTTGTCGTTTCCGATGGTGTTGTTGTTTCTGATGATTTTGGTACTGTTGTTTCTGATGATTTTGGTGTTGCTGTTTCCGATGATGTCTCGGATGATGTAGTCACACCAGATGATTCCGTTCCTGTAGCATGGTATCCCACACGTTTTGCGGAAGCCGTCACTGCTGCCTGTGCAATGTCCACTTTTGTTGATCCACCAACAGAAGCTTTCGGGAAATTGGAAGTATCCACATCTCCTGCTCCGACTTTGGATGGTGTGCAGGTGCTGTCAACCGTTTCCACTGTATCCTGAATAACAGCCTCCACCTCAACATTGTCTACCTCTGCATCCTCTGCCGGTGCTACTTCTGCTGCGGATTTAATCTCGTCTTTGACATCTACCTTGGTGTATTCAATCTTATCCTTAACCGTTACTTTGTAAGAATTCTCTTTTGAAATATATCCATCGATCTCATTCAAAGAGACATCATATTTTCCGGCATCAATACTTTTAATGTAAATAATACCATCTTTATCATCATCTGAATATGTAGTTGATTTTGCCTTCTTCTTGTCTGCCTTGATCGTGATCTCAAAAGGCTGTCCCTTTACATTTTTCGAGGACTCGTCCTGAATCTTGATCTTCAGATCCTTCTCAATAGAACTTCCGACCAATGTAACAGTTTCCGGTTCTGCCGCCTCTGTCTCTTCCGTGACAACCTCTTCAACTGCCACAACTTCTTCCGTCGGTTCTTCTGCCACCTCTGTACTGATCACAACATCTGCCACAATTGGTTCCGGCTGATGAAAATGGTCATATAAAAAATATCCTCCTGTTCCGACACCGCCAACTGCTGTCACAGTGGCTACACCCGCTATGATTGCCTGTGTCTTTGTCAGCCCGCTAAGCAAAGTCGCAACCCCTTTTACCTTTCCGGCTGCGCCCTGAATTAAATTCAGAAAATTCATTCTCGTCTCCTCCTCGTCTGCATTTCCAATTACTTATCGTAAATTTTTCGCAATTCACTCTATTATGATAAAGAATATGTCTGCAGCAATTCGCTGCTATTCCTTCTTTGTAATCATGCGAAACTAATTATAGCATTTTCCCATATTATGTAAATATAATTTTTCTTATTTTTTCGGAAATTTTTTCCACCGGAAAATATTATTCTTATTTTCAGGGTTACACGCCCTCACAGTCAAATGCCGGGATAAAACTTTCCTCCGCTGTGTCTCCCTCCTGAATAAAACCATTTTCTATTCCGATCTCAATCGCATAATCCACCAGTGTCTCATATTCCTCATCGGTAATCCTGCGATTTAATTCCGGATACTTTTCCAGATTGGAAAGTGGGGTGAACTGATTCATGATACTGATATAAATCATATCTCCGTAAGTTTCATGCAGATATTTTAAAATCTGCATGGAATCCGCCATACAACCGGGCAGTGTCAGATGTCTTACGATCGTTCCTCTTAAAATAAGGTTATCTTCATCTCCATTTACAAACACAGCCTTTCCTGTCTGCCGCACCATCTCTGCGATCGCTGCCTTTGCAACCTCTGCATAATCCGGAGCATGGGAATACTTTTTACTCAAACCCGGGCTCATATATTTAAAATCCGGCAGATAAATATCGACGTACCCCTCTAACATTTTGATCGTGTCAACCGTCTCATAACTGCTTGTATTGTATACAACCGGAAGCGTAAGCCCTTCCTTTCGTGCCTGATCCAGAGCCTTCACGATCTGCGGCACAAAATGTCCCGGTGTTACAAGATTGATATTATTGGCTCTTTTTTTCTGTAATTCAAGAAAAATATCCACGAGCCGCTCCAGAGAGATTTCTTTTCCAACCATTCCGTTTGCGATATTCTCATTCTGACAGAATACACAATGCAACGGACACCCCGAAAAAAATACAGCTCCAGATCCCGCATCTCCCGAAATGCAAGGTTCCTCCCAGAAATGAAGTGCCGCCCTCGCAACTTTTAAATTTTCTGTCTGCCCACAGATCCCTTTTTCACCCTTTTTCCGGTCTACAAGGCATTTTCTTGGACATAAATCACATTTCACACCTGCTACCTCTTGCTAAACACGTTATTTTCCGCTATTATATAGCAGTCAAAAAGATTTTTTCAAAAAATCTATCTTTTTCATTATAACAAAAGAAAAAGAAATGGATACTATTTTTAACAAAAGTTAATGAATTATTAAGGAGTAAACTATGAGTTTAAAAAATGTAATGGTCGCACAGTCCGGTGGCCCGACAGTTGCAATTAACGCCAGCCTTGCAGGTGTGATCCGTGGAGTCATGGCATCTGATCAGTATGAGACTGTCTATGGATCTGTAAATGGAATCCTTGGCATCTTAAACAATCATTTATTAAATCTGACAGAAATTATGAATGAAAATCCGGCATATCTGGATCGTCTGGAAACAACACCGGCAATGTATTTAGGTTCCTGCCGTCATAAACTGCCGGATTATCTGGATGATGATTCCTCATATGTTTTTATCTTCAAACAGTTTGAATTATACAATGTCGGCGCCTTCTTCTACATTGGCGGAAACGACTCTATGGACACCGTTTTAAAATTATCCGAATACGGCAGAAAAATCGGCAGCAATGTCCGCATCATCGGCATTCCAAAAACAATCGACAACGATCTGTGTGAAACAGACCACACTCCTGGTTTTGGTTCCGCTGCAAAATATATTGCTTCCTCTGTTTTAGAGATTGCCCATGACACTTTTATTTACGCAGTCAAGAGTGTCACGATCATTGAGATCATGGGACGTGACGCAGGATGGCTGACCGCTGCCGCTGCTCTTGCAAGAAACGGATATAATTCCGCTCCACATTTGATTTATCTTCCGGAAGTTCCGTTTGATACGGACGACTTCCTGTTAGATGTAAAACGTATGCTGTTTGAACGCAATAACGTTATCATTGCAGTCTCAGAGGGTATCCGCGATGCATCCGGCAATTACATCAGCGCTTCTGAGAAGTCAGTCGATACATTTGGCCACAGCCAGCTGAGTGGCGCCGGAAAAACATTGGAATTCCTTGTGAAAGAAAAATTAGGTGTAAAGGTCCGTTCCATCGAAGTGAATGTATTACAGCGGTGTGCAGCCCATTTAGCATCTAAGACAGACCTTATGGAATCTGTCGAATTAGGAAAAAAAGCCGTTGCGCTCTCCGAGGAAGGCGTAACAGCTTCTATGGTCACCATGAACCGTGTATCTGACGATCCATATACGATTGAATATGGATATGCCGAGATAAAAAATATTGCCAACGAAGCCAGATCCGTTCCTGCTGAATGGATCAACGCCGCCAGCAATGATGTTACACAGGAATTAATTGATTACCTCACTCCATTGATCCAGGGTGAATCCAATGTCACCTATGAAAATGGTCTTCCTGTTTATATGGATGTCAGTCATCTGACAAAACATCAATAAATTTTCCAATCTCAGCCCACGCTTTTCTGGATTCTGGCAGCATTTTTGCTGCCATCTGGAAAATGTGGAACATTCCATCATAAATACTGAGTCTTACTTTCACACCCTGATGTCTCGCTTTCGAGGCAACGCTCACCGAATCACTTAACAGCATCTCATAAGAACCTACCTGAATGAGCATTGGCGGAAATCCTCTGAAATCCCCATACAAAGGTGAAATATAAGCATCCATCGGATCATGGTCACCCACATAGTCTTTGTTATAGATCAGGCTGTCCCTCGTATTTCCGAACAACGGATCCCTCTCATAATTGGTATCATATGATTCACCGCTTGCCATAAGATCCGTCCACGGAGACATTGCAACGATCCCACATGGAAGCTGCATTCCATGATCTTTCAGATAATGGCACAGTGCCATCGCAAGCCCTCCTCCTGCGGAATCTCCTGCTACAATGATATCCTCTGCAAACCAGCCCTGACCGAGCAGCCACTGATATGCGCTCACTGCATCTTCCAATGCCGCCGGATATGGATTTTCAGGTGCTACACGGTAATCAATGGTGAGTACACTCATCCCTTTGCTGACTTCATTGTAAAGTCCCGCAAACATGCGGTATGCATTCCGCATCGCTCCGATATACCCGCCGCCATGAAGCTGTAAGATCACCTTCTGCTCATTTGGATTTTCCTTTAATTCAAGCCACTCCATTGTGAAGTGCTCCATCTCGATAGTGGTCATGGTGAACATATCCGGGCATTTCCACGGCGGTTCGACCATTTTTTTCCGCAGTTCACCGCTTTTGATTTTCCTGCCGATCAGGTTATCGTTTGTCACATGCGCGATCAGGTCACGCATGACATTTCCTGCGATGCTCGCTTCGTTTGTCTCATGTTCTCTTTCTTTTTTCAAAGTCAATTTTCTGATCATAAACCCTCTTATTCAAACTTCTGTCGTTTCCTTATCTGATATGGAATCTTCTCTTCAGTTCCACCCTGGCTCTTCTGTCACCGATGATCAGCGTTCCAAGGAACAAAAATACAGACGTTCCGAGTGCCGCGAGCGCCAGATACGGCACATAAATAATTCCGGTCAGATACAGAATAATCGGAACAAAACTGCACAAAATCATAAAAATCTGCCACATAATATAACTCTGCCAGTTCCTCCGGTTCACACACATCAAGATCAAAATTCCTGCATCGACTAAAATGATCGCCGCCGGGAACACATACCGTACCGACCATCCCCGGTAACCATTCACAAAATCGATTGCAATCAATATCAATATGGCAATTAAAGTCAAAACAATTGTTTTGGCAATATAGCCGGTTTTTCCAAGGATTGCAAACCGGACAACCAGATATCCGTAAAAAAAGATCAGACCGGTAACAAGGCTCCACGCCGTCTCAAAATCACCGTAATGATTCACTGCAACTAAAACCGCCTCTGCCACGATCGCCACGAAAAGATAAATTCGCGACAAAAGCATCATCCGTCTTGTTTTGATCTTGACATCGGGATACATATTTTCCACCTCTATCGTAGGCTCTAATACGGAGTGACAGAGCGGGCAGCGCTCCGTCTCATCCAACACTTCTATATTACATTGTCTACATCTGCTCATCTCACACCATTACTTTCCTGTTATTTGTATCATAATTCATTCTTCTTAATCAGAAGTCACACCATTTGTCTCTAACTCTACTTCAATTCCATCTGCTGCAATTTTGCGGAAAAATCCCCGCTGCACCGAAACATCTTTCAGATCAAAACTGAACGAGAACACTAACATACTTCCATAAGAACAGATTGTTCCCTTCAAATGCTGTCCCTTCGACATTGCAAGAAACGCATGGAACATCTCCACATATGGGCGGTATGCCTCATCCACTCCAATATTTCCGATATTTGTGATTGTTGTTGTATTGGCAAGTGCCGACTTTGTATACACAATCTTCATTGCAATATTTTTTAAAAAGAGCGGCACAGCACGCGCAGCCAGCAGCTTTTCATTGGATACATTATACGAAAACAGTTTTTCCAGATGCTCCCTGTTGATCTGGCTTCTCAGATTATCACGCACGATCTCCAGCACTTCCGCAAACGTGTAGACTTCCTTTGTCGGATGAAATTCTGCCGACACCATGACAAAGAAATTCTTTGTTGTGATCGAATTAAAATATGGGCGCAGATTTACCGGAACTGCCACGCGGATCGGACTCGTGGACGGCATTCCCTTCATACACTCCGTATACACACTCCAGATATAAACGGAAACAAGATATTCATTGATACTGCAGCCATATCTGTGACATACCTCTTTCAGCTGCGGAATCTGCATATACCCATGCATAACGCCGAATTCTCCCGGTCCCAGATGCTCTCCCTTTAACAGATATGCCTTTTTTGTCTGATAGCCTTTTGCAGAACTCTTCTTATAATTTTTTAAGAAACTGTCCTCTCTGTTTAAAGATGTACCACTGTTTAAGGAATCCCCCACCTTCTCCTTCAGTTCCGGGTGCGCAAGACGCAGATACTGGTAAGTTAACTCTTTCAAAAAGTTAATGCCGCCCATTCCATCGGTCAGCACGTGGAACACTTCCAGATTAATTCTGTATTTATAATAAGTCACGCGGAACATATAACTGTGGTTTTGATTCTGCTGAATATAACGGCACGGAAAATTGCTCTCCTCACGTACTTTCGGTGCAGGCTTTCCATTCTCCTCAAAATAATACCAGAATACCCCCATGCGGAGTCTTAAATTAAATCCATCCATCTTCGGAAGGACGATGTTTAACGCCTGCTGCAAAATATCAGGCTGTACAAGCTCCGTCAGTGTCACACTGATGCGGTAGACATTGCTCATATTCTCGCCTGCGATCACAGGAAAAAGATGTGCCGTGTTATCCAGCCTGTCCCACCGGATCTCCCGGTAGGCTTTCTTTTCTCTCTTTCTTTTCTGTTTTTTATTGTCTATTGTAATTTCTTCTGTCTCAGAAGTCACGGTCTTTTTCTTCATGATTCACTCCACTCTTTTCATGCTTCCTTTGATTATATCTGAATCTGTCTTAAAATACAAGTTTCCGGTTCTGTCTCTGCCAGATAATGAATCGTCAATTTCACAAAAATTTAATAAGTCGAATCATTGATTTTTATTTGTATCTTTTATAAAATAGTTTCGTGGTATCTGGTCTATCCAGAGACAAACTTAATATTTCAGATATCAAACTTCAATAATAATCGTGAAATTCACTAAAACATAGAATACTTGACAAAAAATCAATATTACTAAGAGAGTTTCACAAACACTTATTCATAATAGACAATTGCGAAATTCTTAAAAACGTAAATTGAATTATGAAAATTGACAAAAGCTTGAGAAAACAATGGGGAACGGTCGGTCCTTAGAAGGCAGGTGCGACGTAAGTCGTGACTGGCTTCTTAGTACCGTTACCAATGACACATAGCGAAAGCGTGTTTTCGAAAATTTTGTTAATTCTTCATAATTCAGCACAGCCTTAAGGAAGTTTCGCAGACACTTATTAATGAAGGAACAGGAGATCTTATGGAATTTAAAAAACTGAATGCACCTTCCCTGAAGGAACTTTTTGTAAATGAACTGCAAAATATGATATTATCCGGCAAACTTGAGATTGGCTCCAAACTGCCACCGGAACGCGAACTGGCGGAATCCATGAAAGTGTCCCGTGCGGTCATCAACTCCGGTATCGCGGAACTGGAAAAGAAAGGTTTTCTCGTGGTCCGTCCAAGAATCGGAACCTTTGTCGCAGACTATCGCAGAGACGGTTCTTTAGACACACTTGTTGCCATCATGAATTACAATGGCGGCGTTTTAAAAAACCGTGAAGTAAAATCCGTGCTGGAAACGAGAATCATGTTTATGGTGGAAGCCACCCGGTTTGCGATCGACCGTGCATCGGACGAAGAACTGTTGGGACTTCAGGAATATGTCTACCAGATGGAAAACTGTACTGACCCGGAAAAGACGGCTTCTCTCATTTTTGAGTTCAGCCACGAGATTGCCTACATCAGTGGCAACACCCTGCTCCCTCTCTTTTTTATATCGTTCCGCGATCTTGTATGCAGTCTCTGGATCCGCTACGGACAAAAATATGGCACCAAAGAATTATATTACAGTGCAAAAAAAATCTTTGACTGCCTTCTCGCAAGAGATAAAGAAGCAGTCAAAGATTTCATCACAACCTCCACAATGGAGAGCATTGACGGCTCACGCACCATTTATTATGTGGATTAGTATAACTTTTATTTTTCCAAAATCCTTATGCCTGCGAGGATGTATTTACAAACTGGCTCTCATAAAGATTTGCATAAAATCCCTTTTGGGCGAGCAATTCTTCATGACGTCCCTGCTCAATAATATGGCCATCTTTCATCACAAGGATAATATCCGCTTCCTGAATGGTCGACAAACGATGAGCCACAATAAAACTGGTACGTCCTTTCATCATTTTTGCAAACGCTTTCTGGATCCTGATCTCGGTCCGCGTATCAATGGATGAAGTTGCCTCATCCAGAATCAGCATTGGCGGCAGGCAGAGCATAACACGGGTAATACATAACAACTGTTTCTGTCCCTGGGAAAGATTACCGCCGTCCTCTGACATTACGGTGTCATAACCATGCGGCAGACGCTTGATGAAACTGTGTGCATGGGAAGCTTTTGCCGCTGCGATCACTTCCTCATCAGTTGCATCCGGTTTTCCCATCACGATATTATCACGAATGGTTCCACTGCGCAGCCATGTTTCCTGCAATACCATACCATAATTATTTCGAAGACTCTTTCTTGTCATATCATTGACTGGCACTCCGCTCACACGGATCGTTCCGCTGTTTGTATCATAAAAGCGCATCAAAAGATTGATCAGTGTCGTTTTTCCACATCCGGTCGGACCGACAATCGCCACTCTCTGTCCCGGTTTTACGAAGAGGTTAAAGTCCTCGATCAGTTTCTGTTCCGGCACATAAGAGAAAGATACATGCTCTAACACCACATGACCGTCTGCCTCCTCCAAATTCACTGCATCCGGTGCATCCGGAACTTCTGAAGGCTCCTCCATCAATTCAAACACCCTCGCCGCACATGCCAGCGCATTCTGTAACTCTGTCACAACACCGGAAATCTCATTGAATGGTTTTGTATACTGATTCGCGTAACTGAGTAACGCGGAAAGCTGTCCGACCGAAATACCTCCTGCAATTGCAGTAAATGCACCTACCACGCCAACGACTGCATACACCAGACTGTTGACAAATCGGGTTGCTGGATTTGTGATACTGGAAAAGAAAATGGCTCTCAAAGAACATTTCTGTAATCTGCCGTTGATCTCATCAAACTTTTCCAAAGCCTCATCCTCATGGGAGAATGCCTGAACAACCTTCTGGTTGCCGATCATTTCCTCGATAAATGCGGTCTGTTCTCCCCTCGTCTCGGACTGTAATTTAAACATAGAGAATGTTTTCTTTGCGATAAAACTTGCCACAAGCAGCGAAACCGGTGTAATTACAACAACTGCCACCGTAATTTTCACACTGATCGTGAGCATGAAGATCAATGTACCTAAAATCGTTACAATACCGGTGAAAAACTGGGTAAATCCCATCAACAGACCATCCGCAAACTGATCCACATCCGCAATGACACGGCTGACGATCTCTCCGTAGGAATGTCCGTCAATATATTTTAATGGGAGTCTTTCAATTTTTTCGAATGCTTCCTTCCGGATATCCCGGATAATATTATAAGTGATCTTATTGTTGCATGCATTCATGATCCACTGTGCAGCTGCAGTCAGAAGGATAATGACTGCCATCTTTTTCAGGATTGCAAGGATCCCTGCAAAATCCACCACTCCTTTTTCAAGGATCAGATCGACTGCGCGTCCGGTCAATACCGGCAGATATAAAGTCAATGCAACTGTCACTGCCGCAAGGACAATGGACATTCCAAGATACCCCCAGTATCTTCTGATATAATTCATCACTTTTTTGATCGTTGATCTCTGATGGTTATTGATCCTCTTTTTCATTTATCTTCCCTCCTTCTCATCTTCGGTCTTTTTAAACTGGGAATAATAAATTTCCTGATATACTTCGCACTGTTTTAAGAGTTCCTCATGGGTTCCCATTCCAACAATCTGACCATCATCTAACACAATAATCTTGTCTGCATACATAATGGATGCTGCTCTCTGCGATACGATAAATACGGTTGCTTTGTTCTCCATATCGCGGATTGCCATACGAAGTTTTGCATCTGTCGCAAAATCCAGTGCAGAAGCACTGTCATCTAAAATCAGAATATCCGGTTTTTTCACAACCGCGCGGGCAATCGTCATTCGCTGTTTCTGTCCTCCGGAAAGATTCTTACCGCCCTGCTCGATTTCAAAATCAAGTCCGCCTTCTTTTTTATCTACAAACTCTTTTGCCTGGGCAACCTCTAACGCCTGCATGATGGCATCATCTGTTGCATTCTCATTTCCCCATAACATATTTTCGCGGATCGTTCCCTTGAATAAAACCGCTTTCTGGAGTACCATACCGATTTTTCCACGTAGTTCTTCCAGAGAATACTCACGCACATCTTTTCCCCCGATCTGCACGCTTCCCTTTGTCGCATCATAAAAACGCGGGATCAGGTTGACGACCGATGATTTTCCGGAACCTGTACCACCAATGATACCGACCGTCTCTCCCTTTTTCACAGTGAAATCGATGTCTGTCAGGGATTCCTCTCCAGCTCCGGCATAAGTTAAGCCCACATGGGAAAATACCACTTCAGGCACCTCTCCACTGTGTTCTGTTTTTTCCTCTGCCACAGGCGTCACCGCATGATCTGTGATGGATGGCTGTAATTCAAAAATCGCCTGAATACGGTTTCCGCATGCAATAGATTTATTAATGTTGATAATAAGATTTGCAAGTTTTATAAGTTCCACTAAAATCTGGGACATATAATTTACCAGTGCTACCACTTCACCCTGTGTGATATATCCGCTGTTAACACGGATTGCTCCTGTCCAGACTAAAACAACGACTGCTCCATTTATGATCACATAAGTAAGCGGATTCATCAGTGCTGAAATTTTTCCTACATAAAGCTGGATCTTTGTCAGTGCATCATTGCTATTATTAAAGTCTGTGATCTCATCATCCTCTTTATTAAAAGCACGGATCACCCTGCTTCCGGTCAGGTTCTCTCTTGTGATCCCAAGCACCTTGTCCAGTGCAGACTGTACTTTTTTATACAATGGAATACTCACAAGCATAATTCCGAATACCACAACCGATAACAGCGGAATCGTTACAACAAAGACAAGAGCAGCTTTCACATCAATCGTGAATGCCATGATCATTGCACCGAACACGATAAACGGCGAGCGCAGAAACAAACGTAATACAAGGTTTACACCATTCTGCGTCTGGTTGATATCACTTGTCATTCTCGTGATCAGTGTGGATGTTCCCACAGTATCCATCTCCGAAAATGATAGTTTCTGAATATGCTCAAAAAGTGCGTGGCGCAGTCCTGTGGAAAAACCAACCGCCGCCTTTGCTGCAAAATACTGTGCCGTGATAGAACACGTCAATCCGATCACTGCAAGCAGCACAAGTACCAGACACATTTTCATAATGTATGGTTTATCTCCGTCTGCTACTCCATGATCGATAATCGCCGCCATAACAAGAGGCACGATCAGCTCAAAAGACGCTTCGAGCAATTTAAAAAGCGGTCCTAACACGCTTTCTTTTTTATAATCTTTCAGGTACACCAATAACTTTCCCATTTCCTGTTCTCCCATTAAAATTCCTTTCGTTTTTAAGACAATACAGAAACCGGCACAAATACTTGCGCCGGTTTCCTTCTGTCCCTATTATGCTGTTTTATCCAATGCTTATCCGCACTATGCTGTGCGTCTTTTTCAAACCATCGTCTTCTACTCCGATTATTGTTTAATATCCTTCATCTTCTGCAGTCCTAAAATAACTGCACCGCCAATCAAAAAGAAAAGAATACTAAAATCATGGATTCCCATAGCCGGCTGCGGAGTATCCAGAGTAGTCGGTCCCATAACAACAGCGAAGATGGAGCCGAGCATCAGTCCGATGATCAGATAAATCGTCTGTGCCCTGTACTTTTCCAATGCCCTGCGGATCAGCTTTACTACACTGAAAATGCCGACTAAAACACCGCACCCAAAAATCAATACCGTCCAGAAGCTCGAGAAATCCAAATGCAGCATATCCTTGATCGCAGTGATGACTGGAAGATATAATCCAAAGATCAAAAGCAGGGTAGACCCGGAAATTCCAGGAAGCACCATGGCTGAAACAGCGATCACTCCTGCAAAAAACACAAACACCGCAAGCCCCGGTGTCAGATGATCCAGATTCACTCCGTCATTTCCACCGGAAACCGGATTAAAATATGTGATGGCACATACAACCGCAATTCCAAGCAGTACAAACGGTATCGCCTTTTTATTGGTTCCAAGACATTTTTTCTCCTCTTTTATCACGATCGGGATCGCAAAAATAATAAATCCGATAAACAGGGAGCTTATATAATAAATATGTGATTCAAATACACTTGTCAGGATCAGTACTGCGATCACAAATCCACTGATCCATCCTATTCCAAGTTTGATCAGGAAAACAAATGCGTCTTTTCTCTCCTCTTTTGTTCCGGTCAGCAGATCATCAATTGAATCGATAAACTTATCATAAAATCCAAGTAAAAATGCAATTGTGCCTCCGGATACACCCGGAACACTGTCTGCTAATGCCATACAGAAACCTCTGATAAACTGAATTATAAACATATCTTTCCCTCGTTTTTCATTTTATTGTTTTACAGCACTGCACAACATTATAACTTATATGGGTTCTATTTGTCTATATATTTATCCAACTGGTGTGATACACCTTATTTCCGTATCAGATCTTTTACCACTTCCCCGGCAATGATCAGTCCTGCCACGGAAGGAACAAATGCCACACTTCCCGGTATGTCACGCCGCTCTGTACACTTGTGCCCTGCTCCCGGTGGACAGATACAGTTTGTCCTGCAGCTGATGGCCATATCCTCGATCGGTCTTGTTGGAATCTCTTCGGAATACACAACTTTCAACTTCTTCACTCCGCGCTTTTTCAGTTCGCGGCGCATTACTTTTGCAAGCGGGCAGACTTTTGTCTTATAAATATCTGCCACCTTAAACTGGCTTCCGTCAAGCTTATTTCCCGCCCCCATGCTGCTGATGATCGGGATATCCTTTTCCTTCGCCTTCATGACAAGCTCGATTTTTGCAGTTACGGTATCCACCGCATCCACAATATAATCATATTCGCCAAACGGAAAATCATCCGCATTCTCCGGCAGGAAAAAGCACTTATGGATCCGTACATCCGCCTCCGGATTGATTTCCAGGATGCGGTCACGCATCACCTCTGCCTTATACTTTCCTACCGTCTTTCTTGTCGCAATGATCTGGCGGTTTAAGTTTGTCAGGCATACTTTGTCATCATCGATCAGATCAAACGCTCCCACACCACTCCGCACAAGTGCTTCGCAGACATAGCCTCCGACGCCGCCAACACCAAAGACAGCCACTCTGGAATGTCCGAGTTTCTCCATCGCCTCTTTTCCCAATAATAACTCCGTTCTTGAAAACTGGTTTAACATAATGATTTTTCCTTTTCTTCTATAAACATTAACAAAAAGCTGACTGCCAGAACAGCACTTGAAAACCAGATTGCCTTAAATCCAAGCCGCATAGACAGATTTCCACCGATTCCTGCTCCCACTGCAAAAAACAGGATAATCCCAAAATAATACATCGCCTGCCGAATCTGCTCCGGGCGTCTGTCCCTCATGTATGCTGACAACGCTGCCGTGCCGCTTCTTAAGTTTCCGATACACATCGTACTCGCATAAGAATATCCGCCAACTTTGCGGAATGACTGCACCTGCATCGCACAGGAGAACGACACTAATGTTGTCGCAAGCATATTATAATCCTGCGGAATAAATCCGACACCAAATAAAATCAGGATCTCCAACAATAATATCCCCTGCCTCCAATGAAGACGGTTGGCATATTTAAACTTTCCCTGTACACAGTCTGCAAAGAAAACGCCTCCGGCAAATGCAAGCAGCGGTATCAGATAATGCAATCCTCTCTGCCATTCACCCAGCATAAAATGCTGGCTCATCAGTACCACGTTTCCTGTCTGTGCATTCGAAAATACTTCATCCCTTGTAAAATAAGTATATGCATCCTGAAATCCGCCGGAAAGTGCCAAAAACACACTCGTGATAAAAGCCTCCGACATCTGGACTCTTGCATTTTTCGCTTTTGATTTTTCAAAAAGCACTTTCATCACCTCACATTTTTTTATCGTGTCGTATTATAACGCTTTTTCCGGCAAATGTAAAAACTATTTGATAAAAAATATTCTTTTCCGACAAAAAATAGTTACAGTTCACAGGTTACCCTGCGAACTGTAACTTCGCAGCCCCATATAAAGTTTTGCTTCGCAAAAGGGGGCTGCTCACACCCACATCACGTTCATACGCACCTGAACAGCATGGTGTTCAGGTGCTGAGTGAACAGTAACAAAAACTATCATTTTTATTCCGTCCGCAACTGCTTTTTTCGTTTACACCAACTCCGATTGTTTCCTTAACAATTTATTTAACAAAGCACTTTAACTTCTTTCAATTTTCAAATCATTTCGCATACTCTCAATTAACTGCTCTTTCGCTTTATTAATGCTATTATTTAATGAATCTGGATCCTCTCCCACGTACAATCCTGATATAAATGTATTTTTCTTAACGACATTAAATTCTATTAGTTTATTCTTTACTTCTTGTCCTGCATATAAATCAAAGCTTGCCTTATCCTCTTTATTAAATTTCCGGTATTTTTCTTCAGCAAAAAAATAATCATCTCTGATTTTATTTATTTTTTTATTGCGTACTCTCTATTGCTAATTTGATTTTCTATATCATATCGTCGTTCTCTTTTTAAATGTTCAAAATTTAATTGTCTCTTATAGTCCTCAATTTGAATATTCAAAATCTCTATAACACTCTCAAATTTTTCCATCGAATAACTAGGTGCAAATTCAATATTACGAAGGACATCATTTGGTGATCTATCTGGATAACCATTAACTATATTTATTAACTCTTTATAAATATTACCCAATTTATCATTTTTAATTTGCTTTTCCTGCATTCTCACTTTGAAACTTGACTATTCCTTTTACTTTTCATAAGTATTCATCCCTACAAGCTGTGATTCTTTTACGCAAATATGCACCAATATTATGGGGAACAAACCGGATTTTAAATTATTCACTTTTGATAAAGAATTTTCAAATCTCCATCTACAAATCCAGCCGAAATTGCTTCATATTTTTTCAATTCTTCTGCATATTTCCCCTCAGAAATATACTGTTTTATCATTTGACAGGAAATATCGAATATCTCTTCCCATCCCATCTCTGCTTTCCAGCAGAATACATTTTCTCCAGAGCTAAATTCTTCTTCACAACACCAGTCTTCATCTTCTTCATCAAAATACGAAGCACAAATCAGTTGTATAGACCAATATAAATCTGCTTCTTCATAAAGATTAAAATTTATAGCAGCTCCTGGTATCGGCATATTTTCCTCTAAAATATTATTCAACCATTTTTCAAACTCTATGTACATATTTTTTCCCTCGTAGTTTCTGAAATTAGAACTATGCTATCTTTACATTTTAGTATAAATATGGTATAATCAATTTATAAAAAGGTGCTACCGATAGACGGTTAGCCCGGCTTACGTTATATGAAAAATAACCGTATCCTGGCGGGGGCGGTTATTTTTTTTTGCCATGGTTATCTTTCCCGATCAGGTAAAATAATCCGGCAACGCTTATCAATAAACTCGTGAACTGAATAAGTTCCGTCAGTGTTATCATTAGCATCCCCTCCATTTACGAATTTCTTCTTACAAAGATTTCTATGTAATCAGAGGGTTCAGTCCCTCTGTTGAGGGCTAACCGCCTACCGTTCTCTCGTAGCACCTACAATTATTATATCAAACCAATAAAATCAATGCAATTTATTAAATTTTTAAAGGAATGCTTTTAATAAGCAAAATTCTGTACCCAGTAATAAGTAGAACCATCATAATAGCAGGAAACAGAAATTTTTGTATAATTAGCATTTAAAATGTTGGCACGGTGTCCATCACTTCGCATCCAACCATCCATTACCATGTCTGGTGAAATTGCTCCCTTTGCAATATTTTCGCCAACGTTCATTTTTCCTCCTGCGGAGTTATGACTAAAATCAGTGGTGATTTCCATTGCTCTTCGATCGGAATATGACGCCATACTACTATCCCAAGTCAATGCAGTTAAGCCATTATTTGCTCTTTCCTGATTAACCAATGCAAATACCTGCTGAGCATAATCGCTATTATAATATCCCGATTCCTTAGTATCATTAGCCTGATCCCCTTCACCTAAAGAAATTATGAATGCTTCTCTTTCTTCTGGAGTCATTGAATCGAACATTTCTGCAAATTCAGCATCTGTCATTCCTAAATCATTAACAGTGTCATTCCCTTTATACTCTCCAGTTTGTTTTTTTCCAGCAACATTTACATTGCCAGATTTTTCACCCTTAGAAGTATCATCACTTGTCTGTAAAATCAGACCTGTTTTTTCCATCAGAGCTGATGCATCCAAACCGATATAAGTCACTGTTACCTCATAATCTGCCTCATTCGCATTGCCAGCCTGATCCTCAACAGTACAATGAACGTTTAATACTTCAATAGGATTTTCTTTCTGCAGATTAAAAGATTTCTGCTCAAACTCGTATGAAATTTTGTTGTCCTGGCAAAATGCATCGCTCGCAACCGCCCACTCCGCATCTGTAAAATCCGGAAGCTCATGCAGCATGTCTGCAATCCTTTCCGCATCATCCGTGTTAATGTCGTCAATACTGATCCCGGATGCATCCACGTCCAGATCAATCACATTCTGTGCCAGCTCCGGAGCTGTGCCATCCACGTAAACGTTTAATGTTATATCTGTAAAATTGCCTTCACTATCTTTTACCTGAGCTGTCACTTCATAACAGCCTTCATCATCCAACTGAACACTTTCTTGATAATCTGCTCCATCATACGGATCAGCAGTATCTACCTCCGCTCTTTCCTGCAGCATATCATCATAATCACAGACTACAAGATCCTCCTTCTGCTCACAAGATACAATCCCGCTGGAAGTTTCCGATGCATCTTTAATCTCCGTTACCAGATCATCCACGGTCAGCGTTCCCGGCTGCATGTAGATATAATCTTTTGCTTCGCATTGCGGTGAAGTCGTGTCCTTCACCTCTACCGTAAACGGATAATTTTTTCCATCATATGCAACGGCAGCATTGTACGAACCAACTTTTGTTTCATCTACTGCTGACAGATCAAGGCTTGCACCCTTTAAGATTTTCTCATCCGGATCCTGCAGATAATCTGCAACATTTTCCGACAGCTCATCGCCAAGCTCCAGTGTCACTGTGCTCTGCGCGAGTTCCACCTTGGAACATCCGGCAATGCCAGCCACGCTTAAAAAAGTCATTCCTAAAAGTACGAATTGTTTATTTTTATAACTTGTGTTCTTCATTTTGTGACCTCCAAATGTTTCTGAAATTAGAACTATCATTTCCTTATCAATATTTTCATCTTCGTCAACTGTTTTTGTCCATAATATATCAGATATTTACTTTTCTTATAAACGACAGCTCCGGCAATTGCTCTGTCTCAATGATTGATTCCGGCATCCTCGCTTTTTTGTTCAAGGTGTCGTTTTATTAAATACCATCTTTTTTCCCTTCCCCATACCAAGCTCGAAATCCTTCCAATGTCAAACGATTATCCAGATTTTCAATCGGTTTGGAAGCCGGTTCTATAATCTGCCTGTAACTTTTTGTTTTACACAACATATACATCTCGATTTTCAAAATATGAAAAAAAAGGAAACCTCCATATTAAAAGGTTTCCTCTTTTCTTTCTCTAATGCGGAAGATGGGACTTGAACCCACACGCTCGCAATGAGCACAAGATCCTTAGTCTTGCTCGTCTGCCAGTTCCGACACTTCCGCATGTCAGTCATCTCTCGTGACGACTTCCTAATAATAGCAAAGAAAAACAAAAAAGTCAACCACTTTTTTCAAAAAAATTGTAAAAAGTTTTTCATACAATTAAAACAATTTTTTCAAAAAAAGTCTTGACTTATTCTATAAACCCCGATATAATAATGTTTGTTCGCAGAAGTGGCGGAATTGGCAGACGCGCAGGCTTCAGGTGCCTGTGGTAGCAATATCGT
>DXQT01000034.1 GCA_019411365.1 Roseburia sp.
AAGAGAGAAAGACTAAATTCAGCATAGATGTGGAATTTAAAATTTCATTCAAGGACGGAAAGAAAATTAATACATTTTTTGTTTTCAAAAATGGAATAGTCTGTTATAATAGTTACATAATATCACTTAGGAGGCATTAAGCGATGGCTGAGGATAGAAAAACATTTAAAATAAAGGATGGACATTTGGGAGAAGTGAAGATAGCAGATGAAGTAGTTGCAATTATTGCGGGACTGGCTGCAACAGAAGTCGAAGGTGTCAGTTCCATGGCTGGTAACATTACCAATGAACTTGTCAGCAAGCTTGGAATGAAGAATCTTTCCAAGGGTGTTCGTGTGGAAGTATTGAGCGGCATTGTGAATGTGGATGTGGCGCTGAATATTGCTTACGGATACTCCATCCCGGAAGTATCTGCGAAAGTTCAGGAACGTGTTAAATCAGCAATTGAGAATATGACAGGATTGGAAGTATCGATCGTGAATGTTCGTATTGCAACCGTAGATATGGGTAATAATAAATAATCCTTTGCAGAACGTAACGCGAGTTATGGACGATGTAGTAGAATAAAGGGTGTCCGAGCGACATCCTTTTTTTACCTTGTAAAGGAATGGAGATTATCGAGACAGAAAGGATCAATCAATGACCAGAAGAGGATTAAGAGAACAGGTTTTTAAAATGCTTTTCCGCGTGGAGTTCCACAATGTGGAAGATATGCCGGAGCAGATGAATATGTTTGAGGAAGTGGAGGAGTGCAGCGAGAAGGACAAAGAGTATATCTCCAACAAGTTCCACAACATTGTAGAGAAGATCGATGAGATCGATGCAGCGATCAATGAGGTTTCCGAGGGATGGAAGACCAGAAGAATGGGAAAAGTAGATCTGACTCTGATTCGTCTTGCAGTATACGAGATGAAGTACGAGGATGATATCCCGGTAAAAGTTGCAATCAATGAGGCTGTTGAACTTGCAAAACAGTATGGAACGGATGAATCACCATCATTTGTAAATGGAGTATTAGCAAAATTAGCATGATGAAGAATGTTTATTCAGTTGGACAGGTGAATACATACATCAAAAATATGTTTGCCCAGGACTTTATGATGCAGCGCATCAGTGTCAAGGGCGAAGTGTCTAACTGCAAGTATCATTCCTCAGGGCATATTTATTTCACTTTGAAGGATCCGGCTGGGACGATCAATGCGATCATGTTTGCAGGAAACCGCCGGGGGCTCTCTTTTCAGATGAAAGAGGGTGACAAAGTCATCGTGACAGGCTCTGTGGAAGTCTATGAACGGGATGGAAAGTATCAGCTCTATGCCAGGGAGATTGAACTGGATGGAGCTGGTAATTTATATTTAAAATTTGAAGCGTTAAAAAAAGAATTAGAAGAGATGGGCATGTTTGCCCCGGAGTACAAGAAGAGAATCCCAACATATATCAGGAGGCTTGGGATTGTCACAGCTCCGACTGGTGCTGCTGTACAGGATATTCGCAATATTTCCGCAAGAAGGAATCCTTATGTGCAGCTTATTTTATATCCGGCGCTTGTGCAGGGGGAAGGTGCGGTAAGCAGTATTGTAAACGGTATCCGTGCATTAGATGCACTTGGCGTGGATGTGATCATTGTCGGACGAGGTGGAGGTTCCATCGAGGATTTGTGGGCGTTTAACGAGGAGGAGGTTGCAAGGGCGATCTTTGAATGTGAGACGCCGGTTATCTCCGCTGTCGGACATCAGACGGACACAACGATCGCAGATTTTGTGGCAGATTTAAGGGCGCCGACACCGTCTGCAGCTGCAGAACTTGCTGTTTTTGATCATCAGGCGGCAGTGGCAGAGATTTCAGCAAAAACTGCAAGGATGAACCGGGCTTTGCAGCAGAAGTTAGATATTGCAAAGTTGAAAGTAAACCAGTATCAGACAAAGTTACAGTACGTAAGCCCGGAGAGCAGGCTGCATGAACATCGCAGATATGCGATAGACCTTGAGGAAAAATTATACCGGCAGATGGAGCAGGTGCTTACGGAAAAGAAGCACAGACTTGCAATCCTGACAGGTCAGATGGAAGGGGTATCCCCTTTGAAGAAGCTGAGTCAGGGGTTCTCTTATGTTGCGGATGAAACCGGGAAGGCGGTGACGGATGCTTCCACCGTAAAAGTGGGGGATCCACTTACGGTACATCTGTTAAAGGGAACACTGAAGGCAAATGTCACGGAGGTATTTGACAATGAGTGAAGAACAGACGAAGCAGAATGTTTCTCTGGAAGAGACATTTGAACAGATAGAGACGATCATAAAACAATTGGAAAGTCCTGAAGTTACACTGGATGATTCTTTTCGTCTGTATCAGGCAGGCGTGGAAAAGTTAAAGACATGTAATTTACTTCTGGACACTGTTGAGAAGAAAATGCAGGTGATGCAGACCGATGGATCACTGGCAGATTTCGAGTGATGAAACAGTTCCTGTAACAAACTGGAATGGAAGAAGGAGCAGCAGAGTTGGATATTAGAGCAGAGATTCAGACAAGAGTAGATGAGATAGAACAGATCATAAAACGCTATCTTCCGGAGGAAGAGGGCTGGCAGAAGACCATTATGGAGGCAATGAATTACAGTATTCTTGCCGGTGGAAAAAGACTTCGCCCGATGTTGATGTCGGAGACCTATCGTCTGTTTGGTGGAAAATCAAAAGTGATCGAGCCTTTTATGGCGGCAATGGAGATGATTCATACCTATTCTCTGGTGCACGATGATCTTCCGGCGATGGACAATGACGAGTACCGCAGAGGGAAAAAGACAACACACGCGGTCTATGGCGAGGCGATGGGGATTCTTGCGGGCGATGCACTGTTGAATTATGCATTTGAAACGGCTGCAAAGGCGTTTGATATGGAACCGGATAACCGGAATATCGGAAAAGCCATGCAGATTCTTGCCACAAAGGCGGGCATTTATGGTATGGTCGGAGGACAGGTTGTGGATGTGCAGTCGGAGGATTCCGGCGACATCACAAAAGAAAAGCTTGATTTTATTTACCGTTTGAAAACCGGAGCGCTCATCGAAAGCTCTATGCTCATCGGCGCTGTTTTGGCAGGGGCAACGAAAAACGAACAGAACACGATCGAGAAAGCAGCCACAGAAGTCGGGCTGGCGTTCCAGATTCAGGATGATATTTTAGATGTCACAAGTACGTTGGAAGTGTTAGGAAAACCAATTGGCAGCGATGAGAAGAACCACAAGGCAACCTATGTGTCCTTCGAAGGGCTTGAGAAGGCAAAGGAAGATGTTGCATTGTATACAAACAGCGCAGTGGCAAGAATGGATTCGCTGGTGGTGAAGAATGAGTTTTTGAATGAACTACTGCTTTACTTAATTTCCAGAGAAAAATAAGAACTCTGCGGAGAAAGAACGGAGATTCACTTTGGAGTTTCCGTAAGAAAGTAAGAAATCGAGGTACCAGATATGGTATTAGAAAAGATAAATCAACCGAATGATATAAAATCCCTCACAGACGAAGAACTGAAAATTCTTGCCTCTGAGATCCGGGAATTTTTAATAGAAAAGATTTCAGTGACAGGCGGTCATCTGGCATCGAATCTGGGGGTAGTCGAACTGACCATGGCACTGCATCTTGCACTGGATCTTCCAAAAGATAAGATTATATGGGATGTGGGACATCAGTCTTACACGCACAAGCTTCTGACCGGAAGACGGGAAGGTTTTGACGGGCTGCGTAAGTACGGCGGAATGAGCGGTTTCCCAAAACGGAAAGAAAGCGAATGTGACTGCTTTGACACCGGTCACAGCTCCACATCGATTTCCGCAGGACTTGGGTATGCGCTGGCGAGAGAGATCACAGGGGAGGACTACAAAGTGGTCTCTGTGATCGGAGATGGTGCGTTGACCGGAGGAATGGCGTTTGAGGCACTCAATAATGCGGCAAGGCTCAAATCCAATTTTATTATTATTTTAAATGATAATAATATGTCAATCTCAGAGAATGTAGGCGGTCTGTCCTCGTATCTTGCCGGTTTCCGGACAGCAGACGCCTATCTGGATCTGAAATTAAATGTGTTAAATTCCCTGAATAAAATGCCTTACGGAGAAAAAATGGTCTCTAAAATACGTAAGACAAAAAGTGGGATCAAACAGCTTCTGATTCCGGGAATGTTTTTTGAGGAAATGGGAATCGTGTATTTAGGACCGGTGGACGGTGGCGATCTTCATGGAATTGTGAAGCTTTTAAGAGAGGCTTCGCATATCGATGGACCGGTATTGATCCATGTCATGACACACAAAGGTGCGGGGTATGCACCGGCAGAGAGACATCCTGCAAGATTCCACGGAACAGAACCGTTTGATATTGAAACAGGGCTTCCGAAGAATCCAAGAGTGAAGGCAAATTATACCGATATTTTTTCAACTGTCATGCGAAAGCTTGGCGACCGGGATGAAAAAGTGGTGGCAGTGACGGCAGCAATGACAGATGGAACAGGATTAAAACGTTTTCATAACATGTTCCCGGAGCGGTTTTTCGATGTTGGGATTGCGGAACAGCATGCAGTGACGTTTGCGGCAGGGCTGGCAGCGGCTGGGCTGAAACCGATTTTTGCGGTGTATTCTTCTTTTTTACAGAGAGCATACGACCAGATTTTACATGATGTCTGTATCCAGAATCTGCCGGTGGTATTTGCCATTGACAGAGCCGGATTAGTTGGAAGCGATGGGGAGACACATCAGGGAATTTTTGATATCTCCTATCTGTCATCCATTCCGAATATGACGATCATGGCACCGAAGAATAAGTGGGAACTGTCCGATATGATCAAATATGCAGTGAATTTTGGTACACCGGTTGCAGTACGCTACCCGAGAGGTGAGGCATATGATGGACTGAAAGAGTACCGCGCACCGATCAGCATTGGAAAGTGTGAATGGATTTACCGGGAATCCGGGATCGCATTATTTGCATTGGGATCAATGGTAAAAACTGCGGTTGCAGTCCGGGATGCATTGAAAGCAGAAGGATATCCGTGCAGCATTATCAATGCGCGTTTTGCAAAACCGTTGGATGAAGACGCATTGAGGTACATTACAGAACACCATAAAGTGATCGTCACAATGGAGGAAAACGTGATCAGCGGTGGATTTGGAGAGCATGTGACCGAGTTTTATAATAATGAGAACTGCAAAGATATCCGCATTGTAAATATTGCAATTCCGGATGAATACGTGGAACATGGAAATGTGGAACTTTTGCGAAAAGAAGTCGGTCTGGATGCGGATACGATCATAGCGCGCACGATAGAAGCGTATCAGAACGTGACAGAATAAAAGATTCTAAGATAATGAATAGAATGAGCAGAGAGAGCGGAGAGAATGAAAGAAAGATTAGATATTTTACTTGTAAATAAAGGACTTGCGCCATCCAGAGAGAAAGCGAAAGCGATGATCATGGAGGGAAATGTATTTGTCGACAATAACCGTGAGGACAAGGCTGGTTCTACGTTTGACGTGAATGCCAATATTGAGGTAAAAGGTAACACCTTAAAGTATGTAAGCCGTGGCGGTTTGAAACTGGAAAAAGCCATGACACATTTTGGTATCACATTAGAGGGAAAAGTCTGTATGGACATCGGAGCCTCCACAGGTGGTTTTACGGACTGTATGCTCCAGAACGGCGCGGTCAAAGTTTATGCTGTGGACGTGGGATATGGTCAGTTTGCGTGGAAACTGCGGCAGGATGAACGGGTTGTCTGTATGGAAAAGACAAACATCCGTTATGTGAAACCGGAAGATATCGCAGACCGCCTTGATTTTGCGTCAGTGGATGTTTCCTTTATCTCTCTGACCAAAGTATTAGGACCTGCAAGGGAGCTGTTAAACGATAATGGCGAGATGGTTTGCCTTATTAAACCGCAGTTTGAAGCCGGCAGGGAAAAGGTAGGAAAAAAGGGAGTTGTCAGGGATAAAGCGGTTCATGAGGAAGTCATCCACAAAGTGATCGATTATGCGGTGGAGATTGGATTTCACATTTTAAATCTGGAGTATTCGCCAATCAAGGGACCGGAAGGAAATATTGAGTATCTTGTCTATATCAGAAAAGAAGCCGAAGGCAGCAGAGAGGAATCCGTCGATGTTCATGCAGTGGTAGAGGCTGCACATGGAGAACTGGACAAATAATATGAAACATTTTTTGATTATCACCAATTCATTCAAAGATAAAAACTTAAAACTGACCAATGAGATCAAAGGGTATATCGAAAAAAAGGGTGGCAGCTGCCAGTGCTTTACGAGTACCGGAGACGATGCAAAGCACGCAGCGCCTGAGGCTGATGCGGTTGCGCCGGAGACAGAGTGTGTGCTTGTGTTAGGAGGAGATGGTACGTTGATCAGGGCTGCTTCCAAACTGGTGGAACAAAATATGGCGCTCATCGGAGTCAATCTTGGAACACTCGGATATCTTTGCGAACTGGAGGAGTCAAATGTTTTTGCAGCAGTGGATGAACTGATGGAAGAACATTATACCGTTGAGAAACGCATGATGCTTTGCGGTTATGGAATCAAGCAGAGTGAGAAGACAGAGCGCAAAGTGGCACTCAATGATATCGTCATCCACCGGACAGGGGCGCTGTCAGTGGTAAATTTGATCGTTTTTGTCAATGGGGAATATCTGAATACATTTCGTGCAGATGGAATCATCATCTCCACGCCGACAGGGTCTACCGGCTATAATATGTCCGCAGGCGGACCGATCGTCGATCCGAAGGCAAGCATGATCATTATCACTCCAATCAATGCGCATAATTTGAATTCCAGAAGTATTGTGATCGGTGCTGAAGACGAAGTGATGATCGAAATTGGCGAAAGACGTTCCCAGAAGGACGAGACAGTGGAAGTCAGCTTTGATGGGGACAATGCTGTGGGATTAGAGGTTGGAGATAAGTTTCTGATCCGGAAAGCAGATTCCACAACAAGAATCTGTAAACTCAACAATATGAGCTTTCTGGAAATACTGCGCAAAAAAATGAAAGCTTATACATAAACACAAAGCTTAGGAGGTCAGACCGGAAATGAAGACAAAACGTCAGACAAAAATGTTGGAACTGATAAAAAAACATGATATTGAGACACAGGAAGAGTTATCCGATTATCTCCAGAAAGAAGGATATCAGGTGACACAGGCAACGGTTTCCAGAGATATCCGGGAATTAAAACTTACGAAAGTTGCTATGAGTAATGGTCGACAGAAGTACGCTGCCCTGACAGAGGCGAATGAAGACCTTTCCGAAAAATATACCCGTGTTTTTCGGGATGCTTTTGTGTCTATGGATATGGCGCAGAATATTCTGGTGATCAAAACGGTTTCCGGAATGGCAATGGCAGTTGCGGCAGCGATAGATGCCATGCATCTGCATGAGATCGTCGGCTGTATTGCCGGTGATGATACCATAATGTGTGCAGTGCGAAGCGTAGATGACACGATTGCAGTGATGAGTCGTCTGCGTAAGCTTGTAGAAGATTAGAACATATACTTTTGGGGAGAGTAGAAGGAGACTATATGTTACAGAATCTACATGTGAAAAATCTGGCGTTGATTGACGAGACAGAGGTTGATTTCAGGAATGGGTTAAACATTTTATCCGGTGAGACCGGTGCGGGAAAATCAATTATCATTGGTTCTATCAATCTGGCGTTAGGGGAAAAAGTACAGAAGGAGATGCTTCGTGAAAATGCGGATTATGCGTTGGTGGAGCTTATTTTTTCTGTGACGGATGAAAAACAGAAAGAACTCTTACGAGAGCTGGACGTGTTCCCGGAGAATGACGAAGTCATCTTAAGCAGGAAGATCGTCAACGGCAGAGGTGTTGCAAAAGTGAATGCAGAGAGTGTTCCGGCATCCAAAATGCGTGAGATCGCCTCAATTTTGATCGACATTCATGGACAGCATGAACATCAGTCGCTTTTGTCGAAAAAGAAACATCTTGAAATCTTAGATGATTATGCAAAAGAAGAAATTTTTGATCCAAAGGAAAAGTTAAGGGAAGCCTACAAAAATTACCGTGCTCTGCTGGAAGAACTGAAGGCGGCAGATGTGGACGAGGAAGAACGGCTCCGGGAGATCTCATTTTTGGAATACGAGATCAAAGAAATTGAGGATGCGGACTTAAAAGAGGGCGAGGATGAGGCATTGGAGGCTGACTACCGGAAATTCTCCAACGGAAAGAAGATTATGGAGGCGGTGAATGCCGCCTATCAGTATACCGGAAATCAGAGTGACAACGTATCTGAACTTACCGGAAGGGCATTGCGGGAATTGAATGCGGCGTCTGCATATGATGAAAAAGTAAAAGGGCTGGAAGAGCAGTTATTAGAAATCGATAACCTTGTAAATGACTTTAATCGTGAGCTTGCAGATTATATTGACGAGACGGAGTTTGACGATGAAACGTTTTACCGGATGGAAAAACGTCTGGATGAGCTGAATCATTTAAAATCAAAGTACGGAAGCACGATTGCAGATATATTGTCTGAATTGGAGAAAAAACAAGGCCGATTGCAACAATTGCAGGATTTTGACCAGTATATTGGAAATTTGAAGCAAAAACTTGCAGATGCGGAGCAGGATTTAAAGAAATACTGTGATAAAGTATCGAAAATCCGTAAAAAATATGCAAAAAAACTGACAGGTGCTGTGACAGAGGCATTGAAAGACTTAAACTTTTTAGATGTGAAATTCGAGATGGAGTTTGGACAGACCGCAGACTATACGGCAAACGGAACAGATGATCCGGAGTTCTTGATTTCCACCAATCCTGGAGAACCCGTAAAACCGTTGGGTAAAGTCGCATCCGGCGGTGAACTTTCGAGAATTATGCTTGCAATCAAAACGGTATTGGCAGATCAGGATGCAATCGAGACACTCATTTTCGATGAGATTGACAGTGGAATCAGCGGACGCACCGCGCAGATGGTTTCGGAAAAAATGAATGTGCTTGCAAAAAATCATCAGATCATCTGTATCACGCATTTACCACAGATCGCCGCAATGGCTGATGCACATTATCTGATCGAAAAATCTGTGGAAAATAAGACCACGGTATCGAAGATCAAGTGTCTTTCCGGGGAGGAGAGTATTGACGAGCTGGCAAGAATGCTCGGCGGTGTGGAGATCACAGAGAAAGTCCGGGAGAGTGCAAGAGAGATGAAAGAACTTGCACATCAGAAAAAATGCCATTAATTGACACGAAAAAGACAGTTTGAAAAAAAGAAAGAGACACATAATAAAAGGGTACATAGCGTATATGTACTCTTTTTGTTATGGAGACAAGGAAAATAGCCCGATATTCATTGGGGTGCAGGAGATAAAAAATGGACAGATACAAAAGTTTTTTTCGTGGAATTGCATATGCAGGTTATTGTATCGTATTTTTATTTGCGGTCTATACATTTGAAAAATCAATACCGGATCAGATATATGTGAAAGCAGGGGAAGCAATCGATTACCAGTTTCAGGTACCTGTGACAATGGAAATACAGGAGGATAGCTCGCCTGTAGCAAAAAGCACAAATAATGCCAATGTGAGGCAGTCCTACATTGTCACCTGCCGCCTGTTTGGTATTTTTCCGGTGAAAGATATAGAAGTTGTACTTGTGGACGGAGATGCGGTCTATGCAGGCGGGATGCCGATCGGCATCTATGTGAAGACAAGAGGTGTCCTCGTGATCGGTACCAGTGAAGTGGAACGGCCGGATGGAAGTGAAGCTGCACCTGCGGAGAACATTTTGAAAGCCGGAGATTATATATTAAGTGTGAATGGGGAGAAGGTTGCAGAGAAGGAGGATCTGCAGCGTCTGGTACAGCAGAACGGTGCAGAAAAAGAAATTCTTAAAATTAACCGCAAGGGAGAAGAGGTTGAGGTTGGTGTGACACCCGTACAAAATAAAAATGGAACGTATATGCTAGGAGCATGGGTGCGTGATGATCTTGCCGGAATAGGAACTTTGACGTATTACAAAGAAGATGGAACCTATGGTGCTTTAGGGCATGCCGTCAGCGATGGAGATGTCGGCGAGCGCATCCAGATGAGTGAAGGCTATGTATACAATGCACAGATCATCGGAGTGAAAAAAGGACAAAAAGGAAATCCGGGCGAATTATCGGGAATGATCCGTTACCAGAGTGCTGACTGCCTTGGAACAATCGAGGAAAATACAGACATTGGTATTTATGGAAAACTGGATGGGAATATTGCAGCACTGCCGCGTGGAGATTACTATAACATCTGTTACAAGCAGGATATTAAACAGGGACCGGCGACGATCATCTGTGGTTTTACCGGAGAGAAGAAAGAGTATGCGATTGAGATAGAGAGTCTTGATTACAGTGGAAGAGAGGCGAATAAAGGAATTCTATTCCGGGTGACGGATGAGCAGCTTTTAGACATGACAGGCGGTATTGTGCAGGGAATGAGTGGCAGTCCCATCCTTCAGGATGGAAAAATAATCGGCGCCGTGACACATGTCTTTGTCTCAGATTCGTCCATGGGCTATGGGATTTTTATTGAGAATATGGTAGAATGAAAAAAGAAATTGTAAAATAAAGTCCTTTGGTACACTTGCCGACGAAGTTCGACAAAATTTACGAGAGGAAAATGAGTATGCTGATAACACATGTAAAGATTTGCCAGGAAAAGGGAAGACGTGGCTTTTACATATGTTTGAAATAAGTCAGCAGGAGGACCAGCATGGAGAAACTGAATGTAGCAATCGCAGATGATAATGAGAGAATGTTGCGGTTATTGGGGGCTATCATCGAGAGTGATGAAGAACTCAATGTCGTTGGAACTGCTAAAGATGGGGAAGAGGCTTACAATGTGATCAAGACAAAGGAACCGGATGTTGTCTTGCTTGATATTGTAATGCCAAAATTAGATGGACTTGGAGTATTAGACCGTGTGAATCATGATAAGACAATCAAAAAACATCCGACGTTTATTATGATCAGTGCAATCGGTCAGGAAAAAATTACGGAAGATGCATTTGAATTAGGTGCAGATTACTATATTATGAAGCCGTTTGACAATGACATGGTGATCAACCGGATCAAGAAGGCAAAGACAGCAAAAACAGGAAAGAGCACGGAGCCGCGCAAGGTGAATGCCTACGAGAAGGCAGAGGATGTCAGCGAGAAGAATCTTGAGGCAGATGTGACTGAGATCATTCATGAGATCGGTGTTCCGGCACATATCAAGGGGTATCAGTATTTGCGTGATGCCATTGTCATGTCGGTCAATGATATGGATATGTTAAATTCCATCACAAAAATTTTATATCCGACCATTGCAAAAAAATACCAGACAACCTCAAGCCGCGTGGAGCGTGCCATCCGTCATGCAATTGAGGTGGCATGGAGCAGAGGTAAGATGGATACGATTGATGAGATGTTTGGCTATACCATTCACAATGGCAAAGGAAAGCCGACAAACTCTGAATTTATCGCGTTGATCACAGACCGTATCCGGCTGGAATACAAAATGTATTAATGCTTTTCAGAGCGAAAAAAAAGAGTTATAATATTCTTGAGATTTCGAAGTATTTCGGGGTTTGGAGGGTTTATAACATGAAGAAAATACTATTTGCTGCTTCAGAAGCTGTTCCTTTTATCAAAACAGGAGGTCTTGCAGATGTAACGGGTTCCTTGCCAAAGTATTTTGACAGGAAAAAGTATGATGTGCGCATCATATTACCGAAGTATCTGTGCATGGACGAACGTTTTAGTGGACAGCTTCATTTTAAATGTCATTTTTATGTGAATTTGAGCTGGCGAAAACAATATGCCGGCATTTTTGAAGCAAAACAGGATGGTATCACCTATTATTTTGTCGATAATGAATTTTATTTTGCCGGAGATAAGCCGTACAATGAACTGTATCAGGATATTGAGAAGTTTGCATACTTTTCAAAAGCAGTCTTAGAGGCACTGCCATTTCTTGATTTCTGTCCGGATATTATCCACTGTCATGACTGGCAGACAGGTCTGATCCCGGTATTTTTGAAAACTCTTTATGGAGATGAGAATTATTACAGGGGGATCAGGACTGTATTTTCCATCCATAATCTGAAGTTTCAGGGACGCTGGAGCCTTCCGGCAGTTATGGATATCACAGGTCTGCCGGAACAGATTTTTACGGCGGACAAACTGGAATCTTACGGAGAAGCCAATTATTTAAAGGGCGGTATTGTCTATGCGGATGCAGTGACGACTGTCAGTGAGACTTATGCCTATGAGATAACAACAGAACAGGGCGGAGAGGGCTTAGCTGGACTGCTGCGTGCCAGAAAAAATGATCTGTATGGTATCTTAAATGGATTGGATTACGAAGAATATGATCCACAGAAAGATGGATATATTTATAATCATTTCAATGAGCATAATTTTCAGGAAGGCAAGAAGCTGAATAAAGCCAGACTGCAGAAAGAGCTCGGGCTTCCGGTGAAAGAGAATACCATGCTGATCGGTATTGTATCGAGAATGACAAGCCAGAAAGGATTTGATCTGGTAGCTTATATCATGGATGAATTGCTGGCAACCGAGGATGTGCAGCTTGCTGTGTTAGGAACGGGTGAGGAACAGTATCAGGATATGTTCCGTTATTTTGCACAGAAATATCCTGATAAAATTCAGGCTACGATCGGTTATTCCGAGGAGCGGGCACATCGTATCTACGCATCCTGCGATGCCTTTCTGATGCCATCCTTATTTGAACCATGTGGATTATCACAGTTGATGAGCTTGAGGTATGGAACCGTGCCAATCGTAAGGGAAACTGGCGGTCTGAAAGACACCGTGGAAGCGTATAACGAATATGAACATACGGGAACCGGTTTTTCTTTTGCAAATTACAATGCCCATGAGATGCTTGGAACAATCCGCTATGCCATCTCTGTTTTCCGTGACAGGAAGAAAGACTGGAATGGATTGATCCAGAGGGGAATGAAGCAGGATTTTTCCTGGAATCGTTCTGCCGGTAAATATGAAGCATTATACGAAAAACTTACCGATTTTGAATAAAGTTACATAGAAGTGATCACATAGAAATCTGACCAGTCTCACGGGAATAAAAGTAGACATGATCGGATAAAATCTCTTCTTTGGATAACTGTGTAGAATTGACTTCTTTTACCATAGAGGTGAGTTCATCATAAGAATCATGGTCGTATGCAGGAATCAGGATTACTTCGTGAATACTGCTTGGAAGAATATAGAGATCGCATTCTAGTTTTTCACAGAGATTATGCAACAGGTTGTGGTAAAAAATACAGCCGGAGCCATTCAGTTTGCTTTTGTTGGAGAGCACATACATTGGAACCATGTATTCAAATTCTTCCTTCATGGAATTGCAGGGAACACCGGCCATTAACTCGATCAGAACATCTGACATGTCCCGCAGTTCATAAGTGAGGAGAGCAGGAGTGTTTTTCATGGCGAGATGATAGAGGTCGTCCTTGGTGATATTCCAGAGAGACAGATGCTGGTTATAAATTAATATTGTTGCATTTCCGGTCTCGTCAGCATCTACAAGACAATTGAAGATGATGGCGAGATCTAATATTTTTATGTGAGGGATTTTTTGCAGCAAATTTTTATTCTGTTCATAATTGATAAGTTTAAACACAATACGTTTTTTTACCTGCTCATAGTTTGTAAAAAAGGAGATATCGATATTTCCGGACGGCTTGTTCTCCTCATAAACAGATAAAATATCATGGCAGATCTCTTCTAAGGATCTGCCCTTTAAATATTGTTTAAAATAAAAGTTCAGATAAATAGTTGGGGATATATTCAGCTGATTGGATAAGATCGTGAGACCATCATAATGAGTATCATTATTTTTGATGATCTCCTGAATCGTCACTTTCACATTAGAACCAAGCCGGTTCTGAATGACTGTTGTTACATTTTCTTTGAATTCCTGATATGTCATAAAAATCCTCCCAATGGCAGATGCCCTGGGAAAACAATTACATTCCGTATCAGTCGGATGATAAAACGATATGCAGATAACAGACTGGAAATTCAAACATCTGTTATAAAAAAATCCACGCATCGGGAACTGCGTGGATTTACTTTATCATGGATAAAATGGAAAAACAATAGGAAAAGAAAAAAGTTTCGAAAAATTTTATTATTCGGACTTTAATTTTTTCCAGAGATAATTCGATAACTTTGTCGTGTCGATGTCATATTGTTTATACACCTCACAATTGGCAAGCGTCTCATCTGTCGGGAAAATCGTTGTGTCGGATAATGTTTCCTCATCTAAATTTTCTTTGACAGCGAGATTTGGCGTAGCATAATAAACATAGTCAAAGTTTAGCATGCCAATGTCTTCCCGGCAGAGAAAATCCAGAAATTTTTCTGCATATTCGGTGTTATGGCAGGATTTTGGCATAAACCAGGAGTCGATCCAGAGGTTGGAGCCTTCTTCCGGGACACTGTAGGAGAGGTCATCATTTAATTCCATGGCGTAAGCAGCTTCCCCGGAATAAACAAGAGCCATCGCCGCATTTCCCATTGCCATTTCATCTCCGGTCTCATCGACATAATAGGCATAGACGAGCGGTTTCTGCCGGATCAGAAGATCAAGGGCATCATTTAACTGATTTTCATCGGTCGTATTGATATCATAGCCTAATAGTCTTAATGCCGGGGTAAAGCTGTCGCGGACAGAGTTCTGCATGATGATCGAGTCTTTGTATGCTTCATCCCAGAGAACGTTCCAGGTGGATACTTCCTCGTCGGATACCATCGTCGTGTTGTAGAGGATACCGAGCGTGCCGTAAAAATAAGGCATGGAATATTTATTTTCCGGGTCAAAAATCTGTGATGCTTCAATAATGGATGAATCAAGATTTTTATAATATTCGAAATCATCAAAGTTGATCTCTAACACCTGATCTTCGTTGATCAGACGCTCCACCATGTAATCTGAGGTACAGACGAGATCATAATTGATGGAGCCTGCAGAAAACTTGGTATACATTTCCTCAGGACTTTCGTATTCCTCTAATTTGACCTTAATGCCGGTCTCTTTTTCAAATTGATCAAGAACAGATTCATCAATGTATTTTCCGTAATTTAAAATTACAAGCGTATTGTCATCTTTCTTTGTTGTCTCAGTGGAACTGGTGTCTTTTCCACAGGAGGAGAGAACACCTGTCATGAGGCACAGTGCAAAGAGCATTGCAAGTCGTTTTTTCATAGCTGCCTCCTAGATTGCCTGTTTTGCACCTTTTCCCTCGGAGGAAGAACGGTGGTTCATCACGAGAAGGAGCAGGAAGGCGATCAAAAATAAAATGGTCGATAAAGCATATAATTCCGGGCGGATCCCCTTCCGGAGCTCTGTGTAGAGCATGGTAGAGAGTGTGTTGACGCCCGCACCTTTTGTAAAGAAGGTGATCGAAAAATCGTCCAGCGACATGGTGACTGCCATTAAAAATCCGGAGAACACACCGGATTTGATCTCAGGCCATGTGATCCTGAAAAAGGCATAGAGCGGTGTCGCACCGAGGTCTAAGGCAGCCTCGTAAGTGTATCGGTTTGCCTGATTTAATTTCGGAAGCACATTTAAGATGACATAGGGAATGTCGAAGGTGATATGTGCGATCAGGACCGTGACAAAGCCAAGGTTCATAAATTTTACAAATAAAAGCATCATTGCGATACCGGTTACAATATCTGCATTTAAAAGCGGAATGTTAGTAGCACCTAACATGATCGCTTTATTCTTTTTTTTCATGGCGCTGATACCGATCGCTGCCAGAGTTCCAAGCAGCGTTGAGATAATAGCAGCGGCGAGTGTGATCTGGATCGTTGTCACAAAAGCATTTGTGATCGTCTCATTTTTAAAACATTCTGCGTACCATTTTAAGGTAAATCCACCCCATACAACACGGGATTTGGAATTGTTGAAAGACAGGACGATCAACACTAAAATTGGAAGATATAAAAATAAAAATATAAGTGCAAGATAAATTCTTGACGCAGCTTTTTTTACCATACCGCAGTACCTCCGCCGTCTTTATCGAAAATATTCATGAGAGCCATGCTTGCGACGACAAAAATCATTAACACAACAGAAAGACCGGAGCCTAAGTTCCAGTTGGTTCCCTGCATAAATTCCTGCTCAATCACGTTACCGATCAGAAGCACCTTTCCACCGCCTAGCAGGTCGGAGATGACAAAGGAGGTCAGAGCAGGAACAAAGACCATGATAATGCCGCTTATAATGCCGGATAAGGTCAGCGGAATGATGATCTTGAATAAAATGATGGCGTCACTTGCACCAAGGTCTTTTGCTGCCTCAATGACATCATTTTTGATTCTTGCCATGGAGTTGTAAATTGGCAGTATCATAAACGGAAGAAAATCGTAGACCATACCAAATACAACGGCAGTCTGTGTATTGAGCATTTTTACGGTGCCAAATCCAAAAAACTGGAAGATTGCATTGACAATTCCGTTGTTGGATAACAGCAGACGCCATGCTAAGATCCTGAGCATGAAGTTCATCCACATTGGCAGAATAAAAATGAATACGACAAAGTTCTGCTGCTTGATTTTTAAGCCATTTAAAATCATAGCGAGCGGGTAAGCTAACAACAGACAGACTATCGTGCAGATTATACCAAGCTTTAAGGATAAAAGGATGGATCTGACATGCACGGGATCTGCGATGGCAGCCACATTTTCAAAAGTAAAAGTTCCTCCGGAGGTAGTGAACGCATAATAAATGATCATTGCCAGCGGAAGGAGGATAAAACCGATGATCCATATCAGGTATGGACCGGCGAATAACTGTCTTCCTGATTTACGCATCGATCTCCACTGCCTCCTCATCTTCGGATTCCGGTTTGTTCATGATCTGGATGTTGAATGGAATGACATTGATTCCGACATGCTCCCCCACATTGTGGAGCAGGGTGGTGTGGACAAGCCATTCAAAGCCGTTTGCCACAATCTCGATTTCATAGTGGACACCCTTGAAGATAACAGAGGTGATATCACCTTCCATAAATCCTTTTTCCGGTTCTACGATCTCAATATCCTCCGGGCGGATCACAACGTCCACCGGAGTGTTATTTCCAAAACCTTCATCGACACAAGGAATCTTTACACCGAGGATTTCCACGACTTTGTCCTGGATCATAGTTCCATCGATGATATTGCTGTCACCAATAAAGTCTGCGACGAAAGCGTTCGTAGGTTCATTGTAGATCATTTCCGGTGTACCGATCTGCTGGATGTATCCCTGATTCATAACGACGATCGTATCGGACATGGTAAGTGCTTCTTCCTGGTCATGTGTGACGTAAACGAAAGTGATTCCAAGTTCGTTTTTCAGGCGGATCAGCTCGTACTGCATATCCTGACGCAGTTTTAAGTCCAGTGCACCGAGTGGTTCGTCTAACAGGAGCACTTTCGGCTCGTTGACGATCGCGCGCGCGATTGCGATCCGCTGCTGCTGGCCACCGCTTAAGGAGTCGATGGAACGGTTTTCAAAACCGTCCAGGTTCACTAATTTTAATGCGTATTTGATTTTATCGTTGATATATTCTTTGCTCTTTTTATTGATTTTTAATCCAAACGCAATATTTTCCGCGATCGACATGTGCGGAAATAAGGCATATTTCTGGAAAACAGTATTCAGATTTCTTTTATTTGGAGGCAGGCTGGTAATGTCGACATCATCGAAGATGACCTGTCCCTTATCAGGCATCTCAAAACCGCCTAAAATACGGAGCGTTGTTGTTTTTCCACACCCTGATGGACCGAGGAGCGTGATAAACTCATTTTCGCGGATATATAAATTTAATTCATCAAGTACCAGATTGTTTCCATAAGACTTGGAAATATCGACAAAATTGATTAGCTTTTTGCTCATAACATAATTCCTTTCTGAATCCTACCAATCGTGATCTAAAAGCTTGGTGGAGTAGATACCCAGATCAATACGGCATCGCGGCTGCCGGGATTTTCTATGTAATGCTTTTTGTCGGCTTTCAGGTAAAAGGATTCGCCGGCGTGCAGCACATGGCTTTTTCCACCATAATATATTTTGACGGTTCCCTTGATCAGGTAGCCGAACTCTTCACCGGAATGGGGCTGCATAATGTCGGAAGATCCACCTGCTTTCAAGGTTAATCTGACGGGTTCCATGGAATCTTTCTGGGCATTTGGAACAACCCATTCAATGATATTATGTTTGTCTTCATTCACCTTCGTGAAAAAGTCTTCATTTTTAAATACGATCTGTTCCGGTTCCTCATCGGTAAAAAATTCTGCCGGTGTTGTTCCGAGACACTGAATGATATCGAGCAGTGTTCCGATCGACGGTGTGTTCTGGTTGCGTTCCAGCTGGGAGATAAATCCCTTGGTAAGCTCCGAACGGTCGGCAAGTTCCTGCTGCGTCAGTCCATATTGAATACGAAGTTCTTTCATTCGTTTCCCAATATCCATACCGCATGCCTCCAATCCTGAAAAATACTGAATGGTTACAAAAAGTTTACTAATAATAAACAAACTATAAAACATTTTATATTCTATAAATAAAATGTCAATAGAGTTTCTGTAAATTTTGTTATAAATTTCTGAAAAAAAGAGTTGCATTTTTTTCAGAATCCGATATAATAGTCTTCGTGACTGATTCGTCATGCCAATATGGCTCAGTTGGTAGAGCAACGCATTCGTAATGCGTGGGTCAGGGGTTCGAGTCCCCTTATTGGCTTTTTAAATTTAATAAGTGAAAATATTACAAAAGATAAATCGGCAGTTTGTCGGTTTATTTTTGTTTTAATGGAAAATGTAGAAATCCAGAGTTTAATGTTTGATAAGTTTATTGCATTGTTGATTATATAAAGATGTACAAACTATAGTTTATGGGTGTATAATAAGTGCAGGAGTGAGCTATGTATAGGTATGTAGTCTTGCAGAAAGATTACAATGGAGGACTTTTTATTGATTGATATTGAAACACTGAAAAAGATGAATCAACCGGAAAAGATTGCATTGACAAAGCACGCAAAGGAACGTCTGACAGAACGAAATATAACGGTTGCAGATATTGTAAGTGGAATTGAAACAGGAGAAATTATAAAGCAATATGAGGATGACAAACCTTTGCCGAGTTGCCTGATTCTTGGAAGTACAGTGAATCAGAGATTTGTCCATATTGTTGTCAGTAATGATACAGATTATATATATTTGATAACTGCTTATTATCCAGATACAGAACAGTGGGAAGCGGATTTTAAAACCAGAAAGGGGCGTTAAATATGTTGTGTATGGAATGTGGATCAACTGCTGAAAAGGGATTTACAACGGATGTTACGGATCTGGGAAATTGCCTTGTGATTGTCAGAAATGTGCCATGTTATAAATGTACAGAGTGTAATGAAATCATTTATACAGCGGATGTCGTGGAGCATCTGGAAAAAATTGTTGAATCTGCAAAGAAGATGATGCAGGAAATTTCAATCATAGATTATTCGAAAGTGGCAGCTTGATTTTAATAGAGATAGAAAAGGGAACGACTTGCAAGATAGCCGTTCCCATTTTTATACAATAAAATTCAGACCGCTTATTACTTCAAAACGCGATAGGCACATTCAGCCATTGCTTTGTATGCCTTACTGCTTGGATGCAGATGATCCCCACTGTCGAACCCTTCACGGAACGCAGAAGGATTGTCCTCTCCGCGGAGGGCAAGATCAAAGTCAATGCATCCGTCGATTTCCTTTGTGGAGCGAATCCACGCATTCACTTCATTGCGCAGATCATCGCGGAAGGTTGCATAAGTGCGCCAGCCGAAGATTGGAAGAAGTGTACCCATATAGACTTTTAAATGTAATTTTTTCGCTTCTTCTATATAATAGCGATAGCCGTCAATCAATTCCCTTGCCGTTGGAAGATCACTCATTGGACGGAATGGGTTTGTCTCAATTCCAACAGGATGAATGATGTCGTTGATTCCCTGCTGGATGATCACAGTATCTGCGCCAGTGGTCGGAATCTCATGCGGAAAACGGTTTGTTCCTTTTAACCCATAAGAATCGTAAGTGATACATTCATATTGTCGCAAAATTCTTGAACCGCTCGTGGCGCGTCGGATAAATGCAGTGTGATTATCCGGGTTTTCTCTTGCAAGCAGTGTCAGATAATCCGGCCATGCGCCCGCGGTGATCGAATCTCCATAGCAGATGACCATATGGTTTTCTTCGGAAGTCATTAATTCAATGTTACTCAGAAAATAAAACCAGTTTGTAGTCTTTGTATCATTCATCGGCAGACTTTTAGCATGCGTCTGATCTCCAAGGGAGAAAAATCCTTTGGAAAGTGGTCCGGTCACAAGAACAGCGGACTGCATTAAGGTAAAATCAGCAAAATAAAGACTTATGGTGAGTGTCATTCCCTTTTTGACCGGAAATGAAACCGGGTCGCTGACTGCGGTCTGATGAGCTTCCATGGTCACGGACTCGTTTTTTGAAAAAGTGATGTCGCAGATCGTTTCCTTTTTGCATGGACAGGCGAGCGGCATTTTTTCATAAACAGGGGAAGTGGCTGCAGAAACAGTGGCTCTTGTGACAGTAACGGCCTCGCTTCCGCAGTAATTATCAAATGTAAAGCGAAGAGTGTCTCCGTCAAATGGAATGTATACAGGATAACGTAATGTAATGTATTTTGCGTAAGCTTCCGGGTGGTGTTCTGCGATGGATACGGCATTTCCCCACACGGAAACCCAGTTTTTATTGTTCATATTCATAACCATGCCTTTCTTATTTTCTGCCTCATTATATAGGAAAAAAAAGAATATTTCCACAATTACTTGTTCTTTTGAAAGGGAATTGATATAATGAGGTCACGTTTATATTTAGCGATATTTTTGGAGGATTTTTAAATGGCAGAGAATGAGAATAAGCAGGAGAATGTTGTAGTGGAGGATTTCAAGCGCACGAATGCGAAGAAGTCCAAGAAGAAGTTCAGACACAGACAGCAGAATCCGGTACTTGCTTTTTATGAGGATAATAAACAGTATCTACTCCTTTTTGGAGTGATCGTGGTTGCTCTTGCAGCAATTCTGGTGAGCATTCTTGCACTTAAGATTCCGGTGGTTCCGGTGTGTCTCATCATTGTGTTAGAGGCAGGAATCGCGGTTTGTCTGCACGATGTTCCAATCTGGCTGCATGGTCTGGTTGTGCTGGTACAGATCATAGCTGGTGCGATCTGCGGAAAACTGGTTTTTATGGTGTTATGCGCACTGGTTTATGTAGTTGGAATTTTATCTTTAAAATTTATCAGAGAGTAGAAAACAGAAGGCTGCTGCACAGTGGAAACAATTTCCCGGCGGCAGTCTTTTTCTGAAAAAGGAATCAATGTTATGTCGGAAAAAGAAAAAATCATTGTATTTAGTTCGAGAGAGATCTGTTATCAGTCGAGCAGTTTTTTTGCAAACCAGATGGCAGATGCCTTTGAGGATCTTGGTTTTGATGTGCAGGTGTGTGAATTTGATGAACACGATGATCTGGATGCGGTGTTTCAACCGCTTTACGGGCAGAAATACCGTCTGCTTTTAGATTTTAATTCCACGATCACAAGGATGGTGGAGGAGGACGGAACACCGGTGCTTGATAAACTGGATGGCCCATTCTTTGATTATATTTTAGATCATCCGTTATTTCATTATAACTGTCTGAATGCTGACCTGAAAAATCTGAATGGAATTTTTCTGGATGAGGCGCAGGAGGCATATGTAAAACGATACTATCCGAGAGTAAAGAAAACACTTACCATGCCGCTTGGGGCTACGGAGGCAGTGACAGGAGGCAAAAAGACGGAGACAGACACCGTTCTTTTCATGGGAACGTATGACAGACCGGACAAAATTTACGAGATGGTCGATCTGTCCCCGGAACCGCTGCGGTCCTATATGAAAGAGCTGATCGAAATGCGCATCGAAGACCCGATTCTTCCGATGGAGGAGGGATTTGGGCAACTTTTAAAGACGCACGGCGAGGATTTGCCGGATGATAAGTTTTCACTTTTTATGAACGCGATGTATTCCGTGGACGCTTATATCAGGGATTATTTCCGGAAAGCGGCGGTGGATGAACTTGTGAGAGCAAAAATACCGGTGCGCTTAGTCGGCGAGGGCTGGGAAAAGTATGAAAGCTGCAACGAAGCTTATGTGACGAGAGAAAAAGCGGTGGTGTTTGGACTGTCATTTGAGAAAATCGCCCATGCGGATGTGCTGTTAAATGTGTCGCCATTTTTTAATCATGGGGCGCACGACCGCATTTTTGCAGGCATGGCGAATCATTGCACTGTTCTGACAGATCGGAATCCGTATCTGGAGCGGATCTTAAAAGAGGGAGAGCAGGTCTGCATGTATTCCCTGAAGGACATCAGGACTTTGTCGGATTATGCGGCGGAACTTCTTTCAAACCGCGCACTTTGCAGAGAAATTCAGAACAATGCTTATACAGAATTTAAGCATAAATATACATGGGAGGAGAAGGCAAAACAGCTTTTAGCTTGCACTTTAAAGTAAAATTCGTTAATATGAACAAGGTAAATTATCAAAAAATATTAGAACAGACCATTGAAAAAAACGAGCGCGAAAACCGTGTGCCGATGCTGCTTTTACACAGTTGCTGTGCACCGTGCAGTTCCTATTGCCTGGAATATCTTTCAAATTATTTTAAAATAACAGTTTTTTATTATAATCCGAATATTTATCCGGAGGAGGAGTACCGTAAGCGGGTGGCAGAGCAGCAGAAGTTTATTGAAAAACTTCCGGTGAAATATCCGATCCACTTTGTGGAGGGTGCATATGAGAAAGAGCGTTTTTATGAGATGGCAAAAGGACTTGAGGACTGCCCGGAGGGCGGTGAACGCTGTTTCCTGTGTTATGAATTAAGACTGCGGGAGGCGGCAGAGCTTGCAAAGAAAATGCAGATGGATTATTTTACAACGACTTTATCCATCAGTCCGTTAAAAAATGCAGAAAAGCTCAATGAGATAGGAGATGCCCTGGCGGAAGAATACGGCATTGCATATTTAAATTCTGATTTTAAGAAGAAGAATGGATACAAGCGTTCTGTGGAATTATCCGAGCAGTATGGCATGTATCGGCAGTATTATTGCGGATGTGTTTTTTCAAAAAATCAGAGAGACAGGGAAATTGCCCTGAAGAATCAATAAGAGGACTATATAAAGGAGGAAAACACCATGGCACAGTTATGGGGAGGACGTTTTACGAAGGAGACAGATCAGCTTGTCTATAATTTTAATGCGTCCATTACATTTGATCAGAAGTTTTATAAGCAGGATATTGAAGGCAGTATTGCGCATGTGACAATGCTCGCAAAACAGGGCATTCTGACAGAGCAGGAGAGAGATGATATTGTCCGCACATTAAAAGAGATACGCGATGAAGTGGAGAGCGGCAAGCTTGAAATCACTTCAGAATACGAGGATATCCACAGTTTTGTGGAGGCAAATCTGATTGACCGTCTCGGAGATACCGGAAAGAAACTGCATACCGGAAGAAGCCGTAACGATCAGGTTGCACTTGATATGAGATTGTATACAAGAGACGAACTGTTACATACGGATGATCTTTTAAAAGAATTATTAGAGACAATCCTTAAGATCATGGAGGCAAATACCGAGACGATCATGCCGGGATTTACCCATCTGCAGAAGGCTCAGCCGATCACACTGGCGCACCATATGGGAGCATATTTTGAGATGTTTAAACGCGATCGTCTGAGACTGCACGATATTTATGAGAGAATGAATTACTGTCCGCTCGGTTCCGGTGCATTAGCAGGAACAACCTATCCTTTGGACCGTGAATATACTGCAGAACTGTTAGGCTTTTATGGACCGACATTAAACAGTATGGATGGTGTGTCTGACCGTGATTACCTGATCGAGTTTTTGTCCGCGTGTGCAACCATCATGATGCATTTGAGCAGATTTTCCGAGGAGATCATTATCTGGAACTCCAATGAATATCAGTTTGTCGAGATTGATGATGCTTACAGTACCGGAAGCAGTATTATGCCTCAGAAGAAGAACCCGGATATCGCAGAGCTTGTGCGCGGCAAGACCGGACGTGTTTATGGCGCTTTAATGTCATTACTTACCACGATGAAGGGAATCCCGCTTGCCTACAACAAGGACATGCAGGAGGACAAAGAACTGTCTTTTGATGCCATGGATACCGTCAAAGGCTGTATTGCGTTATTTACCGGAATGCTCGCAACCATGAAGTTTAATAAGGGTAAAATGCGTCTGTCCGCAAACAACGGATTTACCAATGCAACTGACGCAGCAGACTATCTGGTAAAACATGGTGTTCCATTCCGTGATGCGCACGGCATTATAGGTAAAATCGTTCTCTATTGCATTGAACGCGGAATTGCAATCGACGATATGAGTTTAGACGAGCTAAAGGCAATCTGTCCGGTATTTGAGGAAGATATATACGAGGAGATTTCCATGGAGACATGTGTGAATAACCGTCTGACGATCGGGGCACCCGGAAAGGCAGCCATGGAGAAAGTGATCAAGGCTGAAAAGGCATATCTGGCAGAAGATTGGAAAGAGAACACTTTAACACGGTAAAACGTTATTGTAAAAAATGCACAAAGAATACCCGGAAAGATGACATTTTTTTACAAAATAGACCATTGCTTTTTTGAGAAAAATAGCATAATATATTCACTATAACGACAGCTGTTCGCGATGGACGGACAAACAATGGAATGCATGGTCTGCGGATATTCGATTGTCATGAATGAAAAGAGCCAGGGTAACAGGGGACGGTTCTTCGAACGAACAGGGAAAGACGAGGAGATTAGGCAATGAGTGAGAAGTTAAAAGTAGGTATTCTTGGTGGAACAGGTATGGTAGGACAGAGATTTATCTCTCTGTTGGAGAATCATCCATGGTTTGAGGTGACAACGATTGCAGCCAGCCCAAGAAGTGCCGGTAAGACATATGAAGAGGCAGTTGGTGATCGTTGGAAAATGGATACTCCAATGCCGGAAGCAGTAAAAAAGATTGTTGTCATGAACGTCAACGAAGTAGAAAAAGTTGCGGCAGAAGTAGATTTTGTTTTCTCAGCAGTAGACATGACAAAAGAAGAGATCAAAAAGATCGAGGAAGAATACGCTAAGACAGAGACACCGGTTGTATCCAACAACAGTGCACACAGATGGACACCGGATGTGCCGATGGTCGTACCGGAGATCAATCCGGAACATATGGAAGTGATCAGATATCAGAGAGAAAGACTTGGCACAAAGCGCGGTTTCGTTGCTGTAAAACCAAACTGCTCCATCCAGTCTTATGCACCTGTTCTCACCGCATGGAAAGAGTTTGAGCCATACGAAGTAGTGGCAACTACTTATCAGGCAATTTCCGGAGCAGGAAAAACGTTCAAAGACTGGCCGGAAATGGTTGGAAATATCATTCCATACATCGGTGGTGAGGAAGAAAAATCCGAGAAAGAGCCGCTTCGGATCTGGGGACACATTGATGATGAGAAGAAAGAGATTGTTCCTGCAGCATCTCCGGTTATCACATGCCAGTGCATCCGTGTTCCGGTATTAAATGGACATACCGCAGCCGTATTTGTAAAATTCAAAAAGAAACCAACCAAAGAACAGTTGATCGAAGCATTGAGAAACTACAGTGGAGTTCCACAGGAATTAAATCTTCCAAGTGCTCCAAAGCAGTTCATCCAGTATTTAGAGGAGGACAACAGACCACAGATTTCCTTGGATGTCAACTTCGAGAACGGTATGGGAATCTCTGTCGGACGTCTGAGAGAGGACACCGTTTATGACTGGAAGTTTGTCGGTTTATCCCACAATACCGTCAGAGGTGCAGCAGGTGGTGCAGTGCTCTGCGCAGAGCTGTTAAAAGCACAGGGTTACATCACAAAGAAATAAGAAAAAACATCATAGCGATTTAAAAAGTCCGTATCACAGATGTGTGGACTGTAAAGAAATGACCGGAACAGTAAAATGCTGTTCCGGTCATTTCTTATGTATCTTTTTATATGGCAAGAACCGGGTTGTCGTAAAAGTTAAAAAATGATATAATTTTTACTATATTGAGGGTAACGAACAAACAGATAGAAATGGGAGGTTTCTTATGGTAGCGAAGACATCCATTTTAAAAGAGCTTGAGACGATCTATGAGAAAAGTGGAAATCAGCTCTATGTGTTGTATGGACGGACAGATTCTGAGAAAGAACAGTTATTGAAGGCGTTTCTTTCAAATAAGAAGTACTTTTATTATCGCAGCAGACAGGCATCGGAACAGGAACAGAGAAATCAGATGGAGGTAGAAATCCGGCAGAAGTTTTCGACGAATATTACAAAGCACAGCTATGACGAATTTTTTAACCGGATCAAAAGTGGAGATGCGTCAAAACTTGTGGTTGTGATTGATGAATTTCAATTGATTGCAAAAAAAGATGCCTCTTTTATGGAGAGCATTGAAAAATTAAGAATGAAACGTCTTTATCCGGGACCAGTGTTGATCCTTTTGTGCAGTTCTTCGGTTGCATGGGTGGAACAGGAGATGCCTGCAGCACTCGGTGAGCAGAGCGAAAGAATCGATGGAAAGATTAAGATTAATCCTTTGAATTTCTTAGAGGTGGTACGTGCATTTCCACAGTATCAGGTCAGTGACTGTATCAGAACTTACGGTGTTATCGGCGGCGTTGCAGGCTATATCAACCACTGGGATCAGCGCGTGGATCTGAAAACCAATATATGCAGAAATATTTTAAATCGGAATGGTTATATGCACCGGGCGGCAGAGCAGCTGATCGCGGCAGAACTGCGGGAACTGTCTGTGTATGAGACGATTCTTTATTATATTGCAAGCGGTTATGATAAGTTAAATGAACTTCATTTAAAAACCGGCTATTCGCGCGCAAAGATCAGTGTATACATGAAGAATCTCGGAACCTTCCATATTGTGGAAAAGGAGACCTCTTTTGAGACAGGTGGATGGGAAAACACGAAAAAAGGTGTCTATCGTATTAAGGATAATTATGTGAATTTCTGGTTCCGTTTTGTGTATCCACATCTTTCCGAACTTTATATGATGAGTCCGGAACAGTTCTACGATGCGTATATCACATCGGGAATCGACGAATATCTGGAACGCTATTTCAAGGAAGTATGCATGGAATATGTAGGACTTTTGAATCTGATTGGAAAACTGCCAATGAAGATCAGTAAGATGGGAACATGGATTGGAAAAGAAGGAAATATCGACATTATTGCACAGAACTCTGTGCGGGAGAATATTGTCGGATACTGTAACTGGAATCAGCCGGAATTTACCATGGAGATGAAAGAAGAATTGTTAAAGAGTATGAAGCAGGCAAAAATTGATGCAAAGTATTTCTTTCTGTTTTCGGCAAAAGGTTTTTCAGAAGAGATCAGACAGCTTGCAGAAGAGGATACCAGATATATTCTGGTCGATATGAATGAATTATAAAACTTCTTATTTAGGAAAGAAGTAAGCATTACAGAAGTTGGAGGAATTTTTTTGGCAAAGTTATTAATTTATGTGTAGCTCAACATAAACTAATTTTTTATGAGTTTTAGAATATGTTGAGTTGTTATCGTTTTTTGCTTGTT
>DXQT01000035.1 GCA_019411365.1 Roseburia sp.
GAATGAGCAGTACCGTTGCGAGTGACACATAGCGAGAGCGTGTCTTGAATGTTTTTGCTGATTTTGAACAATTGAAAGAAGATTATGAAGAGTTTCGCAAACGCCTATCAAAGTAAATGATAAGAAGGAGAAAAAATTATGGTAAAGAAAATTTCACAGAACGAATTTAACGAAGTAACAGCAAGTGAGGTAGCAGTCATTGATTTTTCTGCTACATGGTGTGGACCATGTAAAATGTTAGCACCTGTATTGGAGGAGGTTTCCGAGGAATATGCAGGAAAAGTAAACTTTTTCAATGTAGATGTCGATGAGAACCCGGATCTCGCAATGCAGTACAAAATCATGAATATCCCGGCACTTGTCGTATTGAAAAAGGGTGAAAAGGTCGATACACAGGTAGGTTTCGCTCCAAAAGAAAATATTGTAGAATTTATTAAAAAACAGTTATAATAAAAGAAAGCGGCGCTTACCACAGTAAGGGCAACAGGATGACAATATGGAAAAATACGATGCATTGAAATTGGAGAAACAGCTTTGTTTTCCATTGTATGCAGTATCAAAAGAAATTGTAAAAAAGTACAAGCCATATCTGGATGAACTGGATCTGACTTACACACAGTACATTACAATGATGGTCATGTGGGAGCATAAGGAGATGAATGTGAAGGAGCTTGGGGAACATCTGTACCTCGACTCCGGAACACTCACCCCGGTTTTAAAAAAGCTGGAACAAAAAGGCTGGGTGAAACGAAACCGGGCAAAAGAGGATGAGAGAGTTTTGATCGTCACGCTCACCGCAGAAGGCGAAAAGTTAAGAGATAAAGCAGTGGAAATTCCACAAAAAGTTGGTGGGTGCGTCTGTCTTGATCAGGAAGAGGCAGCATCACTTTATAAAATTTTATATAAAATATTGGAGAATATGTAATTATTTGCAGATTTTCAGATTGATTGCATAGGGCAAAAGAAAATGTTGCGGTAATCATTAACAATTTTAACAGGTCAGGCGTATTGCCAGACTACATAGAAAAGGAGAAGAGCAGCATGGAAAAAGTGAATTTTGGTGTAACAAAGCGAGGGGAAGAAGCCTCGTTATATGTGTTGGAGAATAAAAACAACACAACGATTAAGGTGACAGACTATGGTGCAACACTGGTTTCTCTTTTATTTGCGGACAAGGCAGGGGTACAGAAAGACCTTGTACTTGGGTATGATAACGTGACCGGATATGAGGAACATACCAGTTACTTTGGGGCGATTATCGGACGAAACGGAAATCGTATCAAAGACAGTCGGTTTACGATTAATGGAAAAGAGTACAGGATTGACGAGAATGAGAATCATAATAATCTCCACAGTGGAAAAAACGGGTTTAACACGGTCATCTGGGAAGTGAGAGAACACACGGACAATAGCATCACATTTTATCACTACAGTTCAGAGACAGAGCAGAAATTCCCGGGCAACATGGAGATTACCGTTACATACACGATTGCAGATGATGATACACTGCATATTGTATATAATGGAAAAGCGGATGCAGATACGGTTATGAACTGCACGAATCATTCCTATTTTAATCTGAATGGTCACGAGAGTGGAAGTATTGAAGGACAGGTATTGCAGATTTTCGCAGATGCCTATACGCCAGTCGTGGATTCAAGTGCGATTCCGACAGGAGAGATTGCATCGGTGGAGGGAACGCCGATGGATTTCCGAACAGAAAAACAGATTGGACAGGATATCAGGGCAGATTTTGAACAGCTTCATTTTACAGGCGGTTACGATCACAATTATGTTCTCGGCAGACCAGGTGAGAAAAAGATTATGGCAAACGCATACTGCCGGGAGAGTGGAATTGCCTTAGAAGCGGAAACTGACTGCTGTGGTGTACAGTTTTATGCAGGAAACTTTATCGGAGAGCAGACCGGAAAAGGTGGTGCATCCTATCACGACAGAAGTGCATTTTGTCTGGAGTCCCAGTTTTATCCAAATGCGGTGAATGAACCGGATTTTCCGTCACCGGTGGTGAAAGCGGGAGATACCTATCACACGGAGACAAGTTACCGGTTTTATCTGAGATAGGGTTGAAACGATAAACGAATCAGGATGAAAGTGCTGATAAATTGCATTGACAGAACAAACAGCCGATTTTGTCAGAAATATAGTTGACTTCGGGGGAAAAAAGTGCTATTCTCCAACATAGCATGAAAAGTGATAATTATGAGTGAGTCTATAGCTGATAATTATGTGAAAGCGATGATAAGAGTTAGTACGTTTCCTATGATGTGCAGAGAGAAGGCGGTCGGTGCGAGCCTTTCATGATGAAAACGGAACCTGTCTTTGAGCGTGAAGTGAACGTGGATATTGTAGCCGCAATCTGCATCAGATGTTGAAAAGCAGCGCGGATTCATTAATAAGCTTCATCGGGAGCTCCCGTTACAGAGCTGGCATATCGGAGGTTTCCTGTATGCGTGAGAGCGGTTTTACCGAAGTTAGGTGGTACCACGGACAGATAGTTCGCCCTAAGCTGATATTTTCATATTGGCTTGGGGCTTTTTTAATGCTTCGAAAATATCTGTATTCAAAAAAATAGACAATTGCGAAACTCATAACAACCTAAATTGAATTGTGAGAAATTGACAAAAGACATGAAAGACATTGGGGAGCCGCCGGCACTTAGAAGGCAGATACAACAGTAAGTTGTGTCTGGCTTCTTAGTACCGTTGCGAGCGACACATAGCGAGAGCGTGTCTTGAATGTTTTTGTTAATTTTGAATAATTGAAAGAAGACTAGGATGAGTTTCGCAAACGCCTAATTCAAAAAAACAAGAAAAGGAGAAAGGATTATATGAAATTAGAAAAATTAGTAGGTGACAGATTTAAGGAAAGACCGGCGGATTGTCAGGTAGACAGCCACGCACTTATGATCCGTGGTGGTTACATGAAGAATGTGGCAAACGGAATTTACTCTTCTTATATGCCACTCCGCAGAATTACAAGAAAGATCGAGCAGATCATCCGTGAGGAGATGGATGCGATTGATGGACAGGAAGTACAGTTCCCGGTTGTTATGCCGGCAAGTCTCTGGCAGGAGTCTGGCAGATACGACAGCATCGGAAAAGAACTTTTACGTTTTACAGACCGAAACGGAGCGCAGATGGTTCTTGGTATGACACATGAGGAGGCAGCCGTTCAGTTAGTAAGAGAATATGGACAGAGCTATGCAAAATACCCATTCATGATTTATCAGATCCAGACAAAATTCCGTGACGAGGCACGTCCAAGAGCAGGATTGATCCGTGTGCGTGAGTTTACCATGAAAGATGCTTATTCTTTCCACACAAGTCAGGAAGATTTAGAGCAGTACTATGATAAATGCCACAAAGCATATGAGAGAATCTATGCAAGAGCAGGTATCCCGGAGGTAGTTTCTGTAAAATCCGATTCCGGTATGATGGGCGGAAATGTTTCCCATGAGTTCATGCTTTTAACTCCAATCGGAGAGGATTCCATCGTAATCTGTAATGAGTGTGATTACCGTGCCAATATGGAAGCAGCCGAAAATATTGTAGAGAACGAGACAGAGGCTATGCAGGAACTTACCAAAGTTGCAACACCTGGCATGCATACGATTGAGCAGGTCTGTGAATTCTTACATGCAGATGCAAAGAAATCCATGAAAGCCGTTGTTTACCAGAGAAATTCCGATGACAAATATATTCTCATTTTTGTGCGTGGTGACCTCGAAATTAATGAGACAAAACTGACCAATTACCTTGGCTGCGATGTTCATCCGGCAGTGATCACAGAGGAGAGTGGCATTCAGACAGGATTTATCGGACCGGTGAACCAGAATGCAGACTGCATCGTTTTATTTGACCGTTCTTTAAAGGGAACAACAAATCTTGTCTGCGGCGCCAATGAAGTGGATTATCATTACACAGGCCTGAATATGGAGCGCGAGTTCCCGGATGCAGAGTATGTTGATCTTGCAAAAGTTGTGGAGGGCGGTATCTGCCCATGCTGCGGTAAGAAATCACTGACCATTTCCCGTGGTATTGAGGTTGGTAACATCTTCCAGCTCGGAACGAAATACACCAAGACCATGAACATGACCTATGTGGACAAAGATGGCATAAGCAAAAATCCAATTATGGGTTGCTACGGTATCGGTGTCGGACGTATGGCAGCTTCCATTTGTGAAGCACATCATGATGATTATGGTCCAATCTGGCCAATGAGCATTGCTCCGTGGCAGGTTCACATCTGTGCGATGAACCTTGATAAAGAGGGTGTCAGGGAAGTAGCAGATACTTTATATGAGAATTTACAGAATGCCGGTGTGGAAGTGATCTATGATGACCGCTCCGTAAGTGCCGGAAATAAATTCTCCGATGCAGACCTTTTAGGGGTTCCGGTTCGTGTTGTTGTGAGCCCACGTAACTTAAAAGAGTCTGTTGTGGAAGTTTCCACTCGTGACAAGAGCCTTATGGAGAAAGTTCCGGTAGAAAATGCCGAGCAGTATGTAAAAGACCTTGTAGAGAAAATGAAAAAAGAGTGTAATCTGGTAAAATAAATGGAAAAAATAAACGGAATCCCGATGATCCCATTTGGACTTCTTGGCGGTTTCTGTGATCATCTGGAAATCAGAATCACAGGACTGTCGGAGGAAGGTTTTTCGTTTCGTGTACCGGAAAAAATAGAAAAAGCGGCGTGCCTTGAGATTTGTTTTTTTGACTTTTCTGCTGACTGTTACCGCAAAGTGCAGTTGGCAGAGAAGGAAAGAGAGATGAAGTTAACAGAGGAGACGCCCTTTTTCTTTATCTATTCGGTGTGGACAAAAAACGGGGAATACAGGGAGCAGGTAAAGCGTCTGGTGACAGATTATGACAACTACATATCGCTAAAACTCGCAGGAGATGATGCGTATCTTTCAGAAAAAATGGTTGGTTATCCGGCAGAATTGGACGAAGTTTACGCAGAGAGCTTCGAAGAGCAGAAGAAAGAGTGGTTCAGCGGTGGTGGAGATGGAAGGAAAGATTGTTTTTGTGAGAAAAAAGGGAAAGAGGAAATTTGGAAAAAACAATCGAGCTCTGACGATTTCGAAGAAGGACTGGAATTTGAGCTTGCCCTCACGATAGACCGCCCGGAATTATATAACGATTTCCTACAAAAAGACGGGACAACATTTTGTCATGACTACTGGAAAAACAATTTTCTGGAGCATCATCCATTGAGTCAGAAGCAAGCAACACGACTCTACATCGGAAATCAGTTCTGCCACAATCTTTTCCCAGAGAAAAAACAGTTGTTTCAGATGTTGGAGAAAGCATTTGAGAATAAGCTTGCGGTGACGATTGCATTTACTTATGTCCGGGACAATCTGCTGGAAGAGACAGAAAAACTTTTGCAGGAACTTCAAGTATGGTGTCAAGAGAAAGAGCAGGAAGTAAGTAAGCAACAGGTAGCAACTAAAGAACAGAAGGGCAGCAGGAAACAGCCGGCAATGGAAATTATTGTAAACGACTGGGCGATGCCTGCACTTTTGCATGGAAAACCACATTTAAAACCAGTGTTGGGAGTTCTGTTAAACAAACGCAGAAAAGATGTCCGTCTGCCGTATAAACATGGCATCGGCAATCACGTGGATAGTCTGGCAGAAAATAATTTAAATTGTGGATTCTATCAGAATTATTTAAAGAATACTCTCAATATACAAAGATTTGAATTTGAATCATGTGGATATAAGGTTACAATCCCAGATGGACACCACAGCCTGCATCTTCCTTTTTTTCAGACCAACGCATCGCAGTATTGTACACTTTATGCCTGTTGCAGATATGGTGATAGGGGAAAACAGGAGTTGCCGGAAAACTGCCCAAATTATTGTGATAAAAAAGTATTTCTATATCCGAAGCATCTGAAAATGGTGGGAAGGTATAATTCACTGTTTGGATATGATGAGAAAATACTGTGGGATGAAAAACAATTGCAGGATTATCTCGAACAGGGGATTGACCGGATTGTTGTGAATGTTTCTTTGTAATAGTAGGACATTGTCTGGACAGGAATGCATTTTTATATAGAAAACGATTCCGCTGAAATGCAACAGGGGAGAAAAATACGATGGAGTCTGTTCTTGACCGTGTAATCAAGCAGAACACGGAAAATGTAAATTTATTAAAAACAAAAGATTACAATATTTTTTCTGTTTTACAGATACAGTCAAAGGAAGTTCTGATCTGCCGCATGATAGCTGACCTTTTAAATCCGAGAGGGCAGCATGGCGCAGGGGCAGAGTACTTAAAAATTTTCTTGAGAGATTGTCTTGGAATGGAAAAAATGGATACAAAACTGGCAGATCAGGCAATTGTGACGGCAGAATATGCGATTGATGATGAGCGGAGAATCGACATTGTAATTGAAATTGGCAGCTATTTTCTTCCGATAGAAGTGAAAATATATGCGGCTGACCAGAAAAGCCAGTGCTTTGATTATTATCAGTATGCAAAAAGAAGAGATGCGCAGGCGAAAGTGTATTATCTGACATTGGATGGACACAGACCGGGAAAAGACAGCACATCTTCCGGCAGCCAGTCAGTACCGGAGGAGGATATCGTCTGTCTCTCATTCCGTGAGCACATTTTAAACTGGCTGAAAGCATGTAAAAGTTGTGAAAATACAGGAATGGTTCCTATTTTGGAACAGTTTATCCAGAACATAGAACAAATCAGCGGTTATACAAGTGAGAAGGTGAGAAATATGGTAATTGATGAACTGCTTAAGTCGGGTGATTCCCTAAGAGCAGGGATGCAGATCGCAGATTCCATCAATGCTGCGAAAGCAAAGCTGATTTATCTGGTTTTCGAAGAGTTTGAAAAGCAGTTGGCAGGAGTGGCGGAAAGAAATCATTGGACGAGAGAGAAAAAAAGCAACTGGTATGAATATAAAGAACAGGCAGATGAATTTTTTTATAAATGGAACACTACCTATCCTGGAATCAACTACATTGTAAATGATGCCCAGATGCCGGATGGAAAGCAGCTCTGGTTCCGTGTGGAGGTAGAACATCGTCTGTTCGCCGGATTCTGTGTCTTTGATCCGAATGCAGAATCGGAGGAAGGACACGGGGATCAGGTGGATGAATACGATGCTGCAACTGTAAAAGCAGTCGGGCATTATCTGAAAATCAGTGCGGCAGACCACAAGGACTGGTGGGCAACCAGGTGGTATCTGCCAGCCGGAGAACAGAAGCCAAACGATTCTGTTCCGAACTTTAAAATCATGAATGATGCAGCGATTGCACTGGCAGATAAAGAGTGCAGGTCGGAGTTTGTATCATTGTGTGTTCGTAACATTGAGGAGATGGTGGAGAGAGTGCTTGCTATTCCGGAATGAAAAAATTATAATAAAATAAGTATGTAGTGGATTGGAAAGGAGAAGCTGTTATGAACAAACGTAAGAAACTTCCAATTGGAATTGAGAGTTTTGAAGAGATGCGGAAAGAAGATTTTTATTATGTTGATAAAACGAGATGGATCGAGCAGCTTCTCGCCCAGTGGGGAAAGGTAAATCTTTTTACCCGTCCACGCCGGTTTGGAAAATCTTTAAATATGAGTATGCTTCAGACATTTTTTGAGGTAGGAGCAGATGCATCACTTTTTGATGGATTGTATATTTCAAAGAATAAAGAAGTCTGCAAACAGTATCTTGGAAAGTTTCCGGTTGTATCCATCAGTTTGAAAGGCGTGAATGGAAACACTTTCGACGAGGCACGGAGCTGTCTTGTAAAAGTTATCAACAGAGAAGCGCGTAGATTGCAGAACTTATCAGAAAGTGAAAAACTGACACAGGTTGATAAGGAACTTTTTGAAAAATTGCTTTCTCAGATGAAGGATGATGGAACATTAAGCAGCAGCTTATTGGAACTTTCAGAACTTTTGGAAAAACATTATGAAGAAAAAGTGATCGTTTTGATTGATGAGTATGATGTGCCACTTGCAAAAGCAAATGAAAATGGCTATTACGATGAGATGGTACTTTTGATCCGTAATTTATTTGAAAATGTGTTAAAGACGAATCACAGTTTGAAGTTTGCTGTGTTGACAGGATGCCTTCGGGTTGCAAAAGAAAGCATTTTTACAGGATTGAATAATTTTAAAGTTTATTCCATTACGGATGTTGATTTTGATGAAAACTTTGGCTTTACAGATGATGAAGTAAAAGAGTTGCTTCATTATTATGGTCAGGATACACATTATGAGACGGTAAAAGAATGGTATGATGGGTATCGTTTTGGAAATGTTGATGTATATTGTCCATGGGATGTGATTAACTATTGCAGTGATCATATTGCAAATCAGGAGTGTGCACCAAAAAATTATTGGGTGAATACAAGCGGAAATGATGTGATCCATCGCTTTATCAATAGTATTTATGAACCGCAGAAACTCACAAAACTGGAGTTGGAACATCTTGTGAATGGTGGAAGTGTCCAGAAAGAAATCAGTCAGGAGATGACCTATAAGGAATTGTATTCATCAATCGATAATCTCTGGAGTACCCTTTTTATGACAGGGTATCTGACAAGCCGCAGCAATACGGATGGAAACAGGTATGATCTTGTGATCCCGAATAGAGAAATCAGAAATATTATCACAGAACATATTCTGAAATTATTTAAGGAGAATATTAAGCAGGATGGTCAGAAAGTAAACGCTTTTTGTGATGCCTTATTAACAGAGAAAGCGGATGTGGCAGAGAAGCTTTTTTCAGATTACATGCAAAAAACGATCAGTGTGAGAGATACTTTTGTACAGAAGCCGACAAAAGAAAATTTTTATCATGGAATTTTGCTTGGAATTCTTGGGTTTAAAGAAAACTGGCTTGTGACATCAAACAGAGAATCTGGAGATGGATTTAGTGATATCATGATCCAGGTAGGAGATTCTGAGGTCGGGATTGTTATTGAGGTGAAGTATGCCAATGATGGTAATCTGGAAGCAGAGTGCAAAAAAGCATTGAAACAGATTGATGATACAGGGTATGCAGAAGCGTTGCATCAGGACGGAATCTGTAAAATCTTAAAATATGCGATCGCATGTTATAAGAAAACCTGTAAGATTATGTTAGAGGCAGAAAAATGTTAAAAAATAAAATTTTTACATGGATGACATTGGGTGAAATATCTTTGTTATAACATGGTTCAGAGAGGATTTTTTTATGGGAAGTTATCTTAATCCGGGCAGCACAGCATTTCAGGGAAGTCTGCGGTCACAAATTTATATTGATAAAAGCGGACTGATTGAAAAGACGAACACAGTGCTTGGCACAGAGCAGAAATATGTCTGCGTGAGCAGACCAAGACGATTCGGAAAATCTATGGCAGCAAATATGCTTGCGGCATATTATGACAGAGATTGTGATACGAAGGAATTTTTTGATAAACTTAAAATCAGTCAGTCAGAAGAGTATCTGAAACATTTGAACCAGTATGATGTGTTAAAAATTAACATGCAGGAATTTTTGAGCGCAACACAGGGCATGGAGGAAATGTTAAGATTACTGCAAAAGAGGCTGATCACAGATTTGAAAAACAGATATTCTTCATATGAGATAGAAGATAATCTGGTATTTGCGATGCAGGATGTCTATGCCAACACGCACCATCCGTTCATCATTTTAATTGATGAATGGGATTGCCTGTTCCGCGAATATCAACAGGATAAAGATGCACAAAAAAAATATCTGGATTTTCTGCGTTTCTGGTTGAAAGACAAAGACTACATTGCTCTTGCATACATGACAGGGATACTTCCGATAAAAAAATACGGTTCTCACTCGGCACTGAATATGTTTATGGAGTACTCGATGACCGATCCGGGAGAACTCGCAGAATTTTTTGGGTTTACGGAAGAAGAAGTTAAGGGATTGTGTGAGGAATATGCCATGAACTTTGAAGAAGTCAAAGCGTGGTATGATGGATATGATCTGATTTCACATAGTCGTTTTGGCGACAAAAGATATTCAATTTATAGCCCGAAATCAGTGGTAGAAGCGATGCTGCGGCACAAATTCGGCACATACTGGAACAGAACAGAGACCTATGAGGCACTGAAAATATATATTCAGATGAATATGGATGGATTGAAAGATTCAGTGATCCAGATGCTTGCAGGGGAGGGTGTGCGTATTAATACCGGAACATTCAGCAACGACATGACAACTTTTGCAACAAAGGATGATGTACTGACCTTACTGGTGCACCTTGGTTATCTGACATATAACAGTGAGACAGAGAAAGTGACCATTCCAAACAAAGAAGTGTCACAGGAATATCTCAATGCAATCAGTACCATGGACTGGCACGAGGTAATGCGTTCGGTTGAAAATTCGCGTAAGTTAGTGGAAGCATTATGGAATCAGGATGCAAAAGCAGTTGCTGCCGGAATTGAGAATGTCCATGATGAGATTTCAATTCTTCAGTATCATGATGAAAACTCATTGAGTTGTACCATTCATCTGGCATTCTATTTTGCAAGAGAATATTATACGATCATCCGGGAACTGCCGACAGGAAAAGGTTTTGCAGATATCTGCATGATCCCAAGAAAAATACACGCAGATAAGCCGGCAGTGATTATTGAATTAAAGTGGGATAAGGATGCAGAAGGTGCAATCGCACAAATAAAAGAGAAAAAGTATGTGAAATCCTTAGAGGATTACAAAGGTAATCTTCTGTTAGCCGGAATTAATTATGATAAAAAGACAAAGACACATACCTGCGTGATTGAGAAAGTGGAACTTTAACAGATGAAAATTGTCGCAGGTTTAGGAAGTATTGATGAATATGAGACATTTGTAAAAGCGGGGGCGGATGAATTCTTTTGTGGATATGTGCCGTTTTCCTGGGCGGAAAAGTACGGTGTGATCCATCCATTAAACCGTAGGGAAGTACTTTTTTACAATGTGCAGATTGGTTCCATGAGCGAACTGCAAATCCTGAAAAAAATGGTGGACTATTATGGCAAGCCGGTAACATTGACGTTTAATTCCCTCTACTATACAGGGGAGCAGTATCCTGTCATAGCGGAGATCATCACACAGTGCATGGCAGCAGGCTTTGAAAATTTTATCATTGCAGACCCGGCACTGATGCTGTACCTCAGACAGCAGAAAATCAACTGCGGAATCCATTTAAGCGGTGAGACCGCGGAAGTGAACCGGGGAATGTTAGAACAGATGTTACCGTTTGGAATCCGCCGTGTGATTTTTCACAGAAAAAATTCGCTGGAAGATATGCAAAGCTGTATTAAAGAGGCAGATTTCCCACATGAATATGAAGCCTTCATTTTGAATGAACTCTGTCATTTTTCCGGGGCATTCTGTAATTCCCTGCATTGTGATGAACTGACACATCTTTGCAGAGTACCATATGAACTGGGAAATCTACACAAGAAAGAAGAGACAGATGCTGCGCAAAAAGATGTGGCAGAAACAGACAGAATACAGGGAAAAGAGGGGAAGGGACTTCCTTTGGATGAAGATGGTTATCTGACCGGCAGTACCGGCTGTGGGTTCTGCGCACTTTACCGCATGAAACAGGTCGGCATTACCCATTTAAAACTGGTCGGTCGTGGCAATTATACCGATTTTATGGAAAAGGATATAAGGCAGTTGCGGAAAGCTCTGGATATTCTGGAAAACTCCGACAGTGAGGCGCAATATCAGAAGAAAATGAAAGCCTCACTTTTTCCGGATGGATGCAGTCAAAACTGTTATTATCGGTGAGAAAAGAAGATCTGAGGAACATTTTTATATATTTGAACAGATAATTATTAGTTATATCGATAAAATTCATTAATAATAATGACTTTTCAGGAAAAGAGAACCTATGCTATACTGCTATCGGATTATAGGAAAAGCAGGATGAAAATATATGCTGGCAGATAGAAAAAGCCGGTTCATTCAGACTGTCTGTAACAAAAGTAAATATAACAGGAGTTTAAAAAATGGAAAAAACAAAAGAGTACACATCCCCTTATGAAATGGACGGAAGAATTCCATGGCCGAAAGCGATCGTTTATGGTTTGCAGCATGTTCTGGCAATGTTTGTCGGAAACCTGACACCGCTGATCGTGATCTGTGGTGCATGCGGTATTGGTGCAGCATCTGATTTTGCATCGGTATATGTCGAATTATTACAGAATGCAATGATCATTGCAGGCGTTGTCACATTGGTTCAGCTTTTCGCAATCGGTCCTGTCGGTGGACGTGTTCCGATCATTATGGGAACGAGTTCCGGTTTTATTGGTGTATTTAAAAGCGTTGCAGGTGTTATGGGCGGCGGAGTGATTGCATATGGCGCGATCATGGGTGCGTCGATCATCGGTGGTCTGTTTGAGGGCGTGCTTGGATTTTTCTTAAAACCGCTCCGCAGATTTTTCCCTGCTGTGGTGACAGGAACAGTAGTTTTATCGATCGGACTTTCCCTGATCAGTGTTGGTGTCAGCTCCTTTGGAGGAGGATCTTCTGCGGCTGACTATGGTTCATTGGAAAATTTATTCATCGGTCTTGTTGTGTTGATCATTATTCTTGGGGTAAAACACTTTGCAAAGGGAATGGCAAGTTCTTCCTCCATCCTGATCGGTATTATTGCAGGATATGTGTTATGTTTTATTATGGGAATGATCCTTCCGACAACCGCAGTGAATGCTGACGGAGTGGAATACACCAAGGCATGGGTTTTGAATTTTGATAAAGTGAGAGAAGCTTCCTGGTTTGCATTGCCGAAAGTAATGCCGGTAAAGCCGATTTTTGATATGCGTGCGATCGTGCCGGTACTGATTATGTTTATCGTGACAGCCGTGGAAACGATCGGTGACATTTCCGGTGTCATGGAAGGCGGACTTGGCCGTGAGGCAACAGACAAGGAACTTTCCGGAGGCGTTGTGTGTGATGGACTTGGTTCTTCGCTCGCTGCGTTATTTGGCGTACTGCCAAATACTTCTTTCAGCCAGAATGTCGGACTGGTTACGATGACAAAAGTAGTAAACCGTATGGCACTTGCGTGCGGAGCAGGAGTATTGATCCTCTGCGGACTGTTCCCAAAACTTGCAGCATTGATCTCTATTATGCCGCAGAGTGTTCTCGGTGGAGCAGCAGTTATGATGTTTTCTTCTATCGTAGTCAGCGGTATCCAGCTGATCACAAAGGAAAAACTGACCGGAAGAAATATTACGATCGTATCTGTCGCACTGGGACTTGGTTATGGACTTGGAGCAAACAGTGACATTTTAAGAATGCTGCCGGATACCATGCAGTTGATCTTCGGTGGTTCCGGAATTGTTCCGGCTGCAATTGTTGCACTGGTCTTAAATATTGTGCTTCCTAAGGATGAGGCTTAAAAAGTATAGGTAATAAAAAAGAGAAATCGTACAGACAAAATATGATGTTCCTGCTCGCATAGCTCGCAAAGGAAATCATATTTCGTCTGTACGATTTTTCTTTATAACAGCAGTATCAGAAATAAACTTGTGGAAGCCTTTAAAAATAGTGTATAATAGAAAGACAGAGCTTTAAACAAAGGAATTAAGATACATGATTTTAAAGAAGAAAATTCCAAATGATTTTTATAAATTATTCCGCACAAAAAACAGGGAAGCATATATGCAGTTTGTCACAGCCATTTACGAGGAAAACAATGAAGTATATGCTTCTCTCGGTCTTACGCAGGAAGAGTGTGCGCTTATTATTGAGAATACGATCGAGAAATCAAAGATCGTGTGGCAGGAAGAGGACGATATGGAGGAAGGAGAAACGCCGGATGCATTATTTCCAAGCGATTCTCCTTCCGGCATGTTAAACCACCTGATCCGGTGGGGATGGCTGAAAAGTGATTTTGATGAGAAACTGAATACCTGTGTGATCTCTTTCCCGGAATACAGCCAGTTGTATGTCGAGTTGTTTAAAAAGCTGCAGAGTGATGATGACAGCCGGGAAAGAGAGAGCATGCTTTCCATTTACAGTGCGTTGTTTACTTATCATTCTGACAATGAAAAAAACAATGATATTTTAAAAAGCGCACTGCGCACATCCAAAAGTCTGGGGCAGCTGCTGTCCAACATGCAGGATGGAATGCGTTCTTATTTTGATGAGCTGTCCTCCCAGAAACATTTTATCGGGATTCAGCAGGTGCTTGTGGAGGAGATCAACAACAGTGACAGCAAAAAATATGCAATCCTCACGACGACGGACAGTTTTTACCGGTACAAGGAGGCAGTGAAAGAACTTATCAGTGAAATTTTAAACGAAAATGATGAGAAAAAAGCGGTGCTTCTGAAAGAAAAAAATTCTCTCGAAACAGGCACACTATTACAGAAGAGAAATGAGTACAGATTGCAGTATTGTGAGGATACGAGCAGGATCGTGATGCAGTTGGAGCGGGAATTTGACATGATTGAGCGCAAATACAATAAACTCATTGAGCAGAAAACCGTTTTTGCAAAGCGTGCGCTGGCCCGCATCCATTACATTTTGCAGGAGGGCGTCAGTGAGGAAGATAACATCATCAAACTGATCAATCTGTTAGACCGCAGTGAGAAAAAAGATGAGATTTTGGTGGAAATGAGAGAGCGTATCCGTTTTTCTTCGCAGTTTAAAAATATTACAGATAACAGTTTTGCTGGAAGAAGAGACCGCGGGGACGGAGCATTTGCACCGGTGATGCTGGACGAAGAAATAGACGCAAGGGAACAGCACATGACGGATTTTGTTCCAAAGCCGTTGTATACAAGAAACGAGTTACAGAGTTTCCGAAGAAAAAATACCGTGGATGGAGTCTTTGTGGCAACAGAAGAGACCGTACAGTCTGTGGAGGATCTGGAAAAACTTCTTTTCCTCTGGCAGGAAGAGACGGAGGAACGTCTGGCGGAAGATACGGTATCGGTGGACGGCGAGATACGGAGTGAGGACGGACTAACTTATTCGAGACTTGTGATCGGGCAGAATAAATAAAATTGCGTTACTATACATGAAAGAAGGCATTGGAAAAAAGATGTTACAATATATGGAGACTGTCTCACAGGGCGAGGCAGAAAATATCAGAAAAACGATACAGGATTTATTCCGGCAGACATGCATTTTACAGGTGAAATGTGACCCGGCAACTCTGGTACAGCACGACAATCCGAGGTATCAGGTGTGTCTGCGCCACAGAGAGTTTATCGCGGACTATCTGTCTGTGCTGGACTGCGAGCTTGTGCATGATCCGCAGGAACATATTTTCCGGATCACGGGGGATGGCGTTATGACAGAGCGTATGAGCCTTATGACAACGAAGCTGGTCATTCTTTTAAAAATGATTTATCGTGACAAAATCATGGGGGAAGGTCTGCATGCAACTACTACAAATCTGGCAGAGATCCGTGAGTATGGAAAAAATACAAACCTTATTACAAGACGTCTCACAGGACAGGAGTGGAACGATGCACTTGTTCTGATGAAAACGCATCAGATGATCGAACTGCCGGGTGCCGTTGCCAATCTGGAAGATTTTACCCCGATTTATATTTACAGTACCGTAAACGTGTTCTGCTCTGCGATGGATATCAACGAGCTGGTGCGCACCTATCAGGACGAGGTGGAAGAACTTCTGACAGAAGAGGAAAAAGAGAATTAGATCATTGACAAAAGGAGCAGTACATTTGAGCCAGGCAAAGAAAATTTTCACCCGCATGTGTCTGAACAACTGGGGTGGAATTAATCATAAAGTATTAGAATTTAATGAATATGTGAATTTATTCAGTGGAAAAAGCGGATCTGGAAAATCGACCGTTATGGATGCAATCCAGGTTATTTTATATGGAAGCTTCAGTCCGAGTTTTTTGAACAAGGCGGCGGATGATGCCAAAAACCGCAGAAGTGTCTTAAGCTACCTCCGTGGTGAGCAGAAAGATGGTTCTGCAAACCGTGGAAACTGCGATTTCTGCTCGGTCATTGCGTTGGAGATCAAGGACACGGGAACGCACATCACTACGTGTGTGGGCATTGCGTTTGAAGTGAGAAGAAATGATTCTGAGATCAAAAAGTTTTCCTATTTCAGCCATTCCGGAAAGATGCCGGAACCGGGGTATATCACGGAGGAGGGCTTCTGTTATTCCAATCAGGATATCAAAAAGCTGGTAAATGAGAGAGCCGTATCGAAGGATAACCGTGGAAAAGGGGATGTCAACCGTATTTACGCTTCCAAGGAAGCTTATCTTGGAACGTTATATGATGTCATTTTAGGTTACATTGATCCAAACCGTTTTATCACGATGGAAAAGAGTGCAATCGCACTGAAAATGACAAACGGAACAGGACAGTTTATCCGTGATTATATGTTTCCAAAGAGCACGTCAGACACGATCGGAACGATCAGTGAGCAGTTAGATGCCTACCGCCAGATCAAGGAAAAAATTGAGGATATGCGGAAACGTATCGAACTTTTGACAGACGTAAAAGAGACCGGGCAGGAGCTGGTGACGCTCCAGACCGATATGATCCGCACAGAGAGTTTTATCCGCTGCATTGATATTGAGGATCTCCGGGCGAAAATAGAGGCAGCCGAGGAGGACAAAAAAAGAATTGAAGAAGAGCAGGCACAGCTGCAGCAACAGGCAGACACGCTCGCCGAAGAGCGCGGAGAGGTCGAACAGGAGCTGATACGTGTAAGTGCAGATTTAAAAGCCAGCGATCTTGGAAACAAACAGCAGCAGTTAGAGGAATTAGAGGAAAGAAGCCGTATGCTGATCGATAACAGCAGACAGTGGCGCAAAATCGTTCAGGGATTGAAACAGTGGGAAGAGGACGAGGTCATCACCGATTATATCAGCAATCCGGTTCTAAATCTCATTGAAACAATCGAAAATGGAAATGTGACAGAGGAAAACTGTCAGGAACTGCATTTGAAAATAGAGTCTGCAAAGCAGGATATTGAAAACGAATTTGAAGATTACAGTGAGCAGAAGCGCGAGACAGGAAAAGAACTGAAAGAAAAGCAGAAGCTTGTGGATGATATGAAAAACAATCGGAAATCCTACAGCGAGAATCTCCGTTCTGCAAGAAGTTCCCTGGAGCGGAAATTAAGCGACCTTTACGGAAGAACGATAAAAGTCCAGATTCTGGCGGATCTTTTTGATGTGGCAGACGAAGAGTGGAAAAATGCGGTCGAGGGCCGTATGGGAAGGCTGAAGTTTTCTCTGATCACAGAGCCAAAGTTTGCGCATGATGCGGCGGCGGTCTTTCGTGAGATGAAACAGTTTGAGGAAGTGGATCTCATTAATTCCAAAGCGATCGCAGACAGCGAGCCGCGTGCCATGGAGAACTCTCTTTATGAGGCGGTTGAGACGAAGGAAGCCTATGTGGATGTGTGCCTGAAACGTTACCTCGGTCATATTATCAAGTGTCATTCCGTGGAAGAGTTAGAGCAGGTGAAGGACGGCGTGACACCGGATTGCTATTCGTACAGTAATTTTATTTTCCGTCATCTGCGGAAAAAGGATTATACTACAAATGCCTGCATCGGAGAGAAAGTGTCAAAAGCACGTCTGGCAGAGTACGAGGCCGATGTGGAGCGGCTTGAAAAACAGTATCAGGAACTGCATTACATGACCGAACGTTTAAAGGCGGCAAGGGATTTTGAAAGCCTGAAAGAAGAATCTAAATATTATGTAAACCTTTCCGGCGCGGAAAAAGAGCTTGGAAAAGTCAACAAGAAAAAGACTGCGCTTGAGGAGACAATCCGCACTTTAAAAGAGGGGCAGTATAAGGAATTACAGCAAAAAGAGCAGAGTTTAAAACAGCAGATGCGTGAGCTTCAGGCTTCAATCGGCGAAAATCAGGGACAGATGAGTGAGAAAATACGCCGACACGAAAATCTTTCCGGCGCAAATGACCAGCGTCGTCTGCAGTTAGAGGAGATGCTGCAGGGATACGTGCCAAATGAGGAGATCGAGCAGGAAGTGCAGGAGCAGTTGAGGAAGCGCTCCGGCCAGTCCTTAAAGAATCAGAAAAACGCAGAACTTGCAGCCCTTTCGGCAGGAGAGCAGGAGAAAGCCGAGACACTGCGCACCGCCAGAAACCGTTACATTTTTGCTTATCCGTCCAGCCAGTTTAACGGTTCAGAAAAGTCTAATGAAGCCTATGAGAAGCTTCTGGAAGAATATCAGACGGACTACGAGCCGGCGTATGAAGCGGAATTTGAGAAACAGTGTGATTTTATCTATAAGAGTCTGCGGGAGAATGTGATCGCAACGATTCATGGAGATATCAAGGCGGCAAAACGTCATGCATACGAGATCAACCGTTTGCTGCGTGAGACGAACTTCTCCGACAGTACCTATCAGATCAAGATCGAGCCGGCAAAGAATGAGAATGGACAGTTCTTTGAGATGTTAATGGCAGAGGAATTAGACAGTAAAAATCTGGATAATGCCGGTTTTGATGGTCAGTTGAGCTTTGGGGAGGACACGTTCTATCAGAAATATGAGCAGAAGATCAAACTCCTCACTGATAAATTCATGCCGCCGAGAGACGAGGACGAGCAGGTGCGCGCAAAGAAGCGTCAGGAGATGGAGCAATACGCGGACTACCGCAATTATCTCTCCTTCAGCATGTTTGAACAGGTGACAGACGAGCAGGGGAATGTCATTCGTGAAAATTTTGTCGATGATATGGCAGGAAGAGATTCCGGCGGAGAGGGGCAGAACCCGAAATATGTGGCACTTCTGGCAGGTTTTGCAATGCTGTACATGCAGCAGAGCAACCGGGATTCCAAGATCAAGCTGGTGCTCTTGGACGAGGCATTTTCTAAGATGGATCAGGAGCGAAGTGCTGTCTGCTTAAAATATGCAAGAAAAATGGATCTTCAGCTCATTGTCTGTGTGCCGGATGAACGTCTGCAGTCGCTGATCCGCAATGTGGACTGTGTCTACGGATTCAGGCGTCATCAGAACCAGATCTCCATGATGCATATTGATAAGGGAGATTATTTAAAACTGATGGAAGGTGAGCATGGACAGGGAGAGCCGGAAACTGTAAAATAGTGTAAGAAAACCATAGTCAGGGAGGAGACAGCATGCAGACAGGAAAAGGAATTTTAATACCATCTATATTAAAAGTTGGAAACGGCACTTTGAAGAAAATCGGACAGTATCTTAAGGCAGAGAATCTGGAACAGGTCGTGATCTTTTTCGGAAACGGACTGATCGACCTGTTTGGCATGGATGTCATGGATTCACTGAAACAGGAAGGAATCACGGTATTGGAGTACAGCGAGTTGGACACAGTCGATATCGATGATATTATCACGCTGGCATTTGCAATGCCGAATAAGACACAGGCCGTGATCTCAATCGGAGGGGGAAAAGTGATCGATGCAGGAAAATACGCAGCTTTTTTGCGCAATATTCCATTTATCAGTGTTCCCACTTCAAGTTCCAGTGATGGATTTTCCAGCGCAAGCGCGTCTCTTCTGGTGCATGGAAAAAGAACTTCCGTTCCGGCAAAGCTGGCATATGGAATTATTGTGGATACGCAGGTCATAAGGACTGCACCGGATAAGTTTATCTATTCCGGTATTGGTGATATGATCTCAAAGATCACAGCGCTCTATGACTGGATTTTTGAGGAGAAAAGCGGATATTCAGAAGTGAATGATTTTGCGGTGATGATCGCAAAAAAGGCGGTGAACAGTTTTGTGAGGACGCCGTATGAGACGATAAAAGATGAACTGTTTTTGAAAGAACTGGTGGATTCGCTGGCAATGAGCGGAATCGCAAATGAAATTGCAGGAAGCAGTGCGCCGACAAGCGGCAGCGAGCATCTGATTTCCCATGCATTGGATAAAATATTAGAAGTTCCGCAGCTTCATGGTATCCAGGTCGGCATTGCAACTTATATTATGAGCAAAGTGCAGGATCACCGCTATGTGCGTGTTGAGACCGTACTCCGTGAAACGGGATTCTTTGACTATGCGGCGACACTTGGCATGAAGCGCGAAGATTTTATAAAAGCGATTGAGATGGCTCCGTCGATCAAACCATTCCGTCATACTTATCTCCATGAGGAATCATACCGGAAGCTTGCAAAGAAGATTGTTTTGGAGGATGAGGTGCTGCAGAAGGTTTTGGTGTAAATAGCATGCTAGAAAGGAAAAACAAATGAAAAAGAAAAAATTCTACATGGTTACATTGGTCATATGGATCATTTTATTAATCTGTATGCTTCTTATGGATTTTCACATCATATCGGATACGGAACCTAATGCCATAATGTATGCCGTGATCATCTTTGGAATGATAAATTCTATTGTCCAAATATTGCGTAAAGAATAAAAAGAAAAAGAGGAAACTACAATGAATTTTAATTATAACGAGCAGGAATATGAAGAATTCCCAAACTTTAAAGGCGGGGAGAAATCGCTTTACGCCAAAATGTTCCATGATGAGAAGAACCGCATTATCTACGGAAAACTGATACCGAGAGCATCCATCGGCGTGCACACGCATGAGACTAACAGTGAGATCATCTATATCACAAAGGGAACAGGCAGAGTTCTTATGGATGGGGAATATGAGAAACTGGAAGCGGGTATGTGTCATTATTGTCCGAAGGGACATACCCACAGTCTCATGAATGACAGTGATGCAGAACTTGAATTTTTTGCAGTTGTCCCGGAGCAGAACTAGCTTTCATGATTGATTGCAAAGGAAGAAAAGGAAGATAGCTTATGACACTTCAACAGTTAAAATATGCGTTGACAATCGCCGACTGCGGCTCTATGAATGAGGCGGCAAAACAGCTTTTTATCTCACAGCCAAGTCTGTCAGAGACGATGAAGGAGCTTGAGACAGAGATAGGATTGGATATTTTTCTGCGTTCAAACCGTGGAATCGTCATCACGCCGGAGGGCGAAGAATTTTTGGGATATGCCAGACAGGTGACAGAGCAGTTCGGGCTGTTACAGTCCAAGTATATCGATAAAAAAGTAAAAGAGAAATTCAGCGTTTCCACACAGCATTATACGTTTGCGGTGAAAGCGTTTGTGGAGACGGTCAAACAGATCGGTATGGAACAGTACGAATTTGCAGTGCATGAGACAACGACCATCAGTGTGATCGAGAATGTAAAAAACTTCAAGAGTGAGATTGGTGTACTCTATGAGAATGATTTCAATGAGAAAGTCTTAAATAAAATGTTTAAGGAAAATGGGCTGGAATTTGTGGAGCTGTTTTCCTGCGATACATTTGTATACCTGTGGTCCGGACATCCGCTGGCAAAACAGGATGTGATCACAATGGAAGAACTGGATGAGTATCCGTGTCTTTCCTTTGACCAGGGAAAAAATAATTCCCTGTATCTGGCGGAAGAGATGAAGAGCACCTATGAGTATAGGCGGCTGATCAAGGCAAATGACAGGGCAACACTCTTAAATCTGATGATCGGCCTGAATGCCTACACGCTCTGCTCCGGTATTATCTGTGAAGATTTAAACGGTAACGATTATAAAGCAGTTCCGTTAAAGGAAACTGAGAAAATGAGAATCGGATATATCAAACGAAAAGGCGCAAAAGTCAGTCATATCGGGGAATTATACATTGAAGAATTGAAAAAGTATAAGGAAAAAGTAATGTAGATATAGGTACAACCTATAACAGATTCAAGGTTTCGCGTATTAACACATTTTAAAAACTCTTGCTATAATGGTCAATGTGAAAGGGAGATGCAAAGCACATGGATCAGAACAGCAGGAGTTTTGTATTTTCAAAAAGCAGAAGAAGCAGAAAGGAGAACCGGGAATGAGAACAGCTATTTTTCCTGAAAACGGCAGAAGAATGATGTCAGAAATGATGTGCATGTGCAGATGTATGTGTATGTTTTGTATGTGCTGCGGAAAAGAAAAATGTGCGCCAGATGTTTCGGTTTGAATTTTGCTTTTATAGATAGAGCATAATAGACAGGAATCATCTTCGCGATGGAGCCTGTTATTTTTTTGTGTAACAGTCGTAAATAAAAATCAATAGGTTTTTGTTTTTGAAAAGAAAGGATTCGATATGTCTGAAATAGAAGTAAAACATTTGTCCAAGACATTTGAACAAAAGGGTGTTCATGTGGATGCCTTAAAGGATATTAACCTCACGATCGGGGCGGGCGATATTTACGGGATCATTGGAATGTCCGGTGCAGGAAAAAGTACTTTGGTACGATGCCTGAACTTTTTGGAAAGACCGACCGACGGTCAGGTGTTGATCGAAGGAAAAGATCTTGGAACTTTAAATGAGAAAGAATTGAGAAAACAGAGAAGCGACATTGCGATGATCTTCCAGCATTTCAATCTTTTGATGCAGAAGAATGTGATCGACAATATCTGTTTCCCATTACAGATTCAGGGTGTTAAGAAAAAAGAGGCGAGAGCCAAAGCCAGAGAACTGTTAAAGACAGTCGGACTTGAGGAAAAAGAGAAGGCTTATCCGGCACAGCTCTCCGGTGGACAGAAGCAGCGTGTTGCCATTGCAAGAGCACTTGCATCCAACCCGAAAATACTTCTCTGTGACGAGGCGACCAGTGCACTTGATCCACAGACGACTGCTTCTATTTTGGAACTTTTGAAAAGCATCAATGAGCAGTTTCAGATCACGATCGTGATCATCACACACCAGATGTCCGTGATCCGTGAAATCTGTAACCGGGTAGCGATCATTGAACATGGAGAACTGGTGGAAAACGGTCTGGTAGAAGATATTTTCAGCCATCCAAAGTCGAAGGCAGCCAGAGAACTGATTTTAAGAGATGTTCCTGAAAACAGTGGAAAAGCAGAGGGTGCAGTTGCAGCCCAGATGGAGAGGATCCAGGGAGATAAGAAGCTGCGTATTGTATTTACAGAAAATTCCGCATTTGAGCCGGTGATCGCTAATATGATCTTACAGTTTGGAAAACCGGTCAATATTTTAAGGGCAGATACAAAAAATGTCGGCGGTGTAGCCAAAGGCGAAATGATCTTAGGTCTGCCGGATGACAGACATCTTCAGATTGATATGGAACAGTATCTGACAGAACATGGACTTGAGATTGAGGAGGTGACAGGCGATGTGGAGTAGTGAAGTGACAAATATGATTATTACCGGTATCTGGGAAACTCTTTATATGACATTAGTATCCACATTGGTTGGTTATGTGATCGGACTTCCGATGGGAATTATCCTTACGGTATCAGACAAAGACGGGATTAAACCAAATGCAGTATTATATAAGATTTTAGATGTGATCGCAAATATTGTGCGGAGTGTACCTTTTATCATTTTGCTTGTATTGCTGATCCCATTTACAAGATTAGTCGTAGGAAAGAGTTATGGTTCCACGGCAACAATCGTTCCACTTGTGATCGCAGCAGCACCATATATTGCCAGAATGGTTGAATCTTCTTTAAAAGAAGTAGATGCCGGTGTGATCGAGGCAGCAAGATCTATGGGAGCATCCAATTTTACAATTATTACAAAAGTAATGTTAGTGGAGGCAAGAACATCCCTTTTAGTGGGAGCAACGATTACATTGGGAACAATCTTAGGTTATTCCGCAATGTCAGGAGCAGTTGGCGGCGGCGGTCTTGGTGCTATCGCGATCCGTTATGGATACACCAGATGGCAGACCGATATTATGATCGTCACAGTTATATTGTTGATTATCTTATTCCAGATATTCCAGACAGTTGGAATGAAACTGGCAGATAAGTTTGATCATAGAAAGTAAAGAGGAGATATTAAAAAAGGAGGATTCATTTTATGAAAAAAAGAGTATTATCAAGTATTTTAGCAGGAGTTTTAGCAGTCAGCGTATTTGCCGGATGCGGAAGCAAAACAGAAGACAACAGCCAGTCAGCAGCAGATAACAGCACAACACCTGCAACAGAAGCAGCCGCAGAAGAGTCTACAGAAGCAGCAGGCGGCACAGTAGAATCAAAAGGAACAATCACAGTTGCAGCATCTGCAACACCACACGCAGAGATCTTAGCAGCAGCAAAACCTATTTTAGCTGAGCAGGGATGGGACTTAGAGGTTACAGAGTTTGATGATTATGTATTACCAAACGAAGTTGTAGAGAGTGGCGAGATGGATGCAAACTACTTCCAGCACGTACCATATCTTGACAGTTTCAACGAGGAGAAGGGAACTCACTTAGTTGAAGTTGGAAAAATCCACTATGAGCCATTCGGAATTTATCCGGGAACAAAGAGCAGCTTAGATGATATCGCAGATGGCGATGTGATCGCAGTTCCAAACGATACCACAAACGAAGCACGTGCACTTTTATTATTACAGGATAACGGAATCATCACATTAAAAGACGGTGCAGGTTTAGAGGCAACTGTAAATGATATCGCTGAAAATCCTTACAATGTTGAAATTCAGGAGCTTGCAGCAGAATCCGTAGCAAGAGTTGCAGATGAAGTAGCATACGTTGTATTAAATGGTAACTATGCATTACAGGCTGGTTTCTCTGTAGCAAAAGACGCACTTGCATATGAGAAATCTGATTCTGAAGCAGCAAAAACATATGTAAACGTTATTGTTGTAAAAGAGGGAAATGAGAACAACGAAGGTGTGAAAGCATTAGTTGATGTATTAAAATCCGATGAGATCAAGAAATTCATCAATGACACATACGATGGAGCAGTTATTCCTTTCGAGGAGTAAGGATAATAAACTGGAGTTTCACTAGCATAGTGTCGCAGATTTTGTGGTGCTTTCCTAGGGCGTGAAGGGCAGATATAAGCGTCCTCTCACAAGTTGTGATTTTATAGGTTTATGAAAAGAAAAACGGTATAAACGAAATATTATGTTTCTGTTCGCTGGACATTCCGATAAGCCTCTAAAGAGTCTTATCTCCATAGCTCACAAAGAAAATAATATTTGTTTATACCGTTTTTCTTTCATTTACGCTGTGAATGACTTGTGAGAGGACGCTTATATTTGCCCAATTTACGCTGTGAACTGCACCACAGAATCTGCAATTTATGTTATGGAACTCACGGTTAGGGGATGGACGCCTATGAGGGAATGGCAAAAATCAATCTGCATTCTCAAAGTAAATTAATTATAACTTCTGTAAATCAATTTTAACAGAATGAAGTAGGATTGTAAGTGTAATTATGGTAGAATAATGATATTAATGAAGTTGTTCAATCGGAAGTTGGAGGAAACTTATATGTTTGATTTTATTATTAATCTATTTGCTGAAATTGCAGATTTCTTTTTTACTTTTTGGGCAGACAATGTTATTGATAAGTTTGCGAAAAGAAAAAAGTAACTTCCAGTATGTAAGTGCTTGAATAAGTTTATGAAAAAATTAAAATAAGTTGAATTTATCCTAGAAAAAATATAATATCTGTATGAGTTAATGGAGATGTTCATATGACAGTAGATACAAACACAATGGTTTCAATTACAGAAGCAAATCAAAACTTTTCAAAAGTTGCAAGATTAGTAGATGAGCTTGGTTCGGTAGTTATACTTAAGAATAATGCACCAAGATATTTGGTAATAGATTTTAGTAAAGCAGATGACAGTGCCATTGCTAGGAATGAAGATGTGCTTGAAATTTCGAAGAGATTACTTGAACAGAATAAAGAAGCTTTTTAATTATTATTTCTATGACTTTTGAAGCTGCAGCTTCGAGTTTTCCTTCAAGTTTTCCTTCGGGCCTTCCTACGGATTTGAATGAGCAACAGCAAATTGTTGATTATTTGGACAGAAAGTGTGGAGCTATTGACAGAGTATTGGCAGTAAAAAAACAGCAATTAGAGAAATTGGAAATACATGAACGTTCAATGATATATGACTATGTAACAGGGGTTAAGCGTGTGAAAGGAGCGATTTGATGAAAGCAATCGAAACGAAGATATTTCATGGAGAAATTCATCAACATTTTAGAGAGAGAAATCTTACTGACCGTGATGAGAAGGAGAAATTGTCAGTCTTAATTAAGGAATTGAATGGGAATGATGATATTTCAGAAATTGTGGACATGCTTTCTCATAAACCTACTTTAAGAAGTGTCGCTAACAATGCCATTAATACAAAGAAAGAATTTGCGACTGAGTTTAGAGAATTCTTTTTGAGAATATTAAGCGATATGCTTGATGATGGAAAGATTGAACTTGATAGTTATACTCGATTTTATGATGGATGGGAACAGGTATCTGATTTGGTATATACTAAAATAAAAAATACTAAGACATAAGTAGGTTACGTTTATGAAGACTGATATCTTACAAATACACAAGAATTGCTTAGATTTCCTTTTGGACTGGCAAGCAGAACATGATGATTTTTATTTTGTTCCACGAAAGATTAACAATAAGAAGAGGCTTGAACAGGGAATGTATTTCCGTGGAAATGATGATTATATGGTTCTGACTTTCTGGGATAACGCAGACTCCAAGGAATTTATCTATAATATAAATTGGAGTTGTGATTCTGATGGGGTATCTTCAATAGAGTTGTCCTGTAGAGATAATGCAGAGAGAGTTCCCTATGTAGTAGCCGTCAAAGAGTTAATTGAGGCGCAGGGAAAGGTATTTAAGGAAACAAAGCCAAATAGGTGGAGATATTTTTATCCAGCAGATAGGTATTACCTTGATACTTTGCAAGACTTCATTTTGAATGAGAAGCCCATAATAGATAAATATTTGAGCAGCCATGTGGAAAGTGGAATCCCCCTTGCGGATAAAGAGCTGGACGATAAGTATGTGAAAGCACTGCCAGGGTATAAGGGATATATTGAAACAATCCAGACGGCAAAAAAGACAGGTGCAGTGAAAGTAAAAGCATCTGATTACATAATGACATTCCAACATAATGAGCTTTCAAATGCGATGGTTAATTATTTGAAGAAGAATGGCTATCAATACGTGAAAGCGGAGGACGATTATGTAGATATTTCTTGCAATGATTCTTCTGGGAAAAAGATATTCTTTGAATTGAAAACTGCAAAAACAGTAAAAGCAGCTATTAGAGAAGCCATGGGACAGCTATTGGAGTATAATCATTATCCTAACAATAACAAGGCTGATAAGCTGATTATTGTTACGGCGCATGAACCAGAAAAAGAAGATATGCAGTATTTATTGGGATTGAGAACTATTTATCATATTCCTGTGTATTATCAGCAGTTCGACATGAACAAAAAAAAATTATTGGCAGAGTGTTAGAAAATATTCTATTACATCTATCCCCAACCAAGAGATTGTAAGAGCTTTTTTGCAAACAGAACATGCAAAAAATTCTAACAATCTCTATTCCTTCCCCTTACATGACACAGTTTATGGCTAATTAAAGGGAACAAAAAGAAAGGAAAAGCACAATCCAGACGGTATCAG
>DXQT01000036.1 GCA_019411365.1 Roseburia sp.
GTAAATGAAAGAAAAACGGTACAGACAAATATGATTTCCTTCGTGAGCCATGGAGCTGGGATTCTAACAATCATGGAAGCTTCAGCTGAACATGATTGTTGTTCAGAAGCCCAGCGAAATGCCTGGCGAACAGGAACATCATATTTCGTCTGTACCGTTTTTCTTTTCATAAACCTATAAAATCACGACTTGTGAGAGGACGCTTATATCTGCCCTTCACACCCTATAAAAGCACCACAGAATCTGCGACACTACGCCAGTTAAACTCCGGTAATTTTAAAATATTCAATGCTTCCGACCAGCTTATCTGCGATCTCACGAAGCTGCTCTGCACTCTTATAAACCTGCTGGAAGGTATCCACAACCATCTCTGTCTCATCGTAAGTCTCTTTTGTGCCGGAAACGTTATCCTGTGCGATAGCAGAGAGATCTTCCACTGCCTGAAGCACTTCGTTGCGCGTGCTGGCAAGATTTTCCGTACTGTCCTTGATCTGGCGGATGCTCTGCATGGAATTGCTGATCTGGGAGATGACTTCCTCCACAACTTTCTGTGTCTCTGACATACTCTCGCTCTGGCTTATGATGATCTTCTGCATCTCTTCCATGATTTCGACTGCTTTGGAAGAATCATCCTGCAGTTCTTTTGCAGTCTCTTCAATCTCTTTACTGGACTGATTTGACTGCTCTGAAAGCTTCTTGATCTGTCCTGCAACAACTGCAAAACCTTTTCCACTCTCCCCTGCCCTTGCAGCTTCTATAGAAGCATTCAGGCTGAGCAGATTTGTCTCCTCTGCAATTGAAGTGATAAATTCGGTTGCCGCCTGTATCCTTTTCACAGATTCATTTGTGCGGTTCGTCTGCTCCTGCACTTCATGTATGGTATCCTCTACCTTACTGTTAATATTCTGCAGCCTGTGTAATGTCTCGGCTGCTTTCTCACTGGACTGCTGCATGGATACCGCATTCTCATCGAGTGTTTTCACTTCTGAGGTTGTCTCTGTGATGTTTTCTCCCATGATACGCATATGTTCTGAAGTATTTCTGGAATTTTCCGCCTGCTCGGCAGAATTATCCACAACATGATTTACCGCAGTCCTTACATTTTCCATTGTGCCGCTTGTATTGTCTGCCGCTGTCTGCAGTAACCGCGATGCATCCAGAAGCGTCCGCGCATTCTTATCGATCTCTTTGATCGTTTCCTGCATCGCATCCCGGAGAGTGATCGTAACCCTCGACAGATCTCCTGTCTCATCCTTCTGTTTGAGCATGCGGTCATCTACCCACACTGTGAGATCTCCGGCGGCAATCTTTCCTACCGCATTGATACTGGTACGGATGTTTTTACTGATGGAGGATGCAAATTTCATTCCGACGATCATGCAAACAATCATCACTGCAAATACTGCCGCACTCAACGACCAGATGATCTGATTTATCACCATATCTTTTTCCTGCTTATCCGTTCCCACAAAAACCATGCCAATGATCTCGTCTGTCGAGCCATTCTGATAAACCGGCATAAAATATCCATAGTTCAATGTCCCCTCAATGGACACCGCCCGGCTGAAATACTCCTCGCCGCCTTTTAACACCTTCTCTACGATTTTATCCCCGGCTTTGGAATTTAACACACGGTCACCGTTTCCATCAACTGCGGAGGTCATGATTCTTTTATCCCCGTAAAAAAAGGTGACATCCATTCCGCTGTTGCTTTTAATGCGGTCTACAAGACTTTCTGATTTAGAAATGTTATAGCTTCCTTTCCAGATATCGCCATTGCTTGTCTCCATATAGTCGCCGGTGTTCTGGTCATAAGCTGCCAGTGTAGCTGCCGCTGTACCCTTTAATGCATCCTTCACTTCATCTAACATGGAATTTTTCACCATAGTAACGGAAAACGCCAGCGAGATGATTCCCAATACAAGTACCGGGCCAATCGAAATTGCAAGGATCTTTTTCTTAATATTCATGCTGCATCCTCCTACTCTACTACAGTGACATTCTTAAAGTACCAGTTGATGCCGCCTGTGATCGTCGCATCATCCAGTGTTTTCCCTGCTTCTCCGACGGTCTCTCCGGTGTTTGTCTCGATCACTCCGTCAAACACCCCATTTTCTCCTGCCAATATCTGCTTTTTAGCCTCCTCGACTTTTTCTTCTGTTCCATCGGCACAAAAATCAGCCAGCGCTGTAATACCAACCAGATTTTCCGTCATACCGCCATAATAATTGCTGCCATCCCATGTTCCATCGATCACACTCTGCACTGCTGCAGTATAATAGGCACTCCAGTTCCAGATCACGCTGCACAGACACGCATCCGGTGCATTTTTACTCATATCAGAATTATATCCAATACTGTAGACACCACGCTCCTGCGCAAGCGTCTGAGGATACTCCGTATCACAGTGCTGTGCGATCACATCACATCCCATGTCAAGAAGTGTCTGTGCTGCTGCCTTCTCGCCTTCCGGATCAAACCAGCTGTTTGTCACTTTTACATACACCTCTGCATTCTGGTTCACGGAATAGATTCCAAGCGCAAACGCATCAATTCCGCCTGTCACCTCCGAATTTTCTGAATCCATCGCTGCCACATAGCCGATTTTGTCCGTCTCTGTATTCATTCCTGCAACAATCCCGCTTAAATATCTCGCCTGATAAATCCTGCCAAAATAGTTGTTAAAATTCTTTCCATTACTCATATATCCGGTTCCATGGGAAAAATAGATATCCGGATACTCCTCCGCCATCTCGGCTGTCGTCTCCATGTACCCCCAGCTTGTCGTAAAAATAATGTTACATCCCTCATCAATACATTCCTGGATTGCTGTCCTTGTCGCTGCTGCATCCGTGTCCGCTACATTAATCTTACGCACGATCTGTTCGTCTGAAAGTCCAAGATTCTGCTGCATTCCCTGAATTCCCAGATCATGTGTATAGGTATAGCCGCTTCCCTCTGCCGGATCCGACAGATGAATGACACCTACCTTGATCTCATCCTTTGGAATACCTGTGGATGTCGTATTATCCCCTGCCACGGAGCTCTCCGTTCCCTGCTCATCACTTCCATCCACACTGTTCGTTGCATAATCATCAATCTCTGTCTGCGCCCCACAGCCTGCCAGCAGGCAGCCGCACAATAACGCTGCGATCCATCCACTCCATTTTTTCTTTTTCATCTGACGCCTCATTTCTCCCTGTAAACACGATCTCTGGTATCAAAAAGCAACCACTAATTCTAGTTTAATACAATTTTCTCATTTTTCAACAATTTTCTGTCATTTTTCGACATATTCATTTTATATTGTTCTCCTACGCAAAAAAAGCTATACTGTATATAAAAAATCAGCGGCAGATGCCCCCACGGTCACTGCCGCAGGAAAAGGATGGATAAAACTATGAAATTTATTTCCTGGAATGTAAACGGACTTCGTGCCTGCATGCAAAAAGGATTTTTAGATTTTTTCAATGAAGTGGATGCAGATTTTTTCTGTGTCCAGGAGACAAAATTACAGGAGGGGCAGATTGCCCTTGATCTCCCCGGGTACTATCAGTTCTGGAATTATGCCGAAAAAAAAGGCTATTCGGGCACTGCTATTTTTACAAAACACGAACCACTCTCTGTCTCTTATGGCATCGGCATCCCGGAGCATGACCATGAGGGGCGTGTCATCACATTGGAATACGATGCTTTTTATCTGGTTACCTGTTACACTCCGAATTCCCAGAACGAACTGGCAAGACTTCCTTACCGCATGCAGTGGGAAGAAGATTTTCTTGCCTTTCTGAAAAGGCTCGACGAGGTAAAACCTGTCATTGTCTGTGGAGATCTGAATGTTGCACATGAAGAAATTGATTTGAAGAATCCAAAAACCAACCGCAAAAATGCCGGTTTTTCCGATGAGGAACGTGCAAAGATGACCACTCTGTTAAACTCTGGATTCACAGATACTTTCCGCTATTTTTATCCGGATAAAGAGGGCATCTACTCCTGGTGGTCTTACCGGTTCAAGGCACGTGAGAAGAACGCTGGATGGCGTATTGACTATTTTATCACTTCCAGATGTCTGGATGCAAAGCTGCAGTCTGCCGGAATCCATACGGAAGTGTACGGCTCTGACCATTGTCCGGTGGAACTTATTGCAGACGCCTGATGCAGCGATAATATGTTTTTTAACGTCGTTTCGCATAAGATAAAAAGGGCGTGTGAAAAAACTCTCGTTTTTTCACACGCCCTTTTTACCTCTTTCAGATTTTTTACATGATCCTATTTTTCATGATTACCATTCCCTTTTTTTGTATCTCTTTCCTGCTGCAAACAGCGCACCGCATCCTGCACAGAGAATGAGCGTCCATACCATCCACATGGAACTGTCTCCTGTTTTTGGCGATCTGCCTGTCAGAGTGGTATTCACATCCTCATATACCAAGGCATAGGTTGAGAAACCATCCGTTGCAAATGTAAACTGATTCGTGGCTGCATCGTAATTTCCATCGATCAGTGTTGCTACACCATCATGGATTCTGACGATCCTGTAAGTGCGTTCAATACTACTGTCATGGTTCACAAGGTTCTGCGGAATTGTGATCGCTATATACATTGGTGCGGATAAATCCGTAATCTGGCGATCCGCTCTTCCTGATATTTTCAATGTTAAATTAAGATTTAAGTATTGTCCGATCACATTGTTTCCAAGAACACTCTGAATGAGTGCAATCTCTTCTTTTGTTGGTGTCGTGCCGGATGCACTCAAAACAAACTGCGTCTTATTTCCAGCTTTTACTGCCTTGTTCTCGTCTTCACTTAACTTTGCAAGATTCAGCAGCTGATCTGCTGCACTTGCGATATTGATTGCAGGGACTCCCTCTCCACTTACAGACTGTGCAGTTATCGCATTATCTGTAGATCCCGCAGCCGAAGAAGCAGTTGTGGAAGATGTATTGGAACTTTTTTCCGTTTTTGCATTACCATTATCCGCTTTCTTTGCTGTTTTCACAATAAAATAAGTTGAGAACTGATTTGTCTCAAAAGACAGCGTACCATCTTCCGACACAGACGTTGGAAGGTTTGTGAGGTTTCCGTCATGCTCCCTTACAACCGCATATCCTGCCGCCGTGTCATAATCAGCCACTTTTAGATTCATTTTCACAGGCTGGCCAAACTGCGTGACTGGAGTCTCCCAGTTAGTTCCATTTCCCTTGCTGACAATCTGGTCTAAGGTCAGGTTTACTGCTTCTGCACTTACTGCATTTTCTACCTGTGCAAGTGCATTTGTTGTATTTGCATCCGAATCCTCCACGGTAAGACGCAGATTTCCACTTGGAGCCGCATTTGCTCCATTTTCAACAGACGCAGAAGATACTTTTGTTCCTGATGTATTAATTTCATCCTGTGTCTGTTTGAAGATTCCTTTAAAATGTACGTTGGTATCCGGCATTGTGAAAGTGAAGGTGGATACCTGATTGTCCAATGCCTCCAGCTCCACTCCATTGATGGAAGCCCCTGACAACTGATAACCATAATCCGGGATCAACTTAATGGTAACAACATCATCTCTTTTTACCGCAAGATGTCCCCCGCTTTTATCTCCCGGATTATTTGCAAAATCAGAAAATGTCATTTGCGGCACATCTTGACCATTGATTTTAATAATTTCCGCTGTTCCATGTTCGATCCTGCCATCTTCCCCATAGGTATCATCATACGCCCAAGTAACAGTCAGGCATTTTCGATCGATCTGGATATGCTGAGTACCATTTACCGTGATAGCAGTATCTTCACTGGTTCCTGCGGTCTGCGCTCCATAAAACTGTATCTCATACTCATCCGTCTTTGCCATCTGTGCATATATGGATACAGATGTAACCGATTCATCCAATAAGCAAACCATTCCACTCTCATCAAATGCTGCCTTTTTTTGATTTAACAGATCTGTAAGCGTAACAAACCCGGTATTATCTGGATTTACATATAATTCCAGTCCTGCATATAACTTCATGTCCTGATACGAACTCCATGCATTTCCTTCAAACTGCAAGCTTACCCCAGTTGGCTGCCCCGGATTACCACCCTGACTCCCACCACCTGCGGAAGTGTCTGTAAACTCAATATGAATATCGCCTGTAATTTCAATCGGAACACCATCTTTCACTTCTCCGCTGTTTGGAATTGCCGCCTTATAAGTACTGCCTTGTGCATAAGTAATTTTAATATATACATTCTCACCCTGAATGGTATATTTAGGTCTTCCCTGATTATCAGACGCTGTCAGCTCCGATATTTCTTTCCACTCAGCACTTGCACTGTTATCACGATAATCTGTGGAATATTGGATTGTACCATATGTATTTTTGTAATTTACATCATAAGTCCCATTATCCAATGTAATCTCTACAGAATTACCGCTGCCTTGTCCTCCTTCATTCTCTGCCGACACGTTCATCGCCGGCAGGACACCGAATATCAGTACCAATGTCAACAGGGCACTGACTGCTTTCTTCCACGCCCTTCTCATCCGCTTTTCCTCCTATACTACTTTTAGTGTAATTATGTTCTCCCATTTGGGGCCTCTTCTCTACATTTTTCCGCTTCCGCCACATACCGTACATTTCTTCGCTCCATGACAGAGAATACAATCATCCGTGATCACACCCTTGCCATGACAAATAGAGCACGGCTTTCCATGCGAACCGCCACAGAGTTCGCAGACAATTTTTCCTGCACCCAGACAACATCTGTCGTAACCTCATTCTGCCCGGTCAGATATCCTTTTTCTTCTGCGGCACCCACAATTGTCTCCATCCCATCTGCAAGCTTCTGTCCTGTCAGATCAACTGTTTCAAATAAATCTGCCGCATCCTCATTCAGATACTCCACATAGACAATGCATCCTTCCGCATCCAAATATAAATTAAATTCAGGATTAATTTTTACATGGATCACAGCCGCATACACTAAATCGTCTGGTATCCCAACCCTTCCGGCTTTCTCCGTCGAAAAAGCTTCCTCCGTTTCTGTCCCCATGACTGTTTCTGCAGCACGGCTTTCTTCAGAACTCTGTTCGGTCGTTGCGATCGTCTGATCACTCACTTCTTTTCCGCAGGAAGTTACAGTAAACAACATCACCGCAAGACAAAAAAAGACTCCCATGTCACGCACCTTATGTCTCATTCAAGCCTCCTATCTCCATAAAAGGAATATACTTGAAAAATCTTAACATAAAATTACACGATCCGGGAGTTTACATATGTCTCAATCGTCACGATCAGCCTTTTTTTCCGGTTTCCATGTATAATAAAACTGGATCAGGCCAATCCTTGAATTTGTATCTGTTTTTTTGTTGAGCGATGAAATATATCGATATAACATTGCCCTTGAAATATAAAGCCTATTTGCGATCTCCTGCACCTCCTCATCCGATGCCAAAAGCATTTTCAACACCTCCTGCTCCCGTTCTGTCAGCGCATAGGTATCTGCAAATGCTGAAAAATACTCCTGCTCCTCTTCCTGTTTCCGCTCCTGATCAGGCAATTCCACATCCGTCTGTCCCATCACCGTGTAAATATAAATCGCAATGCTGATCAGTACAAATAACCCGATCGATGCGATCATGATCTTTATACTGTCGCCGGACCGGATCAGTGCTACAGAAAAGCTTCCAATGAGTATGGCGCAGAGATTGTTCACCGCTCTTCCCATGCCAGCCCAAAACTGTGGCACTCTCATGTACCCCGCCAGCCGCACAAAACCGGTCGAGAAAAACACAACAAAGAAGCCTGCCGACAGATAAAATACGATCAGCCCAAGCAAAAAAGAGCCGCCGGAAACAATCACAAGTATACACACCGTGGAAAGCAGCGTCACGCAGTACATGATAAGGTTCCTGTATCTGCCTTTTCCATAATCAAACAACACGCCTGACACAAGTCCGCTGACCGCCAGGATCAGTCTTGGCCACTGTCCGATATCCATACTTCCACCTGCATGCCCTAATGTCACTGCATTGTCTAATGTTGCAAAAATACAGGTCATAAGGGCGACTGTGAAAATGAGCATAACTGCCGCTGCATACGGATGTCTGATGGGATCTGACTCATATAGGTTCCACTCCATCAGGCTTCCCGCCACCTTCCTTTTCTCCACCAGAAAAAGAAGTGCCCAGAATGCAACAGTCAAAATCACTGCTTCCACCGCTGCATTATGGATCAGATTATTTTCAAGAAACTGTAAAAAAAGTCCAGTTGCATACGATACCCCCACCGTTTCCGCCAGATGTTCTTCCATACCATAGCGGCACGCTGCCCGGTAGTGTACCAGACTTCCGGCTATTCCAAGCAGCACATATAAAATCAGTCCTGCTGCAAGTGTGCTTCCATAACTCTGATGTACCTGGATTCCCCACAGACATACGGCTGCGAGAACTCCTGCACCAGCACTGCCCGCCTTCTTTGCTCTTTCCCGCATTTTACCATCCAGTACGCCAAACAGAAGAAAACCAACCGTGCTGCTTCCAAGCACATAACTCTGTGCCAGCACCACTCCGCCTGAATCCGTCTGAAATGCCATCATATTGTCAAATAAATATTCTGCTCCTAAAAACACATAATTAAATAATGCCAGAGCAGTCATAATCTCGATCCGCTCTCTCTTCCAGAAGGTATTCTTCATTTGTTAATTCTGCCTTTAATTTTTATAAAATTTCCGTATCATTCCGTGCCAGACCTCAGATAATGACTCCGCCGCCGGCAATGTAATCTCCATCATAAAGTACAACTGCCTGTCCCGGTGTCACTGCGCGTACCGGTTCTTCAAACACACAATGGATCTGATCTTCTCCGGTACGTGTCACTTTACACATACTTCCACTGTGGGAGTAGCGGATTTTTGCCTTTAACTTCACTTCGCCTTCAATGTCTGGGATCGACATGAAGTTCACATGATCCGCGTACAGTTCTGTCGTAAACACATCCTCATTCGAACCTAATACAACCTCATTTGTCTCCGGGCGGATCTCTGTCACAAACACCGGGTAACCAAGTGCAATTCCAAGACCTTTTCTCTGTCCTACCGTGTAATGTGTGATTCCTTTATGTCTGCCAAGTATTTTCCCATCTTTGGATACAAAATTTCCAGGTGGTGGTACAAGATTTCCACACTCTTTATCAATAAATCCTGCATAATCATCATCTTGAATAAAGCAAATCTCCATACTGTCCTTTTTGTGTGCAACCATCAGCCCGATTTCTTCTGCAATCTGGCGGATTTCGTCCTTATGGTAATCTCCGACCGGCATGAGTGTTCTCGATAACTGTGCCTGTGTCAGATTGTAAAGCGCATAAGTCTGGTCTTTTGCGGCTGTGACAGAATTTTTGATTGCATAGCGGCCATTTGGAAGCTGCTCAATTCTTGCGTAGTGTCCGGTTGCAATGTAATCTGCACCAATAGCAAGGCTCCGATCTAATAATGCCTCCCACTTCACATAGCGGTTACATGCGATACATGGATTCGGTGTTCTTCCCTTCAGATATTCTGCTGTAAAATAATCCATGACATTCTTTTTGAATTCCTGCTTAAAATTCATGACGTAATACGGAATTTCCAGACGGTCTGCCACTCTTCGTGCATCATCAACAGCACTGAGTCCACAGCAGCCACCATTTTTTTCCTGTGTAAATTCATCCTCGTCCTGCCAGATCTGCATAGTGACACCGATCACATCGTACCCTTGCTTCTTTAATAAATATGCTGCAACGGAAGAATCCACGCCTCCCGACATTCCTACTACTACTTTTTTTGCCATAGTTTACCTCTTTTCCCGCCATAAAAAAATTATGAGAAACCCATTTTTATGAGCTTCTCATAACATATCATGTCTGTATTTATTTTGCAACCGTTTAGGTTGTGGTATTATAGATCTCACCTGTCGTATAATTGTATGTATACATGCCTGACTTATTGTAAGTATTGGCTTTCTCTGCCTCACTCTTCGCATAACTCTCGATCATACCTGCCTGAACCGAGGTCTGATAACCAAATCCGCCTGTCGTATGGAACAGGGATTTTACCGTGTTCATATCGGCTTTCTTAAATGATGTCTCATCAATGGAAAGCTTATTGTCGGTTCCGATCGTGATTCCGACCTTGCTGAGCATGTTGGAATTTGCCTTTGTCAGATTGACCATGGACTTTGTACTTCTTAAGATGTTGTTGGTATTGGAATCCCCACCCTCTTTTAACATCTTGTTGTAGCTGTCCACAAAATCACTGACTGCCTTGTAAATCTTGTCTGTATCATACTCATAAGATACTTTTCCATCTTTATCTGTCGTCTGTTTCTTTGTAAACAGAGATTTATCTCCGTTTGTTCTCAGTGCCTCAGATGCTTTCTTCAAATCATCTGCAGCGCTCTCGATATTTGCAAGTGTCTTCGAAGAATCTTTGGAAGTCGATGTAGCAGCAGACACAGACGAAGATGATGAATCATCCGATGCCGCCTTTTTGTAATAAGCCTTCATCAGCTTTGTGTAACTTCCATTCCGGATCGTAGCATAGTCAGAATAATTAATGCCAAGTAAATCTGATGTTCCAAACATTGTACTTGTATTCGTCCTTCCTGAATTCAGGCTGGAAAACAGTACGCCGATGGAAGATGAATCATATCCTGAAATTGTTGCCATATTTCTCACTCCTTTGATCAGCAATCATCTATGTAAAACAATATCGTTGTGTAATTATGCATTCTCCCTCATAATTACCTTTCTCTTATCATTACATCGTCATTTTAGCTTCATTTTATTAGTTTTTCAAGGTCATTTCTGTAGTTTTGCACAAAAATTTTTAATTATTCAACAATTGTTCATACTTTATTCACATATTACTGTTACAATAAACTCATAAATGAAACGGAAATAAGTTTTTAATACTTGATAAATTTTTTCATAATAGCCCAGGCGCCTTTGGTGTCTGGGCACTCCTCATTTCAGAGGTCTTTTCAGATGGCAGAATGCCATCTGTTTTTATATATTCTCAATCTGCCAGTCAATTGGTTCCACACCATTCACCTGCAAAAATTCATTCGCCCTGCTGAAATGCCTGCATCCGAAAAATCCCCGGTACGCAGACAGTGGGCTTGGATGCGGTGCTGTCAAAATCAGATGCTTTGGATTGGTCAGCATCGGAATTTTGCTCTGTGCCGGTCTTCCCCACAGCATGTATACAATCGGTCTGTCCTGTGCATTCACAGCCTGGATGATTGCATCTGTAAACTGTTCCCAGCCATGTCCCTGATGGGAGTTTGCCTGATGTGCACGCACAGTCAGTACTGTATTTAACAAAAGCACACCCTGATCTGCCCATTTTTTCAGATATCCATTATTCGGGATATAACAGCCGAGATCATCATGCAGTTCCTTATAGATATTCTGTAAGGAAGGCGGTATTTCTTTCTGCTCCGGTAATACGGAAAAAGATAATCCGTGCGCCTGATTTACATTATGATATGGATCCTGCCCAAGCAAAAGCACTTTCACCTTGCTTAACGGTGTAAAATGCATCGCATTAAAAATATCGTCCGCCGGTGGATAAATCACCGTTTTACTGTATTCATCGCGGACAAACTGATATAACTCTTTATAATATGGCTTTTTGAATTCCCCCTGGATCTCATCCAGCCAGTCATTTGTGATCATTGACATTTTTGTTACCTTCTTAGAATTTCTCCTGTACTGCTACCTTTTTCCGGAACATCCAGCCGGCTGTTGTCTGATGTTTCAACGCCGCACCGGAACACCGCGGCCTGCAAGATAATCTTTCAGATCAGCTATTTCCAGCTCTTTATAATGGAACAGAGAAGCTGCTAGTGCTGCGTCTGCTTTTCCTTCCGTCAGCGCATCATAAAAATGCTCTTTTGTTCCGGCTCCACCGGATGCGATTACCGGAATGGATACATTTTCAGCGATCATTCTGGTGAGTTCCAGATCATAACCGGCTTTTGTGCCATCACAGTCCATGCTGGTCAGCAAAATCTCACCCGCACCCAGTCTGTCTGCTTTCATCGCCCATTCAACAGCATCCATGCCAACATCGATACGACCGCCATTTTTATAAATATTCCAACCGGAACCATCTTCTCTTCGTCTTGCATCAATGGCTACAACCACACACTGACTTCCAAATTTATCTGCGGCCTCACTGATCAGATTCGGGTTATTGATGGCAGATGAGTTGATGGAGATCTTATCTGCTCCCTCGCGAAGCAACGCCTTAAAATCATCTACCGTGCGGATTCCTCCACCCACGGTAAACGGGATAAATACCTTTTCTGCGACCTTCCGCACCATATCGGCCACAGTCTCCCGCGCATCAGACGTTGCTGTGATATCTAAGAAAACCAATTCATCTGCTCCTGCTTTATCATACGCTGCCGCAATCTCAACCGGATCACCTGCATCTCTTAAGTTAACAAAATTAACACCTTTTACCACGCGTCCCTGATTTACATCGAGACATGGAATGATTCTTTTTGTAAACATTGACGTCCTCCTACAATTGTGCAAAGTTAGAAAGTATCTGTAATCCTACTGTTCCACTTTTTTCCGGATGGAACTGGCATGCAAAAATATTATCTTTCTCCACAGACGCATGGATATGTGTGCTGTAATCGATGGTTGCTTTGACAATTGCCTCTTCTCTGGCTTTTAAATAATAGGAATGGACAAAATAAACAAACGGACTGCCTTCCAGATTTTGAAACAGTCTTCCATTGTTCTGCAGATTCAGCGAATTCCATCCAATATTTGGAATTTTCAGTCCTTCCTGTTCTGGGATTCGAAGGATTTCTCCATCCAACAGATGTAACCCTTCCACTCCCTCAGACTCTTCACTTCCTTCAAACAAAAGCTGTAATCCAAGACATATTCCCAAAAATGGTTTCTGTTCTGCCGCCACTTCACGAATGACCTTGTCAAGTTCAAACTTCCTCAGCTGGCTCATGGCATCTCCGAAGGATCCAACACCCGGAAGGATCACCTTGTCTGCCTTTTTGATCTCATGAAAATCTCTTGTGATCACGCACTCCTGCCCCAGAAACTGTAACGCCTTTTCTACACTTTTTAAATTTCCTGCATCATAATCAATGATTGCTATCATTCTGTCACCTCTGATAAGCCTGCCTTCTCTAATACTTTATAAATTTCTCTGGAATAAGTCTCTTTATTGGACAGTGCATACATGGTTCTTGCATCCTCTGCTGTCAATCCAAAATCCTGCTGTAATGCTGTCTCTGCTGCACTTTCAATCTTATCAAACTCGCCCCTGCATCCATAAGTCTCTGCATCCTGCAGATACCTGTCATATCGCTGCACCGTGCGGATCAGAGAATCCAGAGCCATATCGTAAACCTCTGCATCCATCATGCTCTCGTAAGCTTCATACTCTGCTGAAACCATAGCTGTAATACGATATTTTTCATAGGTATCCGTGTCTTTTTCCTTTACTTTCTCCCCTGCCACAGCCTGAAAAGCATCTGAATATCTTCCTTCTGCAAATGCCTGGTCTGCATCTGCAAAACTGTTTGAATATCCAAGTAAATGTGTGCCTGCCAGAACAAGTACCAGAATGGATGCTGCCATCACAAAAACGAGGATCACCGGCACTTTTGGAAGCGGCGGTGTGTTATCCGGTTCTGCCGGTGGCTTTGGTTTCTTCTCTTTCTTTGGTTTTACTTTTTTCTCTTTCGGCTGCTTTGGTGCTTTTTCTTTCTTCTTTTTCTCTTTTTTCTTTTTTTCTTTCCCGCCCTTCTTATCACCGTCCGAAGAACCTTCTAACTCTTTTAAGATGTCCATATCATCCATAGACATCTCAGTAACAGCAGGTTCTGCCTGCATTCCGGAAATTTCTTCCTCATCTGGTTCATCATCACCGAACAGTAACTTGGACAGCTTTGCCAGAAATCCCTGTTTCTTTGGCTTCTTTTCTTCTTTTACCTCGTCATCCGGCTGCACTTCTGCTTTTGCATTGTCTGCCTCCGGTATTTCGGAATCTTCGCCTGTTCCACTCAGAATCCTCATTAATTCATCATCTTCATCTGATACCGCTTTTTCGTTTTCTGTTTCCGGATTATCCAGTCCAAAATCATCAATTCCGATATCATCGATTGCCAGATCATCAATTCCATCCTCACTGGCATCCTCATCATTTTTTACTTCGGCAGTATCCTCTTTCTGCTCTGCTGTTTTCTCCACTGCCGATGCTGCCATCTCTGCTGTATCATTTGCTGCTTCCTGATTCACGCTCTCCATGATCTGGTCAATATCATCAAGCATCGGCTGTGTTGCTTTTGTCACACCCTGTGAACTTTCGTCCCTGTCTAATTCCTGCTCGAACTGTTTTAAAAATTCATCGGGATCATTATCTTTCCGGAGTTCCTGTTCAAACTGATCCATAAACAGATCATTGGAATCCGGAATATCAATTGTCTCTCTTGTACTCTTCTGTGGCATTTGTTCTTTACTCTCAATTTCTTCTGGATTTACAGGATCACTGTCATTTAAATCAGATCTGCCATCGACGGCATTTAATAACTGATCCAGGTAATTTTCTGATTCATTCATGGTAATATTCTCCTGCTATTGATTTCTTTGTAACTATCATATATTTATTTTTCGATTATAGTAAATCAGGGATGTGAAAAAACTCACACCCCTTTTTCTGACTTAATCTACGCTCTTATCGATCAGATTGTCAATTGCCTCTACCAGCATACCGATCTCCGGCTTTGTCAACTGGGCATCTGCTCCTAACTGTTCTCCCTTTTTGCGCATCTCCTCATTCACAAGAGATGAAAAAATAATAAGTGGTATCTTCTTGATCTCATCATCTGATTTGCAGAGTTTTGTCAATCTGTGTCCATCCATGAGAGGCATCTCAATATCTGTGATGATACAGTGTACGTCCTGACGGACTGTTCCTTTATTCTTGAACTCAGTCAGCTTATCCCACGCCTCCTGTCCGTTCATTGTCATGATCAGATTCGTGTATCCTGATTTTTTCAGACACTCTGAGATCATTTTTCCAAGCAGTGGGGAATCCTCTGCAATGAGGATTGGAGAATCGCTTCTGTCTCTGGCTGTTCTCTCCTCCACATCTGATACTTTCAGTCCGGTTTCCGGGCTGATGTCCGTAACTATCTTTTCAAAATCAAGGATCACCACTAATTTTCCTTCCAGCTTGATAACCCCTGTTGCAGCACTCTTATCTTCCGTGTTGATCGTAGAATCCGGTTTAATGATGTCCTCCCATGATACTCTGTGGATACCGATCACTTCATCTACATGGAATGCAATGTTTAATTTATTAAAGTTTGTGATAATGAATAAGCCCTTTTTCTCGGATGGTTCCATTCCCAGACACTTTTTCAGGTCAATAACCGTCATCATCGTATCACGCGGCATAAAAATTCCTTCCACACAAGGATGTGCATTTGGAACCGGTGTTACCTGCTGATAGGTAAGGATCTCTCTGATCTTTGCCACGTTGATTCCATAATAATTGTCACCTAACGTAAATTCAAGAACTTCTAATTCATTTGTACCTGACTCTAAAAGAATATTTGTATCCATTGTGTCTTCCTCCCACGTATATGTTCTCTTGTTTTTAATTTGATTTAATATATGAACCTCAGTCCGCAGTGCACGCCAGAAAAATCAGAGATTTTCCTGGCTGTCGGGCATTCGCCCTATCACTCTCGATATATACAGACCTCACCATGCAAACATGTCCGGTCTGTATATGCTCGATTGGCACTGCTCATTGCTTACGCACATTATATCATAACTCTTCCTGTTTTTACAATTTTATTTCATAAGTTGTGTCATCTCTTGTCACATGGAGCACAATATCAGAAACTTCTGTCACGGAATCCGGTATCTCAAATAAAAGAACCGCTGATTTTGTCTCTCCTGCCGGGATCTCATCATCATAAGTTGAAAAATCCGTTGTCATGATCGTTGTATAAGCAGAAACCTGCGTACTCTCTGCTCCATCAGCAGAATAATCCGCTGTAAACTTTACCTTTGAAGTGAGATTATCCAGAGTAATACCCTCTTCTGTAGGATTGGTCATATCGATTTCAAGTACCATAAACTGTTTTCCATTCGAGGCTCTTACATCAAGCACATCCGACTCTGTATAGTTTCCGGCAAGGCTTACTCCTCCATAGGCAACTTCCAGTCCATCCGCTCCAAATACATCCTCCAGCGTATTTCCGGCTGGTGTCTCATCCATTATTTCTGTGCCATCCACACTCTCACTGCCTGTGACAGTCTCTTCCGGCTCTGTTTCTTCCGCGCTCTGATCCACATAGACCAGACCATCCTTCTGATATGAATTATGCTTGGAAACAACATGTACTGCATAATTGACGATCTGACTTTCCTCTGCCTCTGTGAGATCATATGCTTTCGTTCCACATCCTGTCAGCAAAAGCATACCTGTCAGACATAAGATTCCTTCTATCTTTTTTCTTCTCATACTGTATCATCCTCCGCCTGTCCGGAACCAATCCCTGTTTTTTCCGTGTCAAGTTCGAACCAGAATTCTACGCCATCTTCATGATTTAACACGCCACATTCCCTGTGAAATGACTCCATGATTGCCTTTACGATAGAAAGTCCTATTCCACTTCCACCATATTCCCTCGTTCTTGCCTTGTCCACTTTATAAAACTTAATCCAGACATTATCAAGATCTTCTTCCGGAATCTGTTTTCCGGTATTGAATACACTCACCCGGACAACACTGTCTTTTCTTGTGTACCAGATTCTGATCTTCTTATCAAATTCTGCATGGTGGATCGCGTTGCTCAGATAATTCGTCACAACCTCTTCCACCTTGAATTCATCTCCCCATGCATCCATCGGTCCACTCTCATCAAATGTGACCGAGATATCGTTCTGCTCTAATAAAATAGAAGATGAATTAATAATTCCATGAATCAGTTCTGTCAGATTAAAGCGTTCCATTGGAACAACTTCATTTCCAAACTCTAACTGGTTTAAAGTCAGAAGTTTTTTGACCATCTGATTCATTTTATCCGCCTCGTCCATGATCACTTCACAGTAGAAATCACGGCTCTGTGCATCATCATTGATACACGCCTGCAATCCCTCTGCATATCCCTGGATCAACGCCAGCGGTGTCTTCAGCTCATGAGATACATTGGATAAAAACTCCTTGCGCATCTCATCGATTTCTGTTTTTTTCTCAATATCCTGCTTTAATTCGTTATTCGCACTTTTAAGTTCTGAGATCGTGCTTTCAAGCGCACATGACAAACGGTTAAAATGTTCACCGAGTTCATCTATCTCATTTTTTCTGTGTCCTCTGGAAACATACTTGGCATCAAAATCAAGCTCTGTCATTCTTTTTGATATGTCCGTGAGTTCTGAGATCGGTGTTGTTATCCTCTTAGACACAAACACTGTGACAATCGCACTGATCGCAATTGCCAGAACGCCCACGTAAACCAGAAACTGATTTGAAATTTTTGCACTCTCACGGATACTCTCCACTGCAGTACGCATCAGGATCAGATTTCCATTGGAAAGTGTTCCATAAAGAACCATGTACTCAGATGATAACCTTGTATCTGTCTGTTTCTGTATGACGTAATTGTCTGATCTCTGTAAGATCTCGGTCTGGTTTCTGTCATCACCAAACAAAATATTCATAAATTCCATCAGAATGACCTGATTGTCATTCACCGACGACCTCACGATCGCACGGTTGGAACTGATGATCATAACTGCAATATTACCATTGGCACACAGATTGTCAAAAGTGACATCAAACTCACTGGAATTCAGTTCACCTGTCTCACTGGCACCGTTGATCACATCATATCCGTCGATCAGCGAATCCTGCTTGTTCAACATATAATATTTTTCCAAAAAGGAAGTATTGATAAACCAGCATAACATAATCGTCCCTGCTACAAGTCCGACTAATATCACTGCAAGTTCGCGGGTCAGTGACCCTTTTTTATCTCTTTTCATATTATGACAACCATCCTGTAATGTCAATCAGTTTTGCAAATAATCGGCAATGTCCTACTCCACTATAAACTTGTAGCCAACACCCCAGATTGTCTTGATATACTCCCCTTTTTCCCCGATTTTGGCACGGAGTTTTTTGACATGTGTGTCAATTGTCCTTGCATCTCCAAAGTAATCATAATTCCACACGTTGTTCAATATCTTTTCACGGGATAGTGCAATTCCCTGATTCTCCATAAAATAGTCCAGCAGTTCAAATTCTTTAATACTTAATTCGATTGGTCTGCCATCCACGGTCACAAGATGCGCCGTCTTATCCAGTTTAATACCGCCCGCCTCAACAAATTTTTCATCATTTCCGGCAGTCAGTCCGCTTCTGCGAAGCAGTGCATTTACTCTTGCCACAAGGATTTTCGGTGAAAATGGTTTGGAAATGTATTCGTCCACTCCAAGTTCAAATCCGGTCAGTTCATCGCTCTCATCGCTTTTTGCAGTCAGCATAATGATCGGAACTTTGGATGTTTCACGCACTTCACGGCAGACATCCCATCCGTTGATTTTTGGCATCATGACGTCTAAAATAATCAGTGCGATATTCTTTTCTTTATAAAAAATATCCAGTGCCTCCTCACCGTCTCCGGCTTCTAACACTTCATAATCTTCCCGCACTAAAAAGTCGCGGACCAGTTTACGCATCCTGCTCTCATCATCTACTACAAGAATCTTTAATCTCTCCATATCGTCCTCCGGTTACGTCTGTTCTCTGTTAAAAATATCACGATTTTATGGCTAATCTGTGAAATCTGTCTGTTCTGTATCCACCTGGATCCCAAGTTCCTGTTCTTTTTCGCTCACTGCCTTTTCCCGCTCCGTCAGTTCCTGCTCCCAGGATGCATAGCGGTTTAAAAGTTTCGACTGATAGTCCACGATTGTCGGACTGTCGCTCGTCAGCGCCATGGCAAACATTGCCACAACGCACACCACAAGGATTGCATTCACACACAGGGAAATCTTCAATTTTCCGGAGGACTCTGTCTCTAATGCCTTCCTGTCGATCTTTGCAAGATTTTTTTCACGCTGTCTCGCCCTGACCGCCCGCACACGTTCCTTCTGTGCGATCTCACGCTTCTGCTTTTTTAAGCTTTCCTCAAGTCTCGGATGTGTGACCGGAATCGGCAGGATATCTTCATTTTTGATAAAAGGAATTGTCGTCAGGTATTCCTGCAGATCCTTTAAATAACTGTATCCGACTGCTGTTTCAAACAGTTTCTGTCCGATCATTTTGTTATAAACCTGCAATATGACCTCCGGATCACTCATATCGGTCTTGGTCTTGATATATCTGATCCCCTCGATTTCCTTTTTCGCCTGTTCTGCTTCATCCTTATTTTCAAAAGAAAATCCACCAACGCTCACTCTCTGCGTATTTTCCGGCATTTGTTCTTCCTCCGTTCCATTTACACTTCCTAAGCACATGTTATTTTTATTATAAAAAATAACTTTACAGTTTGCAAGTTTTATCCGTGCAGATATAGAATACTCTCCTCCGGGATAGCGAGATACTGCGGCATTTTTTCCTGATATTCTTTCTGCCAGCTTTCTTTCGGGATTTTCCACCAGACATCATGTTCGAAAACAACCACCAGTTCAAAAGGATCGTCGAGGATCTTTCCGTTTTGGCACTCCACCAGATTTTCACGCTGTCCGTTCTCCGGCAGTCTTAAATAATGTGCGCGGATGCCGATATGTGTCGTATTTTCCGGGATCATGCCCTTTACGCAGACCGTTGTATTCCAGTTTGGCAGAACCATCGTATGGTCGTCCACTCTCTCGATTTTTTCAATATTTTTGCAGCCTGTCAGCTTCGCTGCCGCCGGTGTGCCGGGATTTTTAAAAATCTCTTTTGTGATACCAAATCCCGCCTGTCTGCCATCCTCCACGATCAGCATATGCTCACAGAAACGGTAGATCTCATCGCGGCTGTGCGTCACCATCAGAATGTCTTTGTCATAACCGGACAAAAGTTCCAGCAGTTCCAACTGCAGTTTTTCTTTCAAAAATGCGTCCAGCGCAGAGAAAGGCTCATCCAGCATCAAAACCTCCGGGTCTGACGCAAGGATTCTCGCCAGCGCCACACGCTGCTGCTGCCCGCCGGATAATTTTCCCGGATAAGAGGATTTTAACTCTGTCACATGCAGCAGTTCCATATAATCTGCCGTCTGTTTTTTTATCTCCTCCGCAGACATTTTCTGACCGGGACGATACTGAAAACCAGCCGCAATGTTCTTCTCCACCGTCATGTTCGGAAACAGTGCATAATTCTGGAATAAATAGCCGACATGTCTGTCCTGCACGCGCAGATTGATCTTTTTGCCGGAATCAAACAATACCCTGCCATTCAAAACAATTTTCCCACGATCCGGTGTCTCAATGCCGGCAATGCATTTTAACGTCATGCTCTTGCCACAGCCGGACGCACCGAGGATTCCGGTGATTCCCTGTTTTCCTTCGGTATCAAAAGAAACAGACAGCACTTTGTCATTTAGTTTTTTTTCGATCTCCACCTGTAAACTCATCTTTTTTTCTCTCCACGCAGATTCATTCCTGCCACGATGAGCAGGGAAAAAGCAACAATGATCAACACGTATTTTCCTGCGGTATCCATATCCCCGGCCGCCACCTCAGAATAAATGGCGAGTGGCAGTGTCCTTGTTTTTCCTGCAATATTTCCGGCGATCATCGCAGTCGCTCCGAATTCGCCGAGCCCTCTTGTGAATGCGAGCACGCCGCCGGAGAGGATTCCCGGTCTTGCCTGTGGCAAAATAATTTTCCAGAAAATGGTGCGTTCACTCATGCCAAGCGTCCTGCCCGCATAGATCAGATTTGCATCGACCTGCTCGATCGCGCCTCTCGCCGAGCGATACATCAGTGGAAACGAGATCACGACAGCCGCCAGAACGGTTGCCTGCCAGCTGAACACGATTTTATAATGAAATACTTTTTCTAAAAAGATACCGGCCGGTCTTTTTGCTCCAAACAGATAAAGCAAGAAAAATCCTGCTACGGTCGGAGGCAGTACGAGCGGCAGTGTCAGCAATCCATCCAGCCATGCTTTTGCTTTTGTGGAACGGACGGACACAACGCCCCGTGCTGCCCAAAGCCCCAGAAAAAATGTGATGATGATCGATACGACCGATGTTTTTAACGAGATCCATACCGGTGAAAGATCCATTCTTTTATGCCTCCTGAACTACTATCCTGTCTTATTGCTGTGAATTGACAGTGAATCCTGCCGCCTTGAATACGTCAAGCGCTTCATCGGACTGTAAAAACTCCATGAATGCATCTGCTGCGTCTTTGTTCTTTGTCTCTTTTAACTCTGCCACCGGATAAATGACTTTGGAAACACTTCCCTCCGGTGCTTCTGCCACAACCGAAACCTTGTCAGTCATGGAAGCTGCGTCTGTTGCGTAAACGATCCCGGCGTCTGCACTTTCCTCAGCCACCCAGTTTAATACCTCTGTCACGTTAGTTCCAAGACTTAATTTACCTTCCACACTGCTCCCGAGATCCAGATTCTCCAATGCCTCTTTGCCGTACTGTCCTGCCGGAACACTCTCCGGATCACCAATTGCGATCATATCTGCATTCACAATGTCCTCAAAAGAAGTGTAGCCGTTCTCTTTTCCTGCCGGAACGATCAGAACGATTTTATTTTCCAGAAGATCCACAGATGCATCCTCTGCGATATAGCCCTCCTCCTGCAATGCCTCCATCTGTTTTAATGCTGCGGAAAAGAAGATGTCCACATCTGCGCCAGCCTCAATCTGTGACTGTAATTTTCCGGAACTGTCATACGTTCCTTCAATGGATACTTCCGGGTACTGTTCCTCAAACATTGGGATCAGATGCTCTGTAAAAGATTTTTCCAGACTTGCGGCTGCTGCCAGTGTGATCGTTCCCTGAATGTCTGCATTCTGTGCTGCACCGGATGTTTCTGTTGTCACAGTTTCCTCCGTGCCTTCATTCTGCGCCGGAGCATCTGTGTTTGTATCTGCTCCTTTATTGCTGCCACAGGCTGCAAGTCCTGCGGTCATAGCTGTCAGTAATAGAACTGCTGTCAATTTTTTCATCATTTTTTTCTCATTTTTCTTCTGATTGTTTTTATATAAATCTGCAAATTGTTTGCAAATTCATGATTCTTTTATTTTCCCGCACAATTTCCGGTATTTCCCTTTAAAATATCAATTCCATGCGTCAGTGCACCGATCACATATTCCAAACACTCTCTTACCGCCTTCGGGCTTCCCGGTAGGTTGACGATCAATGCCTCTTTCCGGATTCCCGACACGCCTCTGGAGAGCATCGCCCTCGGCGTGATCTGCAGGGAATAATAGCGCATGGCTTCTGAGATTCCCGGTGTTTCGCGTTCAACTGCACGCATGGTTGCCTCCGGCGTATTGTCTCTTTTGGAAAAACCTGTTCCGCCTGTCGTTAAAATCAGATCCGCTTTATCTTCATCCGAAAGTTCACACAACAGTGCTGTCAGCGTGTCTCCATCATCCGGGATGATTTTTTTGAAAACCACCTCATAGCCCTCTTTTCCCACAATTTCTTCGACCGCCGCTCCGCTCGCATCCTCCCGCTCTCCCTTAGAAGCGGTATCGCTTAACGTGATGACTGCCGCCCGGTACTGCACATGAAACTCATCCCCGACACTGATCTTTCCGCCGTGAAGCACTTTCGCAAACACGCCGTTCGTCGGCATGATGCACTCTCCCATCTTCTGAAAAATCTCACAGCCGTGATGACATTCTTTTCCGATCTGCGTTAATTCCAGCACCACATCTTTGCACGTAAACCTTGTCCCGACCGGGAACTTTGTAAAATCATAGCCGCTCACGACGAGATTTTCTCCGAAAGCCCCATCTGTAACCTCTGCACCACGCGCCTTAAATGCGGCGATCGTTTCCTCTGATAATAAGGAAATCTGCCTGTGCCAGTTTCCTGCATGGGCATCTCCCTCAATGCCCCAGTTTTCCACAAATACTGCGGATTCTATATTTTTCTTCTGTGTGCCCCGCTTTTCACTGATGCACACAGCCCTTACTTTTCCCATTTGTTAACCATGCCTTTCTAAACCTGTTTCGCACTAGCCTCCAATTTCAAACATTCCTCTATGCTCTGTCTGTTCCATCACATTCATTTCTCCGAAATGATGACACTTCGGTTTTTGTGTGATAGTCATTTCGATCTGCGCTTTTAACTCTGCATCCGAAACGCCGTCTCTTAACAGCGTGCGCAGATCCATTCCTGTCTCATATTGCAGACATGGTTTTAAAAAACCATCCGCCGTCATGCGGACACGATTGCATCCACTGCAGAATTTATGTGAAATTGCACTGATAAATCCAATTTTTCCTTCAAATCCATCAATTTCCATATAATGTGCCGGTCCGCTTCCAAGTTTTTCCACGCACGGTCTGATCGTCCCATAAGTTTCACAGAGTATCTGCCTTACCTCTTCCTCTTTTAATGTATGTTTTTCTTTTCCCTGACCGATCGGCATCAGTTCGATAAAACGGACATTTACACCGTCTTTTGCAAGTTCTGCCAGCGCAAGCAGCTCCTCTCTGGTCTGGTGCATCAGCACACAATTCACTTTTACAGAGATTCCTGCCTGTTTTTGCGCCTTTCGCATTCCCCGCAGCACAACTTCCAGATTACCATCAAAGGGATTCCTGTCCACATGGCATCCTCCTGTGAGGGAATTGTAATGTTCCGGCTTTAATGTATCCAGACTGATATTCACACCATCGAGTCCCGCTTTTACAAGACCATCCAGCTGTTGTTCCAAAAGGATCCCATTCGTCGTCAGTGTCACTTTTTCCATGCCGCATTCCTTTTTCAGCCGGAAAATAAGTTCTTCAATATGTTCCCTCACCAGAGGCTCACCCCCGGTCAGCTTAACATTTTTGATCCCGAGACTGCGGTAAATTCCCGCTAATTTCACGATCTCGTCATAAGTCAGAAGTTCTTCCTGTCTCAGATACGTCTTACGCGTCTGCGGCATACAATAAATACAGCGCAGATTACAGCGGTCTGTGACCGAAATGCGGATATAGTCGATATTGCGGCTGTATTGATCTAACATTGTTCTCTTTCCTTAATTCGCTCAAAAAGTCCGGATTTTCCACCGTCTTTTTTTTCTAAATGAACGTCAAAAATTTCCATTGCGCGGTCCATAGCCTTGCACATGTCATAAATCGTCAGAAGCGCCACATTCACGCCCATCAGCGCCTCCATCTCAACTCCGGTCTTCCCGGAAACTTTGACCGTGCACAGTGCCTTTATGATGTTTTCCGCTTCCTTTACCTCAAAATCAACGGTACATTTATTCAGGCAGAGCGGATGACACATCGGGATCAGATTTGACGTCTGTTTTGTTCCCATAATGCCTGCCACACGCGCTACGGTCAGCACATCGCCTTTTTTTGCCGTGTGGTTGACGATTGCAGACATTACCGCGTCATTCACACGGATCTTGCCGCTCGCCACCGCAATGCGCTCTGTGATCTCTTTTTCGGAGACATCCACCATCACGGCATTGCCATTCTCATCAAAATGATTCCATTCCATACCTCTTTAAACCTTTCCAAAAGAACAGTCCGGGAATCTGCACTCTGCACATCCAAGGCATAAGCCACCATGTCCCAGCACATAAAAATCTTCCGCTTTCACCGGGATCCCGGCTGCGATCCTCGGCAGCATAATGTCAAAAATGGTGCTCTTTGCGTACATCACGCAGCCCGGCAGTCCCATGACCGGCGTGCCGTCCTCAAAATATCCGAGCAGAAACATAGCTCCCGGCAGCACCGGCGCACCGTAGGTGACGATCTGCGCTCCCGAACGCTTAATTGCTCCCGGTGTGCGGTCGTCCGGATCAACGCTCATGCCTCCGGTACATAAGATAATATCCACACCTTTTGCTTTGTACTCTGCTATTTTTTCCGTGATAAGCGCCTCGTCATCCCCCGGATAACAATGCTCTACCGTCTCAATGCCATAGGCTTTCAGCTTCTCAATGACCACATCGGAAAAGGTGTCCCGGATCAGTCCTTTTGCCACTTCACCGCCCGTCGTGATGAGCGCTGCCGTCTTTAATTTATAAGGAAGCACATTGACAAGCGGCTCTTTGCCCGCACACCGTTTTGCTGCTTCCATTTTTTCTTTTTCAATGATCAGTGGGATGATTCTGGTTGCCGCAAGCTTCGCCCCCTTTTTCACCGGAGTGTAGGAATGCCTCGTTGCGATCATCATCTGTCCAAGTGAATTGACTGCCAGAAGTTTTTCCACATTGATTGTTAAAATTCCGTCAATGTCCGAGGTAAGCTCGATTTTCCCCTCTTTCGGCTGGGAGGCATGCATATGTTCTCCCTGACAGATCTCACGCAGGATCTCTGCCGCCTCATCCTCATGAAGCATGTTTTCGTTTTTCTCCCACACATAGAGATTTTCTTTTCCCATGGATAATAACACCGGGATATCCTCTTCTGTCACAATATGCCCCTTGCGGAATCTCGCATCTTTCGTGACACCCTTTATGATCTGCGTCATATCATGACATAAAACATGACCGACGGCTTCCTCTGTTTTGATTAATTTCATTGTTTTTCCTCTTATTTTGTCTTGGCGTTCGGGTAAATGCGCGCCATCTTTGCGTCATCATAATGCTCATCCATGTACACCTGCCAGCTCTGCGTTGCTTTCACCTGTCTGCCTCTCTCATCATAGCGTATTAACGCCATGCAGGACACCACAACATTGCAGCACATAAATACGATCAGCATCCATGTCACTGTCTTACCGATCACAACAGGAATTTTTTCTATCAATCCTGAAATTTTCGGATACAGAATCTTAAACCACACAACAGCTGCAATTCCCCAGAAAAAGCAGTACAACAGGTTAATCCTTCCGCCGAGATTGAACGGCATCCAGCTGTAATCCCAGAATACTTTTCCAAATACCAGCTCCGTGAACACACTGCACAGATACTCGTAAGCACCGCCCAAAAATGTGCCTGTCCAGAACAGAAATCCATCACTTCTGTCCTTATATTTATATAACATTGCCGTCACCATTGCAATCGCAAGTCCCCACACGATACTGAATGGTCCCCACACCACACTGCTGCGGCTCATCCATACCCCTGCTGTGATGCGGCAGAAAATCGTCTCCGTGATATCTCCCAGGAATGCTCCCACAAAAAATAACATCACGATTTTATAAAAATCACAGCCCTTTGCAAAAACGGTTTTATCCTTTGTGACCTTTTCCACAAAGCTTGCCTTCGGGTAGGCTTTTGTCATTCGTTTTTCAATCGATCCTACAATCTTATTGCCAAGCCTGATGCGGAAACGATCGATTTTGTTATTTGCTTCCAGCCACTTCTCCGGGTGTCTGCTCTTTCCTGTCACAAGCAGATAGGAGGCGAGTACATCCACCACAAGCACACCGATCAGCACCAGCAGAACAATATGTACCAAAAGCTGTGGCAGTATCGCAAGCAATCGGAATACCCACCGGTTGGCATACTTCACCACAACATAACCCAAAGCACCTTTTATCAGGGAAACCGGAAGACAGATGTAACCGTCTAAGTTCCATTTACTCTTACTGTAATCCCACCAGCGTTTATGATAAAACCTCTCGATTAACTTTCCAGCGATGAACTCTGTAACTGCTGCATACAGGGATGCAAATAAAAAGAGCCATAGCCCGGTCAGCTCCTGCAAGCCCACAGACATTGCAACAGCTCCCACACCGTACAGGATACACAGCGGACCATTTACCAGCCCACGGTTGGAAAATTTCCGGTGCATAAATGTTGCCGCGGCTGTCTCTATCACCCAGCCCGCAAAAGAATATATAAAAAATAGCCACAATAAATCATATCCGGTAAACTGTATCATTCGTATGTCCTCTTTCTGATTTTTCTTCTATATAAACATAGATATTTTTCTCGAATACACTCTTAGATTATATAGAAGCCGCCACTTTTCTTCAAGTAAATTTAAAAAGCCTTTGCAGAAAATTCTTTCCACAAAGGCTTTTCAATCACTTAAATCAAGAAAAAAATAGAGCGGGTGATGGGAATCGAACCCACGTATCCAGCTTGGAAGGCTGGTGTTCTACCATTGAACTACACCCGCATATTTAATTGTTCACAAGTCGGGGTGACAGGATTCGAACCTGCGACCTCCTGGTCCCAAACCAGGCGCTCTAG
>DXQT01000037.1 GCA_019411365.1 Roseburia sp.
AGAACACCAGCCTTCCAAGCTGGATACGTGGGTTCGATTCCCATCACCCGCTCTCTGTTACAGGTATTAAAACTGAGTTCCGATGGAACTCAGTTTTTTTAGTATCTGTTATGAGGTGGGGGATTGCACCCGCTTTTTTGTTGCGATGATTAAAAAAACGAGTTCCTAATGGAGCTCGTTTTTTTTAATATTTGCACCTGCTTTTCCGTTACCGCATCATCTAACCAGGTCACATCTGTCACACCGTCGATTTCTCCTAACTTTTCCTTATAAGAAAGCGCCTCCGGCACCGTGACATTGTAGATCAGGACCCTTGCATTTGGGATGCCTCCGTCAAATTCGTCTTCCATGACATCGAGTGCCACCGTCGACGGGGAATCCTCCGGCAGATAAGAGTTCATATCATAGTTGACTGATACGAACTTCTGCGCCATCGCACAAATGACTGCTATTCCAATGAATACTGCAAAAATGATTTTACGATGACGGATCACCAATTCATAAAACTTTTCCACATGCTTTCTCCTTTTTCAAAAAACCTTTCAAACGTTTTCTACTGCTCTCCCTGTATCCTTTTTTCTGATCCCTGCTTTTTCAGTAGATTTTCATTTGTTTTATTTCTGACGGTTGTTTTATAATTGACAACTGTTCGTTTTCTGTATCATAATAACAAATCGTTTTTTTCAACGTACAATTGCAATGTATATGATAGTTATTTGACAAAAACAGAATAATTGTCTTTTATTTTTCGAAAGGACGGAACAATTATGGAAGAAAAAACAGATTTAAGAATCCGAAAACCCTACAAGGCACTGTGTGATGCCTTTGTAACTATTTTGGAGAAAAAAAGATTTGACGATCTGACTGTGAATGAGCTTTGTGATGAGGCAACGATCCGGCGCGCTGCGTTCTATAAACATTTTGCAGACAAGTATGATTTCTTTTCTTTTTTTATCCGCCAAAAGCAGGATCAGTTCATCTCACAGGCAAAAGAGAAAACTCCCCCAACGGAATTTATGCTTACACGCTCTACCTTAGCCAAAGGTCCATACTCTATTTTAAGGAGCACGAATCACTGATCCAGAATATTTTAAAAAGCGACATGTCCGCCTCACCGCTTGATATTTTTAATGAAGAAATACACTCTAATATCTTAAGTAATCTGAAAGAACACCAACAACGCGGCTGCACCTTTTCCGTATCCCCGGAACTTCTCGCCTCGTTTCTTTCCGGCGGCATTTTTTCCACGATCCGTAACTCCGTCTTGCAGCCGCAATTATTTAATATCGATACGATCATGGAAAATATGTCAAAAGTGCTGACCTGTTTAGAAACACTGACGGACCAGAGTACAGAAAATTTTTAGTTACTGCTCCCGCATATAGTGTAAACAGTAACATTTTTTAGAAAAACTTCACAAATTGGCACTTTTTTCATTTTTTTATATATGTTATGCTAGTGGAAATATGACAAATATTTAGAATTGGAGAAATACCATGGAAAAAAAGACAGATTTTAAGGCACTTTCGAACAAAGCAAAAGTTCAGTATATCTGGGACTATTACAAACTGCATATTTTATTTGGAGGTGTCATTGCTGCGATCGTGATTGGTCTGGGATATCATTTTATCACTTACCGCAAGCCGGTACTCAGCGTCATCATGATCAATGTCCAGACAACCAGTGAAAATGCCGAGGCTGCGTTTGACGAATTTTCTGATGCTACCGGTTATGATAAAAAACAGCAGCCAATCGACGTTTCTGCAAATCTGCAGTTTTCCGATGATCCAAATGCAACAACGGACTACAACGACTACATGGTACTTTCCACGATGATCGGTGCCGGCGGCGAGGATCTGTTTTTCGGTACAGGAAGTGTTTACACCGATTATGCCGAAGAAGGTGCGCTGATGGATCTGCGCACCTATGTTTCGGATGATGTGTTAGAAAAATATAAAGATCATCTGATCTACTCCACCGATGATGGCGAGTCAGAGTCCTATCCATGTGCGATCGAACTGACCGATAATCGGTGGATCCAGAAATATGGCATTTATGACAGCTGCTACTTTGGTGTTTTCAGCCGCTCCGAGCAGAAAGATTACTATACGAAATTTGCGGATTTCCTGCTGAACTACTAATTGGATTGGCAGGCACATTACTGCCTGCTCTGTCCGTAATTTCTTAAATCTGCCCGGCACAGCCTGACATATTATTTCACTATCACCACCGAATATCCCGGCATTGTCAGTGTTCCATCCTGGATCACTGCCTCTTCTGTGCCCGTCAGCAGTACACCGCCAACTTCAAGATCACTTCCACTCTTTTCCCCGGCTGTGACACCGGATAAATCCACTTCCACACTCTCCGGCGCAAGGTTATAAACCAAAAGCAGTTCGGAATTGCCATACGTTTTCTTTATCACGCAGACTTTATCATCCGAAACGCTCTCCTCAAAAGTCACGGTTCCACGGGCTATTTCCGGGTACTCATTGCGGTGTTTTATCGTCTGTTTTACAAACTGGTAAATAGAATTTCCATCTTCCTCCTGTGTTTCGAGCGCACCGTATTTCATTTTTATGGCATCCATATCAGCAGGTCCCTTGCACATTCCATCGTCTGCGCTATCTTCGCTCCAATACATCGGTGCACGCTTATTTTCATCCTTACCGGAACCCTTCATGCCCAGTTCCTCTCCATAATACAGAAAAGCACTTCCAGACATCAACAGATTCATTGCCTGCGCGATCTTTGTCTGTTTTTCACTGTCATCCCCAGAATAATAACCTGCGCCTCGTGCCATATCATGATTTGTGTAAAATGGTGCATCGATATAGCTGTCACTGTACTGGGAAAGATTATCCTGTAGATTTACCAACGCCTTTCCATAGGAAGATGCCGAACCATTTTTAAGCACGGAAGTGATCGTTCCGGTGCTGTCCGCAAAAGAAAAATCAAAACAGCTGTCAATACCACTCTCATAGTATTTTGCGTAGGTATTCTGATCCGTCCAGACCTCCGCCACGATATAGGCATCCTCTTTTTTCTCTTTTACCATGGAATGAAACCATGACAACACTTCCACATTTTTATCCACACTTCCGCTGTAATACTCTTTTGCCGCATCCAGGCGGAATCCGTCCACCCCCAGATCAAGCCAGAAGTCTACGATCTTGTCAAATTCATCACGGACTGCCTGACTGCCAAGGTTTAAATCCGGCATCTCGCTCCAGAACTGCGCCTCATAATACCAGTCTGTACCATCGAGCTTACTGTAACCGCCCTGCATTTCCTTAGAAAAATTATAGTAATCCACATAAGGACACTCCGACGCATCCGGCTCTGCTCCCTCCGGCAGGTTTTTCAGGTAATCTGCTGCCGTTTTAAACCATTCATGCTGGGAGGAAGTATGGTTCATGACAAGATCGATAATGACATTGATTCCCCTCTCATGGCATGCCGCGATCAGATTTTTAAAATCGTCCATCGTACCGTATTCCGGGTCAATATCACAGTAATCCGTCACATCATATTTATGGTAGGTTGTCGATGGCATGACCGGCATCAGCCAGATTCCGTTACATCCAAGATCCGTATCTGTCGCCGGATCACCGTCATTGATATAATCTAACTTTTCTGTCAGACCATTCAGATCCCCGATGCCGTCCCCGTCGCTGTCAAAAAAGCTGTACACAAACACCTCATACCATGTACGGTAATTATCATCAATGATCTGTTCATCCCCGGTATTGACTTCCTGCATCAGAGAAAGGGCGGTCACTCCCCCCTCCTTCGTGTCAGCATCTGCATTTTCATCCTGCCCGGCAGAAGCTATGGCTTGATCCGCAGAACTTTCCGTCGCCATTCCATTCGAATTATCCACAGCATTCCCTGATGAAGCTGTCCCATTTCCACATCCCCCTGCGGAAACTATCAACATACCGGCTAAAACAGCCGCAATGATTCTCTTTTTCATCTCAGTCCTCATTTCTGCGCATATATGCCTGCGCTTTTTCAATTATGTTAAAGTCACAATAGTGCACCCAAGCTTCCTGATTGCACTATTTGACCTCAGCATCCTTCAACTACTCTATTAGAATAAAGAGTCGCTTGCGACTCTTTCGCGCTCGAGCGGTGCTGTTTACAGCTAACTTCTGCTCCGCAAGATGCGCATCCTGCCCGGAGGGCTTTTAAATTCATAGGACGCAATTTCCTATGAATTTAAAAAGAGAGCAGAAACAAACCGTCCCTGCTCTCCCGGCAGACTTCCCATCTGCCCAATGACACACCAGAATGTGCCTTCATATTCCATTTGTATCCTGTGGATCAGCCCTTGACAGCTCCGGTCATACCTTCCACATAGAACTTCTGTGTCATTAAGAACAGAATTGCAATCGGAATTGATACCACAACTGCACCTGCAGCGAAACAGGTATACCAGCTGTCGATATACTCTTTCTCAAGCATCTTCCAAAGACCAATAGACACCGTATAATACTGTGCATCTGCACGGCAGATAACTTTACCAAAAATAAAGTCAACCCATGGTCCCATAAAGGATGTTAAAATCGTATATACGATGATCGGCTTACTGAGCGGTACAGTAATCTTTGTAAATACATTCCATCTTGTCGCTCCATCGATAATCGCTGCCTCATCCAGCGATTTTGAGATTGTATCAAAAAATCCCTTCGCAACATAAAATCCTGCACCGGAACCGGCGGAGAACACGATGATAAGTGCTACACGGATCATTGCACCATCTGCTAAATTAAGTGCTCTTAAAATATAGTACACAGCGATCATGGACATGAAAGATGGAAACAGACCAATGATCATCGCAATATTCATAAACGGTTTTCTCATCTTAAATCGCATTCTTGACATACTGTATGCCACTGAAAGTACAAAGATGGTAGAAATGATGCAGGTAAAAATTGCGATCACAAAGGTATTCATAAACATCTTCGGAAAGTTTAAAATACTGGTGTCTGTAAATAATTTGATGTAATTATTAAATGTATAGGTTTTCGGGAAAAATGTACTTACATAAGAACCTTTCTCTCCACGGAAACTTGTAAGGATTACCCAGAAAATCGGGAGAACCCAGATAAATGCCAGTATTGCCAGGAAAATGTGAACAATCACATTTATCACTGTTTTACGGATTTTTGCCGTATTGGGTGCACCACTTTTTTTCGCAGCCACTGCTGCTGTACTCGTATGTGTCCAGTTCATTACATGAATCCCTCCTCATCTTTATAGGATGCGGTATTGCGATATGTTACCAATGCTACGATCGCAAGTACAATAAATGTCATAATACCAATAACAGCACCTAAGTTATAATAGTTCTTATCAACCGTCAGCTTATACAGCCAGGTAACAAGAAGGTCTGTCTTTCCTGCCGTGGCATCCACCGGAGTAGGATTTCCACCTGACAGAAGGAAGATGACATTGAAGTTATTGATATTTCCCGTAAACTGTGTGATCAGGTACGGCGTCATAACGAATAACATGTAAGGCAATGTGATCTTAAAGAAAGTCTGTACAGCATTCGCTCCGTCGATCTTTGCTGCCTCATAAAGTTCACCCGGAATATTCTGTAAAATACCAGTTACCTGAAGTAACGTATACGGAATACCTACCCAGAGGTTAATAACAATAACCGTTACTCTTGCCCATGTTGCATTTGAAAAGAACGGTAATGCGGTATCGATCAGACCATATTTTAATAACAGCGTATTGACGATACCGGTCGGTTGTAACATGGTACGCATGATCAGCAGTGATACGAACTGCGGTACTGCGATGGAAAGTACAAAACAGAATCTCCAAAATGCCTTTCCTTTTGTCTCCTTACGGTTGATGATAATTGCTAAGATCATACCGAGGATATAGTTTAATGCGGTTGCTACAATGGCCCAGATCAGTGTCCATCCTAATACGGAATAGAACTGCTTGCCGATGCTGTCACCGAAGTTTAAAATCTTCTTGAAATTTGCCAGTCCCACCCAGTCAAATAATACCAGATGATCGTTGACCTTACTGTAGTTCGTGAACGCCATGGTAATGTTATAGATCAGTGGTAAGATCGTAAAAATTAAAATTCCCATAACCGGCGCTGCCAACAGTAATTTATATAAATTTTGATCTAACAAACTCTTGCAGTCTTCTTTAAAGTTGTTTAAGTGCTTTCCTGATTTTTCCAGCACTTCCGATTTATAAGAGCTCTTTACGGACTCTCTCCAGACAATGATAAACATTGCTGTAATATAAACTGTTGCCACTCCATACAACAGAATCAGTGATGACTGGTCACCTGCTGTATATTCATAAATACTCTTTTTTTCGTTCCATACTTTTTCCTGCTCTCTCCATCCAAGAGATGGCAGCATAGATAAATTATAAATTCCTGACTGAATCATGTACCAGATATATGCAGCTTCTACTGCCAGAAACATGATTCCCTTTCCAATTTGTTTATGTGCAATATTTCCTAAGCCCATAATTAACAGGGAAAGTTTTGTGATTATATTTCCTTTTGCCACCGCATTTGTAACCGTGTACGGTGTTGAAAATTCTTTATTTTTTCCTTTTTTCATTCCAGCCTTTTTCACGTTATGGGCCTCCTTTAAATCTCAATGTAGAAACATCCAGGATGCCCGTCCGGGCACCCTGGGATTTCTATCAGAAGAAATCTTTTTACTGTGCAATGTCTGTGTTCATTGTTGTATTCATATCTTCTGTTTTCTCTGCTGCGTTATCAGCTGTGATCTCACCAGCGACCAGTGCTTTACCCATGTTCTCAGCCGGTGACCAGTAGTTGCTCATTTCGCTTACTAATGGCTGCATGATAGATGTATCTGTCATAACTTTTGTAACTGCCGTAGCAATTTCATCATCTGAGATTGCAATGTTTGTATTTGTAGGAAGGATATTTCTCATATCATAATGATCTTTCTGGGCATCTTCACCTGCAAGGTAAGCCGCTAAAGCCATGGAAACCTGCATATTCTCTGTATTTGGATTAACGCCGATTGCTTTAGATCCTATGAAGGATTTCATCTGACCCTCTGTTCCTCCGATATTTACAGTAGGAAGAGCTGCAACACCCATGTTATCGCCAAGAGCTTCTTTTACAGATTCTGCATCCCATGTACCTGAGAAAATGGCATTAACGCTGCCATCACGTAAACCGGCAATACCTGCTCCGTCTGCATCATTAATGAAGTTTGGATTCTTGCAAAGGTCTACAAGATACTCAGTAACTGCTGCTGCCTTGTCACCACTAAAATCGACACCTGCTGCTGCATCAGTACCATCACCAAATAATGTACATCCGTTTGCTACATAGAAAGCCTGAATATACCAGGAGTTAGATAATGGGAAAGAAACTTTTCCTTTTTCTAACATGGTATCAAAGCTCTTAATATCATCATCTGAAAATACACTCTTATCATAGTACATGAACCATGTATTTGATGTAAACGGGAATGCCACTACTGCATCATTGTAAGTAACAGATGCTGTAATAGAATCAGAGTTTGTTGTAGTTACATAGTCAAGATAGCTTCCTCCAAGCTCTGCTAATGCATTTGCAGATACCAGATCCGGGATGTTATCGTTTGCTAACATATATACATCTGCGGAGTTTTCAACATCCTGTGTAACCGTTGCTTTTGCATCACCCTCTGCACATACACCATAATTGAAAGTGATATCCCAGTTTGGATGAGCTGCATTAAATGCATCACACTCTTTTGCAAGCCAGCCTGTGTCCTGATCTTCCTGTGGACTCCATACTGTAATTGTACCGGACCATGGCTCATCTTCAGAATCTGCGGCTGCTGCCTCAGTACCTGCTGTCTCTACGGCTGCTGCCTCAGTACCTGCTGTTTCCTCTGCTGCTGCATCACTTGTTGTGCTGTTGTCTGCTGCTGCATCGCTTCCAGCATTGTTTGCGGCTTTGTTTCCGCATCCTGCTGCCATGGTTGTCATCATAGCTGCTACCATTAATAATGACACTGCTTTCTTTTTCATTTTTTTCCTCTCCTTTTCTTTTTCCCAAAAAGTTTTCATGAACTTTGTTTTTATATAAAATGCAATCTGCACTTTATAACATAATTATCTGTGATAAACCGACGCAAGCGTCCGGATCCATGCCCTTCGCTCCTCACTCAGTTCATCGGTTCCAATCCTCCATCTCCAGTTTCTCCCGACGGTGGATGGTGCATTCATCCGCGCTTCATTTCCAAGCTTCATCAGATCCTGCATCTGTATGATCACCACATCTGCAATGCTTGCATAGGCAGCCCGGATCAGCGCATCCGGTATTTCTTCTTTATATTTGATATTCAGATACTCGTACAGATAAGCAAGCTCATAATCTGTTTTGTCCCTGAAGTAACCAACAATTGTTTCATTGTCATGCGTTCCCGCATAAACGACAAGATTGCAGTCGGTGTAATTATGTGGAAGATGTTCGTTTGCCGTATCATCCCCAAATGCGAACATCAAAATCTTGATGCCCGGCCATCCGGTTCTTGCCATCAGCTTCTTCACACCCGGTATCGGACTCTTTCCTGCGATATCCTCAACGATGATGTGTGTATCTCCGATCACTTTTTCGATTGCATCCGTAAGTTTCTTTCCAGGTCCCCTACTCCACTTTCCACTTCTTCCATCTTCTGCCTTGTTCGGTACGACATAATACTTTACGATCGCTGCAAAATGATCAAGCCGTATTACATCAAACAGCTTTGCATGTTCTAACATGCGCGCCTGCCACCAGGCAAATCCATCTTCTTCCATCCGGCTCCAGTTGTATACTGGACTTCCCCACTTTTGTCCATTCTCTGAAAATGCATCCGGCGGAGAACCTGCAACTCCTTTTGGCGTCCCATCCTCTTCCAATAAGAAAAGTTCCCGGTTTGCCCATACATCCACACTGTCTAATGCCACATAAAACGGAAGATCACCAATCAGCTGGATACCTCTGTTATTTGCATATTCTTTTAATTTTTTCCATTGTTTAAAAAATTCAAACTGGCAGAATTCATAGAACAATATGTCTGCATGTAACGTTGTTTCATACTCTTTTAATGCCTCAGGATCCCGGCTTCGAAGCGGTTCGTCCCACTTCTGCCATTCCTCATCACCAAAATGTTTCTTTAATGCAGTATAAAGTGCATAATCAGAAAGCCATCCGGCATTTTCTTCACAGAACCTTACAAAAGCTTCATTTTCGATATCGAATCGTGCGAACGCCATTTTCAAAACTTTAAAGCGGTTCTCATAAATCATCGCATAATCAATATCCGCTTCATCATTTCCCCAATGGAAACTTCGGATCTCTTCCACACTAAGCAGCTTCTCCTGCACAAGATCATCCAGATCGATCAGATATGGATTCCCGGCAAATGCGGAATATGACTGATATGGACTGTCTCCAAAACTGGTTGGACCGATCGGCAGCACCTGCCAGTAACGCTGTTTTAAATCCACCAGCAGATCTATAAACTGGAATGCCGCATCTCCTAATGTACCAATTCCGTATGAAGATGGTAAACTTGTGATCGCTAAGAGGATTCCTGCTCCCCTTGCCATTCTTTTTGCATCCAATGATCTTCCCCGGTCCTTCCTCTCATTTTTTCGCTTTTTTTCGTATCTGTGATAATTTTATTACTGGAAACGTTTTTTGTCAACGAATTTGCAACTTTTAACAGCGTTTTTGCCATATTTGCCGTTTTTGCTATATTGTTTTTGTTTATTTTTACAACGAAAGCGCTCAAAAGTTTCGAAAATTTTAGTATGTCTGCTTGTCAACTTTTTGTTTTCTTTATATAATATAAAAAAATCAACTGTTTTTACTAAGGAGAGGATCTTACCCATGGCAACAATCAAAGATATTGCAACAAGACTCGGTGTTTCCGTCAGTACCGTATCAAAAGGTTTAAATGGCGCGAGTGACATCAGCGAAGAATTACGTCAGATGGTGCTTGACACTGCAGTTGAAATGGGATACGCAACAAAAAAATCAAAGAAAAAAGAAAACCGCAAACTGGCGGTTTTTATCGAAAATATGGAATATGAAACGGAAGATCAGTTTGGCTACGATATCGTACTCGGTTTCAAACAGAATGCTTTCCGCCATAATTGGGATGTCACCGTTATTCCGGTCACACCTGCTTTTCAGCTTACAGAAAAATATGATACATACATGTTAAAGAACGGTTTCTGCGGTGCCTTTTTAGTCGGATTCGCCCTGCATGACGAATGGATGCAACAGCTTTCCCACACCACAATGCCGACTGTTCTCTTTGATAACTATATCGAAAAAAATCCGAACGTCTGCTACGTCGGCACCGATAACTATGAGGGCATCGACGCAGCCGTAGATCATCTTTATACGCTCGGTCACAAAAAAATTGCTTTCTTAAACGGTTCCCTGCACTCCATGGTATCCGAGCAGCGCCAGGAAGCATTTTATAACAGCATGAAAGCTCACGGACTGACTGTTGATGAGAAGCTGACCGCCTACGGCTATTATGTGGCAGACAGCGCAAAGTATCACGTCCCGACGTTTCTCGGCGCAGGTGCGACTGCGATCATCTGCGGCAACGATCTGATTGCTTCCGGTGTGATCGCTGAGTGTAAGCTGCGCGGTTTCCGTGTTCCGGAGGATATCAGCGTTGTCGGTTTTGATGACCTGCCGCTCTCTGCCTCCTTAGAGCCGCCGCTTACCACGGTTCGTCAGGAGCGCAATGAGCTTGGAAAATGCGCTTACGTCGTTTTAAATTCTCTGGTGCACCACATCCCGTTCTGCCGGACGCAGATCCGCGCCAGACTCATCGAGAGAGAGTCGACGGCACGCTGTCCGGCGGCGCCGGAGATCAAACCGCTGGCTTAAAACTGCCAACAGATTTATCAACACTACTCTGCGTTTCGGACCGCCTCGTATACGGGGCGGTTTTCTTTTGCCGGAAGGCAGATCAGCAGAAACATGGCGGTAAGTTCTATCGTCGCGAGCAGCAGAATTGCAAACCGGTAAGACATGATCTGTCCCAGTGCTCCCGCTGCCATCTGGAATGCCACACTTCCGATCGCAAATACCATATTAAAAAATGCGTTGATACGCGCCCGCATATTTTCGGGCAGATAGCTCTGCACTGCTGTCTCACGGATAGTCGCACTTGAGATGCCAAGTGCCCCACAAAGGAAACGGTTACACAGCATCAGCGGATATGGCAGATATAAAAGTAAAATATCCATCAGTCCATAGACCGTATAGACAAATTTGGTAAACGCATAACGTTTTTTTACCGGTATTTCTTTTTTATACTGAAAAATGCCGCCAAGTCCCCGCCCGATCATTTCCGCACTTTTTAAAAATCCAAGCATCGTAACCGTAAGCCACGGCACTGTCTGGTAAAACGCCTGTATCAGTACGGTATTTCCATCTGACACACCGCTTGTGATACTCATATAAGTATAGATGTTACGAATGCCCTTTTCTTTTTTCAGATAATGAAATCCTTCCCTGATATCCTGACAATACTGCTTCCAGGTATAATCGTCCTGTGCTTCTTCCTTTTCCTCATGAATCCGGCTCTCCACGATGACAGATACCATCGTGATACCCGAAACCAGATAAAAAATATGTGCCATAGATATTTTTTCATACAAAAAGGTTGCCGCCGGGGACATTGCAATGATGACAAGCGGATAGATCGTATTGCTGACTGCATAGCCCTTCTGCTCCATCCCGTTCGGGATCAGATTTGGATACCATGCATCATATGCAAGACGGTAAAACACCGAAATCGTTCCTACCGCAAGAACAAATATCAGATACAGCAGATAGTTGAACGCATGAACACTGATATAGAGTCCCATCATCGCATACAACACCGCTGTCAGGATATCGAGTCCGACAATCCATTTTTTCTTTCCGCCTTTATCAATCAAAGGTGCCGCTAAAACAGAAAGAACAACGTCCGGCAAAACGCCGCAGATCAGTACCAATGCTGATAAGAATGTAGATCCGGTCTCATCAAATACCAAAAGGCTGATCGGCAGGTTCATGGCTTCGCCGCCCACGGCAGTTAAAATGGTTGCGATAGTGATACTGGTAAAATCTTTTGTCCAGAGTGTTTTTTGCTTGTGTGACATGTTTTCCCTCATTTCATGTTTTGTAGTATAGCGTAAAGATTATGATGTCCGGAGCAAATAGTGGATTCCAGACATCATATATCGATTGCTACAGTTATTATATATTCCACTTTAAACTAGATAAAGCGAATTGATTTGGGAAAATCGGCACAAAAAAAGCACGCTAAAACGTACTTTTTCTGGTCTTTGCGGAAATTTGTTCACTAAACTCCAGTGCCTTTTTATATTTTCGCTGCCTCGTATAGGCTTCTAAAATCACATTTTTATACTGATAGAGGAAACCAAACGACTTTTCTTTTATGAGTGCCCTGATCAGTCGTTCGATCAGATCTAAATATGCCGGATCCGCCGTAAAGTCTTGCTTTTGTTCCATGCAAAGTTCCTCATACATCAGACGTTCTGCCATCTTACCCTTCATATCTTTCCGGGAAAGTAACTGCTTCATTATTGCAAGATAATGATCCGCCTCCCTGGTATTTCCAAGGAGAAGATGTAACCATGCCTTTTTATGACAGAGCAGGAAATCTTCTGACCGGACACGGTTTAAACAGTCGAGTGCTTCCTCATATCTTCCAACTGCAAGATAGGTCGCCCCCATATTATAATATAATCCCTGCTCGTATTCTTTCCACCATCCGGTATTCTGCAATAGCCTTCTGGTGCGCTCATAATAGACGGTCATCATCTCATCCATATCGACACATGCATATGCGCTTCCATTCATAAAATAATAATCCGCCAGTGCATATACATTTCCCTCTTCTAATGCCGCCGTCACAAAACGGTTCTCCATCCGGTGAATCGCGTCGTATTCTGCCTGTTCATAATAACCGGAAATCAGACAGCTCATGCCAAGCGTGTTCTGCAGTCCGTGCTGTACTTTCTGATACCACTCCATTTTCTCTGCCGGATCTTTTGTGAGTCTTGAACAGACCAGACTGTAATAGGCATACTGTTTTTCATCCATGCAGTCTTCTAACTGCGCTAAAGTGCTGACATTCTCATTCAAAAAATTCTGTATGTCATTTCCATCCGCTTCTTTTTTCATCAAACTTTCGATAAAGCTCTCATCTACTTCTTTCCATGTGATCTCACTGTAATAAATTACGGACACCAGTCTGATATCGATTGTAAGCGGTGACATCAAAAGCCTGTCCCATTTTCCGGCAAGTTTTTTCCATACCGTTTCATTTTCCAGCCCATATTGCAGATTGTAAAAAAATTCATCCATCTGTTTCCTGCTCTCAGTAAGAAACGCAGAATCTGTCTCATAATTGATTCCAAGTCTTGCAAAAAGCTGCTTTAAAATTGCCATATCCGGCTCCGCCGATCCACGCTCGATTTTACTTAAATACGAAACCACACAGATGCCATAGCAGACTTCTTTCTGCCCCTTTCCCTGTCTGATCCGCTCCGCGCGCAAAATCATCCCTGCCGGATTTTTTTCTTTTCTATTCATACTTATTTTCCAAATTTTTGTCTCTGTGGACTATCTATCGTCTTTATAAAGCCCATTGGATTTTTCTGTTATAAAATTGCCTCTTAAATCGGCGCAAGCAGGTACTCACACAAAATCTGATATAATTTTTGCGGTTCAACCGGTTTTGCAATATGTGCATTCATGCCCGCTTCCTTGCATTTTCTCACATCTTCCAGCGTATCGTCTGCACTCAATGCTATGATCGGAATGATCTGCGCATCCGGCTTTGCAACCTTCCTTATCGCTCTCGCCGCAACAAAACCGTTCATGTTTGGCATCTGGATATCCATCAGTATCGCATCAAAATGATAGGGTTCTTCCGCTTTAAACTGCTCTAATGCCGCTTTTCCATCCTGCGCACTGATCACATTTACCGCCACATGCTCTAAGATACGCCTGCTGATCTCAACATCAAGTGGATGATCCTCCACAAGCAGAACCCTCTTTCCCCGCAGGATGTTCTGTATCTCCTCCGCGGAACGGTGTGCCACTTCGATCTCCGGCTGTATCTCCGCAATCTCAATCTCAAGATGGACTTTTATCTCCGTACCTTTCTGCGGCTCGCTTTTTACCGTGATCGTTCCGCCCATCAGATCAACGATGCTTCTCACGATCGCAAGTCCGAGTCCCGCTCCGTTTCCCGGTTCACCCTGATTCACGCTCTCCTGCGTAAATGGCTGGAAGAGAATCTGCTGAAACTCTTCGCTCATTCCCATTCCGTTGTCGGACACCACATAGTCGGCACAAAATTGATTGTTGTGCGTGGCATAATTACAGATGCGGAATGTGACCTCCCCGCCCTCCGGTGTAAACTTCACCGCGTTGGAGAGCAGATTAAAAAATATCTGGAAAAACCGCACTGGATCAACCATCATATTAATGTTGATCTCCTCATGCGGCATATGAAATCGGATCCATTTGCGCTCACACATCGGCTCCATCATATTTTCCACTTCATTTAAAAATTCCGTAAACGAATACGGCTTGGGATGAAGATGGAACTTTCCGTTTTCGATCTTAGACATATCCACCAGATCATTCAAAAGTCCCATCAGAAATTCACTCGCGCCGCGTATCCGGTTTAAGCACTCTTCCATCCGCTCCGGATGTTCCGTCTCTTCAAGTCCTAACGCCGTTGCCCCCACGATCACGTTCATCGGTGTCTTGATTTCGTGACTGATGCGCGACAAAAACTCTGTTTTTACTTCTGCAACTTCCTCTTTCGCTGCATCCCTCTGCACCTGCATGCGCCGCAGACGCACCGTGTCAAACAAAAACAATCCCACAAGTGCCGCGATCAGTACTGCGATCAACATTGTCTGTTCCATAACAAAAACCCCCAGTGGTTTCTACTCTTCATAAATGACTGCCTGTTTTCCGGCAATCTTATAAGGATAATTTTACCATAGGGGTTTGGTGGGGTGCAACTGGATTAGGGGGAGAAATCACTTTAACTTTCTGTTGCAGATACACTTGTCAAATGTTTGAAATATGATTTATTTTCATTCTTTTCCAAGCACTCCCAGCACTTTGTGCAGCAGCCGGTACAACTCATCAGCATCTTCTTTCTCCAGACACACGCAACAGCCCATTTTTTTGGGCACCAGCACGGCATCCTCTTTCAGCTTTTCGCCGAGTTCTGTGATCGTCACATTTAACACACGCTCATCCTCACTGTCCCTTGCGCGTACAAGATAGCCTTTCTGCTCAAGCTTTTTCAGGACAGGCGTGAGTGTGCCGGAATCCAGATATAAAAGTGCTCCCATATCTTTCACGCTGATCTGTCTGTGTTCCCAGAGCACCATCATCGCGATATACTGCGTGTATGTCAGGTCAAGCTCATCTAAAAAAGGCTTGTACTTGCGCACGATCTCTTTGGAACAGGCGTAAAGTGGAAAACACAACTGGTTTTCCAGTTTTAATGCATCATATTTATCTGGCATGATAATCCTCATTTCTACCGGCACACCATTCTGCAATCCAGGTTGTTCCCAGACGATGTGCCAGTTCACAGTCAGCCCTTTCTAATTCAGATGTTCCTCGATAAAGCTGCGCATTGCGTCTTTCGGCTGGAATCCAACCGTTCTTGCCACTTCCACGCCATCTTTTAACACGATGACTGCCGGGATGCTGACAATGCGGTACTCCTGTGCAAGTCCCATGTTTTCATCGGAATCTGCGTTGTAAAACTCTGCCTTGCCGGAGAGTTCCTCGGATAATTCTTCCATCACCGGTGCTAACATCTGGCACGGTCCGCACCATACTGCGGAAAAATCAACAACTGCTGCACCTTTTTTTGCTTCATTTAAATCGTTATTTGTAATTTTCTTTACCATAATATTTTCCTTTCCTGCGCAGTTCTTTGCGCATGACACACTGTTTTTTGTGATATATTTGTTGTAAAATACGTTCCGGTTTTAGTCCCACACATTTCTGTTCATGCGGGCTGCCTCTTTACTGCTTCCCGGCTTCGCGTTTTTTCGCATCCAGATAAGCCACTGCGGATAATGCCGCAACATTGCCCTGTCCGGCTGCTTTGATATACTGATACGGTGTTCCCGTAATATCTCCACAGGCGAAAAGTCCCGGAATATTTGTCTCCATCGACAGATTGACCTTTACATGATTTCCGTCTAATTCCAGACCCGGAACAAGCTGTTTCGGGGATACGGCATCCCGCAGTACAAAAACGCCATCCACAAGGTACTCCCCCTGCTCTGTGCGAAGTCCCTCAACTTTCTTTTCACCAAAGATCTCCTTCGGACGTTCTTTGATCACCGTTACCTGCTCTGATACGCCAGGTACATCCTGATACATTGGAAAATAAAGTATCTCTGCTGCCACTTCCGCAAGAAAATCGGCTTCGTGTTCCGCATCTTTTCCGTAACCGATGACGGCAACCTTCTTTCCTTTATAAAAGCATGCATCACAGGTCGCACAGTAGCTGACACCCCGTCCTAACATCTCTTCCTCGCCCGGAAGTGTTTTGCCTGAGACAACGCCGCACGCTAAGATCACACTCTTTGCCTCAAGCACTTCCCCGCCTGCCTGGATTGCAAAATAGTCGCCCATCGCATAGACTGTGCCGATCCGGCTGTCCGTAATATTGATCTCCATCATGGCAAGCTGCTTTTCAAACGCCTTCGCCATATCCGCTCCGGTCACCGCCGGGAGTCCCGGATAGTTCATGATCTGATGCGCCTTGCTGACCTTGTCGCTCATCTGCTTTTTCCCGATCAGCAAAATATTTTTATTTCTTACCTTTGCCGTCAATGCAGCAGAAACGCCGCCAGGTCCGGTTCCGATAATCGCTATGTCTGCTCTCTCCATTTTTCTCTCCATCTTAAAATCATTGTTTTAAATTTAATTGTGTGCAATCTTTACGTTTTTTATCTTACAGGAAGATACCATCACTTGTCAAGTAAAAAAAGAACCGTGAGATTATTTTCTCACAGTTCTCTTTTCCTATACGTTATTTTATTTTGCTGTAAACTTGTATACTTTCGACCTTGTTACCCATGTATCACGCTCCGTCGGATAATATTTCGAATCCATCAGACAGTATTTGGAGCCTTTTTTCAGTTTCAGATTTTTTTATACGCTCACACTTCTCCCTCTTTCAATATCTTTTTAATGTTGAGGAAAAATAATGTCGCTGCAACTGTCACCGAAATAAAATCCGAAACCGGCTCTGCTAAAAAAACGGCAAATACTTTATCTGCAAAGAAATGCGGCAGGATATAAATCAGCGGAATCAGCAGGATAATCTTTCGCAGGCATGCAATAAACAATGAGATTTTTGCCTGTCCGAGTGCCATGAATACCTGCTGCACCGCAAGCTGGATTCCGAATACTCCGGTCGCTGCCATATAGATGCGCAGTGCCCATTTGGTCATTTCAAATAATTCCTGGGAACTGCTGTTGAACAGATGCACAAAAAATCCAGGTGCAATTTCCACCGCCAGGCAGAAGATCATCGTGTATGTAAAACTGCAGATCATAAGCAGACGATATGCCTTTTTCACACGATCCGTCTTTTTCGCACCATAGTTAAAGCTCATGATTGGCTGCGCTCCCTGTGCAATTCCCTGTACCGGCATAAACTGAAGCTGCATAATACTGCTTAAAATCGTCATGGCTCCGACCGCCACATCACCGCCGTAGCGTGATAAAGATGCGTTAAATGCAATATTGATTGCGCTCTCCGTCGCATTCATGATAAAAGGAGATACACCAAGTGCACATACCGGCAAAAGTACGGAGGCTTTCGGCTTAAAATACTTTGTCTTTATTTTCAGCTTTGTCTGTTTGCCCGTCAGAAAAAGGATGACCCATACCGCTGAAACTGCCTGGGAGATCACCGTTGCAAGCGCGGCTCCCTGCACACCCATGCCAAATACGAAAATAAAGACCGGATCTAAAATGATATTGCAGACTGCCCCGATCAGAACCGTTTTCATACCGACTTTGGAAAATCCCTGTGTATTGATAAAGGAATTTAATCCCATCGTAAGCATGACAAACAAAGTCCCTTTTCCGTAAATGTTCAGATAAGAAAGCGCATACGGCAGCGTATTGTCACTTGCACCAAACAGCATCAGAAGCGGCTCCGCTGCAAACTGCAGTACCACAACTAAAATCAATGCGATCACGATCAATGCCATGGTACAGTTGCCGAGTATCTCCTCCGCCTCATCATTTTTGCCTTTTCCCATGAAAATAGCAACACGCGGCGCCCCGCCATACCCGATCAGACCGGAAAATGCCGTGACAATCATCAGAATCGGGAAGCAGAGTCCAAGACCGGTCAGTGCCACGCCCCCGTTTTCCGGGATATGACCGATATAAATACGATCCACCAGATTGTAAAGAAGATTGACGAGCTGTGCGATCACAGATGGTACCGCCAAGGTCAGCAAAAGTCTGCCGACGCTTCCCTCGCCAAGATTAATTTCATTTTTTGACTGTTTCATTTATATCCTCTTTTCCTGAACTTATTTTTAACCATGTGGCTATAAAAAACTGCTTCCAGTTTCTCTGTTTATAAATCATGTGTTGCAGCAAATTTTTCCAGAATCTTTTTCTGCTTATAATGATAATAAATGATCATCCCCACCGCGCTGACCAGCCATGTAATTGGGTAACATGCCACGATCTGTGAGAGTGTGCCATCCGGTACGATCCAGGTGACCCATACGACACGCAGCACACAGATACCGATCATCGTCATTGCCGTCGTCACGATCACATGCCCCTGCGCGCGCAGTGCGCCGGAATATACTTCGATAAACACAAACAGAAAATAGGTCGGCGATATGATCTGCATCATGCTAAGACCAATTTCCACCACATTCGCATCTGTGGTAAATATGCCAAATAAAAATCTTCCCGCCGACATTAAGATCACACTCAGAAGAATCGCAGTCACAAGTGCCATGCCAAGACATTCCCTTGTTCCTTTGCGGACGCGGTCCATTTTTCCGGCACCAAAATTCTGACCAACGAACGTGGTCGCAGCGATTCCAAACGCACTGTTGATCATCCAGAAAAGGCTGTCTATTTTGCCAAATGCAGCCCATGCCGCCATTGTGTCAACGCCAAATCCGTTTAACGCAGCCTGCACGATCACGTTTGAAATACTGTACATGCTCGACTCGATACCGGTCGGCAGTCCGATGGCGAGCATATTTTTCAGCACACTTTTATGGATCCTGATTTCGCGTGGAATTAACTTTAAGCCGGCAGTATGATACATTAATGCCACACTGACGAGCACAGCGCTGATCCCCTGCGCGATCAGTGTTGCCACTGCCACGCCAAGGACTCCCATTTTAAATCCAAGCACCAGCACCAGATCCAGAATAATATTGACGATGCAGCAGACGATCAGAAAATAAAGCGGACGTTTCGAATCGCCGATTGCCCGTAAGATTGCCGCCCCCATATTGTAAACAAAAATAAATAAGAGTCCCGCAAAATAAATCCGCACATAAAGTGTCGAGTCAGGCAGCAGATTTTCCGGCGTATTCATCCATTTTAAAACCATACGTGTCATAACAACACCGATCACTCCGGCAATAATACCGCCTGTGATTGCAAATGCATATGCCGTGTGCAGTGCCTTATGCAGCTGTTCCTCATTTTTTGCCCCAAAATGCTGGGAGATCATAACTGTTGCGCCGGCAGATAATCCGGTAAAAAATCCGACCACCAGATTGATGATCTGACCGGACGAACCGCTGACGCAGGATAGTGCCTCTTTTCCGACAAACCGCCCGACGATCACCGCGTCCACCGTATTGTAAAGCTGCTGGAAAAATGTTCCCACCAGTATCGGGAAAAAGAATAATAAAAGCTGTTTCCAGATAACTCCCTCTGTGATTTTATTTTCCATTGTATCTTTTGCTGACATAAAAATCTCCATTCTTGCGCAGCTTTCTGCGCATCTCAAGTTTGTGCGCAAGCACAAATCTTGCGTGTGAAAAATCTTATTTTTCACACTATTGCCTCACTTCTTGATTGTTCTTTACAAATGAATTTATTTTTTTCCGCAGATCAGATCATAACTCTCTGCGATCATCCGTCTGATTTCCTCATCCGGTATACTTCCATCCAGAATAACGGTATTCCAGTGTTCCTTGTTCTGATGATATCCCGGAATCACCGCTGCATATGCCTCCCGCCAGAAATCGCGCCACTGCGGATCAACTTTTATATTTATGCGCATCTGTCCTTCGTACTCATAAGTCCAGAGAAATGCCTTTTTGTTCTTTTTATACCGCACCAGAATCCAGTTTGGATCGTGGAACGGTGTGTCCTGATAGACATCTTTAAATGTCATGCCAAAAGATAATGCTTCCTGTCTGGTTGTCATGGACTTTCTTCCTTTCTTTTATCTTCGGATTTTACGGATAATTGTACTCAAAATACGTTCTAAAAAATGTCCTGCCATAGGTAGCCCAATAAATCCGCTTTTTAATAATAGTAATCCGGCTCCCATAGAAAACAGAAAGGATGCCGCTATCTCTATTACTATTTTCCGGTCAAATTTTAATTTGCAGATCAGACATTGTATACAGATGCTGATACACCAGGCAAACGCTGTAACCGGTATGGACAAATACAAATCTAATCCCCAGTGCATGAAAAGAACACCGCTAAATGTCTGCATCATCATACGCTGCGGGATTTCCATACAGACACCATCTAACGCATAAAGCAATAATTCTTTTCCGCGTGGGATTTCCGCAACCTGATTTATGGAAATGACAATGGCTGACAATAATACTGTAACAGCCAGAATCATCCAGTTTTTCCAATCAGCAAGACTATGATAATTCCATAATTCCAGTCTGTTGTATTTTAAGATGAAAACTAATGGTATCACAGATGCAGCTATTACACTATAGCGTTCCAAAAATTTTACTTTTGACTTTTCCACACATATCTGTATCAGAAAATTAAGCCCAAACCATACTCCTGACAGCAAAATTCCTGAAACTAAAGTTAAAATTATATAAATCATCTTTATTACTGCAGCTCCCTCACTTCTCTCATAACCATCAGCTCCCGCTCCACCCACGGAATATGTTCCACATCAGCTACCCTGTTTTCCTCTCCTGTGCTATATACAATGACGAAACCTTAAGTCCTGTCTGTTGCAGTACATATGCCTTTATCTGCTCTTAAGCTGCTTGTCTCCGCTCCGCTTCGATCCGTGCCAGACAAAGGTTCCCCGGACCTTTAGCGCCCCTTAAATTCAGATAAATCCATATCCTCCAGGGAGAAGTCCACCTTCACTTTTCTTGTATCGACCATTCACTTGGAAAGCAAGACAACTGTCTCCACATGTGTCGATAGGGTAATTGAGATGCACTTTCCAGAGTTTTCACTTTACCCTGGGAGCGAAAAATGTTGCAATCCTCTGTGACGAGGCTGCAAAAAATTGACATGATGCTCTCTCTTATGCCCCTGCATAGCAAAAGATTGCATTGTATTTTAGATGTAAGCCAGACCAGCTTACGATTACTCTGCTCTTTCTCTATGGTCCACTACTCATCCCTTGATGATAACTTCTAAGATATTGTACCATAAATTGTTTATTGGGGAAATTACTTCCCGATAAAAATGGGCAGAAGAAAACCTCCAAATCTGTTGGGGACTTGGAGGCTTGATTCCGACCATTTACTGTTCATTTTGGATTTTTTCAATTAATCTCAAATTCTCCGGTTTAACAGTTCCTATAAAATTCTTCATTCTTGTGTCAAATGAGAGAACATATGACGATGCATCTATTAAAACACACGCATTCTTGGTTTTATCTATATGATCTAGGCATCCAACACAAAGCATATCAAAAATATCATTCTTGTCTAACTTTTTTCCTCTTTCAAACCATGATGTAAACATTACATCCCGAAGATATCTTCTCTGTGTAGCAGAATATTTTCCTTTTTTAAACATCTCTGACACTTTTACTTTCGCTATATCTAGGAAATGTTGGTCTGTTGCCAAGGTATCTACTATACACGGCATTGTTCCCGTATTTCCATCCAAACCACTTTCAATACTTTTTTGATATGTCTGCTGTACAATACTTATAATATCCTCCTTGTCCTGTTTGCAAGCAACACATCCTTGAATAATAATATTAGTAAGCACACATGCTTCATTCAATTCTTGGATATAAAAATCCTTGAGTACTTTTTTCTCTTTGTTTTCATCATACCCTGACTGCAGTTCTACTTTAATTCTTTCCTCTAATAAATTTTGATATTCCTTATATGCAACTCTTCCAATATACCCCAATATAGCATCTTTGTTTTTTTGTGACAGTCCATCTGTCATCTCTAATTTGTAATGAGCATATAAATCTTTTGTAATTTCAAAAAATAAAAGTGTGAATTTACTCTCAATTTGAATTTTGCTCTTTAATAATCTATCCGCATAATTTTTGAGAGCTGCTTGATCCATATATGCAACACTGGTAATTTCATCTTCACTCACAACATAGTCTGGAATATTATTAAAAAGTGGCAACCCCTTCGCATACCTAAACTCAAGTAAATTTTGTAACACTTTTGGATTATTTCTAAAGTGTGTCATTATCTCAATATATACCGAAGTCGGAAGACTCTTTTCTCTCTGTTGTTCTAAATATTTTTTTAAACGTTCTTCGTCAACAGGTTCTGATGTCATTCCTAATTTGCTTCTTCCATAATATGAATAAAAGGCATTTGCATCCAAAAAAATCATTTTTTCATCCTCTACTTGAATCATTTTTTACCAATAAACTAGTTTGTAATTTTTGTAACTTTTCATACATTATATCACATTTATTCTTTTCGCAAAAATTTTACACAGGACATATAAAGAGAAACCTCCAAATCTATTATAGACTCGGAGGCTTGGTTCCAACCATTTTATTCGCAGTAAACTGTTTTCCTGCTACTGTAAAAGAACTATGCAAGTGCAGGTTCCTTCCCTGCAATAATCGCTTTCACTTCTTCTATATCCTTATCTGTGGCTGAGGCTATCTGCTCTGCTGTAAAACCATTCTTATACATTTTCATAATGAGTCCTGCCTCTCCAATTGCAATACCATCTTCTTTTATTCCCTGACTCAAGTTACACATAACGCTCACATCCTTCCTGAAGTTCTCCTCAATAGGAATATCGTATTCATTTCCAATTATGTTTAGTTTTTCATCTATTGTAAGTTCCTGTGACAGCAACGCTCCTAACAGACGGTGCAGTTCATATGTCTCATCATGTTCCGGCAGATTCTTTGCCAGTCCAAGCATTATGATATTCAGCAGATCAAGATTTCCCTTCCATTGATAGGAACCGATCAAATCTTCTTTTGTGAGATGCACATGGCTCATGCTGCTCTCTTCCATGTTCATACATACCCAGATCGAATATACACGCTTAATGTCATTGTAGCTGGAGTTCTCAAAATCACGTTCTTTTTGTGATGAGATCAGTCTGCTTACATAAAAGATTGCCCTGTTTAAGATTTCGTATCCCTTCGGCTCGTCTTTCTGTGCTTCCACATTTATGATGATCTGTGACAATCCATCTTTCATGCGCACATAGAAAACGATATCAAATCTTACCAGACCTTCATTAATTTCTTCATTTTCTGTGTTGAAACCGACCAGCCTCTCACCATTTTTTTCGCTGGCTGCATTTGTGAGTCCAGGCTCTACCGGTACCGTACTGATATGTGGTGTCCCTTCGATGCAGTCAACCACATCCTTGGGATTCATGCCCTTAAACTCATCAACTGTTTTTACCAGTATATGTGCCAGTATGCTCTTCTGTCCTAACAGACGCTTTGCACTCGTATCATACTGTGCATCCTTGTCTGTTGCTTTCACTGCATTTTTCAATTCTGTATTCACTGGCCTTCCTCCTTTTTGTAACAGATATAGTCATCCCCAAAAAGGCATCTGACCACACCTATATTATAACTTACCCGTTTCTTTTATACAATCATTTTTCACATTGTCTGCACCGGTGCATGTTGTTCCTGCTCCTCATGCTCCAAAGCATCCTGCTCTGGTACAGGCTCTACACTTTTTGCTGCTTCCTGCCCTTTTCCCATATACCGGATTTTAATGCTGCTGTAATCAACCCCTGCCGGTTCCAGCACTTTTTTCTCTAACATGTTTAACATCGCCTCGGTGTCAAATTTCCCCTCAAAATAAAGTTCCTCATCCACCTTTATCGGTACATCCATTTCTTCCGGTGAACTGCCAAGGATCGTCCTACAGCGTCCGGCTACTTTTCCACACATTTCCATAAATCTTTCATGGATATCCGGCTGTTCATTACAGGTCTGCAAAATCCTTTGTGCCACCTTTCTCCATGTAGGTGTCTCTATCCATTCTCCCGGTGCGAACTGGACTGCCAGCGGTCTTTTCCCTTTCAGTTCTGCCGGGGACACTGTGATAAGGCTGCTTTCCCGGATCGTATCTTTCACACTTGTATGCACCTCGCCACTCCGGTACATCTGGAGCAGTGCATCACATTTGGTGTTTACAAGCTGTAACATTTCCTCCCTCAGTTCTTCTATCAGTTGCTCATAATTCATACGCTTTTCTCCTCCTCTCCTGTCACACTATAATGTACCCATAACAGTGGACACATGAATTAGTGTAGTACCCGTTTTACGGACACCAACACAAGACGTGCTCCTGTTCTTAATCACCGTTTCCATGTGAACCCTTTTTCTTGGACACACCCTTCCAGATGTGATATTCTAATCACAGAAATGGAGGATTTTCATGAGCAGAAAACTATTCACAGAGGAACAACAACAATTACTTCGCCAAAACCCTTACATTTTCACATAATCGTCCGTGGGTGCTTTGAAATGAATGTTCAGAGAAGTGCGTTCCGGCACGATGTCCTGATTGCTGTAGCTGTCCTTTTCACGCTCATTGTGTTCCTGTACCTTAGCCACATCAGCCGGTGTTTCCAAGTCCTGATTTCTGGCTACGGTACGGTCTATTCCATCATTTCTTGCCATAGATTTTTTGTCCTTTCTTTGAGGTATGCAGACAGCGGGAGCTGCGGAGAGGCACTTTTTCAAAGTGTAATAACCCACTATTACACTTTCATCCATACTGGCTGCAAAGTGCCGTGGGCTCTCCGAGGGCTCCTCCGGAGGGGGATGCGGTCACTGCGGTGACCTCTGCTGACCATGGCGAAAATGTCTGCACCTTTTCCCATGGTCAGCCCGTCTGCATGAAGCTGTTCTGCGGAACATTTCTTGCAGACGGCGGCAACGAAAACCGTATCTTTCACTGCCTGTCAATAGGCAGCACTGCGGTGCGCCTATGGGGACGGGAGATGCGGGGGGCTGTTGCCGGGGCATCACTTCTCCCGTCTTTTCTGCCATACGATGTCGTAGCCAAGCACAGCGGCAAGCTCCAATACTTCCTTGTATCGGATGCTTTCCCGCTGCAATTTTGCGGACAGGTTGGAAACGCTGTCGCTCCATCCGTACTCGTCCGAGAGCAGGTCAACAACTTCCTGCATGGTCAGCCCGGCACGGATGATCTGTGCCTTTATTTCGTTGCGTACATTCATATTGAAAAATCCTCCATAATTCTGTTTGTGGTTCGGTGCAATCTCTGCACTCCAAAGCGGAGCAAATACACCGAACAGCGAAAAATCAGCTTTCTCCAAAATCAATTTATTTTTACGAGTGCGATACTCTGTCCATATAGGCATATATCCCACTTTGCTGTTCCATGTGGTTTGTTCTGGAACAGCGAAAATACCCATTGTTCCGTGAACAGGGTACACGGTGCAGAGAAGCACGATTTGGTGAAATGGTTTCGTCCTGCGGTCAAAAACTTTGCTGTTTCCATTACCATTGATTTTCAATGCCCGAAAACAGGTCTGTTCTAAAAGCCGCTGTTTCCTATAACGGGAGAAAACAGGGGTAAATGCTGCGTACATACGTACAGAGCAGAAATGGCGAAAATCATTCCCGCCAGTCCTCCGGTACGTACGTACACGGCGAAACATCGTAAAATCCATTTATATGAGGTCGTGCCACAGCTTCTACGCCCATAAATCCCCACACCCGCCGTCCGGCAGAGTTGGTGATGTTGTTGCAATGCTCCAGATTGAATCTCCCGGCATTGGCAATCATGGCGTCGCTGAAGCTGCGGGCTTTCAGCGGTGCAAGGGAATTTTCTTCGCACCACATCCGGTAGATTTCATAGAAATCCTTGGAGCTGATGGACGCATCCGCTTTACGCTGGATGTATCCCTCGGAATCCATGAAATCAAAGATATTGTTGTTGTCACGCTTGACCGCTTCCCGGTTTTCCCGGATACGGTCACTCTCCGTAAACTTAAAGTTGTTGGCAACAAGCCGCTGTAAGCCTTCAAATGCCCACAGGAAGATACCCTCGGATTCGGCTTTCATCTTCTCCGCAAGGTCGGGATCGTCAGCTCTGTCCACTGGCTTTTCCTTGGTGGTCAGCACAAGCTGTCTGCGATAAAATCCGTCACTGCGATCATAAAGAGCTTGCAGATCGCCGTTGCTGAATGCCAGCAACCGGGCAAACATCCAGCCCTGATAACTCTGCTTTCCCTTGCGTTCCAGATCCATCTTGCCCTGTGCAGTCACAATGGATTTTACATAGTTGGTCTGACGCAGAGCTTCCATCCGCATATCATCATCCA
>DXQT01000038.1 GCA_019411365.1 Roseburia sp.
ACAAAGGGAAATATTGATTACAGCTATATTGAAGGTATCGTAGAATAACAAAAATTTCAGCTTGTCGAGCTGGAAAATTTGAATTTATGATAGCGGAACGAAATCTGTGGAGGGGGTGTTCTCATGAAATTAGTCAGTCCGAAAACATTGCTGGCATCGTTGCTGGGTTGCACATTTATTGTTATGAAAGTGATGACTTTTGACGGGCTGGTGGATATGTTTTGGATCATATTGATCGGATACCTGACCGTTAAAGCCATAGTTACAGCGTTTTCCCAGGAAGCCTATGATGAGGATATAAAGAAGGCACAGCAGGGAAAGGTCTTGTACCGTGACCTGTTTGGCAAATTCGCATACATTGCAGCAGATGTCCCGATTCTTTTGATTCTTTTGGCGGGCCTTTTGGCTTCGGTCTGTTCCGTAACAACGCTACTCAGAGCCACCCTGATGGGACTTCTGCTGATTGCAGTGGGATATGCTATCTGGTTCAGTTGGTATGTTTCAAAGCATAAACGGCTGCGCATGAAAAACGGTGAGTGGGGTACAGGGATTTTAAGCGCAGAAGACGAGAAAGCGTGGAAACGCTCAAATTTGTGGCACGGTATAATTCTCGGAATTGCCGGGGTGTTGTTTGCTCTTTATCTCATTTTCGGAGATCCGAGGATTTATTTCAATAACGCCAAACTGGAAAAAACACTAACCGCTTTGGAATGTGACAGCATCACTTTGGAGGAGATTGTCCCCTTTGAATGGACCACTGTATATACCTTTGATCCCTATACCTCAAAGGAACGCATTGAGCGAGTGGTCGGTTCGAAAAGCCCCGCTTTGAAAGAAAGTGTCAGCGAGGGTATGAACCATGTTGTGTTTACAAACAGAGGGCGGGTGGTGGCCAGCGTCTGTACCCATCCCGCAAGCACTGGGTACTATTTGAGCTTTACCGGCGGAGAAAATACATATTACAGTTATTCAGATGGTGGATATTCCCACATTGAGTACGGTGATGAGATTGTCTTTGAAGTAATGCAGGATGATGGATTTGTCAGGCTGTACGCTCGTGTTGAGAAATAATGTGTGGTCGCATATTGAATTATTAATGGAGAGGTGACAAACAAAGCGAGGGATAAATCCCAGTTTGTATTAGTAAAGGAAGATGAAGTACCTACGGTGCCAAAACGGTGCCAAGAACTTAAGCAAATAAAAATACAGTATGCAAAAACAGCAGTTTTATGCGGATTTTGCCACCCAAAAGCATAGAAAATATGCAGAAACACGGTATTCAAATAACGTGAAGGTGGACGTACAGTAGGATCTGGACGTGTTGCTACAGTTATCGAGTAATTTATAATTTTAAATTATATATTGCAGATTGTATTCCGCAATCCTTGAGCAATCAGGGGTTGCGGTTTTTTTTATCTAAAACAGTTTTTGCTGATGCATTTATTCTAAAAGAATGGTAAACTATTATCTAATGAGCCTGCAGGAAATAAAGAGGTAATAGGCAGGACTTACAGTAATATGATTGATTTAGAAAGAGGCAGAAGATGAACAATAAAACAACAAGAAACAGTATCCTGTTATTGGTAACGGCAGCCGTCTGGGGGGCTGCATTTGTGGCTCAGACAGTTGGTGGACAGACAATCGGAGCATATTCGTTTAATTGTGTCCGGTGTATTATCGGGGCACTGGTATTGATACCTGTCATGAAATTTTTAGATAAAAAAGATCTGTCGCCAAGAAAACCACAGACGAAAGAAGATTATAAACTGCTGATAAAAGGCGGAATCTGTTGTGGTGTAGCACTTTGTATTTCTACAAACTTACAGCAGGTTGGAATTTTGATGGGGGCAAGTGCGGGAAAAGCAGGTTTCCTGACAGCGGTGTACATATTACTGGTGCCGATTCTCGGATTATTTTTACATAAAAAATGTGGGATAAATATCTGGTTTGCAGTTGCTCTGGCACTGGTGGGACTGTATTTTCTGTGTATGCAGGATAAGAATGGATTTCAGCCGGCAGATCTGCTGCTTCTTTGCTGTGCACTCGGTTTTTCCATACAGATTTTATTTGTCGATTATTTTTCACCGAAGGTTGATGGGGTACGTCTTTCCATGATACAGTTTCTGGTAACCGGTTTGCTGACTGCGATTCCGATGTTTACAGTTGATATGCAGCATTCAATTTCGGGTATCGAAGCGTGGGCGTCAGCCTTTTTATCATGGTCAGCGTGGGTTCCGATTTTGTATGCGGGAATTATGTCATGTGGTGTGGGATATACGTTACAGATCATTGGACAGAATGGACTCAATCCTACAGTGGCTTCTTTAATCATGAGTTTGGAAGCCGTATTTTCGGCGGTATTTGGCTGGCTGATTCTTGGGCAGAAGCTGAGTACAAAGGAGATACTGGGATGTTGTCTGATTTTTTCGGCGATCATTTTAGCGCAGCTGCCGGTACAGCGAAAAGCAAAATTTGCAGGTGAAAGTCATGGGGAGAACAGGAATGAGTAAAAAATCGAAATATTTATGGAAAAAGATTATGATTTTAACATGGATGTTCAGTTTATTTCTTGGCATACTGGCAGGACCATGTGCGATAGACGCAAAGAACCAAAAAGAGAAAAAGGATTATGGCGTATTTTTAAGCATTGATTCGTCTCAGATAAAAAAGTTATACGGATATAGGCTGGTGGTCATTGATGCACAGTATTTTTCTGCAAAAGATATCCGTACCCTGCACAAAAAAGGCGTAAAAGTATATACCTACTTAAATGTCGGCTCCATCGAGAATTTTCGCGATTATTATAAGAAATATGAATACCTTACGATCGGAACTTATGAAAACTGGGAAGAAGAAAAGTGGGTAGATGTTTCGAATAAGGACTGGCAGAAGTTTATGGGAAAACTGTCGAAGAAGCTGCTGAAAAAAGGGGTGGATGGTTTCTTTATTGATAACTGCGATGTCTACGATTATGCAAAGACAAAGAAAAATTTTAAAGGACTGGCCAAAATACTGAAAAATATCAAACGTCTTGGAAAAGATGTCATGATCAATGGCGGAGATGTTTTTGTGACAAAGTACAGAAAAACATACGGATCGGCGAAGAATATCATGACTGCTGTCAATCAGGAATCTGTGTGGAGCAGTATTCAGTTTGAAACGGGTACGTTTGGAAAACAGCCAGAAGATGTGCGCAAATACTTTTCCGATTATGTTCAAAAATGCAAAAAAGATGGAATGGAAGTCTATCTTTTAGAATACACGAAAGATAAAAAACTGATCAGACGAATTAAACAGTATTGCAGAAAAAATAAGTTTCATTATTATATATCGGATTCGATCGAATTGGACTAATAAACATGTATCATTCATGATTGTAAGGGGAGGAGTTTGAAAATGGAACAAAAAGAAATGGCAAAAACAAGACTGATTATTTATGTGCTGATGGCTTACGGTCTGACCTATCTGATGGGAATTCTGATGTGGTATGGCAGTACAAAGGGTTATGACCTTACGGTATTTCCAACAGCGCAGATGATGTATCCGGCAGCCGGTGTGATCATTGGACTTTTTCTGGCACACAAAGGAGAGAAAATCCTGCCAGCAGGTTTTTTTATTACGGTTCTGGCAACGACGGGTGTCCTGATCGTATTGGCACTTTTATCCGTATTTCTGCCGGTAAATGATTTGAACATTGCAGGGATGACGATGTCCGTTTATAATCTGATTTCCCAGTATATACTTATTATCGGGAGTATCGTGGCACTTGTTTTTCTTGCAGTAGCGGGAAATGAAAAGCGTGCGGCAGCAGGACTGACCAGACAAAACTGGAAAAGTGCTGTGCTCATTGTACTTGCGTTTGTGGGCATTTATATAGTAAGAACTGTAGTGTCTGTAGCGGTACAGGGTGTGTCTGACGGCAGTGGGATGCAGTATGTAAAAGAATGGGCAGCAATGTTTAAAAATCCAATGATGTGGCTGAATATTGCTGCACTTCCGATCAATTATTTCTTCGTGTTTATTGCATTTTTTGGAGAAGAATATGGCTGGAGATATTACCTGCAGCCGGTTTTGCAGAAACGGTTCGGACTTCGTGCAGGTGTGATCATACTTGGCGTTGTATGGGGATTATGGCATATCCCGGATGATCTGTTTTATTATACACAGACATCAGGAATCCAGATGATTTTTGCGCAGCAGATCACATGTATTTCACTTGGAATCTTTTTTGCATATGCCTATATGAAAACGCAGAATATCTGGGTGCCGGTCTGTCTGCACTATCTGAATAACAACCTGATACCGATCATCTCAGGAACGTTTTCTGCAGATGTTCTGGAAAATCAGACGGTAAGCTGGAAGGATCTTCCGGTTGCACTGGTGTTAAATGGATTGTGCTTTGGATTTTTCCTGCTTGCAGATGTATTTAAAAAGAAAGAAGTTCAGGAAGAGGAGTAATTTGAGTAAAAATTTCCTGTAAAAAGCAGATGGTGTCATATGAAAAAGCGCATGTACAGTAAAAACAGATCGTCGGAAAGATGATTTTACTGTATATGCGCTTTTCAGTACATGATAATAAAATGTTCGCGGAGCGTGTATTCTATATTTAAAAGCAACAGCTTCGCGGAAACATTTGGTTAAAACATAATTTTGGATCTATTCTTTAACAGTCTGGCTCCATTTACGATCAGAAGAATCCCGGCGGTGATTCCACCTGCAAGGACACAGATACCAACTGCCAGTGTGGAAGCTCCGGCAGAACCCATTGTCTTATAAATTTTCTCGTCCATCTTATTGCCCCCTTTGTTTGGATTTCTCATATTCTTAATGTATATTATTCTATCATTATTCTCATGAATATACAAACCCAGATTAAAAAATATCTGCTAAAAATTACAGTTTATCAGGTGCCCAGTCACCGAGAACCAGTTCTTTTGCAAAATATCCGGCTTGTTGTTCATTCAGATTTTGAACAAAATCAGCCCGGTCAGAAAGCGGACGGTAGTCAGAGGTGGCAGGGAAACTTGCGTATTCGGCATAATATACTGTGTCATGTGTATTTTCGCGGTTCCAGTCATGAAAACCGGCGGGATGGATATGCGCACCAAGTTCACAGGAAATCAGGATCGTTTTTGCATAGTCGCGCCATGGTCTGCCAAGATAGACGGAACCGGCAGGACAGTCTTTGGAGATGAACCGGCAGTCGGAAAAAATGTAGCCGTATTCCTGGCCTTCCGGTGTGGAGGCGGCAGTTACATAACCCTGGATAGGAGGGAGTGTATAATTTTTCTGAACCATATCTGAATTGGAATGACACAGTGCAGATGTATCACAACCGGAATCATGCAGGGTGGATGTAGTGGAAACTAAATCGGACTGTGCAGATGTTTTTGTGCGCAGCAGGGATTCTAAGGTACAGTGTTCAAAATATGCGGTGGCGCTTCCAAAAATAAAATCAATATCGCCGCAGATATAGCAGTTTTTATAATATTGTCTGCCATTGATACGCGGGGCAAACTGTTTTGGACCGATGAAACCGCCAGGCTGTCGTTCCTTTTCGGGAAGCGGTCCGGTAAAAAGTGTGTCCTGATGGCCGAGAAGGCGGCAGGAATCGATCATAAGACGGTCCCCGTCGGCATAGAGAGCGATCGCCTGTCCGTGTGTTGCGGAATCCCCGGAGGCATTTTCGATGGTGAGATGCTGGAGCGTTACATCATGTGTATCGATAAAGAGGGTATAAGTGCGGAATGTACCGCGCTTACTGCCATCTTCCATCAGATCCAGGGCATAATCATCATAGCTGATGACGGTGTGAGCACTGCTTTCGCCCATTCCGCGAAGTGTGATATATGGTTTATTTATGGTTAGTTTTTCATGGTAAATGCCCGGTGCAATTTCAATGATAACAGGTGTTGTGTTATTAGCAGGAATTTGTGCAAGGGCAGAGCCGATGGAGGAAAAATGTTCCGGGTTGTCGGAAACATGAAGTATTTTTTGCATGGGAAAAGCCTTTCTTTGTTTCTTAATATTTTCTGAGGATAGTATAACACAGATATTGCCTGGTTGAAATTAGGAAAGAGGATGATTATAATGGAAAGTAAAATAGGAAAAAAGTACGGTGGGAGGAGATTATGGAACTCAGTTATAAAGAAATCAGAGCACAGATCTGTGATGTGTGCCATAAGATGTGGCAGCTTGGATGGGTTGCGTCGAATGACGGAAATGTGTCGGTAAAACTTTCCGATGGCACATTTTTAGCAACGCCGACCGGCGTGTCAAAAAGTATGGTAACACCGGAAATGATCGTGCATATAAATAAAGCAGGAGAGATGATCGAAACTGTGGACGGGTACCGCCCGTCGTCCGAAATGCGGATGCATTTCAGATGTTATGAAGAACGCGAAGATGTCGGGGCGGTATTACATGCACATCCTCCGGTTGCAACGGGATTTGCCGTGGCAGACATTCCGCTCGATGAGTATTCCATGATCGAGACTGTGCTCGCACTTGGTTCAGTGCCGATTGCGCCTTATGCGACACCTTCCACAGATGAGGTGCCGGATGCCATTACCCCGTATCTGCAGGAACATGATGCGATCTTGTTAAAAAATCATGGAGCGGTAACAGTTGGAGCCGATGTTTATACGGCATATTACCGGATGGAAACGTTAGAGCAGTTTGCAAAAATAACACTGACGGCACATCTGCTCGGAGGTGCAAAAGAAATTGACCGGGAAAATATCGACCGGCTTGTGGATCTTAGAAACAATTATTATAAAATGAGTGGAAAACATCCGGGGTATAAGAAATATAGTGGTGAGTCGCATTTTGCTCCGCAAAACAAGGAGGATCGCAGATGAGTACAGGCAGACATAAACAGGAACGCGGCGTTGGGCTGCAGCCATTGGATGAGATCAATGGATATCAGGTACGTCCGGGTTTTTATAACAGAGATGGTGCGACAGCAACCACAAGAGGTGTCAGCTTTACGATCCATTCCTTTGGTGCGACGGCATGTTATCTTCTGTTGTTCCGGCCGCAGGAAAAAGAGCCGTATGTGACCCTAAAATATCCGGAGGCTTATCATATTGGAAACACATATTCCATGTTCGTTTTTGGATTGAAAATCGAAGAGTTTGAATATGCATTTCAGTTGGACGGCCCTTATGATGAGAAAAAGGGGTTATTATTTAAGAAAGAAAATGTTCTGCTTGATCCGTATGCGAGGGCAGTAACGGGACAGCGTAACTGGGGAGAACGCCCGGAAGGCGGAGCGGATTTTATTTATCACGCAAGGGTTGTGGAAAACAACTTTGACTGGGGAGATATCCGTCCGACGGAGCATCCGTTTGAGGATCTTGTTATTTATGAGATGCATGTGAGGGGATTTACAAAAGATGCATCATCGGGTGTTACACCGGGGGCAGAAGGCACTTATGAGGGACTGCGCCAGAAGATCCCGTATTTGAAGGATCTGGGAGTGAATGCAGTCGAGCTGATGCCGATTTTTGAGTTTGATGAGATGGAAAGCACCAGAGTGGTAGACGGAGAGCGCCTGTATAATTACTGGGGCTATAATACAGTCTGTTTTTTTGCGCCCAATACCAGTTATACCTCGGTGGTGGAACATAACCACGAGGGCGATGAGTTAAAAGAACTGATCTACGAGCTAAAGGAAAATGGAATCGAAGTTATCCTGGATGTTGTATTTAACCACACGGCAGAGGGAAATGAACATGGTCCATGTTTTTCTTTTAAGGGAATTGATAATGATATTTATTATATCCTGACACCGGATGGATACTATTATAATTTCAGTGGCTGTGGCAATGTCATGAACTGTAATCATCCGGCAGTAAGACGTTTTATCATTGACTGTCTGCGATACTGGGTAACGGAGTATCGTGTCGATGGTTTCCGGTTTGATCTGGCATCCATTTTAACCCGCGATGAAAAAGGGACACCGATGGCAGATCCGCCATTGCTTCAGGCGATTGCATGTGATGCCATTCTTGGAAAGGTCAAACTGATCGCGGAGGCATGGGATGCGGGTGGTCTCTATCAGGTTGGAAGTTTTCCGTCATGGAACCGATGGTCAGAATGGAATGGAAGATACCGTGATGATATCCGTCAGTTTTTAAAAGGTACGGATGGTATGGCAGGAACAGCAATCACGCGTATCACCGGTTCAAAAGATCTTTATCCGGAGCACCGCGGAGACAGTGCATCCGTTAATTTTGTCACCTGTCATGATGGATTTACATTGTATGATCTGTATGCCTATAATACGAAGCACAATGAGAAAAACGGCTGGAATAATTCGGATGGTGATAACAACGGAAACAGCTGGAACTGTGGAGCAGAGGGAGAGACAGATGATCCGCAGATCGAAGGACTGCGTCTTAGAATGGTAAAAAATGCATGTGCAACCTTAATGTGCAGCAGGGGACCTGCCATGTTTTATGCGGGAGATGAATTTTGTAATACACAGTTTGGCAATAATAATGCCTACTGCCAGGATAATATCATTTCCTGGCTTGACTGGACCAGACTGGAGAAATATCAGGAGATCCATGATTTCTTCCGGTATATGATCGCATTTCGCGAAAAATATCCGATTTTGCGCCGCTCCACGAAAAAAGCGCTCTGCGGCCTACCGGAGATCAGTATCCACAATGGTTTCCCGTGGAATGGGGGTACGGATTATACCAGTAAACTGATCGGTATCATGTATGCCGGCAGGGATGATGCGGATACCAGGGATGATATCATTTTCTATGGAATGAATGCATACTGGGAAACACTTGTGATGCAGCTTCCAGAACTGCCGAACAATCTGCAGTGGAAAATCTGTGTCAATACAAACATAGAGTATGAGGATGGAAAAGATGTGGAGGCACAGACCGAGTTTTATTATAAAAAAACATTGAAAGTTCCGCCGAGAAGTGTGGTTATTTTAGTGGCAGAATAGTGTGGGACATAAAAATGCGGCGGGTTACAGCCACCCGCCGTCTAATGTAATGATCTGCCCGGTCAGGTATTCATTTCCTGTGGCAAGCTGTACTGCTAGATGGGCAGTCTCCTCCGGCGTTCCAAATCTTCCTGCCGGGATCTCATCTGCAAGTTCTGCGCGTTCTTCTTCGGAAAAACAGGCATTCATCTGCGTATCAATGACACCACAGGCGATCGCGTTGACCTGGATATTGCTCGGTGCAAGTTCTTTTGCAAGTGCTTTTGTAAAGGAATTGATGCCGCCTTTGCATGCGGAATAAGCAACTTCACAGGAGGCACCGGCAATGCCCCAGACGGAAGAGATATTGATGATTTTTCCTTTCTTTTCGTGCACCATATGTGGGATTGCGAGCCGGCTGGTGGAAAAGACGGATGTGAGGTTTGTGGAGACAATGCGGTTCCAGTCATCGATCGACATATCCGTCAGCAGCCCGATATAGGAAATACCGGCATTGTTGATGAGGACATCCACTCCACCGAAGCGTTCTGTGATCTGTTCAAATAATTGTTCGACATATTCAAAGGAAGAAATATCGCCCACGCTGGCGAGCACTTCCGTGTGAAAAGTTTCTTCCAGTTCTTTTTTGAAATTTAAAAGTTCCTGTTCTGATCTGGAACAGGTAATGATCAGCCGGTCGCCCTCTGCGGCAAATGCGGATGCAATCGCGCGTCCGATTCCACGGGAGGCGCCGGTAACTAGTACGGTTCTATTCATAAAAATCTCCATTCTTGTCCGTTACTGGAACATTTCCAGTTTGTGTTTACGCTATATTTGTATATTTTTTATGTTCATTCTAATACGTAGTATTTTGACTCATTTATGATGCCATTTGCCGTTCGTCAATCATGCAGGCATGTTGACTCACTTGCGCTCATTATATCATGTGCAAAAACAGCACATGATCCAATTCACCGTTCGTCAATCATACGAGCATGTTGACTCACTTGCGCTCATTATATCATGAAGCAATGCTTCATGATCGTGATCTACACTCGCTTCGCTCGGCAGTCTTATTATATCATGAATAAATCAATGAAACAATTTCAATGAAAATCTAAATGAAATTAAAATTGTAGATTTGCAGGGAAACAGCACTGTGTTAGAATTATTGCATAAAAATAATAGTATTGGAGGACTTATTTTGTGCTATATCAACGAATGATGAAGGAAAAACAAAAAGTGGAGGATCGGATCAATGACTTACAAAGCCAGATTGACGTGCTTCCATCAGGTACATTTTTCTGTACGAGAAATAATAAGTACTATAAGTGGTATTATACCGATAAGGGTAAAACAAAATACATTCCCAAAAGTGAACGAAAACTTGCGGAACAACTGGTAAAACGAAAATATTTAGAGAGCAGGCTGCGAAAATTTAAGCAGGAGGAGAAAAGGATAGATATTTATCTGAAGCAATATAGCTTAGATGAATTTTCTTCATATCATGTAGAGGAACATCCAGAGTTGCAGAAACTTTTGTCAGGAGTCTATGTACCGTTAAAGCAAGAACTGGATGAGTGGGTAAATGCTTCTTACACAAACAATCCGAAAGAACCACAAAAATTGATACATAAAACCATTCCCGGAATTCTGGTCCGGTCAAAATCTGAAGCTTTAATCATAAATGCGTTATTCGAACACAAAATCCCATTTCGTTATGAATGTTTATTACAGATTCAAAATGTTAGTATATATCCGGATTTCACCATCCGTCATCCTGTTACAGGTGAAGTGTATTATTGGGAACATTTTGGAATGATGGATAATGAAAATTATGCTCATAATGTATATTCAAAGTTACAGTTGTAGAATCCTTTAGATTATGAGTATGTAGAACTACTGATTCAATATTATTTTACATGAACAATGTATAGGTATTCAAATGGGCGAAAGGTATATATATCAGAAACCAATAGTCCGAAATTTTATTGAATTATAGTATTTTTCAATCAAAATGGGTGAAAATTAGGTCGAAATACTTAAAATAGTCCATGAAAACGAAAAAACGAGGGCTATTTTGATGTTAAATGAAGAAATTCACCCATTTTGAAAATAAAAGAGGAGGATACATGAAAAAATGGGCAAAATATATGAATGCGGAAAAAAATAACCCAAAACATAAGCAATGAAGTGGGAGAACGGGCGAAATACACGAACGCTGAAAAAAATAGCCCATAACATATAAGACGGCTGCAGATAGTTGGATAAAGAAAACGGGTGGATCTGCTTAATGTAATAAAAGTGTAGCCCATCATGGTATTTAGTATAAACTGATATGAATAGTAATGTGTAAAAAGAAACAGCATGTTTTTACAGGATTAAATTTCATAGAAGGGTAGAATTTAACTCTGCAAGTGAGTTTAAGAGAAAAATTTGAAAAAATATAAAATTAGGTATGGACATTTCCGTAGAGATGTGATAATATAATCAAGCACGATTCAAGACAACTTGATTACGGCGCGTGGCTCAGCTTGGTAGAGCGCTGCGTTCGGGACGCAGAGGTCGCAGGTTCAAATCCTGTCGCGCCGACTATGAGATGGGAAGCCGTCAATCCTTGAGAGATCATGGGTTGGCGGTTTTTCTTTGTTTAAAATATATTCCCTATTTGTCATATCTATGTTATAATAAAAAATGTAACCGCTTACATAACGAGGAAAGAAGGAGGATTTCATAAATGAAGAAAAAAACAAGTCTTAGTGCGAAGCTGATCGCAGCGTTTATGGCTGCGATTCTTGGAAGTGTTTTGATCTGTGCACTTCTGACACACAGTAAAGTAGAGAGCGTGTTAAACAGTAACATGCAGCTTACGAGTGAGCAGACACTAAACAGTGCGATGACAAGTCTGCAGACATATGAGAAAACGATCAGTATACCGGTAGATCTTTTGACGAGAAAAGACAGTATCAAACAGCTTTTGCTTGAGCCGGAAAACTATGATAAATATATTGACAATGTAAACGACGAACTGGTTGCAGCCTGTAAAGTCGTAAATGGTTCGGTGCGTGCCTATTATGCTTTAAATGATGGCAGAACAATCACCGGATGGGTACAATACGAAGCTGACGGTTCAAAGACAGCGATGAACACGGTGGAAAATAAAGACCTTTCCGGGAAAGAATGGTACACCGCATGTCAGGGAAGAAAAGCAAAAGTAAATTCTATTTTCAGCTATATCACTGCGCCGTATGTGGATGAAGAAACCGGGGAGCAGATCATTACGGTATGTCAGGAAGTAAAATATAAAGATGTTGTCCAGGGCGTTGTTGCGATGGATATTGATGCATCTGCACTGGCAGACTATGTGGAAAATATCAGACTTTTAAATACGGGATTTGTTATGCTGGTAGATGAGCAGGGAAATATCGTGGTTGACAGCGAAAGTAATACTTTTGCAGATGGTACAGTTGCTGACCTCGAATTTTTTGCTCCGTTAACAGAAGAATTAGATAAACTCGAAGAACAGAAAGCACAGCTGGAGGAAAATGAAGATCCGGCAGCGGATGATATCGTATTGCAGGCATCTTATACCATGCGTGCAGAGGGAAGGGACTGTGCCATTACGGCGATGACAGACCGCATTACCGGATGGAGACTGCTCGGCTGTATCAGTGATCAGGAAAACCAGAAGAACCTGATCAACATTAACATAGGAACGTTGATGGCCGGTGTGATCGGTCTGATCTTTGGATGTGTGATCGCAGTCCTGACAGCGCTCAGTTTTAACCGCGAGATCAAAAAACTCCAGAATGCGACACATCGTGTGGCGGGCGGTGATTTTTCCGAGAAGATCAAAGTTACCAGAAGCGATGAGTTTGGTGTGCTTGAGACGAACTTTAACGGTATGATGGATGATGTGTCCGGACTGATCCATGCAGTCGAGGATAAATCAAACCATATTCTTGAAGTTGCAGGAGGCATCTCAGAAGTCGCTGGAAATACAAAAACAACGATCGAGCAGGTAACACAGGCAATCGACAGTGTGGCGCAGGGTGCGGTAAAACAGGCGGAAAGTACACAGGAAGCCAACACGGAAGTAGAGCATTTAAAGAACAGCTTAGATGAGACAAAAGAATATGTTTCCGGCATGAATGGAATGACAGAAAAGGCAAATGAAGTCAGCACCGAGGGAATTGAGAGTGTAAAAGATCTGATTGAAAAATCAGGAAAAACAGCTGAAAAATCAAAAGTTTCGTTAGAGGTTATGAATGAGATGGTTGAGAGTATTGATAAGATTTTTTACATATCGGATACGATCGCAGACATCACATCCCAGACGAACCTGTTGTCGTTAAATGCAAGTATTGAGGCAGCAAGAGCCGGAGAGATGGGAAAAGGTTTTGCAGTTGTTGCAGATGAGATCCGTAAACTGGCGGATGAGTCGAAAGAGTCAACGGATGAGATCAAGAAGATCATCACGGAAATCACGGAAAAATCAAAACTGGTTGAGTCCACGATGCAGGAAAATGAAGTACTGCAGACTGAGCAGCAGGAGGCGATCAACCGCACGGAAGAGATCTTTGGCGAGATTATGAAACAGATCGAAATGTTAGGCTCCGGTATGGAACGTATCAATGCCCTGAATGACACTATGTCTGCCAACAAAGATCTTGTTGTGGATAAGATGGGAACGATCGCATCGGTATCTGAGCAGTCCGCAGCGGCAACCGAGGAAGTCAATGCTTCCACCGAGCAGGTAAATGTTACAATGGAAGAGATCAGCGAACATACCGAGACGCTGCAGGCAATCGCAAAAGACCTGATGGAGACGATCAATCGTTTTAAGCTCGCTTAAGTCATGGAAATGACTTGCAAAACACCTGCTATACGGGTATAATTCTTGACGATAGATTGCATTTGACAATGGGAAAATAAACCGGATAGGGTAAAGCAGGAGGAAGATATGGGAAGAGACGTTATTATTGCATGTGATTTTAACAGCAAAGAAGAAGTGATCAATTTTCTTGGAAAATTCAAAGAGGAAAAACCTTTTGTAAAAATCGGCATGGAGCTGTTTTATGCAGAGGGACCGGAGATCGTCCGCACGATCAAACAGATGGGACACAAGATTTTCCTTGATTTAAAATTACATGACATTCCAAATACCGTTAAAAAAGCAATGTCCGTATTATCAGGACTGGACGTGGATATGTGTAACGTACATGCGGCAGGTACCAAGGCGATGATGCAGGCAGCCATCGAGGGACTCACGAGAGAAGATGGAACAAGACCACTGCTGATCGCAGTCACACAGCTTACTTCCACCAGTGAAGAGGTAATGCAGCAGGAACTGTGGATCGATAAACCGATCGACCAGACTGTTATGCATTATGCTAAGAATACGATGGAAGCCGGATTAGACGGCGTTGTATGTTCTCCGCTTGAAGCAGGAAAAGTACACGAGGTATGTGGAGACAAATTCCTTGCCATTACACCGGGTGTCCGTTTTGCAGACGGCGATGTTGGCGATCAGAAACGTGTGACAACACCGGCAAAGGCAAAAGAACTTGGTTCTGACTATATCGTAGTCGGAAGACCGATTACTCAGGCAGATGATCCGGTAGCAGCATACCGCAGATGTGTAGAAGAATTTGTAGGCTAGTACCAGATGAAAACAGGAAAAGAGAAAGATGAACGGGTCTTTCTCTTTTTTCGGTTAAGAGAGAAATTTGAGACAGATAGGGGATTTCATGGAAAGAAAAGGACTCAGTGGAAGCGCATTAAAAATAATCGCGATCGTAACAATGCTGATCGATCATATTGCGGCAACCGTGATCATTCGTATATTAAAATTCGGAGGCTATAATGACGGCCTTTATCAGCTGTATCGTGTGATGCGGAATATCGGAAGAATTGCGTTTCCGATATTCTGTTTTCTTCTGGTAGAAGGATTTATGCATACAAGAGACCGGGAAAAATATGCACTGCGTCTGGGATGTTTTGCGGCAGTATCTGAGATCCCGTTTGATCTGGCATTCAACGGAAAAGTTTTGGAAGTCGGATATCAGAATGTGTTTTTTACATTATTGCTGGGTCTGCTTACCATGATGGCGTATGATGCGGTGATGAACCAGAGCCGCTGGAGTGTCTGGAAGCGGACGGCATTATCTACGATTGCGATCCTTGCCGGAATGTTTGCGGCAGAGTTTTTATCAACGGATTACGGCGCACTCGGAGTTCTCTGCATTATGGTATTTTACCTGTTCCGGAGAAGCAGAATACAGCAGGTCGTGTTTGGATGTCTGGCATTTGTATGGTGGGAATGGGCAGCAGTGTTTGCATTCGTTCCAATCTTTTATTACAATGGAAAACGTGGCTTTGGAATGAAATATTTCTTTTACGCATTTTATCCGGTGCATCTGCTGATCCTGTATCTGATCGTATATAAAATGGGATATGGATCCGTGCCTGCAATATAGTGAATGCTCATTGGACCGGTATATGGAAAAGGACTTTAGAAAACGGAGGAGATGTTTTCTAAAGTCCTTTTTATATGTAAACCTGCCGGAAAATCTGGCAGGATTGTTTTTTGACGGAACTGACAGAACCCCAACCACCGAGTCGAAATTCAACAGCTCCTTTTGATGTTATTAATGATACAGAATAATTGTGACCATTTCTTGACTGGAAAATGAAGGAAATCTTAAAAACAGATGAGAAATTCATAAAGTCGCATAGGCGGGAAGGGGGAAATGAGGTATAATGTGCGTAAAAGTGGTTAACACAGGGCAGGAAATTTTGTCAGTGAAATCTACTGTGGAATTTTATAATGGAGAAAATTTATGAAAGAGTATCTGGAAAATGTGCGGTGCGTGGCACCGTTGATCCATAATATAACAAACTATGTGACAGCAAATGATGTTGCAAATGTCCTTTTGGCATGTGGGGCAAGTCCGATCATGGCAGATGAGGAGGCAGAGGTAGAAGAAATCACGGCACACTGCATGGGGTTAAATCTAAATCTTGGAACGCTAAATCAAAAGAAAATCCCTGCAATGCAAAAAGCGGGGAAAATGGCAAATAAACTTGGACATGTTGTGGTGTTAGACCCGGTTGGAGTCGGTGCAAGCAGTTTCCGGAAACAGACGGCGGAGCAGCTTTTAAAGGAAGTACGGTTTGATGCGATCCGGGGAAATATTTCAGAGATCAAAACCTTGGCATCTTTGTGTGGAACACAGGAAAAAAATAGTGGAAATATGGCAGTGTCAGATACAATGGATGTGGAAAAAATTACTGATAAATCAGATCATTGTGGAAAAATTACAGGTATAGATGGTTCTGGAAGAGGCGTGGACGCAGATAATGCAGATACAGTGACAGAGGAAAATTTAGCACAGCATATTAGTAATGCAAAAATGCTGTCAAAGAAACTGCAGACGATCGTTGCCATCACCGGAGCCATAGATCTGGTCACGGATGGCAGCAGTTGTTATGTGATTCGAAATGGTAATCCGCAGATGGGGCATGTGACCGGGGCAGGATGTCAGCTGTCCGGTATTTTAACCGCATTTCTTGCTGCGAATCCGGAAAATAAGTTACAGGCAGCGGCGGCAGCAGTCTGCATGATGGGATATGCCGGGGAGCTTGCGGCGGAGAAAAGCGGACAGTCGGGCAGCGGAACTTACCGTGTGAGCCTGATGGATGCAGTGTCGTGTATGGATGGAGATATATTAGAGAGAGGAGCACGTTATGAGATTCGATAGAAAACAGTTATTATTATATGGGGTAACAGACAGAAGCTGGTTAAATGGTCAGACATTATATGAGCAGGTCAGACAGGCGTTGGAGGGCGGTGTGTCCTTTTTACAGCTTCGCGAGAAAAATCTTTCGGAGCAGGCATTTTTAGAGGAGGCAAAAGAGATACAAAAACTGTGCAGGGAGTACAAGGTGCCGTTTATCATTAATGACAACGTGGATCTTGCATTGGAGATTGATGCGGACGGTGTGCATGTCGGACAGGATGATATGGAGGCAGGGGAAGTGCGAAAAAGACTTGGAGAGGATAAGATCATCGGAGTTTCGGCACACTCGGTGGAGGAAGCGCTGCGCGCTGAAAAATGCGGGGCGACTTACCTTGGCTCCGGTGCTGTGTTTGGAAGCGGCACGAAAAAAGATGTGGGAACGTTAGATCATGAGGTGTTAAAAGAAATCTGTGCAGCAGTACAGATCCCCGTGGTTGCGATCGGCGGGATCAGCCGGGACAACATTTTACAGTTAAAGGGAACGGGGATTGACGGCGTGGCTGTGATCAGCGCTATCTTTGCGCAGAAGGATATCAGGGCAGCTGCACAGGAACTGAGGAAGTTGTCCGAGGAAGTGTGCAGGTAAGTCAAAATGCATGAACCTGGCATTAATGGTAAATAAATTTTTGAGATGCATGAGTCTGACATTGAAGAAAAGCAAAACTACAAATGCAAGAATAGGGATGAATATGAAAACAGAGCTGATACAGGGCGCAATTTTTGATATGGACGGAACACTGCTTGATTCCATGCCGGTCTGGGAACACGCCAGCGAGCGGTATCTGCAGAACAAAGGAATTGAGGTGCGGGAAAAACTTTCGGAGATTTTGTTTTCCATGAGCATGCAAAAGGGTGCGGAATACGTGAAAGAAAATTACCACCTCACGGAATCGACGGATGAGATCGTGACCGGTGTAAATAATATCGTTTATACTGCGTATGAAAAAGAGGTACAGCCCAAAGAGGGCGTGAGGGAGTTTTTGGATAAACTGCAGGCAGAAGGAATAAAAATGGTCGTGGCAACCTCGACAGACCGCCCTATGGTGGAGGCAGCATTAAAGCGCACAGGCCTGCTTTCTTATTTTGAACGGATATTTACCTGCACGGAAATCGGCAAAGGAAAAGTGGAGCCGGACATTTATCATGCGGCTTCTGATTTCCTTGGAACAAAACCGGAACACACGCTGGTGTTTGAAGATGCACTTTATGCGATCGGGACGGCGAAAAAAGCCGGGTTTGTGACGGTTGGTATTTATGATGCGGCAAGTGAAAAGGAACAGGACAAGATCAGGGAGCAGGCAGATATTTATCTGGAAGCGTTTGCGGAAGCTGTGGGAAGAATATGAAAAATAAATGATAACCCAAAATCTCATTTACATGGAATTTACAAACTTTTCATGGCGTCGTATAAAAATCTGTGCTATGATAAATAATGTTGAGGTATCAGTGTGAAAAATAAGATTTTTCACACGCAAGATTTGTGCTTACGCACAAACTTGAGATGCGCAAAAATGGGGATTATTATGATTCGTAAAGCAGAGTTAAAAGACATTCCGGCAGTGATGGACATTTACAACGATGCCATTTTACATACAACAGCAACATTTGATACGGAAATCAAGGATTACGAGGATCGTCTGGCGTGGTTTCAGGCACACACAGGCCAGCATGTGATCTTTGTATATGAAGAGGCAGGCACAGTCGCGGGTTATGCCTCTCTTTCACGTTACAGGGAAAGAAAGGCTTTTGACCCTGCAGTTGAGATCTCTATTTATATTCATGCGGGTTATCGAGGGCGTGGCATTGGCCGCAGTCTCATGGAGAAAACATTGCAATATGCCAAAGAGTGCCCGCAGATCGGAACAGTTGTTTCACTGATTACCAGTGAAAATGAAGTCAGTATCCGTCTGCATGAACGCTTTGGTTTTTCTTACTGTGGTCAGATCAGACAGGCAGGCGTTAAGTTTGGCAGGAAACTGGGCTTAAACGCATATCAGATCATTTATGACAGAGAAATTGAATAGAAAGATTCCCGGAAAAATGTAATGTGCAAAAATCTGGCATGATACATGGCAGTATCCCGGGAAATTGAGGAAAATGCCATGATAAGATATTTTAAGACGGATAATCAGCGGATCCAGGAAGAGGAAAAGATCGGGGACGGCGTATGGGTGCAGATGCTCCAGCCGACGCATCAGGAATGTGCCGAGATTGCAGAAGTATTGAATGTAGATATCGAAGATATCCAGGCCGCACTCGATGAGGAGGAGAGCTCCCGTATCGAACTTCAGGATGGTTATACTTTGATTTTAGTCGATATTCCAACGGTTGAGATACGTCATGAAAAACAGAGTTACACGACAATTCCGCTCGGTATCATTTTAACGCAGGATGTGATCGTGACAGTCTGTACCGATGATACACCGGTATTGCAGAACTTTGTCAACAACCGTGTGAAAGAGTTCAGCACGAAGAAAAAAATGCGTTTTGTATATCAGATTTTGTTCCGCACGGCGACAAACTATCAGATGAACCTGCGTGTCATCGATAAGAAAAGAACGGAGATCGAGGAGCGGATCGGCAAAAATACAGAGGATATCGATCTGATCGACCTTCACGAATTAGAGTCTACGTTGGTCTACTTTGCGACATCCCTGCGTGCAAATGGCGTGGTCTTAGACCGACTGACCAGGTATAAGCGCTTAGAGCAGTACCCGGAGGACAAGGAACTGCTAGGTGATGTTATTGTCGAGAACCGGCAGGCAATCGAGATGACATCCATTTACCGTGATATTATCAATGGTACCAGAGAATTGATGTCATCTGTCATTGATAACCGTCTGAATAATGTCATGAAATACCTGACATCCATCACGATCGTCATGGCAATCCCGACTGTTATTTCCGGTATCTATGGAATGAATGTCAATGAAAAATGGATGCCGTTTGCAAATACACCGCACGGATTTCTGATCATCTGTGTTCTGACACTGCTGATTTGCATTGTGACGATGCTGGTGCTTCGGAAGAAGAAGATGTTGTAAAAAGTTAAGGAGTTCTGCATCAACAACTTTTGTTGATGCAGAACTCCTTTTTTTGAGAAAGTTATATAAAAAATCAGGGTAGTCTTTATTTCCCCTCAAACCGTCCGCTTGCCCCGCAAGGCAGCACCAGTCCATTGGAGGACACCGGCAGTCCAATCTCATCTGCGGTGACGGTTCCGTCATATTTTTCTAACGCAGTGGCGATCATATAGCGCAGCACTGCAGGCTGAAGTCCCGTTGTGTAAGAATTTACAAGGAAAAACAGAGGCTTGTCTGTCAGCAGCTGGGCGCAGAGTTTGATCAGCGGATAAACGGATTCCTCGATTTTCCAGATCTCACCTTTAGGGCCTCTTCCGTAGGAAGGCGGGTCCATGATGATCGCGTCGTAGTGATTGCCGCGGCGGATCTCACGCTCCACGAATTTGACACAGTCATCTACGATCCAGCGGATCGGCGCATCCGAGAGACCGGAGGATGCAGCGTTTTCTTTTGCCCAGGTGACCATACCTTTTGAGGCATCCACATGTGTGACCGAAGCTCCGGCAGCGGCAGCGGCAAGTGTGGCACCGCCCGTGTAGGCGAACAGATTTAAGACTTTGACCGGGCGTTTTGCGGAGCGGATCTTATCGGAAAACCAGTCCCAGTTTACCGCCTGCTCCGGGAAAAGTCCGGTGTGTTTAAAACTGAACGGTTTCAGCTGGAATGTCAGGGAACCGTAATGGATACTCCACTGCTCCGGCAGATCAAAAAACTCCCACTCACCGCCGCCTTTTTTGCTGCGATGATAGTGAGCGTTCATGTGTTTCCAGCCTTTTTCTTTTTTGGGCGTATCCCAGATGACCTGCGGGTCCGGGCGAACAAGCGTATAATTACCCCAGCGCTCTAACTTTTCGCCACAGGAGCAGTCTATTACTTCATAATCTTTCCAGTTATTTGCAATCCACATAAATAAATCCTTTCATAGTCATTTTGTGATTCTGTTATTCATGACGATCGAATATCTGTATCACATATCCGATTATTTGCGTTTCCAGGTTGATGGCATTAAAAGAATCATCATCGGAAACAGTTCCAGTCTTCCGGCAAGCATGTCAAACATCAGAACGAATTTGGAAAACGGAGAAAAAATTGAAAAATTCTGTGTCGGACCGACGAGATTTAACCCGGGGCCGATATTATTTAACACCGTGACAACGGAAGTAAAATTCGTTGAAAAATCAAACTCATCCACACTGATCAGGAGCATAGAAGTCAGCAGCAGTACAAAATAAACGACCAGAAATACGTTCGCGGAACGTAAGGTTTCGTGATCGACCGGATGTCCGTCCATACGGATCTTTTTTACCTGACGCGGATGGATGATCAGTGAAAGTTCCTTACGGATCGTTTTCAGTAAGATCAGGATACGGGAAACTTTTATACCGCCGCTTGTGCTTCCAGCACAGGCACCGATAAACATTAGTGTTACCAACAGAGTTTTAGATAAAGCAGGCCAGAGATCAAAGTCTGTGGTCGCATATCCGGTCGTTGTGATAATGGAGCCAACCTGAAAAAATGCATGGCGCAGAGTCTCGCTGAACGTCGGATACAAGGACCGGACATTCCATGTGATGACAGCCACCGATCCGAAGATGATCGCGAGATACCAGCGGACTTCTTCAATTTTAAAGAGCTCTTTTATTTTGCCTGTCAGTATATAAAAATAGGCAGTATAATTGATACCGCTTAAGATCATGAAAACTGTGATCGTAATCTGGATCGCAGGGGAATAACCGGCAATACTGTCATTTCTGATGCCGAATCCACCGGTGCCGACAGTACCAAAGGTAGTCGTCAGCGAATCAAATAACGGCATGCCGAGTGCACGCAAAATCGTCGCTTCACAGATCGTGATGGCAATATAGATGCCGTAAAGGATTTTTGCGGTATCTTTCACATGCGGAACCAGCTTGCTCACGGAAGGCCCGGGGCTCTCTGCTTTCATCAGGTTCATCGTGGAGCCGCCCATCATAGGGAGGATCGCCATAATGAAAACGAACACTCCCATACCGCCGATCCAGTGGGAGAAACTGCGCCAGAACAGGCTGGCTTTTGAGATGCTCTCCACATCGGTCAGAATACTTGACCCCGTTGTAGTAAAACCGGAGATCGTCTCAAACAGTGCATCCACATAAAACGGAATATCTCCGGTCAGCACAAAAGGAATGGCACCGAAAATACTCATGATGATCCAGCTGAGTGCGACAGCTACAAAACCTTCCCTGGTGTAGAGATTTGTAGAACGTGGCTTTTTATGAGTCAGAAGAACACCGAGTATCAGACATAAAACTGCAACTGCCAGATAGGAGACAGAAGCATGTTCACGGTAGATCAGTCCGACCAGTGCTGGAAGTACCAGAAAGGCACTTTCAAATTTTAAAACACAGCCTAAAATATATAAAACGATCGAATAATTCATTGCCGCCTAGTCCTCCAGAATCTCTTTGATATCGGAAATGCGGTAACCGGATAGTACGACTAAAACAGAGTCACCGGCCATCATGATATCCTGACCACTCGGGATAATAACTTTGCCATTGCGGTAAATACAGCAGATCAGAGTATTTTTTCGGAAATGCAGATCTGCGAGTGGAATTCCTGCAACGGCGGAGTCTGCTTTGATAATAAATTCCAAAGCCTCGGCTTTACCGTTTGCAAGTTTATAGAGCGTTTCTACATTGCTGTCTTTGGAATTATAAGTGGAACGTGCATATTTTAAAATGTAATCCGACGTAATGATACGCGGATAAATAATACTTCCAAGATTCAGCTCGTTGATGACCGAATGGAAATTGATCCGGTTGATTTTTGTCACGGTCTTTGCGTTGGAGATATCATTTGCATAGAGGGAGAGAAGGATATTCTCCTCATCTAATCCGGTCAGCGCTGCAAAACCCTGCGCATGTTCAAGACCTTCCTGTAAAAGAAGATTCTGATCAGTTGCATCCCCGCAGATCACGGTGGCATGCGGCAGCAGTTCACTTAATATGTCACAGCGTTCGCGGTCCACTTCAATGATCGTCACACGGATGCCGGAAGCGAGCAGACTTTTTGCCAGATAATATGACACTTTGCCGCCACCGGCGAGAATGGCGTTTCCGACACGGTTTTTCACGATGCCGATCTTGCGGAAAAAGTCGATCGCATTGCGGCGCTCGGATGCGATCGCAACTACGTCGTTTTCCTGAAATTCAAAATCACCGTTTGGAATGATGACTTTATCCCCACGGATGACGGTGCAGACCAGAACGTTGCTGTGCAATGTCTGATGCAGGTTAAACAGTTTTAAGGCGATCAGCGGAGAGCCTTTGGTTACTTTAAAATGAAGTAATTCTACATGACCCTTGGCAAAGGTATCCACACGGATCGCAGATGGAAACTGGAAAATGCGTGCGATCTCGTTTGCAGCGGCAAGTTCCGGGTTGATGATCATTGCCAGCCCAAATTCTTTCTTTAAAAATTCTATTTCCTTATTATATATAGGATTTCGTACACGCGCGATGGTCTGGCAGTGGCCTGTCTTTCTCGCGATGACACAGCAGAGCAGATTCTTCTCATCGTCACCGGTCACGGCAATCAGAAGGTCGGCGGTTGTGATGCCGGCGTCGATTAAAGTCTGGTGGTTGATTCCGTTTCCTACGATGCCCATCGCATCGAGATTATTTGTGATGGTGGAAACCTTTTCCGGTTTCTCGTCAATGACTACGATATCGTGGTCTTCGCTGCCAAGCTGCTCTACGAGAGTATAGCCCACCTTGCCACAGCCTACGATAATGATCTTCATGATATGGTAACTCCTCTAATAATAGTCTGATTTGAATGTACTTGAGTACGCAGTGCCAGACCAGAAAATCAGAGATTTCCTGGTCTGACGGGCATCTACGTTCCACTTCGGTCCGTGCTAAACAGGTGCCACCGGCACCTAGCACCGCCCTATCAAATGAGCAAAAAACAAAAAAGTGCCTGCAAGCAGTCATTTTTTGTTTTTCACTCATTTGGCACTGCTCATTACTTACGCACATTATAGCATGTGCAAAACCAGCACATGCTCCAATTCACCGTTCGTCAATCATGCAGGCATGTTGACTCACTTGCGTTCATTATATCATATGCGCACAGAAAAGCCACAAAAAGTATAAAACATTAGCAGAATAAAAAAGGAAAGAGTGACAGGGGAAGACGGGGTTTACATTGACAAAGAAACCCGCAAAAAAATATGAAAGAAAAATGGAAAAAATACTTGCATTTCACAAAATTATCGTATATACTAAGCAGTGCTGTGACATTGATAGCGTAGAAGCGTGAGGTTGCTGCCGATATGGCAGGTTTTCCGTGGAGCGAATGTCAAGTTAGGAAACTGGCGACAAGTCACTGTATACGAGTAACATCTACAAAGTAGAAACAACGTGCGGGCAGACCGGAAGGCTGTCAGAAGAACTCCTAGCATTCGATGGTGCGGAGAAGTTTCTTTTTATGGGTAAAAGCTCATGATACGCACGGGAATGTGTGCAGTCACCGCTTGTCGTACCAAAGCGAGTTTATCGCTTGCAAAAGTGCGAAAAGGAGGCGACTTTTTTTATGGCAAGTCAAGTAATGAGAATCACATTAAAAGCTTATGATCACGAATTAGTAGATTCATCAGCAAAAAAAATCATCGAGACTGTAAAGAAGAACGGATCACAGGTGAGCGGACCGGTACCTCTTCCTACTAAGAAGGAAGTAGTTACTATCTTAAGAGCTACTCACAAATATAAGGATTCCCGCGAGCAGTTCGAGCAGAGAACTCATAAAAGACTGATCGATATCGTAACACCAACTCAGAAAACAGTTGATGCTTTATCTCGTTTAGAGATGCCGGCTGGTGTATACATCGATATCAAAATGAAGAATAAATAATTCTTCAAACAAATTTGTTAATATCCTGAAGGGTTTTATATAGAAGCAAAGAATGTTCGGCATCAGCCTCCATTCTATGTGGTTTTCCACATCCACTTATATGGACTTTCTAGGATGAACGGTTCCGCTACCCCACATCGATGGGCATGAAGCGTTCCGCTGTAGAGTAAACAGGAGGTAAAAGAATGAAGAAAGCGATTTTAGCAACAAAAGTCGGAATGACTCAAATCTTCAACGCAGACGGCGTATTAGTGCCGGTTACTGTATTGGAAGCTGGTCCTTGCTCCGTAACACAGATCAAAACTGTGGAGAACGACGGATACAGCGCAGTTCAGGTTGCATATGCAGACAAGAAAGAAAAAGTTGTCAGCAAAGATGCAAATGGTAAGAAAGAAATCAGAAACAGACATGGCGTAAACAAAGCTCAGATGGGACACTTTGCAAAAGCTGGTGTATCCGGAAAGAGATACGTCAGAGAGTTCAAATTTGAGAACGCAGACGAGTACAAACTTGGAGATGTTATCAAAGCTGATATCTTTGCAGAGGGCGACAAAATCGACGCTACTGCAATTTCCAAAGGTAAAGGTTTCCAGGGCGCTATCAAGAGATTAGGACAGCATAGAGGTCCTATGGCTCATGGTTCTAAATTCCATCGTCATCAGGGTTCCAACGGTGCATGTTCTTCACCGAGCCGTGTATTCAAGGGAAAAGGAATGCCTGGACATATGGGAAGCGTAAAAGTTACAACACAGAATCTTGAAGTTGTAAGAGTTGACGCTGAGAACAACCTGCTCTTAGTAAAAGGTGCTGTACCAGGCGCTAAGAAATGCATGGTAACAATCAAAGAAACTGTAAAAGCAGGTAAATAGTGCTAGATAGGAAAGGAGGAAACAACAATGGCTAACGTAGCTGTTTATAATATGGAAGGCAAAGAAGTAGGAAGCCTGGAGTTAAACGATGCTGTTTTCGGAGTAGAAGTTAACGAGCATCTCGTACACATGGCAGTACTTCAGCAGCTTGCAAATAACCGTCAGGGAACTCAGAAAGCAAAAACACGTTCTGAAGTTCGCGGTGGTGGTAGAAAACCATGGAGACAGAAAGGAACCGGTCATGCAAGACAGGGTTCAACAAGAGCTCCACAGTGGACTCATGGTGGAGTTGTATTTGCTCCGGTACCAAGAGACTACTCTTTCAAATTAAACAAAAAAGAGAAGAGAGCAGCATTAAAATCTGCACTCACATCCAGAGTAAATGAGAGCAAGTTCATCGTTGTTGACGAGTTAAAACTTGACTCTATCAAAACAAAGAACTTCGTTCAGGTTCTGAACAACTTAAAAGTTGAGAAAGCATTAGTTGTATTAAACGATATGGATACAAACGTGATCAAATCTGCAAGCAATGTTCCGACTGTTAAAACTGCTCAGACAAACGAGTTAAACGTATTTGATGTATTAAAATATGATACAGTTGTTGTAACAAAAGACGCTGTTAAGACTATCGAGGAGGTGTATGCATAATGGCAAACGTACAGTATTATGATGTAATCCTCAAACCGGTTATCACCGAGAAATCCATGGCAGCTATGGCTGAGAAGAAATATACTTTCTTAGTTCATCCGGAAGCAAACAAGACCATGATTAAAGAAGCAGTTGAAAAAATGTTCGAAGGCACAAAAGTTGCCAGCGTTAATACCATGAACATGGACGGAAAAAATAAAAGACGTGGAATGGTTTACGGAAAAACTGCTAAGACAAAGAAAGCTATCGTACAGTTAACAGAAGACAGCAAAGACATCGAGATCTTCGCTGGTCTGTAAGAAAAACAACGTTCGATTGCAACCTAAGCGCAGCGATGCGCGATAACAAACATCGAAAGGAGAACAACAATGGGAATTAAGACATATAACCCATATACACCTTCCAGAAGAAATATGACT
>DXQT01000039.1 GCA_019411365.1 Roseburia sp.
AATTCCATTTTTAATTAATTTATCCATTCGGAAGGCTTTCCCGGTATTGTATCATTTTCCGTGGGCGGCATTATTTGGTGGTATATTTGTTTTGATAGGAATTGTGTTTTCTATCACACGAACTGAAATTCATAAGTTAAGAGATAAAAGTATTATTGATGAAATAAGAATGGATATTGTATAATGGCTAATGCCCATTCGGGCATTAGTTTCAATGTTCATTCCTATTTTATGATTGTAAGTATCTTATTTTCTAATCATAGTATGACTGATTGCCATCCCCATAAAATTGGAAGCTGTTATTCTCCTATGGAGACACCGCTATCGTCTTTAAGGCCACAAATCGCAACTATACCATTATTTTTATAACTCACAATGAGAGTGGTATCCCCAATTTTCCAACATACTGTGCCGTCTTCACTGGTATCAGGTTTCCCCCATACCTCTCTAAGCTGGTCAATATGGTATCCAGGCAAAAGGCTATTAACATCGGCTTCACTCATTTCTGCGATTGCCGTCAGAGTGGGAAGATTGTCGTTGCTTTTGCGATTGTAGTACCCATAAAACCATGCCGATACGCATATCGCAAGAGCCAAAATGATTACAGTCATAACAGATAGCTTCTTTTTCATACAATCACGCTCCCTTCCTCAAGTTCTGATTTTATAAATTCATTACTAAACATAATTCTACCACAATCACACTTACAATCCTACGTTTTTCTTTTTCATTACATATAAAATTGTCTTGTGAACGGACATTTATATATGCACTTCAAAACCTAAGAAAGCACCATAAAATCTGCGACACTACGACCGCTAAACTCTGGCAGGACACAATTTTTTCACAAAAAATCTTCAAAAAACATCAGAAATACTGTTGACAAAAAAATAGGATGGTGCTATGTTAGGTACATAGATATTAGCACTCCAATCAAATGAGTGCTAACAAATCTAAAAACACACAGATAATTGTTCAGTGACAAGCGTTGTTGGACAATTATGATATTTCCAGAAGCAGGAGTGAGTGAATGGAAGAATTAGAATTAGACGAACGTAAAACGAAAATTTTAAATGCTATCATCCGCAACTATCTGGAAACAGGTGAACCGGTTGGTTCAAGAACCATTTCAAAGTATACAGACCTGAATTTAAGTTCAGCAACGATCCGAAATGAGATGGCAGACCTTGAGGAATTAGGATACATTTTACAGCCGCATACTTCGGCAGGACGGATTCCTTCCGATAAAGGTTACCGCTTCTATGTAGATCATCTGATGGAAGAGAAGAACCGGGAAGTGGATGACATGAAACAGTTTGTCATCGAACACACCGAGAAGATGGAACAGGTACTGCAGAAGGTTGCAAAAGTTCTGGCAGCCAATACCAACTATGCAACAATGGTATCAGCGCCGAGTTATCATCGGAACAAAGTGAAGTTCATTCAGCTCTCTAATGTGGATGAGGAACAGATTCTTGCAGTGATCGTCACAGAGGGCAACATGGTCAAGAATAAGATCATTCCGGTATCAGAACCGCTTGATAATGAGACAATGTTGAAGTTGAATATCCTGTTGAATTCGAATCTGAATGGTCTGGCATTAGAAGAGATCAATCTTGCGACCATCGCCAAGCTGAAAGGGCAGGCAGGTATCCACAGTGATATCGTCAGCAATGTGCTTGATACACTTGGTGAGACAATGGGTCAGGATGAGGATATTAAGATTTATACAAGTGGTACGACGAATCTTTTCAAATATCCGGAGTTATCTGATTCAGCGGAGAAAGCAAGTGAACTGATCTCCACATTTGAGGAGAAACAGCAGTTGGCAAGCCTTGTAACTGAAAACCTGTTGGATGAAGAGAATACAGGAATTCAGGTTTATATAGGAAATGAAAGCCCGATCCAGACGATGAAGGACTGCAGCGTTGTGACTGCAACTTATGAATTGGGCGAAGGTGTTCGGGGAACGATAGGAATTGTCGGACCGAAGCGGATGGATTATGAGAAAGTAATGGCGAATCTGAACACATTGAAAAAATCTCTGGATGGCATCTTAGATAAGCCAAAAGGAGAAGTATAGAAAGGTGGCTGGGAAATGCAGGAAGCGAAGAAAGAAGAAGTATTAGAAGAGGTTTTAGAGGATTTAGAAAAAGAGTCCCAGGCAGATCAGACAGAAGATTCCGTAAAAGAAGCTGAAACGACTGAGGATACAGCTTCTGAGACAGAAGAGAAAGACACAGAGGAAACGGCGGAAGGGACAGAAGAATCTTCCAAAGAGGATTCTGATGACAATAAAAAGGGATTCTTCAAGAAGAAAAAAGATAAGAAAGATGAACAGATTGAAGATCTTACCGATCGTCTGAGACGCCAGATGGCAGAATTTGAGAATTTCCGCAAACGTACTGAGAAAGAAAAATCACAGATGTTTGATATGGGAGCAAAAACAATTGTTGAGAAAGTGCTTCCGGTGATTGATAATTTCGAGCGCGGACTTGCGGCTGTACCGGAAGACAAAAAGGAAGATGCATTTGTCGTTGGTATGGATAAGATTTACAAACAATTCCTTACAACATTAGAGGAGGCTGGTGTAAAACCAATCGAGGCAGTTGGACAGGAATTTGATCCAAATTTCCATAATGCAGTCATGCATGTGGAAGATGAAGAGCTTGGCGAAAATATAGTAGCGGAAGAACTTCAGAAAGGTTATATGTACAGAGACGCTGTGGTAAGACACAGCATGGTAAAGGTAGCTAATTAAAGGAGGAAATTATTATGAGTAAAATTATTGGTATTGACTTAGGAACAACAAACAGCTGTGTAGCAGTTATGGAAGGTGGAAAACCTACCGTTATCGCAAATCAGGAAGGTGCAAGAACAACACCATCTATCGTAGCATTTACAAAAACAGGAGAGAGATTAGTCGGTGAACCTGCAAAACGTCAGGCTGTTACAAACGCAGAGAAAACAATCTCTTCCATTAAGAGACATATGGGATCTGATTACAAAGTAGCAATTGATGATAAACAGTATTCTCCACAGCAGATCTCCGCAATGATCCTTCAGAAATTAAAAGCAGATGCAGAGGGATATTTAGGAGAGAAAGTTTCAGAAGCTGTTATCACAGTACCTGCATACTTCAATGATGCACAGCGTCAGGCAACAAAAGATGCCGGTAAGATCGCAGGACTTGATGTAAAACGTATCATCAACGAGCCAACAGCAGCAGCTTTAGCTTATGGTCTTGACAATGAGAAAGAACAGAAGATCATGGTATACGATTTAGGTGGTGGTACATTCGATGTTTCCATTATCGAGATCGGTGACGGAGTTATTGAAGTATTAGCTACAAATGGTGATACACACCTTGGTGGTGATGATTTTGATAACAAGATCACACAGTGGATGATCGATGAATTCAAGAAAGCAGAGGGTGTTGATTTATCTACAGATAAGATGGCACTTCAGAGATTAAAAGAAGCAGCAGAGAAAGCTAAGAAAGAGTTATCTTCTGCTACAACTACAAATATCAACTTACCATTCATCACAGCTACAGCAGAAGGTCCAAAACATTTCGATATGAACCTTACAAGAGCAAAATTTGATGAATTAACACATGACTTAGTTGAGAGAACTGCAATCCCGGTTCAGAATGCCATGAAAGATGCAGGACTTACAAACGCTGATCTTGGTCAGGTATTATTAGTTGGTGGTTCTACACGTATCCCGGCTGTTCAGGACAAAGTAAGACAGTTGACAGGCAAAGAGCCAAGCAAATCCTTAAACCCGGATGAGTGTGTAGCAATCGGTGCTTCTATCCAGGGTGGTAAATTAGCAGGAGATGCCGGTGCCGGTGAAATTTTACTTCTTGATGTAACACCATTATCATTATCCATCGAGACAATGGGTGGTATCGCTACAAGACTGATCGAGAGAAATACAACGATCCCTACCAAGAAGAGCCAGATCTTCTCTACAGCAGCAGATAACCAGACAGCCGTTGATATCAACGTTGTACAGGGTGAGAGACAGTTCGCAAGAGATAACAAATCCCTTGGACAGTTCCGTCTGGATGGTATCCCACCAGCACGTCGTGGTGTTCCACAGATCGAGGTAACATTTGATATCGATGCAAACGGTATTGTAAACGTTTCTGCAAAAGATTTAGGAACAGGAAAAGAGCAGCACATTACAATCACATCCGGATCTAACATGTCCGATGATGAGATCGATAAGGCTGTAAAAGAAGCAGCTGAGTTCGAAGCACAGGATAAGAAGAGAAAAGAAGCGATCGATGCAAGAAACGACGCAGATTCCTTCGTATTCCAGACACAGCAGGCATTGGATCAGGTTGGAGCAAACCTTGATGCAAATGATAAAGCTGAAGTAGAAGCTGATTTAAATGCAGTAAAATCTTTCCTGGACGCACATCAGAATGCAGAAGAGATGACAGACGCAGATGTTGCTGAATTAAAAGCAGCTCAGGAGAAACTGACACAGAGTGCACAGAAAGTATTTGCTAAGATGTATGAGCAGACACAGGCAGCACAGGGTGCTCAGGGAGCAGGTCCTGATATGGGAAACATGGGCGGCGCACAGACAAACAATGCCGGCGCAGCAGATGATGATGTTGTAGACGCTGATTTCAAAGAGGTCTAAAATATAATCAGCATATAAAAAGGGGTTTCCGGTTTTCCGGAAACCCTATATGCGGTAGAAGAGGAAAATATTTGAAGATTTTTGAAAACCGGAAATTGAATCATGCTTTAGACAGATAGCCGGTATGATAAATTTGTACATGATAACAAGGAGTTAAGCGTTATGGCAGAGAAAAGAGATTATTATGAAGTCCTTGGCGTTCCGAAGAATGCGAGTGACGCTGATATAAAAAAGGCATTCCGTACTCTTGCCAAGAAGTACCATCCGGATATGCATCCGGGTGATAAAGAATGTGAAGAAAAGTTCAAGGAAGCACAGGAAGCTTATGCAGTATTGAGTGATGCAGAAAAGCGTAAACAGTATGATCAGTTCGGTCATGCAGCATTCGATGGTACAGGCGGCGGTGCTGGCGGATTTGATTTTTCAGGCATGGATATGGGAGATATCTTTGGAGATATTTTCGGCGACTTCTTCGGTGGCGGTGGCGCCAGAAGAAGAGGCAATGATGGACCGATGAAAGGTGCGAATCTCCGTACCAGTGTAAGGATCACATTTGAAGAGGCTGTTTTTGGATGTGAGAAAGAAATTGAAATGGTTCTGAAGGATGAGTGTGCAACCTGCCATGGTACAGGTGCAAAACCGGGAACAAGCCCGGAAACATGTACCAAGTGCGGCGGTAAAGGTAAAGTTGTGTTTACACAGCAGTCCTTCTTTGGAACGGTGCAGAATGTCCAGACCTGTCCGGATTGTAATGGTACCGGTAAGGTAGTCAAAGACAAATGTCCGGATTGCCGTGGTACCGGATATATCGCAAGAAAGAGAAAAATCCAGGTGACGATTCCGGCCGGTATCGACAATGGACAGAGTGTCCGTATCCGTGAAAAAGGAGAGCCGGGTGTCAACGGTGGCCCAAGAGGAGATTTGTTAGTAGAAGTAGTTGTATCCAGACATCCAATCTTCCAGCGTCAGGATATGAATATTTATTCCACAGCTCCGGTTACGTTTGCGCAGGCTGCATTGGGCGGCGAGATCCGTATCAATACCGTTGACGGAGATGTGCTTTATGAAGTAAAACCAGGTACACAGACCGACACCAAGATCCGTCTGAAAGGAAAGGGAGTTCCATCCCTGAGAAATAAAGGGGTTCGTGGTGACCAGTATGTAACTTTGGTTGTCCAGACACCGACAGGTCTTAATAATGAGGCGAAAGAGGCGTTACGTCATTTTGATGAACTGACAGGTGCGTCCTTAAACCGAAGCAACGCCGGTGGTAACGGCACCCAGGAAAAGGGTAAGAAGAAAAAGGGATTCATGGATAAATTAAAAGAATCCTTTGATGATATCTAAAACAGATTCTAAAGATTAAAAGGATCATTTTAGTAAAATGAACAGATAATAGAAACCCGGTGTAAGATCTTTGCTGAGAGATTACACCGGGTTTGTTATTATGACAATAGAAAATACAATGTCTGTTTTGAAAACTCTATTCCGGATACACCAGATGTTTTTCATCAATATGGTAGAGCGTGTTTTCAAGATAGCGGTTGGCAAGATAATTTGCCATACCAAGGTTCATATCCAGATAATTGCCACAGTCTTTTGGACTTGCGCCAGGAACATCGCCCTTAAAATCGCGGATAAACTCAAACATTTCAATCATCAGGCCAACAATGTCCTTTGATTCATAATCACCTGCGAGAAGCAGATAAAATCCGGTACGGCACCCCATCGGACCAAAATAAATAGTTTTGGAACCGTAAACAGCATGGTTTCTTAAAAATGTTGCTGCAAGGTGTTCGATCGTATGCATCTCGGCGGTATTCATGACAGGCTCATCGTTTGGGGAAGTCATGCGCAGATCAAATGTGGTGATCACTTCTGCACCGACGGTATCTTTGCGGGATACATAAACGCCGGGTTCTAATTTGATATGGTCTATTGTAAAGCTTGCAATTTTTTCCATAAATAAAATCTCCTTTGTTTTTTCTAAAACAAACTTTAATGTAATTTTGCGGGACAGTCAAGGAAAAAAGCCACAATGTTACATAATAATATAAGAAAAAAATCAGTTCCCTGATAAATCGGAAAGGGAATCTTAACAATTGAGTCCAAAATACTTGTATTTCAATGAAAAATAATGTATATTTATGCAGACAATCAGAAAAAAAGAGGAGCGGATATTTATGATGAAGAAAAAAAGTAAAAAACTGCTGCTTTGGCTTTTCGTTCTGACATTTGTGCTGACAGGAATTGCTGGATGCGGCACAAAGCAGAAGGATGATCAGGAAGCAGCATCCACGGAAACAGCCGGTGCGATCAGCGGTGTGGATGATATCGTTGGAAAAAAGATTGGTGTCCAGCTTGGAACAACCGGTGATATTTATGTTTCCGATTATGAAAATGACGGATCAGGAACAACGGTGGAGCGTTACAACAAAGGCGCAGATGCAGTCCAGGCATTAAAACAGGGAAAGATTGACTGTGTTGTGATCGATGAACAGCCGGCGCTCGCATTTGTGGAGGAGAATCCGGGACTTAAAATTCTCGATGAAGAATTTACGCTGGAAGAATATGCGATTGTTATCGCAAAGGGAAACGATGATCTGCTGGAAAAGGTCAATACGGCATTAGAGGAATTAAGAAGCGAGGGAACGCTTGACCGGATTACAAAAAATTATATTGGAACAGATGCGGAAAAAGGAAATTATCCATACGAACCACAGGATGTGTCCCGTGGGAATGGAACACTGACGATGGGAACAAATGCTGAGTTCCCGCCATATGAGTATTATGAGAATAATGAAATCGTCGGTATAGATGTGGATATCATGCAGGCGATCGCTGATAAGCTCGGTATGGAATTGAAGATTGAAGATATGGCATTTGATTCTATTATTCCGGCTGTGTCTACGGGAAAGATAGATGTGGGCGCTGCCGGATTTACCGTGACAGAAGAACGAAAGAAGAATGTCAACTTTACAGATACATATGCGACTTCCAAGCAGGTGATCATTGTACGTGATGGGAATGCAGTGACAGCAAAGAGTTCGTTTGGCGAAAAATTTTACCAGAACTTTATTCAGGATAACCGCTATGCATATATGTTAAAAGGTCTTGGAAATACATTGATCATTACAATTTTTGCGGTGATGATCGGTATTGTCTTAGGATTTTTAATTGCCATTGTCAGAACCAGCCATGACAGAAATGGCGGGCTTGGCATTCTGAATGCAGTCTGTAAAGCATATTTGACGATCATCCGCGGTACACCGGTCATGATCCAGTTATTGATTATCTATTATGTTATTTTCCAGAGTATTAACACGGGAAAAATCGTGGTAGCAGTGATCGCATTTGGTTTGAACTCAGCTGCTTATGTGGCAGAGATCGTGCGTTCCGGAATTATGGCAGTGGATATCGGACAGTTTGAAGCAGGACGAAGCTTAGGCCTTAATTACAGACAGACGATGACCACCATCATCCTGCCACAGGCAGTAAAGAATATTCTCCCTGCACTGTGTAACGAGTTTATCAGTTTATTGAAAGAGACGTCCATCAGTGGTTACATCGGTCTGATGGATCTGACAAAAGGTGGAGACATTATCCGAAGCGTTACATATGAGGCATTTATGCCGTTGATCGCAGTTGCTGTCATTTATCTTCTGATGGTAGTCGGACTTAGCAAAGCTGTCGGTGTCTTAGAAAGGAAGTTGAGAAACAATGAGCGATAATACAAATACAACCAATTCTGCAGAGGTGATCTTAGAGATTCAGGATCTCTGCAAATCTTTTGGGGATCATGAAGTATTAAAAGGAATCTCCACGACCATCAGAAAAGGGGATGTCCTTGCATTGATCGGACCTTCCGGTTGTGGAAAATCGACATTTCTGCGATCCTTAAACCTGTTGGAGATCCCAACGAGCGGACACGTTCTGTTTGAGGGGACGGATATGACGGATAAGTCGGTGGATATTAACCATGTACGGGAAAAAATCGGAATGGTGTTCCAGCAGTTTAATCTGTTTCCAAACATGACTATTAAGGAAAACATTATGCTTGCCCCGGTAAAACTCAACAAAATGACCAAGGAAGAGGCAGAGAAAAAAGCGATGGAACTTTTGAAAAGAATCGGTCTGTCTGATAAGGCGGATGCCTATCCAAGCCAGCTTTCAGGTGGACAGAAACAGAGAATTGCCATTGTCCGTTCGCTTGCCATGAACCCGGATATTATTTTGTTTGATGAGCCGACTTCGGCATTGGACCCTGAGATGGTCGGCGAGGTTTTAAGCGTTATGAAAGAACTTGCAGAGGACGGTATGACCATGGTGGTTGTAACACATGAAATGGGATTTGCAAGAGAGGTTGCAAACCGTGTCATGTTCATCAATGATGGTGTCATTCAGGAAGAAAACACACCGCAGGAGATCTTTGAACATCCACAGAGTCCGAGATTGCAGGAATTTTTATCAAAAGTATTATGATCATGAAAGAAAAAGGCTGTGCGGCAGCCTTTTTCTTTTGCTTTATTTCTGGTGTATAATTCGCTATAATCGATATAGAATCTAAGACACAGGTACGGAAACGATAAAAAACGATGGAACATCAGACAGGGAGAAAACGATGGGGAAAAAGGAATGGAAGAAGATCAGACATGGGATCATCATTTTTGTGATGGCATTTTTCAGTGCAATACCATTTGTGGTATATGGAAAAAATATTGATTCCCAAGAAACAATCCGTATTGGATATATTGATTATGGCGGGTTTATCGATCTGGACGAAAATGGGGAGTATACAGGATATGGCGTGGAATTGCTGGATAAGATCGCTGAGTATACCGGATGGAAGTACGAATATGTGTATGACACATGGGACAATGTCCTGAAAAAACTGGAGTCAGGTGAGATTGATATGATCTGTCAGGCGCAGAGAACACCGGAACGTGAGGAGAGATTCCTGCTTTCGAAGTACTGGGCGGGAACAGAAGCCTGTGTTCTTTATGCAAGAATGGATGATGACAGGTATTATTACAATGATTTTGAGGCTTTTAACGGCATCCGGGTGGCAGGACTGAAGGAAAGTTTTCAGAATGATGATCTGAAAGAATATGCTCAAAAGAATGATTTTTCGCTTGAGTTGAAAGAATACATGACGACAGAAGAATGTTTTCAGGCATTGGAGGAAGGTGCTGTGGATGCAGTCGTACAGGGATCGCTTGTCGGGATGGACGATTATAAGATTATCTGCCGGTTTGGAGCACAGCCATTTTATCTGATGGCAGGAAAGCAGAAGCAAAAGGTAATGGAGGATGCCGATTATGCGCTTGGAGAGATCACAGCGGATTATCCGACATTTTTAAGTGAACTGTACCAGAAGTATTATGGAGATACTTCTGCCATGGGGCTTGCATTTACAAGAGAAGAAATTGAATACATTCGGGCACAAAAACAGGTGAATATAGCGTTTATCAATAACAGACCACCGTTTTCAATGGAAAATGACGACGGAGAAATCGAAGGGATCATTGTTGATCTTGTGAGTCGGATCCGGGAGAGCAGCGGCCTGAATCTGCAGTACACGATGCTGGAAAGTGGTCAGCGTGTGATAGATTATCTTGAAAAACATCCGGCAGATCTGGTGGCCGGTGTCGTAGTCGAAAATCCTGCATTCACAAAATCTGATTATCTGGTATCAGATGTCATATATACAGGGGAAGTGGCGCTTGTCTGCAGGCAGGGGATGAACTATACACCCGGAGATGCAGAGAATAAGTATATTCTTGCAATCACGAAGAGTTATGCGGCACTGGAAAATTATATCCAGGCAAATTATCCGGAGTTTGAGATTGTAAAATGCACTACGACAGAGGAATGTATGGAACTTCTGAACAGCGGAGAGTGCGACTTTATGGCACAGAATGTCAACGTGGTGACACCGCTGCTGCAGAAACCGCGGTATGAGGGATTGACGGTACTGCCTAACCTGTCTAAGGAAGAACCGATGGGGATTGTTGGAAAAAACAGTGATGAAAATAAAATCCTGATGAGCATTATCAATAAATGCATTACGCAGATTCCCTCTCAGGAAGTATCCCAGATCACGATCAGCCATACAGTGGAGAATGGGTATCAGCTTACCTGGACAGATGTGCTGTATAAGTTCCGCTATCCGCTTATTGTCATCTTTATTTTGCTGGTGGCGAGTATTCTGTTTATGATTTTCTGGCAGGAGGCGAGACGAAAAAGCTATTTAAAGATTGCGGAGAAGAATGAACAGCTTTTAGAAGCAGTCGATCAGGCAAACCGGGCAAATCAGGCAAAGAGTGATTTCCTTGCAAGGATGAGCCACGAGATACGGACACCGATGAATGCAATCGTAGGACTGACGGAGATCGCAAAGCACTATGAGGAAGATCCGAAGAAGATAGAGGACTATCTCGATAAAATTGATGTGTCGTCCAAGGTGCTGTTAAATATTATCAATGATATTTTAGATATGTCGTCTATCGAGAATAAGAAGATGAAAATTGCAAAGGAACCGTTTGATCTTCATGAGATCTTAATGTCCGTCTGCACGATTTATGAACCGCAGTGCAAGCAGAAAGGGATAGCGTTTGAGGTACAGGACGAAGAGGTGACGCATACACATCTGATCGGGGATGGACTTCGTGTGAACCAGATTTTGCTGAACCTGGTTTCCAATGCTTACAAATTCACGCCGTCCGGTGGGAAAATCACGATCAAAGTGAAAGAACTCTATGTGAAGGAGGAGAAAGCATACTTTAATTTCCTTGTGGAAGATACCGGGGAGGGCATGTCGGAGGAGATGCAGACGCGGCTGTTCCAGCCATTCGAGCAGGAGAGTGCGACAACTGCGCAGAAACACGGAGGAAGCGGACTGGGGCTGTCCATTGCAAAAAATTTCGTGGAACTGATGTCAGGCTCCATTTCCGTGAAATCGAAAAAAGGAGAGGGAACTACATTTGTTGTGTCTATTCCATTTGAATTTGAACAGGCTGCAGAACCGGAAATAACGGAGCAGCCGGTGGAAAACGATTTGTCCGTGGTACAGGAAGAACAGGCGGTATATGATTTTACCGGGAAAAAAGTATTGCTTGCGGAAGACACCGCATTTAATGAAGAGGTGGCAACAGAACTGCTTGCAATGGTACATATGGATGTGGATTGTGCACATAACGGCAAGGAAGCCGTCGAGTTGTTTGAGAAGGCAAAGCCAGGTACTTACATGGCAATTCTTATGGATATTCACATGCCGGTGATGAATGGTTATGAAGCGGCACGCACAATCCGGAAGTCAGAGAGAGAGGATGCCGGAACGATCGCAATTTATGCCATGACTGCAAATTCTTTTGAGGAGGATGTCAGTGCAGCCTTAAATGCGGGAATGAACGGACATATTGCAAAACCGATCGATGCGCAGATCTTATATGAAGTTTTGGACAAGCTTGCAAAAGAACAGCAGTAAAAGGAATTGTTTGCAACCTGAATGGCTTTGTGGTAGTATATCTAATGGCTTTTTATGATCTGAACGGAAAATAAGCAAAAAGGAGCATATATAAAACATGAAATGGAATAAATATACCATTGAGACAACGACTGCGGCAGAAGATTACTTAAGCTCTGCACTTATGGATCTTGGCATTGAAGGTGTGCAGATTGAGGATAATGTGCCGCTGACAAAAGAAGATCAGGCAGAGATGTTCATTGATTTTCTGCCGGAACTTCCACCGGATGAGGGGATCAGCTATGTCAGTTTTTATCTGGAAGACAACGGACAGGATGATACCGAACTGTTAAAACAGGTCAAGACAACCATCGAGGAGATGCGGAATGTGGTAGATATGGGAACCGGAAAGATCACATCCGACCAGACAGAGGATCTTGACTGGATCAACAACTGGAAGAAGTTTTTCAGCTCTTTCTATATTGACGATATCCTGATCAAACCAACATGGGAAGAACTGAAGGAAGAAGACAGGGACAAGTTTTTGATCGAGATCGATCCGGGTGTCTCTTTTGGAACAGGCAAGCATGAGACGACACAGCTCTGCATCCGGCAGTTGCTGAAATATATTCGTGGAAATGAAACATATACGCCGCAGGTAAAGACACCAAAGGTTCTTGATGTTGGCTGCGGAAGCGGTATTTTATCGATCGTGGCACTGAAATTAGGGGCATCAGAGGTAGTCGGAACAGACCTTGACCCGGACTGCATGACTTCCACACACGACAATATGGAAGTAAATCATCTCGATCAGAAACTGGGAACATTTTATGTTGGAAATCTGATTGATGATACAGAACTTCAGGAAAAAACCGGAACGGAAGAATTTGATATCGTTGTTGCCAACATTCTGGCAGACGTGATCATTCCAATGGCACCGGTGATCCCGGCGCGTTTAAAAAAAGGTGGATATTTTATCACATCAGGAATCATTGATTTCAAAGAGAATGACGTGAAAGAGGCAATTGAGAAAGCCGGTCTGGAAGTTGTAGAGATCAATCATCAGGGCGAATGGGTGAACATTACAGCAAGAAAGAATTAGGAAAAGACATGTATCAGTTTTTTATAGAAGATGAAAATGCAGCAGAAGATTTTGTGACAATTGAAGGCAGCGATGTCAACCATATTAAAAATGTGCTGCGGATGAGACCGGGAGAGAAAATCCGCGTGTGCACCAGAAACGGGCAAAACTATTTTTGTAGTATATCTGATATTACAGAAAGCTTTGTGCGTGCGGATATTCTGGAAAAAGAAGCGGAAAGCACAGAACTGCCATGCAGGATTTATCTGTTTCAGGGGCTTCCGAAGAATGACAAGATGGAATGGATCATTCAGAAAACCGTGGAACTCGGAGTTTATGAGGTCATTCCGGTTGCCATGAAAAACTGTGTGGTAAAGTTAGATGACAAAAAGGCAAAATCAAAGGTGATGCGCTGGCAGGCGATCGCAGAGAGCGCAGCAAAACAGTCAAAGAGAAGTCTGATCCCGGAAGTGAAGATGCCGATGTCGTACAAAGAAGCTGTGGCATATGCCAAGGAACTGGATGTGAAACTGGTTCCCTATGAAAACGAGCATGGAATGGCAGGGACGAAGGCTGCGATGGAACAGATAAAAAAAGGCGAAAGTATCGCAGTGTTTATCGGACCGGAGGGCGGATTTGCGCCGGAAGAGATTGCACTGGTGCAGGACGAGATGCAGCTAATCTCCCTTGGAAAAAGAATTTTAAGGACGGAGACAGCGGGTATCGCAGCACTTGCGATTTTGGGCTATCAGCTTGAGAGCAGTGATATGATAGAATAACAGTGCAAAAGTTGTCTGATGATAGAAATTTGTGAGTCGAAAGTTATCAGATGATTGAGAGATATAAAGAAGGACAATTATGGAAACAAATTTGACAGAAGTTTATTTGGATAATTCTGCAACGACCCGTTGCAGTGAACGTGCAAAAGATTTGATGGTAAAAGTTCTGATGGAAGATTACGGAAATCCATCCTCACTTCATATGAAAGGTGTGGAAGCAGAGAACTATATCAAAGAGGCTAAGAAAAAGATCGCAAAGACGTTAAAGGTGGATGAGAAAGAAATCTTTTTCACATCCGGAGGGACAGAATCAAACAATACCGCACTGATCGGAGCAGCACTGGCAAATAAAAGAGCCGGAAATCATATTATCACGACATCAATAGAGCATGCGTCTGTTTCAGCAGTTACAGGATATTTAGAGGAACTTGGCTTTCGAGTGACATATCTGAAAGTGGATGCAGATGGTATCATTTCACTCGACGAACTGCGGGAGGCGGTATGTGAGGACACGATCCTTGTCTCTATGATGATGGTCAACAATGAGATCGGAGCAGTGGAACCAATCGAAGAAGCAATCAAGGTGATCAAAGAAAAAAATCCGAATACATTGGTACATGTGGATGCGATCCAGGCATATGGAAAGTACCGTATTTTTCCGAAAAAACTGGGGATTGATATGCTTTCTGTCAGCGGACATAAAATCCATGCGCCGAAAGGAACAGGATTTCTGTTCATCAAAGATAAGACGAAGGTAAAACCGCTGATTTACGGTGGCGGGCAGCAGAAGGGCATGCGCTCCGGAACCGAGAACGTACCGGGCGTCGCTGCGTTAGGTGAGGCTGCCGAAGAGATTTATGAAAACTTTGAGGAAAAAATTGACCACCTTTATCAGATCAAACAGCGTTTTGTGGAAGGCGTTTTAAAAATAGAAGGTGTGTCTGTCAATGGAAAGACAGGACGTGATTCCGCACCACAGATCGTCAGTGTGAGTATTGACGGCGTGCGCAGTGAGGTTATGCTCCACACATTAGAGGACAGAAAGATTTATGTGTCAGCGGGAAGCGCATGTTCCTCGAACAAACCATCCGTGAGCCATACATTGACAAACATCGGACTTAAGGGCAGTCTGCTGGATTCAACGATCCGGTTCAGCTTTTCTGTGCATACCACAGAGGAAGAGATTGATTATGCATTGGAAGTCATGAACGAGGTTGTGCCAAAGCTCCGCCGTTATACGAGAAAGTAGTCCGGCAATTGCAAAATTCATGAAAGTGTAAATTGAATTGTGAAAAATTAACAAAAGACATGAAAAAGGAGAAAACATGTATAAATCATTTTTGATCAAATATGCGGAGATCGCGATCAAAGGAAAAAACAGATATTTATTTGAAGATGCATTGGTAAGCCAGATCAACCATGCATTGAAAAAGGCAGAAGGAGAATTTCTTGTTCGAAAAGAGCAGGGAAGAATCTACGTCGACACGTTGAGCGACTATGATTATGATGAGGTTGTGGAAGCATTAAAATGTGTGTTTGGTATCGTCGGGATCTGCCCGGTTGTATTATTGGAAGACGAAGGTTTTGACAAACTTGCAGAGGAAGTCATTGCATACATTGATAAGGTGTACCCGGACAAACATTTTACATTTAAAGTAAATGCCCGCCGCGCAAGAAAGAATTATCCGATGGAGTCCATGGAGATCAATGCAGCCATGGGCGAGAAGATTTTAGATGCTTACCCGGAGACAAAAGTAGATGTGCATCATCCACAGGTGGTATTTAATATTGAGATCCGTGCAAAAATTAACGTATACTCAACGATTATTCCGGGACCGGGTGGAATGCCGGTCGGAACGAACGGCAAAGCAATGCTGCTTTTATCCGGCGGGATCGACAGTCCGGTGGCTGGATATATGATCGCAAAACGCGGTGTTACGATCGATGCTACTTATTTCCATGCGCCGCCATATACTTCAGAGCGTGCAAAACAAAAAGTCGTTGACCTTGCAAAAATCGTCGCAAAATATTCAGGACCGATCAATCTGCACGTTGTGAACTTTACGGATATCCAGCTTTATATCTACGAGCAGTGTCCGCATGAGGAATTGACGATCATCATGCGCCGTTACATGATGAAACTTGCAGAGCATTTTGCAAAAGAGAATAAATGTCTCGGTCTTATCACCGGAGAGAGTATCGGACAGGTGGCAAGCCAGACGATGCAGTCCCTTGCAGCAACGAATGAGGTATGTACGATGCCGGTCTATCGTCCGCTCATTGGATTTGACAAGCAGGAAATCGTCACGATCTCTGAAAAAATCGATGCATATGAGACATCCATTCTTCCATACGAAGACTGCTGTACCATTTTTGTGGCAAAACATCCGGTGACAAAACCGAACTTAAATGTGATCCATAATGATGAGAGAAAGTTAAGCGAAAAGATTGATGAATTAATGCAGGAAGCCATTGATACGGTAGAAGTGATCCACATTGAGGGATAAAACAAAAAAAGCAGGCAGTATCGGAAAACGGAAATGTCTGCTGCAAAAAGAAAAAGCCACAGAACGTATCTTCTGTGGCTCAAATCTTCGGAAATGATTAAACTAAATATGGTTTTAATACTTCCATGATTTCATCCATATTGCTTTCAGCATGAATTGCTAAATCAATTGGTTTGGATAAATCTAAACTGAAAATACCCATAATGGATTTTGCATCGATCACATATCTTCCGGAGATTAAATCGAAATCAAATTCGAACTGGGTGATTGCATTAACAAAAGATTTTACTTTGTCAATGGAGTTTAAAGAAATCTGTACTGTTTTCATGATAAAAAACCTCCTTAATTAACTATCAAAGTTAACTTTATAGTAATGGTTTTTTATGGAAAAGTCAACACAAAATAGGAGTATCGAATGAAAATAAATAAGAAAGCCGCACTGCACAATTTAGGATGCAAGGTAAATGCATATGAAACAGAGGCAATGCAGCAGATATTAGAAAATGCAGGTTATGAGATTGTCCCATTCACAGAATATGCGGATGTCTATGTGGTCAATACCTGTTCCGTTACCAATATGGCAGACCGCAAGTCAAGACAGATGCTGCATAAGGCGAAAAAGATGAACCCGGATGCAATCGTTGTAGGCGCCGGATGTTATGTGCAGACAAAAGAGGCAGAGGCATTGCTTGATGATACGGTGGATATCGTGATCGGAAATAACAAAAAACATGAATTGCTTGCCATGATCGAAGCATATGAAAATGATCACGGAAAGTGTGGGAATGTGATCGATATCAATCATGAGAAGCAGGAATATGAGGAAATGTTCTTAGAGCGCACCGCAGAGCACACCAGAGCTTTTATCAAGGTGCAGGACGGATGCAACCAGTTCTGCAGCTACTGTATCATTCCTTTTGCAAGAGGAAGGGTGCGGAGCAGAAATTCTGAAGATGTGATCCGGGAAGTGAAACGCCTTGCGGAACATGGCTTCAGGGAGATCGTCCTCACGGGGATCCACTTGAGTTCCTACGGTGTGGATACCGGCGACGATCTGCTCCATCTGATCCGGGAAGTGCATAATGTCGAGGGGATTGAGCGGATAAGGCTTGGAAGCTTAGAACCGAGAATTGTGACGGATGGATTTGCGGCGGCACTTGCAGGGCTGCCAAAGATCTGTCCGCATTTCCATCTTTCCTTACAGAGCGGATGCGATGCCACACTGCAGCGCATGAACCGCAGATATGATACAAGGGAATATGAAGAGGGATGTCAGATCCTGAGAAAATATTTTGACCATCCTGCCATCACGACAGATGTGATCGTAGGTTTTCCGGGAGAGACAGAGGAAGAATTTGCGGTTACAAAAGAATATTTAAAACGTATCCATTTTTATGAAATGCATATCTTCCAGTATTCTAAGAGAGAAGGAACAAAGGCAGCTGTGATGGAACATCAGGTTCCGGAACCGGTGAAAAAAGAGCGGAGCAATATCCTTCTGGCGTTAGAGAAGAAAATGTCTGAAGAATTCCGGGAATACTATGTCGGAAAACAGGTGACAGCTCTGATGGAAGAGGCTTATGAATTTGAAGGTGAAACATATTTTACCGGATACACAAAAGAGTATGTAAAGATCGCTGTGAAGTCGGCAGCTGACCTTTCGAATCAGTTTGTGAAAGGAACGATCCGGGGCAGATTGACAGATGATATCTATCTTATGGTTGAATTTTAGGACAAACTATATTAGAATAAGCTAGAGGATTACTGTAATTATGAAGGTACTGAATAATTACGGATTACTTTCTTACCATAGAGTAAAGAAGAGTATAAGGGCGTGACAAATATGCAGAACATCAATAATACGCAATATTTCAGAGTGGAGAAGGAGCCGGAACTGCAGGTAAAGGATGTACTTGCAATTGTGTATCGTGCACTGAGCGAGAAGGGATACAATCCACTGAATCAGATTGTTGGATATATTATGTCAGGTGATCCTACTTATATCACCAGTCATAATAATGCAAGAAGTCTGATCATGAAAGTAGAGCGTGACGAATTAGTAGAAGAAGTATTGAAAGCATATATTAAGAATAATCATTGGAATTAAGGTACTTAAGAAGAATTGGATAAGTACAGATTAATATATGCCTTACAGGAAAAGTCTGTCCGGGTGAAGGGCAGAGGCATGGAGATTTTGAATGAGAATATTAGGTTTAGACTATGGCTCAAAGACTGTCGGTGTGGCAGTCAGCGATGAGCTTTTATTTACTGCGCAGGGACTGGAAATCGTCAGAAGACAGTCCCCTAATAAACTGCGCCAGTCTCTGGCAAGAATTGAGGAAATTATCAAAGAATATAACGTAGAGCGCATCGTTTTGGGTTATCCTAAGAACATGAATAATACAGAGGGTGAGCGCTGCGAAAAAACAAAAGAATTCAAAGAAATGCTGGAGCGTCGTACCGGACTTAATGTGATTCTGTGGGATGAGAGGCTGACGACCGTATCAGCAGATAAGCATATGATGGAATCAGGAATCCGCAGGGAAGACCGCAAAAAGTTTGTGGACGAGATTGCGGCTGTTTTTATCCTGCAGGGCTATCTTGACTATCTTGCAATGCATCCGGAAGAAAAATAAGGTCCATAGAAAGTAATCCCAATGACGACAGCAGACCAGAAAAATATAAGAAAGGAAGAAAGATGGAAAAAGTTATTTTTACAGATCCGGACACAAAAGAGAAAATTGAATTTTATGTGTTGGAAGAGACACAGATCAATGGAAAAAAATTTCTTTTTGTAACAGAAGAAGAGGATGGAGACAGTGAAGCATATATTTTAAAAGAGATTGCAGATGAAAATGATGATGTTGTCTACGAGATGGTGGAAGATGACAACGAACTTGCAGCTCTTGGTAAAGTGTTTGCGGAATTAATTGACGATGCAGATATTGAATATTAGTAAATTAAGAAATGGAATTGGAATTTTGAAGAAACAGGAAAATATAACAGAAAATCTTACTGCGGAAGAGAATCGTAAAGAGATCACAGAGACAATAGAAAATGCTGCGGCAGAGAAGAAACCTGCACGCAGACCGGCACGAAAGAATGCAACAGCCACAAAGAAGAAAACAGACGAGGCAGCAGGGAAAGAAGAAAAAGGCGGAAAGGCTGAAAAGAAAGCCAGAGCAGAGAAGAAAACAAAAAGTGCGTCTGCAGAGACTGTAAAAGTGAAAAAGAGCGGAAAAAATAAAGATGGAGGAAAAGACTTGAAACAGAATGAACATTCCTCAAAACTTAAGATCATTCCACTTGGCGGATTAGAGCAGATTGGAATGAATATTACAGCTTTTGAGTATGAGGACAGTATTATTGTTGTGGATTGCGGATTGTCATTCCCGGAAGACGACATGTATGGAATTGATCTTGTGATCCCGGATATTACCTATTTGAAAGACAACATTGATAAAGTAAAGGGATTTTTTATCACACATGGTCATGAGGATCATATCGGTGCGATCCCTTATGTATTAAAAGAGGTAAATGCACCGATTTATGCAACAAAACTTACCAATGGTATTATCGAACACAAATTAAAAGAGCACAATATGCTCACAAAAGTAAAACGTAAAGTTGTAAAATACGGACAGCATATCAACCTTGGATGTTTCCGTGTGGAATTTATCAAGACAAACCACAGTATTCAGGATGCTGCAGCACTTGCTATTTATTCACCGGCAGGAATTGTTGTGCATACCGGAGACTTTAAAGTAGATTACACACCGGTATTTGGAGATGCGATCGATCTTCAGAGATTTGGTGAGATCGGTAAAAAAGGAGTTCTTGCATTAATGTGCGACAGTACAAATGCAGAGAGACCGGGATTTACCATGTCAGAGAAGACTGTTGGCAGAACGATCGATGCCATTTTTGATGATAATAAGAATTCAAGGATCATTATTGCAACTTTTGCATCGAATGTAGACCGTGTACAGCAGATCATCAATGCAGCGTATAAGAATGGAAGAAAAGTGATCGTGGAAGGCCGTAGTATGGTAAATATTATCGGCACTGCAAGCGAACTTGGATATATTAATATCCCGGATAACACACTGATCGATATTGAACAGTTAAAAAATTATCCGGATGAACAGACTGTCATTATTACAACCGGAAGTCAGGGAGAGTCCATGGCGGCACTGTCAAGAATGGCATCCGGCATTCACCGCAAAGTGACGATCAAGCCAAACGATACGATCGTGTTAAGTTCCAACCCAATCCCTGGAAATGAGAAGGCAGTTTCCAATATTATCAATGAACTGTCCATGAAAGGTGCAAAGGTTATTTTCCAGGATGTACATGTATCCGGTCATGCGTGTCAGGAGGAGATTAAGTTGATCTACTCTCTGGTGAGACCGAAATATGCGATTCCGGTGCATGGAGAATACCGTCATCTGATCGCACAGGCGAGAGTGGCAGAGGAACTTGGAATTGACAAGGACAATATCTTTATCTTATCTTCCGGCGACGTATTAGAACTCGACGAGGAGAGCGCGGCAGTGACCGGAAAAGTCCATACCGGAGCGATCATGGTAGACGGACTTGGCGTCGGAGATGTCGGCAATATCGTATTGAGAGACAGACAGCATCTTGCAGAAGATGGTATTATCATTGTTGTATTGACATTGGAAGGCGGCTCCGGACAGGTGCTTGCAGGACCTGATATCGTATCCCGTGGATTTGTTTATGTCCGCGGTGCAGAGACACTCATGGAGGAAGCAAAGCAGGTACTGGATGAGAGAATGCAGTACTGCATGGATAAAGGCATCACAGACTGGGGCAAGATCAAGACAGAGATCAAAGATTCTCTCAGTGATTTTGTATGGAAAGAGACAAAGAGACGTCCGATGATCATGCCAATTATTATGGAAGTATAAAGCACTTGAAAAAAGCAGCTTGGGAGCAGATATGAGTCAGATAGAAGATGCTATGGATGGATTAATGACTGCAATCAGAAACAGTGAGGAATTCATCCGATATCAGGCAATTAAGGAAAAGGTACATGGCTTTCCAAAACTGGAAAGCCAGATCACAGAATTTCGTAAGAAAAATTATCTGCTGCAGAACAGTCAGGGAACTGTGGATCTGTATGAAGAGACAGACCGCATGGAGAATGAGTACCGGGAGTTTCGGAAGAATCCTATGGCGTCAGAGTATCTTGCAGCAGAAAATGCACTCTGCAAAATTGTGCAGCAGATCAACTGGACTTTGATCGAGGGACTGGAATTTGAAGTTGGCTTTGAGGAATCATGAGGGAAGAGATGAATTTGAACAAAGTAGTTTTTCGTTTTGTCAGCATTAGTTTTTCAATACTTGTCATTTTGCTGGTATTGATCGGATTTGTGAAAATTGGAACATATTGCTATGATTTTGGCTATCGTGTATTTACAGAGGCACCTGTCGATGCAGAGCCGGGCAGGGATGTTATCGTCCAGATCTCAGACGACATGTCAGACATGGACATCGCAAAGGAACTGAAAGAAAAAGGTCTTGTGGAGGATGCAAAGCTCTTTTTTGTGCAGTTGAAAGTTTCTGCCTATTCCGGCAAGCTTCATTCTGGTGTTTACACGTTAAATACGTCCATGACAGCAAGGGACATGATGGTGCTTATGGCAGCAGAACCGGAGCAGAGTTCTACAGATGACACGGAGACGGTCACAGGCACTACCGAAGAGACAACTGAAGAGACAACCGATACACAGACAGATGCAGATACAGTCACAGGAGAGGAATAGAAGTGATCGTTGACGAGAGACTGGTAACATATATCAATTCCCTGGATACCGGGAATACAGAGATTTTAGATGAGATAGAACGCGAGGCATTAGAAACCTATGTGCCGATCGTGCGCAAGGAAATGCAGAGTTTTCTGAAACTGATCTTATCGATAAAAAGACCCGCAAGAATCCTTGAAGTTGGAACAGCAGTTGGATTTTCAGCAATTTTAATGGCTGAATACAATCCAATCCCATGTGAAATCACCACAATTGAGAATTATGAAAAAAGAATTCCCATTGCAAAACAAAATTTTGTGCGGGCAGGAAAAGAAAAACAGATCACCCTCTTAGAGGGGGATGCAGCAGATATCTTAAAAGAATTGCGGGAACCGTTTGATTTTATTTTTATGGATGCCGCAAAAGGGCAGTATATCCATTTTATGCCGGAAATCTTCAGATTGTTAAAACCGGAAGGGATTCTGGTATCAGACAATGTTTTGCAGGACGGAGATATTATAGAATCCCATTTTATTGTGACGAGAAGAAACCGTACGATTTATAAGAGAATGAGGGAATATCTGTACGAACTGACACATTCCGATGAGCTGGTAACTTCGGTGTTACCGATCGGAGATGGAATTACCGTGAGTGTGAAGAAATAGGAAAGGAAGGATACAAAAGGAATGAGAAGACCGGAACTTTTAATACCGGCAAGCAGCCTTGAAGTATTAAAAACAGCTGTTATTTACGGCGCAGATGCAGTATATATTGGTGGCGAGGCATTTGGACTGCGTGCGAAAGCAAAAAATTTTTCTATGGAAGAAATGAAAGAGGGAATTGAATTTGCACATGCGCATGATGTAAAGGTTTATGTCACTGCAAATATTCTGGCGCACAACGGCGATCTTGAGGGTGTGCGGGAATATTTCAAAGAGTTAAGGGAAATAAAACCGGATGCGCTGATCATTGCGGATCCGGGCGTATTCCAGATTGCAAAAGAGGTCTGTCCTGAGATTGAGCGCCATGTCAGCACACAGGCGAATAACACAAACTATGCGACTTATCTGTTCTGGTATGGACTTGGGGCAAAGCGTGTCGTCTCTGCAAGAGAGTTATCGATCACAGAGATCAAAGAGATCCGGGAACATATCCCGGATGATCTTGAGATCGAGACATTTATCCATGGCGCAATGTGTATTTCCTATTCCGGACGCTGCCTGCTTTCCAATTATTTTACCGGGAGAGATGCAAATCAGGGAGCATGTACACATCCGTGCAGATGGAAGTATTCCATCGTGGAAGAGACCAGACCAAATGAATATATGCCGGTATATGAAAATGAGCGTGGAACCTATATTTTTAACTCAAAAGATCTCTGCATGATCGAACATATTCCAGATCTTTTCGATGCAGGTATTGACAGTTTTAAAATAGAGGGTAGAATGAAGACAGCACTCTATGTTGCGACTGTGGCAAGAACATATCGTAAGGCAATTGATGATTATAAGAAATCACCGGAGCTTTATCAGCAAAATATGCCATGGTATTTAGATCAGATCTCAAACTGCACTTATCGTCAGTTTACCACTGGTTTCTTTTACGGAAAGCCATCGGATGAAGCGCAGATTTACGATAACAATACTTATTTGAAAGAATACACATACCTCGGTATCGTGGGCGGGACAAATGAAGAAGGGCTATATCGTATTGAACAGCGTAATAAGTTTTCCGTTGGTGAGCAGATAGAAGTGATGAAGCCGGATGGAGAGAATATTGAAGTTACGGTAAAACGCATTGTGGATGAAGAGGGCAATGATATGGAATCTGCGCCGCATCCAAAACAGGTATTATATATCGATCTGGGACATCCATTGGAAATGTATGATATTTTACGCAGAAAAGAGTAGGCAGGAGTGACAGTTCAGCAGTTTACATGGAGCTGAATCACAATAAACGGACTGGAAAGGAATGGTTACGAGTATGGCACAGGAAAAATATGTTGCATATGTGGGCACCTATACCCATGAGAACAGTGTAGGAATTCATATTTATGATGTTGATGTAACGAAAGGTTATATGAAGGAACGCAAAGTTGTTCCAATTAATAATCCGTCTGATCTTGTTGTATCCAAGAACAGAAAATTCCTTTATTCTATTGCAGATGAAGGTGTGGAAGCTTTCAAAATTTTAAAAGACGGGGATCTCGAACCAATCAATGAACAGTGGATTGGTGGTATGAGAGGATGTTATGTCGAAGTAGATGATGAGAACCGTTATCTTTTTGTAGGCGGACACCATGATGGACGTGTTACCATGATGCGTCTGAATGAAGATGGAAGTATTGGTGATATCGCAGATGGTATTTTCCACAAAGGAATGGGAAGAAGTATTGCACAACGTAATTTTATCCCACATGTAGACTGTGTAAAATTGACACCGGATCAGAAGTTCCTCTGTGCAGTTGATAACGGACTTGATCAGGTAAAAATTTACCGTGTCGATTATGAATACGGAAAATTAGAGCTGGTCGATATTATCCGTGGACCACTGGAGTCAGCTCCTCGTATGATCCGTTTCTCCAGAGACGGCAGATTTGCATATATTCTGTACGAATTGCTGAATCAGGTAGAAGTGTACAGTTATAAGATTGTGGATGACATGCCTGTATTTGAAAAAATCCAGACGATCACCACAATGGGACCAAAAGATGATGATGTCTGCGCAGCATCTGGTATGGAAGTTTCCAAGAGCGGAAAGTATTTATATGTAAGTAATTCCGGTGTAAACTCTGTTATCTGCTATGCGATCGACCAAAAAGAGGGAACTCTTACCGTCACATTCCAGACAAGAGTCTGCAGCGATTTCCCTAAGATGCTTGCAATCTTCCCGGATGAAAAACATTATCTGACTCTGAATAATGCATCCAATGATATTGCATTTTATGCAGTGGACTACGAGAAGAAATACTCTATCTGGGAAGGAAAACCGATCAAGGTTGACAAACCGAACTGCATTTATATTTTGAAACTGGAAGCATAACCGGAGTTTAACTTACCGTGGAGTAGCAGATTCCGTGGTGCTTTTATAGGTTGTGAAGGGCAGATATAAGCGTCCTCTCACGAGTCAGAATTTTATAAGTTAATGAAAAAGAAAAACGGTATAAACGAAATATTATGTTTCTGTTCGCTGGAC
>DXQT01000004.1 GCA_019411365.1 Roseburia sp.
ATCAAGGTTTTAAAAGAATTTTAGAACAATAAAATGGGTAGTTTTTGACACTACCGAGTATTGGAGGGAGTATTATGAATGATAATTTTAATCACATGATAAAAGAAACCGGGAAAAGTATATATAAAATAAGTCAAGAGAGTGGGATTCCTTACACAACACTGAATGAACTGGTTAACGAAAAGAAGAATATCAATTATACATCAGCGGAGACGGTATACAAACTGTGCTTATATCTAAAATGTGATATGAGTGATATCTTAAATGATGTCATTTTTCTTGAGAATGGAAAAGGAAACTATCTTGGGTATCATTATCAATGGAAAAAGGCAGATCAAGGAATCGAATTGCATATAACAGACAATAACAAAGATTTGACATTGCTTACACTTAAAACAATGTGTACGGATTTGTATGATTGTTATATGAAGCAGGTTCCTGAAATGATGATTGAAAACTATGACGAAGAAAAACGGGAATGGGAGGGGTTATTATGAGTCAATACGCATTAATGCATAAAAATGATGTGTGCGGAAGTTTGGTTATTGATGACGAAACCGGCTCATTAAGAGTATACAAAGATAATGGCAGCGGTTTATCCCCATTTTTAGGAAATGCAGACACAAGAAGAATGAAACACTGGTGGGAGGGAAGGGCAGTTCCGGCGTCAAGAAAAATGATGCAGGAAGTATTGAAACAAGCAGGATGTGCAAACACAAAGATGTATCTGGCAAAGAATTTAGCACTTTCTATGACCGACTCATATTGGATACGTCCGTTGGATTTAGATTTAAAGTATGAAGATGTAAAATTATCAAATATGAATTTGTTTTCTGACAATAAGGTTCCATATCACAATGCAACTTCATATGATTCGAATGCCGCATTAGGCGGACAAATGGAAAAATATTGGGATATCAAAACAAATTTTCCAACGCTTGTGAAAGAAAGTTATAAATATTTTGGGCAGCAGGCGATGAATGAAGCATTTGCAACTTATTTGCATGATTTACAAGAAACGGCAATTCCTTATGTTTCTTATCTTGTTGGGCATACAGAGGATAATGGCCTTTATTGTAGATGTGATGCATTTACAAGTGATTCTGTTGAATTAGTATCCGCATATGAAGTTATCGAAGGATCGAAGCAACAGAATGATAAATCTGTGTATGATAATTATATCCGGATATGTGCAGAATTAGGAATAGAAGAACAGCAGATTCGTAATTTTATGGACTATCAGACATTGACAGATTTTATTATCAGTAATACAGACGAACATCTTGGAAATTTTGGAATTCTAAGAGATTCGAACACAATGCAATATTTAGGTCCGGCGCCAATATATGATTCTGGAAATAGTATGTTTTTTAAGGATTCATTATTCTCTCAGACAAGATTAAGTTTACTACAGCAATCGATTACAAGTTTTTATGATTCTGAAGAAAAGATGATCAAGAATATTAAAAACAGACATGTGGTAAACATGGATTTACTTCCAACAATAGAGGAAACGATTGCGCTTTATACCTCGTATGGTTTCCCAGAAGAAAGAGCCATAACGATTGCAAACAATTATGCATTAAAAATTGATATGGCTCGTGAATTCGAAAATGGAGCAACCATCTCAATGTATCATGAAAAAAATAACACTGAAATCTAGAGAGAATAAATAGCGATACAAATCAGCCCTGCAAGCATTAGCTTAGCAGGACTGATCTGTCATTTTACCAATATTTTTCCATATAATTCCGTGCATCTTCCTCGGATAAAGAAAAATCGGTTATGATATTTTTGAGAGTTTCCTCTTTTGAAACAGAGAATTTTTTGTAGGTTTTAAGGGTACCTATAATTTCACCCTGTGTAATTCCGGATTGAATGCCCTGTTGGACGCCTTTCTGAATACATTCTTCCTGCCATTCTTCAAATGCTCTGCACATATTGATCGAACCTCCTTCCGAATCGGATTGTAACGCATGGTTAATAAATGACTTGGTATTTGTGATCGTGCCAATCACCAGACTAAGTTCTGTATCAAACTTCTGATTCATGTATGTACTTTGGATTTTATCAAATTCTTTGTTATAAATCAATCTGCTGAGATCGAATAAAGTGTGAACTTCACTGTTATGAAAAATCAGAGAATCACTGTTTCTGATCTGGATAAGATTCATTTTATAATCTGATACCAGAGGCGTGAGATGTTCTGGAATGCATAGCATGTCGGTCAGGGAAAGCGGACCATCCCATTCGTCTTCGCCATAGTAAACACAGAGACTGATGACAGGGTGCAAACGGTCTGTCTTTTTAAGACCTGAAAGAAATTCATCTGAAGATGAAAATTTTTTTTCGTGTTTGTTTCTGGCAGCAATTTCATTATATTCCTTGAGATAAGAGAGAGCATCGCCAAGGATAGTGCGAAGCGGCATTGCATAATGAATTTTACATTGATTCTCCAATCCCAAGATAACGAAATCAACACCATAAGCTGTCTTTTTCACAACATCCCAGATCCTCTGGATGGTTTCAGTATGATTGTTAAACTTTAACAAAGAAGAAACATCGGTATCTGCTTCCGATAAATCTTCCGGTTTGATGACCTGTGAGCCGTTAAAAAGAGCGGCATTGAACAGGTCTGCAAAGTGTTCATTGTTTTTCCAGAAGTTTTTTAGAATGGTATCTGGTTTTAAGTTATTGTAAGTAGTCGTTTTTAAATCCTCCCGTTCTTATGTAATGGGAAAGTTACACAGAGTCTGTATTATTCGGAGGAAAACCGGTAATATACCGGGAGAACGATATGCATGGATTAAATTTACAATATATGATAAGGAAAAACAAGAGGCAGGGGAGTTTGTTTACGGAAATTTAAGAGTTTGGAAGGAACAAGCTTGTTTAAAATAACATTTATAGTGTATGATATAAATTACAAAGGTAAGAAAGAAATATAAAAAGTAATAGTGGAGAGAATATATTGATAATTAGTGAAAAAATTTTTTATTTGCTGGATCAGAAGGGAATTACACAAAAAGATTTTGCAGTACAGACAGGAATTTCTCAAAGCACAATTAGCGATTGGAAGAGAAAGAAAACAAACCCATCGGCGGATAAAATTCTAAAGATATGTGAGATATTGCATGTGACACCGTATGAGTTGCTTTCCGAAAGAGATGAGGCAATTATAAATAATATAGATCATCTTGTGGCATTGAATGATGAAGAAGCGGTAGTATTGGAAGGCTTTAGAAATCTTGAAAAAAGAAAAAAAGAAAGATTCCTTGGTTATTTAGCTGCTCTGCAATCAGAAGACTAATGAAATACTTTAGGTAAAGAGATTGACAATTATGTTATTTTATATTAACATTCGTATATACGTAACGTAAAGCAATATCGATGTGAAAGGAAACAAAGCAATGGGGAACATAAGTATTATGGCAAGAAGATTTTCAGATGGACACGTGCAATATGGATGGAGTGGCAATGGTGGATATTTTAGTTTTACAGGAGCACATTTACTCCAATGGTATCAAAATAGTGATGCAGTAGAATACCTTTTTGGATTAGGGCAGACTGCATGTGTCGGAAGAGTTGGGAGTGAAAATGGTGGATGTTCCATTATGGAAACGAATGCACCAACAGGAAGACCGTTTTGGTTAGGTAACACGGAACGTGAAATTTTCAGTAAAATTAATTGGATTGATTATGGGTATTTTTATGATTTGGATCATAAATGGTATTATATTATTCCGGGACCGTTTCGTATTAAGCTGCCTCTGGAATTAGTGAAAAATAATCTGGATAAGGCGGGATACGAATTTGAATATCGAAGAAAATTGGAAGACGAATTACTTAAATATATACTTGATGAATATAGATGTACTTATTCTGATTTTAATGAGTTTATAAAAAAAGAAGGGTATGATTTAGAAAAAGTTTTTAAAGAAATTCAATGTGATGGCAAGCTGTCTATGTACGAATTATTTAGCAAATATCATAAAATTTTTGCATATTTTGATGATTGGGTATTCATTAAATCAGATGATGTATATAAAGATATTACAGAAATCCTTGTCAAAAAGAAAGGTGATGCTCATTTAGAAACTTGTACTTGGTAAGAAAAGAAAAAAGTTCTTACAATGTCTTATAAAACATAAATGACTTCTATCAGCCCTGCTGGATGTTTCAAGCAGGGCTTGCTTATGTGTTGTAATATTTTATCATTGAATTATGCCATTTGTAGGAATCAAATAAGGTGTAAGTCCGGCGGACGCCATGATGGAAGCAAGAGTGGCACGAACATGCGGAAACATTTGTAATAGAGCATATTCGGTTAATTCATCCGTTGAAAACTTTGTAGAGCAATCTGGAGAACTAAACTCGGCAGATAATACTACTTTTACAAGGAAAGAGGTATCTAGCATATCAACATCAAGTTCATCTGCAAATCTCATTTCAGCAGAGCAATAGCCGATATATTTATTTGGAGCATCATTTGTTGGAGTACACTTTCGTGAAAGTGTAAGTTTCATTTCTTTTCCATCTATCGGAGCTTTATTAATAATAAATGCTTCCTGAGTTGTAATCGAGTCCAAATTTATACTAATCATATTTAACATTACATTTCCTCCAATTCTTCGTCAACTTTCACATATGGATTTGGAAATTGAATAATCTTACATGGAACTTCGGTAGTAACCATATTGTCATTTCTAGAAGTATCTGTAGATGAATGGCATTTATTTATTTTAAAATCTACATTCAAATCTAGTTTGGCTGCAATTTCAGCAATTTTATTAATTGAAAAATTGTAGTCTCCACATTCCCAACGGGAAATCAATGATTGGGTTGCATTTATATGTTTCGCAAAATCTTTTTGAGACATATTAAGATTTAGTCTTTCGGAAGTAATGGCATTAGAAAATTGAGCCATTAACTTTGCAGAGAGGACATCTGCGGGTGTTAATGTTTCTGAAAACAGAGAGAGTAAATCTTCAATATTATTGGGTGTCTTTTTTTTATTCATAATTATCATCTCCTAAAAAGTAGTTAATACGTTCTTTCATAACAGTAGTATAGGTTGAGTAATTAGTACGATTTTTTCCAGAACGTTCATTGAAAGCACATAAAAAGTAAGGTATATTCTCATCATTTATATATACAATCAGACGAACATTAAATTGAGATTTCTGTAGATGAATGGAATAGTAATGTCCATCTGCACCTTGAAGTATTTCATTGCTGTCTATCGTATATATCTTTGAACCAAAATTTTTTATATTGCTTAATTGTGTAGTTAAAATTTTAAAAAATATAGATTCTTTTCCTTTTAAATCTGTTTTTAATAGTGTTCTTAATTCTTCTAAAAATTTTGGATGGATAAAAAAAGAATTTAATAAAGAAGCTAATTCTTTCAGCATGTCTTCTGTATTCATGTTCACTCCTTATAATATTACATATATGCGATTTTTTCAATTGGATACATAAAAATAATAAAAAAAACTTGTCAAATACTGGAGTTGTGAGATGACCTATGTGTAATGGAGAAATTGAATAAATAAATATTAGTTATATGTGAGGAAAATCGGTAATATACCGGGAGAGCGATATGCGTGGATTAAATTTACAATATATGATAAGAAAAAACAAGAGATACAGAAGTTTGTTTATACAAATTTAAGAGTTGGAAGCTGGTAAAGTTGAAGCGCATATTTTGACTTTTTACATGCAAGTTTCCACAAATTGACATCTCCCCCTCTATGCGCTACAATGTAACTCAAAAGTCATGTTTAAAACGTATACAGAAAATACTATTTAAACAAACCATGGAGAAGACATTGAGAGCAAAGATATATCATTTTTTAGTGAACAGAAAACCGGGGATCAGGCAGCGTTACCACAGATTTCATGATGGAACGACAGGGATGAAGAAGGTGGTTTCATGGTTTTATCTGCTGTGGCTGAATTTCTGTTATTATGTACTGTTTTGCAGATTTCTTGGAGAACAGACAGAGTTTCCAGTTTACGAGGAAAAGAAACCGCCGTGCGCAGAGAGTGAGTCCGTGCTGGCAAACCGTGACCGTAGGAGTGTATCGGAAACGGTTTCATTTTTGATGCAGTATGAAGTTATATCGTTTGATATTTTTGATACGCTCATTTTCAGACCGTTTTCGGAGCCGACAGATTTATTTTTCTTTCTTGGTGAAAAACTGGAAATCCTTGATTTTAAGAGACTACGTATGCAGGCAGAAGCAGAGGCAAGAACACAAAAGTATAAAGAAGAGAAGCATTATGAAATCAAGCTTTCTGACATATGGAGCAGGTTACAGAATGAAATCGGTGTCATAAAAGAGCAGGGAATGCAGATGGAGCAGGCATTGGAAATGGAGTTCTGTTATGCCAATCCATTTATGCAGCAAGTGTTTACACAGCTGCGGGAACATGGGAAGCGGATCGTGATCACTTCGGACATGTATTTATCAAAAGCATTTTTATCGGAGCTGCTGCAAAAAAACGGATATGAAGGATATGAGGAACTATATGTTTCCTGTGAATATGAAAAGAGTAAGGCAGATGGATCGTTATATGAAGTTGTAAAAAGGGCATACCCGGACACGGATTCTATGATCCATGTGGGCGACAATCCGGTGAGCGATGTGAAAAATGCGAAGAAACACGGATTTGAGGTGTTTTATTATCCGAATGTGAACCGCAATGCACTTTTGTACCGGGCATATGATATGTCGGCAGTTGTCGGCGGTGCGTATCGCGGAATTGTAAATAATAAGCTATACAATGGCACGGAGCAGCTGCCGATGGAGTATGAGTACGGCTATATTTATGGCGGATTGTTTGTGCTTGGGTACTGCAATTTTATTCATACATATGCCAGAGAGCATGGGATTGATAAATTACTGTTTTTGTCCAGAGATGGGGATATTTTAAGACAGGCATATGCTGTGCTGTTCCCGGAGGAGAAAACAGAGTATGTTTACTGGTCGAGAGCTGCGGCAACAAAATTGATGGCGCGTTATAACCGCTATGATTTTTTCAGACGGTATCTGTATCATAAAGCGGATGGAACTTATACCTTAGAGCAGATTTTAAAATCCATGCGGCTGGAATTTCTGCTGGATCGTCTGTTACAGCGATTGCCCCATGAAACATATCTGACAAGTGGGAACGTCAGACAGGTAAAACGTTTTCTGGAAGCAAACTGGCAGGAGGTGACAGCCGTTTATGACAGGGAATCCAAAGCTGCGGAATTATACTATAAAAAAGTACTAGGCGACAGCCGGAATGCTCTGGCAGTGGATATCGGCTGGGCAGGGAGTGGGGCGATAGCGCTGGACTATCTGGTACAGAACGTGTGGAAGCTGCCGTGCAGCATTACAGGGGCAGTCGCAGGCACCAATTCCGTGCATAATTTTGAAGTCGATGCGAGCGAAATTTTTTTGCAGAATGGAAAACTCGCAGCATATCTGTATGCGCAGTCGTTCAATCGAGACTTATGGAAAAAACATGATCCAAACACGGATGACAATATCTTTTTTGAACTGCTGCTCGCCTCGCCGACACCGCAGTTCCTTGGATTTGAACTGGATGAAGCGAGCGGGGAGGTTTCGTATTTATTCGGAAAGGTGGATGCAAATCCGGAGGGAATGAAAGAGATCCAGAGTGGTATTCTGGATTTTGTGCGTGATTACCAGAAACATTTTTCCGGGTATCCATATCTGTTCTGTGTGAGCGGAAGGGATGCCTATGCACCGATTCTGGCAGCCAGCGGAAACAAGAAAGCTTATTTGAAAGCACTGAAGAAGAAATTTGAATTTGAGGCAAATGTATTATGAAACGACAGATTAATTATATCCTGATGCAGACCGTTTTGTGGGGTGGCTGGATATGTGAATATATTTGGTTCCTGAAACATCAGTTTCAGATGCGGTTTGATCTCTGGGTATTTGTTGCGTACCTCTTTTTACTTTATCTGTGTGTGGTCCGGAAACTTGGAAATAATAATAACAGGCGCTATGAGATTTATATGGAACTGTGGGGAAGGCTGACCGCTGTAAATGTAGTCTGGTATCTGTTTGTGGGAGCAAAAACAGTGCATTTTGCAGGCATTCTTTTGGTTCTGTGGAAGCTGATCCTGCTCAGTACGATCCAGTGTATTACATTTGCAGGTATTTTTCAGATTTATAAGAAAATCATGGAGCATTTTCAGATCACGACTGCGTGCGTGATCACCAGAGCTGATACTTTAGAGGCGGCAAAAGAGAAAATAAGGGTGCATGACTCTGTTTTTCTGGAAGATCTGCCGTCTGACGAGCGGAATGAACTGCTCAAGTTCTGTTACTATATGGACAGGCAGGTTTACTGCAACACAAAATTATCGGATATTATGATACGCGGTTCAGGATTGACACAGTATCACGATTCACCGGTCTTTTTCTGTAACCATTTTGGAATGGAAATTTCCAAGCGTGCGGTGAAAAGATGCTTTGATCTAGTCTTTTCGGTGTTGTTTCTGGTGATTCTTTCTCCATTGTTCTTGATTATTGCAATCTGCATTAAGTGCGAGGACGGCGGCAGTGTGATTTACCGGCAGGTCCGCTGTACCAGAGACATGAAAAAATTTGAAATTTACAAGTTCCGCAGCATGATCACGGATGCGGAGAAAAACAGGGGACCGCAGCTTGCCACAAAGCACGACAAACGGCTGACACGGGTAGGACGTTTTCTTCGGAATACGAAGTTAGATGAACTGCCACAGCTTGTAAATATTTTAAAAGGTGATATGAGTTTTGTAGGTCCAAGACCGGAACGACCGGAATTTATTGCAAAAGCAGTCGAGGATATTCCAGAGTTTGTACTTCGTACGAAGGTAAAAGCCGGACTGACCGGATATGCACAGGTGATGGGAAATTATAACACAAGTTTTCTGGACAAACTGAAATGGGATCTGATGTATATTGAAAACTATTCCCTGTTTCTGGATTTTAAAATTTTACTGATGACTGCAATTGCCATTTTTGCAAAAGACAATCACGAAGATTTTTCAAAGTGGGATATGCTCTGAAAATATTGACAAATGAATTTCATATGTTAAAATAAATCATGTTAAAAGCATAAAATATGACGTTGACGAGGAGTATTAAGAACGAAAAAGTGTCAGAGAGCTGTCGGATGGTGCAAGACAGTATTTGGAAGTTCCCAACTCGCCTCTGAGTTTTCTGATTGAAATGAAAAAATAAGTAGGTCAGAACGTGTGATTCGCGTTAAGAATGTGAGTGCGTATTTGGATGAACCGTTCATCCTGCGAATGAGAGTGGTACCACGGAGTGAACAGATATCTTCGTCTCTTTTTGGAGACGGAGATTTTTTATGTAACAGGAAACTTTGTTCTATTACCACAAAATCCACAAAATCATGAATCATGCTTGATAAAAAAGAAGGAGGAATACCATGGCAGAACTTTATAACCATAAGGTAGTCGAAAAAAAATGGCAGAAAGTCTGGGATGATGAGAAAGCTTTCGCAGCAACCAATGACTTTACCAAACCAAAATATTATGCATTAGTTGAGTTCCCGTACCCATCAGGACAGGGACTTCACGTAGGTCATCCGAGACCTTACACAGCACTTGATATTGTAGCTAGAAAGAGAAGAATGCAGGGATACAACGTACTCTATCCAATGGGATGGGATGCATTCGGACTTCCAACTGAAAACTATGCGATCAAGAACAAGATTCACCCGAAGATCGTAACAGAGAAGAACGTGGCAAGATTCAAAGATCAGCTTCATTCGCTCGGTTATTCTTTTGACTGGGACAGAGAGATCAACACCACAGATCCAAATTATTATAAATGGACACAGTGGATTTTCTTAAAACTTTTTAAAGCAGGTTTGGCTTACAAGAAAGAAATGCCGATCAACTGGTGTACTTCCTGTAAAGTAGGTCTTGCAAACGAGGAGGTTGTAAACGGTGTCTGCGAGCGTTGTGGAGCTCCGGTTGTCCGCAAAGTAAAAAGTGAGTGGATGCTAAAGATCACGGATTACGCAGAGAAACTGATCGAAGGATTAGATCATGTGGATTACATCGAGCGTGTAAAAGTTTCCCAGAAGAACTGGATCGGTAAATCCATGGGAGCTGAAGTTGATTTCTCTATTAAAGGAAAAGAAGATAAACTTCGTGTATACACAACCCGCTGCGATACATTATTCGGTGTTACTTACATGGTTGTATCCCCGGAGCATCCGATTATTGATAAGTACCAGAGTGAGATCAAAAACTGGGATGAGATCGTGGCATACCGCGAGGAAGCTGCAAAGAAATCTGATTTTGAACGTGCAGAACTTGCAAAAGACAAGACTGGTGTATGCATTGACGGTCTGACAGCAGTAAACCCTGTAAACGGAAAAGAGATTCCGGTCTGGATCTCTGACTATGTATTAATGTCCTATGGTACAGGTGCGATCATGGCAGTACCGGCACACGATGAGCGTGACTGGGAATTTGCAAAGAAATTCAATCTGCCGATGATCCAGGTGGTTGCAAAGAATGGAGAGGAAGTAGACATCAATGAGGCTGCATTTACAGATGTCGCAACAGGTGTTCTCATTAACTCTGATTTCTTAAACGGACTGGAAGTAAAAGATGCAAAAGCAAAGATGATCGCATTTTTAGAGGAAAAAGGCATTGGAACAGCCAAGACAAATTATAAATTAAGAGACTGGGTATTCTCACGTCAGAGATACTGGGGTGAACCGATCCCAATTGTACATTGTGATAAATGCGGATATGTTCCGATCGATGAGAGCGAACTTCCATTAATGTTACCGGAAGTTGACAGCTACATGCCGACAGATAACGGCGAGTCACCACTGGCAGCTATGACAGACTGGGTAAATACAACCTGTCCTTGCTGTGGCGGACCGGCTAAGAGAGAGACCGATACCATGCCTCAGTGGGCAGGATCCTCCTGGTATTTCTTAAGATATACCGATCCACACAACGATGAAGCACTTGCAAGCCCGGAAGCATTAAAATACTGGATGCCGGTTGACTGGTATAACGGTGGTATGGAGCATACAACCTTACATTTACTGTACTCCAGATTCTGGCATAAATTCCTCTATGATGAGGGTGTTGTTCCTTGCCCGGAACCATATCAGAAGAGAACTTCCCACGGTATGATCCTCGGTGAGAACGGTGAGAAGATGTCAAAATCCAGAGGAAATGTCGTAAATCCGGATGATATCGTAAGAGAATACGGTGCAGATACATTGAGAACTTACGAGATGTTCATCGGAGCTTTCGATTTAAGCGCTTCCTGGTCGGAAGATGGCGTCAAAGGCTGCCGTCGTTTCTTGGAGCGTGTATGGAAATTACAGGATCTTATGACAGACGAAGAAGGTTATTCTGCTGATATGGAGACAAAGATGCATCAGACCATCAAGAAAGTAAGCAGCGATTTCGAGAATCTGAAGTACAATACTGCAATTGCAGCAATGATGGCACTTATCAATGACTTTTATAAGAAAAATGCGATCACAAGGGGAGAATTTAAAACATTAATTACTTTATTGAACCCAGTTGCTCCACATATCACTGAGGAGTTATGGCAGATTGCAGGTTTCGAAGGAAAAGTTTATCAGACAGCCTGGCCTGAATTTGACGAGGCTAAGACCGTTGAGAGTTCTGTGGAAATCGCAGTACAGATCAATGGCAAGACCAAGGGAACACTTTCCATTGGAAAAGACGATGCAAAAGAGGATGTCATTGCAAAAGCAAAAGAAGCGATTGCAGATAAACTCACGGGAAATATCGTAAAAGAGATTTATGTACCGGGACGTATCGTGAATATTGTTATGAGATAAGAAAAAATGCCGTGGCGGCTGCCACGGCGTTTTTTCTTGCATAGGAAATTGCTTCCTATGCAAGAAAAATGCTCCACAAGGATGCGACTGATGCGCAGAAGAATTATGCAAGCTAAAGCTTGCGCGCATCAGCGTCCTACCGGTAAGTCTTGTAAAAATGAATAAATTCCGCAAGTGATTTAGAAGGCTTGGTTGTTGTCTTGTATGCAAAACCGACTTCACGTTTGTGGATGGGAAAGCCAAGTGGAATTTCCACGAGAGTTCCGTTTTCCAAATCTTCCCGGACAAAGTTCTTGATGACACATGCAACACCGACACCGATGCGGGCAAAATCGATCAGAAGATCCATGTCAGAAATATCGATGGAATCTTTGATGATAATCTGATTTTCCTGTAAATAATCATCAATGTACTGTCTTGTCATATTGTTTTTATCAAGCAGCATGAGCGTGGAACTCTGTAAAATATGATCTTTCTGAATACCTCTTGCTTTCAGGTTTCGCAGATAATCTTTGGCTGCAACGAAAATGTCTTCAATTTCCTCCAAAAAGTCAAAATGAATATTTTTCAGATTTTCCGGTTTGCCGATCAGTCCGATATCAATTTTGTTATCTTCCAGCAGTTTTAAGGTATCGTTGGTGGACTGGCAGGAGATGGAAATGGAAATATGCGGGTTCTGCCGGATAAATTCTTTCAGGTAAGGCAGAAGCAGATATTTGCAGAGTGTGGAACTGACACCGATTTTTAAGTGTCCGACACCGAGCTCGATGGAACGTTTTAATTTTTCTTCGCCCATGGTCAGGGTCTCAAACGCCTCACTGACATGCTCGTAGAGCAGTTTTCCCTCATCGGTCAGAACAACGCCGCGGGAACTTCTGGAAAAAAGTTTGCAGCCAACGCTTTCCTCCAGCTTCTGGATGGATTTACTGATCGCAGGCTGGCTGATATAAAGCTCCTTTGCAGCTTTTGAGATATTTCCGGTGTTTGCAACTGTATAAAAAATACGGTAAGAGGATAAATTCTGATTCATAAAAACTCCTTTTTGTTATCTGATGGATATAGTATATCATAAAACATAGTTATGGTAAATATGTTTATTATGTATTTGTATTATAATATTACCTATGCTACAATGAATACAAGTAAAAGGAACCGTGAGAAATGAGAATATCACGGGAATATAAACAGAGTAATTGTTTTGATGATTTATGATAACAGCAGGGAATCGGAATAATTACGTGAAGGAGGATTTTATCATGGGAATGACAATGACGCAGAAAATCCTGGCGGTACATGCAGGGCTTCCATCTGTAAGTGCAGGACAGTTGATCGAGGCAGAATTGGATTTAGTTCTTGGAAATGACATTACATCACCGGTGGCTATCCATGAGATGGATAAGATGAAAGTGGACGGTGTGTTTGATAAAGATAAAGTAGCACTGGTTTTGGATCATTTTGTTCCAAACAAGGATATTAAATCAGCAGAGCACTGTAAATGCGTGCGGGAATTTGCGTGCAGACATGACATTACCAACTATTTTGATGTAGGGGAGATGGGGATTGAACATGCACTGCTCCCGGAAAAAGGACTTACCGTCGCAGGTGATGTGATCATTGGTGCAGATTCCCATACCTGTACTTACGGAGCACTTGGAGCTTTCTCTACCGGTGTCGGAAGTACGGATATGGCGGCAGGAATGGCAACCGGAAAGGCATGGTTTAAAGTTCCGTCTGCAATGAAATTTAATCTGACCGGAAAACCGGCTGCGTGGATCAGCGGAAAAGACATTATTTTACATATTATCGGAATGATCGGTGTGGATGGTGCACTTTACAAATCGATGGAATTTGTGGGTGATGGAATCCGGTATCTGACGATGGATGATCGTTTTACAATTGCAAATATGGCGATCGAAGCAGGTGGAAAGAACGGTATTTTCCCTGTGGATGATCTTGCAAAACAGTACATGGAAGAACATTCCAAACGTCCTTACGTTGTTTATGAAGCAGATGAGGATGCGGAATATGATGCGGAATATACGATTGATTTAAGCACCTTAAAACCAACCGTTTCATTTCCGCATTTACCTGAAAATACAAGAACGATCGATGAAATCGGAGATGTGAAAATTGATCAGGTTGTGATCGGTTCCTGTACCAATGGCCGTATGGATGATCTTAGGATTGCAGCTTCCGTGTTAAAAGGCAAGAAAGTGAAAAAAGGACTCCGTGTGATCGTGATTCCGGCAACACAAAAGATTTATCTGCAGGCAATGGAAGAGGGACTGTTAAGAACCTTTATCGAGGCAGGAGCGGTTGTCAGCACACCAACCTGTGGACCATGTCTTGGAGGATATATGGGAATCCTTGCGGCAGGCGAACGGTGTGTGTCCACAACAAACCGGAACTTTGTAGGTCGTATGGGACATGTGGATTCGGAAGTATATCTTGCGAGCCCGGCAGTTGCAGCGGCAAGTGCAATCACAGGTAAGATTTCCAGCCCGGAAGAGGTTATGTAAAACAAGGGAGACAAAAGGAGGCTGAATCCTCTCCTCGCCTAAAGAGGCTCGGATTTTGCTTCGCAAAACAAGGAGGCTAAATCCTCTCCTCGCCTAAAGAGGCTCGGATTTTGCTTCGCAAAACAAGGAGGATATTATGAAAGCAGCATGTGGTCATGTATTTAAATATGGAGACAATGTCGACACAGATGTTATTATTCCGGCAAGATACTTAAATTCTTCAGACCCGAAGGAACTTGCAACACACTGTATGGAAGACATTGACAAAGACTTTGTGAAAAATGTAAAAGAGGGAGACATTATTGTAGCCAATAAGAATTTTGGCTGTGGATCTTCCAGAGAACATGCACCGATCTCAATTAAAGCGGCAGGCGTAAGCTGTGTCATTGCAGAGACATTTGCGAGAATTTTTTACCGGAATGCGATCAACATCGGATTGCCGATCATCGAGTGCCCGGATGCGGCAAAAGAGATTGAAGCAGGCGATGAGGTGGAAGTGAACTTTGATACAGGTGTCATCACCGACAAGACAAAAGGAACTTCTTATCAGGGGCAGGCATTCCCGCCATTCATGCAGAAGATTATCGACTGCGAAGGTCTGGTCAACTATATCAATCAGAAATAATTTCAAAATACAATCAGAAGCAGGAGGACTGTTGCATAAACGATCAGGTTTGTGTGACGGTCTTTTTGTATGTTGCGAGGTGGCTGTAAAGATATTTCAGGCATTGCGGTTAAGCGAATGTTTTCAGATAATCGATATATTTTTTTGAGATTTTTACGTGGGTGTAGAGTTCGGCATATTCTCTTGGATTCAGCGTGTCTACATAGTTCTCCGGGAACTGCTTTGTCACACCGAATGTTTTTGCAAGATCGGCAGCTTTATTATAAGCAACGGCAGCACTGGCTTCGCTGGCATAGTTTCCGATTTTGTAATTGCCGTTAATATGGATAAAAACTTTATAATGCGTAGCACCGTTTTTCTCATAGCTGAAAACACCATGATAACGGTTGATGTTCAGAATGTTGGAATAACGGAAATCATGCGTATCACCGTTAAAAAACAGATAGTCTCTGCCGGTAACTGCATAGGGTTTGATCCCGTAGCGGGACAAAATGGAGTACTGCATGCCATAATCGCTTACAAATAAATGTCCCTGGCGTTTCTGGATGCGATGACCGGCATAATAAAACAGATCATCAATGTCGAATTTCAGTTCCATATCATCGGAAAGAAAATAACTGAAGTAGCCTTTGCGCAGATAAATAGGGTTATGAAAATACAGATGATTATCCCGGAAGTTTAAAAGACATACTGCTTTGTCAAAGGACAGATGGCGAATCTGACTGTGGATGTTAAAAAGTGTGACTGCTTCATTTTCCAAAAGGTTACAGGCTTCTAAATAGGCAGAGTGTGCATCTTCTTCCGATGAAAAGCTGCCGAGACTGATGTGTTTTGTCTGGTATGTAATGTTCGCGCGATAATAGACGGTTCCGTCCTTTTTTTGGGCAGAATAAACTCCAGTTTGCATGTTATAGTTTTCCTTCCATAAAATGATTACTTTACACTTATGAGATGATATATGCTATTTTAACATGACAGAACAGGAAGAACAAGAAAATTATGGTGACTGTTCGCTCAGCAGAAAAACACTTGCTGTTTTGCTGTGTAAGAAAGTGATTCAGAATATGGTAAAAATATAAATTTGATATGCTGTAAAATATTGTTTCGTAAGTAAGAATTTGGTATAATATTACAAAGTGATTTTCTGATCAAAAATGCAATTGGAATTTGAAAAGAGGAAAACAGATATGAGCGAAAGAACAAACAGAAAACAAAAGAAAAGTGGAAAAGCAGGAGGCGTAAAGTTACAGAGCCGGATGAGCCGGAAAGTTTTGATCCCTGTTATCTGTCTTGTGATCATTGCAATTTTATCTTCTGTGATCGGACATCGGAATTTAAAGTCCATGTATCAGGCGAGCAATGAGATCACAAGTGTTTATATGACAAAAACAGCACAGTTGAATGAGATCTCGGACAAATTTAAGGAAATGGAGATCCTTGCTTACAGCATGTGTGTGACAAAGTCGACAAATGACCGTGCCAGTATGCTCGAACAGAGCGCAGCAACCAAGGAAGAGATCAATAGTCTGCTGGAACAGTTAGATCAGATGGCAGTGACAGAGGATGAGAAGAGCAGGGTGAAGAATATCACCGCTTATTATCAGGGCTTTACGGATGCATACCAGAAGGTGACGGACAGTATTGAGAACGGTAATAAGACACAGGCACAGGAATACTGTAATCTTGAACTTTTTAAAGCGGCAAATAAATTGAGTGATGAACTTGCGTCTTATATTGAATTTTACAATGCAGATGTAGACCGGGTGGTTGCAAACCAGAGTACGGTATATGACAGTGGAAATTATGCAAATCTGATCGTTATCGGACTTATTGTTGTGAGTCTGATCGCATCGTTGTATATAACGATCTTTAAAGTAGTTCGTCCGATCAGGAAGACGTCAAAGGAACTGAAAGTGATCGTCAAAGATATGCAGTCCGGTCATGCAGATCTGACAAAACGTGTGACCGTAAAGGGAAATGATGAGATCGCAGAACTTGCATCCGGTATGAATGTGTTCCTTGACACCTTACAGGAAGTTCTCGGAAAAATCGCAACAAACTCCAATGCGATAGGGGATGTCGTCCAGAATGTCGGAAGGAGTGTGGAGACAGCCAATACGAATGCCTATGATGTATCTGCTGTTATGGAAGAACTTTCTGCAACGATGGAGGAGGTTTCTTCTTCCGCTGCAACCGTGACCGATAATATTTCAAATGTAAATGATGAAGTGATCAGCATTGCGGATGATTCGAAGGCAATGAATGATTATGCATCCACTATGCAGGAGCGTGCCGAAGAGTTAAAACAGAAGGCAGTAAACAATCAGGAAAATACAAGCCGGATGATCGCCGGCATCATCGAGTCGCTGAAGTCAGCGATCGAGGAGAGTACCAGTGTCAGACATGTCAATGAACTGACGGAAGAAATCTTAAGCGTATCCAGCCAGACAAACCTTCTCGCGTTAAATGCTTCTATTGAGGCGGCAAGAGCGGGAGAGGCAGGAAAAGGATTTGCAGTTGTGGCAGATGAAATCCGGAAACTTGCAGATTCCACAAGAGAGACAGCGAATAATATCCAGAGTATCAACGCACAGGTCACAGATGCGGTGGAAAAGCTTTCTGACAGCGCAAACCAGCTTGTTACCTATATTGATGATACGATCATGCCGGATTATGACAGCTTCGTAAAAACAGGCGAGCAGTACCGGACCGATGCAACTTATGTCAATAGTACCATGGATCACTTCGAGGAGCGTGCAAACAGTCTGAAAGAGGTTGTCCTTGTGATGAAACAGTCAGTAGAGGATATTTCCACGGCGATTGAGGAGAGTGCGAAAGGAATCGCAAATGCTGCGGAAAATACCGATATCCTTGTAGAAAACATGGAAAAGGTCAAGAAGAAAATGGAGACAAACCAGCAGATCAGTGACCAGTTGAAAGCAGAATCAGATCGTTTTCAGGGGATTTCGGACAATTTAATGCTTTAATGCATTGACATGAGAGAACGTTTTATCTATAATGAGCGAAAGAGAGAAAAAGGATAAGAGGATTGTGAAAATGGAATTGATGTACACAAGCACCAGAAATGCAAATGAAAAAGTGACAGCTTCACAGGCTATTTTAAAAGGACTTGCAGAGGACGGAGGATTATTTGTTCCGGAACAGCTTCCGACATTGGATAAGACGGTAGATGAACTTGCAGGAATGACTTATCAGGAAACAGCTTATGAAGTTATGAAGAAGTTTTTGACAGACTTCACGGAGGAAGAATTAAAGAATTGTATCAATGCAGCTTATGACAGCAAGTTTGATACAGAAGAGATCGCACCATTGGTTCAGGCGGACGGAGCGTATTATCTGGAGTTGTTCCATGGCTCAACGATTGCTTTTAAAGATATGGCATTATCCATCCTGCCACATTTAATGATCACATCAGCGAGAAAGAATCAGGTGAAAAATGATATTGTAATCCTGACAGCTACTTCCGGGGATACCGGAAAAGCAGCATTAGCCGGATTCGCAGATGTAAAGGGAACAAAGATCATTGTATTTTATCCAAAGAACGGTGTCAGCCCAATTCAGGAAAAACAGATGGTGACACAGAAGGGCGATAATACATTTGTTGTAGGTATCCATGGTAACTTTGACCAGGCACAGACTGGTGTGAAGAAGATTTTTGGTGATAAAGAAATGGCAGCGGAATTAGCAGCTGCAGGTTATCAGTTCTCCTCCGCGAATTCCATCAATATTGGACGTCTGGTGCCACAGATTGTCTATTATGTATATGCATATGCAAAATTATATGCAAATGGTGTTATTGGAAAAGATGAGAGAATCAATGTCGTAGTTCCAACCGGTAACTTTGGTAATATTCTGGCAGCATTTTATGCGAAGAATATGGGAATCCCAATTGCAAAATTGATCTGTGCATCCAATGAGAATAAGGTTCTTTACGACTTTTTCACAACCGGAACTTATGATAAGAACAGAGAATTTATGCTGACAAGCTCTCCATCCATGGATATTCTGATTTCCAGTAACTTAGAGCGTCTGATTTACCGTATTGCCGGAAATGATGCTGCAAAGAATGCAGATTTCATGAAAGCATTAAATACAAACGGAAAGTATGAGATTACGCCTGCAATGAAAGAACAGCTTGCAGATTTCTATGGAAATTATACAAGTGAGGAAGAAACAGCAGAAGAGATCCGGAACTTATACGAGAAGACAGGTTATATTATTGATACTCATACAGCAGTTGCGACAGGTGTATATCATAAGTATTTAAAAGATACAAAGGATACGGACACCAAGACCGTGATCGCATCTACTGCAAGTCCGTTCAAGTTTACAAGAAGCGTGATGGATGCGATTGATAAGAAGTATGATGCAATGACAGATTTTGAACTTGTTGACGAACTGAGCAAAATTGGAAATGTTAAGATTCCAAATGCCATCGAAGAGATCCGTACCGCAGAGGTAAGACATAAGACCGTATGTGAAGTGGATGAGATGCCAAAGGTTGTAAAAGAATTTTTGAACGTGAAATGATCGTGCAGATTTTTAGCATTTGTATCTTATTAAAACGATAATAGAAAAAATAAGGCTGTCTGATAAAACTATCAGCAGCCTTATTTTTGTGACCTGAAAATTGATTTTCTATTGATACAATCCCATTATTATTTCTTCAATTCAAAAATGAAATTAATAACACCAAACGGATACATGACCTGAAGTAAATAAGATGAACTGGACAATTCAATCAATTCGTCAGAAACAACTTCAGGAGCCTCTAATGTTAATTCTTTTCCGAGTGTATTTGAAATATTCACATTATATAATCCGTTATGAAGATTTAAGAAATCTTCCAGAGAAGCCTGAACATATTCATCAAACTCTGTAAATTCCTCATTTACGTATCTGGATGCAAAGCTGATACAGGTTGTCTCAGGCATATCCAGATAAACTTTAGCGGATAAATCGCCATGGATCGTCTGCGAAACACAGTAATTTACAGGATATTCTTTGCATGGGTTAAAACACAGCGGAGTGAAATCATCCCCGATAAAACGCGTCAGATCATTGAACAGCAATCGCATATAGGAAGCATTGTATTCGTCTGCAGCTACATCAGTTGTATGGAAGAAATTTGCAAGAATCCGGTCAAGATCATCCTGTTTTTCGTTGCTGTAATCTAAATCCGTTATTTCGTTTTCTGATTCATAATCCGTGATCAGTGTTTCCAGCTGCGCATTGTTAATATAACCTTCCTCTACAAGTGTCTGTCCTAATAACAGAAAGTCCGGATACTGTGTCTTGACAAGTTCATCGACCTGTTCCTGTGTCAGATATCCCTCGCGGACAGCTAAATCGCCAAACCGACAATCATTATGTGTCTGTGAAATGATGACATTATCTACTTCATTTGCAGTCATATATCCCTTCATAATGGCGAGAGTGCCAAGCTTCATATGCTGGGAGGATTTTTTGCCAAGGGCACTGAGCAGCTGATCTTTTGTCACTACATTGTGAGATAATAAAAATGTTCCAAAAAACTGTGCGTACATATTTTATCTCCCTTCAAATCTTGAGGTAAGGATGCTATGCAGCTGCTCTGGATTTAAAGGTTTCTGGATAAAATCCTTTGCACCGGCTTCAATGGCGGAACGCAGCTGTGACTGTGTTCCGACAGAAGAAACGATAATGATTTCTGCATCTTTGTCAAAATCAATAATTTCACGGATTGCTGCATTGCCATCTTTTACTGGCATAACGATATCAAGAAAAGATAAATCAGGCTTTTCCTTTTTATAGATATCAATTGCATCCTGTCCGTTGGATGCCTCGAAAAAAGTTGGTGTACCATATTTTGAAATAAAATCTTTTAACTGCTTTCGTGCAAGTATGGAATCATCACTAATAAGAATTTTTGCATTGTCTAGTCTCATAGTAAATCCCCTTTTCCTAATTTGTTTATAGAACCTATTTTACACTAAAAAAAATGGGCATGCAATTGTAATATACAAAATTCGTGTTGTTTTTTCTCGAAAAAACGCAAAATATGGATTGATTTTGTTCTTGAATCTTAAGGATGGAGAGTTTATAATGAGTGCATCTTTGTAAAATTATGTAAAATCAGAAATGGAAGGGTAAAAGAAGATGGATGTAATGCTTGTATTTAACGTGGTGGTTGCGTTATTCGGTGCCTATATGATATGGTCAGCACTTCAGATGAAGAAGAGTGGTAAGATTAATTCCATGGTACTGGCACAGGAAGAGTTAAAAAAAGTGAAAGATACAAAGGGATTCATTGAATTTCTGTATTGGCGGGAGATGTTGTTTGGTGCGCTGGTATTGATTGTTGGGGTTCTTGGAGTCTTAAATGAGACCGTTATGCCGATTGGAAAAGCAAGTATCCTGGAAGTGATCATTTTCCTTGCAGCTTTCATCTGGTTTCAGAATTCATTGGCGAAAGCGAGAGAAAAGTTTTTACATTTATAATATGAGTTACATAAAAAACAGTTGTCATGGAAACAGACCGAAACCGGTAATATCCGGTGTGTTCCCAGTGGCAACTGTTTTCTTATTTTAACGTTCCTCCATAGGAACATAAGCTTTTCGTTCGCCAACATTCTTGTATGCAGGACGCATGATCTTGCCACTGTGTGCCACTTCCTCAAGACGGTGTGCACTCCAGCCGGAGATTCGTGCAATGGCAAAAATCGGTGTGTAAAGTTCTACCGGGAGTCCTAACATGCTGTAGGCGAAGCCGCTGTAAAAGTCAACGTTTGGACTGACACCCTTGTAGATCTTACGTTCTTTTGCAATGATCTCAGGGGCAAGCCGCTCGACCGTTGCATAGAGTTTGAATTCTTTTTCATAGCCCTTTTCTTCGGAGAGTTTTTCTACGAAAGAGCGGAAAATAACAGCTCGTGGATCGGAAAGTGAGTAAACCGCATGTCCCATACCATAAATTAGACCAGCGTGGTCGAATGCTTCTTTATGCAACAATTTTGTCAGATAATCTGCAATCTCATCCTCGTTTGACCAGTCTTTCACCTGTTTTTTCATATCATCAAACATTTTTACAACTTTGATATTGGCACCACCGTGTTTCGGTCCTTTTAAGGAACCTAAAGAGGCTGCAATCGCGGAATAGGTATCGGTTCCGGAGGAAGATACCAGATGCGTGGTGAATGTGGAGTTGTTACCACCACCGTGCTCCATATGCAAGATCAGGGCGGTATCTAACAATTTCGCTTCCAGTGGTGTGAATTTACTGTCAACGCGGAGAATATGTAAAATATTTTCTGCAGTAGAATATTCTTCTTTTGGAGGATGGATAAATAAGCTGGCACCATCGTGATAATGCTTATATGCCTGATAACCGTAAACAGAAAGCAATGGGAATAAACTGATCAACTGAAGACATTGTCTCAATACATTTGGAAGAGAAATATCATCCGCCCTGTCATCGTAGGAGTAAAGTGTCAACACACTCCGCGCAAGGGTGTTCATCATATCCCTGCTTGGCGCTTTCATGATGATGTCACGTACAAAACTGGTAGGCAGTGTGCGGTATTTGCTCAGCATGTTAGTGAATTCTTTTAGTTCGTCTTTTGTTGGAAGACTGCCAAACAGAAGAAGATAGGTACATTCCTCAAATCCGAAATGGCTGTTCTCGTCAATTCCGGCAATAATATCTTTTACATTATAGCCGCGGTAATAGAGTTCACCATCTGCCGGCTGGGATACTCCGTCCACGATCTTTGTCGAACATACATCAGAAATCTCGGTCAGTCCAACGAGCACACCTTTACCGTTTATGTCACGCAGCCCGCGTTTTACGTCGTATTTGCTATATAATTCCGGATCAATGACAGAACATTTGGCACTTAACTCAGACAGATGCTCTAACTCCGGTGTTATCTCACAAAATGGATTATTTTTTGTCATTTAAAGCCCTCCTTCAATTTATCACGTTAACTTATAATAGCATATGTACTAAAATTAATACAAGAAAATTGTTCCAAATTTAAAAAAATTTAAAAAATTTTTAGAAAAAGTTTACATATAAACATGAAACTTCTTAATTATTCCTATACTTTCAGGAGATATTAGATTACAATAAAAAATGTAAATAATATGTCGTTTGTTGGAAAAAACAGTATAAAAATGGAAAAACAGGAGTTTGACAGGATGGAAGCGGAAGAGTTAATAAAAGCAGCTATGGAGGCAAAGGAGCATGCGTATGTCCCATATTCCCATTTTCGGGTTGGAGCGGCACTTCTAACAAAAAGCGGTAAGGTTTATCAGGGATGCAATATTGAAAACGCAGGATATTCTCCGACAAACTGTGCGGAGCGTACAGCATTTTTTAAGGCAGTCTATGAGGGAGAGCGTGAGTTTGCAGCAATTGCGATCAATGGAGATGGAGACGATTATCTGTATCCGTGCGGTGTGTGCAGACAGGTCATGGCAGAATTCTGCGAGCCGGATACGTTTCGAATTTTTGTTTCCAAAAAGAATGGAGAATATCGGGAGTATACGCTTGGGGAATTGTTTCCGGGTGCATTCACAAAGGACGATATAGAAAAAGCCAGAGTTTACTAGGTGGAACATGTTTTTGCCATTTTGTCAATGGATAAAACTACAAGAAAATAGTAGTAATTTTGGTAGTATTTTTTACGTTCCGGCATTAATTTTTGCTTGTGAATCAGGGAACATTAAAGTATAATAAGACTATCAAAAAACAGCCTGGGATGTGCGACACCCTACTATTTTGAACCTACATTTACTTTAAACGGGATTCCAACATTTTCAATTGGATGCCAGGCCTCAGTAATTCGCTACGGCGGCGGGGGAAGGCAAAAGCTTGATTGAGGTTACCCACCTAGCGTTGGCTAGGAGTCAAAATTGTAGGAAACGGCATTTTGGGTATTACAAAAGATAGAATGTACGAAAGAATTTATAAAGTACAGAAGAAGTTTTGAAGACACAAAAGCGTTCACAAGACACAGAAGATTTATAGTGAGGTACAAAAGATTCCGAAAGTACAAAAGCATTTTTGAGACACAAAAGAATCATAAAAGTACCAATGAAGATAGAAGATACACACGAGAATAAAACAGAAGATACAAAAGCGAGAAGCTGCTTTCTTAGAAAGCAGCTTCTTTTTAGGTAGTGCGTGAGGGGGAAAGTGCGTTTGAAAAGAAAAATCGGACTGCTTGTCATTTTGTTACTCATATTGTGCGGCATGCTATTGGCAGGAACGAATAAAGGGTATCATAAAGACGTTTATTCAGAGCATTATGTTCCGGTAGAAGAGGTGCAGGATGAACTGTCTTTTTCTATATATAAGGAGATGGACTGGGAGCAGATATTGTTACAGAAACAGGAGTATCTGACAAAAAAGGCTGCCAGCGAAATTTTAGAGTTTCTTGGATTAAAGGATTACATACAACTTCCAGAGAAAAGTGAGAACGCTGCGCTAGACCGCGGGGAGTGGAACGCTGTTTATACAGAAATCCTTGCTTATCTCGATGATGAAAAAACAGTTACAACACAGGATCTGTTGCTGATGGATGTGATTGAATCGGACAGCGGATGCATTCTGGTCACAAATGAGGGGGATTATCCATCAAAGTTTGGACAACATTTTCTCACAGCATGGGATAATTACCGATTGTATTTGCTAGATGGTAAATGTGTTGGAATTGCGGGAATCAGTGGAGAGGAAGCAGAGGTATATAATACTTATATCAAGGCTGTCGAAGATGGAACACTTACTTTTTTATCCGGTGGTGCAGAATATGAGATTACAATGGATGCATCGGAAAAAGATGTGACAGAAGGCGTGGCGGATCTTGTTTTTTCAAATGGAAAGCTCCAGATCGTGCGAAAAAAAGAACAGGAGATCGGTGGAAAATTATTGTCCTATGATGAAAATACGATAGAGATTGAAGGCTATGGAAGAATCTCCCATACCGGGAAGATCCCGGTTTATGAACTTTTAGAAGGGGAAGATGTCACGGAGAGTTCGATTTCGAAAGTGGTTCTCGGAAACATGGAAGTATCCTATGTGATCGGGGAAGAAGAAGTCTGTGCAATTTTGATCAGGACACCGGCAGTAATCGAAAATATCCGGGTTCTGTTACTGGCAGACGATGGTGGAAAATTCCGCTCCGCAGTTTATCTGAAAGCAGATGTTGATGCAAGTATTAAGTTTGGTGAAACTGTGTCGGACTATGCGGCGGGAACGCTGCTTGATGTAAGTACATGGTTTACAGAACGTGATGATACATTTTCCATTCAGCCTGCAACGGAAAATGGGAAGATTTTTCTGTGTGATGAAGCGGGAAATACCATCTCAAACGGATATTCCGGCAGTGTGGAGGTGCGCCGTTACGAGGAGGGCTACACCGTTGTGAACAGTGTTCCGTTTGAAACTTATCTTACCGCAGTGGTTCCAAGTGAGATGCCATCTACCTATGAAAAAGAGGCATTAAAGGCGCAGGCAGTCTGTGCGAGAAGCTATGCCTATATTCAGCTTATGAGGGCAGATCTGGCGGCTTTCGGAGCGCATATCAACGACAGTACGTCCTATCAGGTTTATAATAAAGTAGAGGCGGGCGAGGCATCCAGACAGGCGGTGGAGGAGACAAAACATGAGGTAATGACTTATGCGGACGAAGTGATCGAAGCATATTATTTCTCGACGTCTATGGGTTACACGGACACCGCAGAGGTATGGAATCCGGAAGAGATGGAAAACTATGGGTACCTGAAAAAAGTATGCTTAAATACGCCGGAGACAGATATTGATCTGTCAGATGAGAAAACATTTTTAGATTATATCCGGAAACCACAGACAGGATTTGACAGTGAGATCAAGTATTATCGCTGGAGTGCACAGGCGGATTTTAACGGAAAAGAAGCCGGAATCCGGCAAATTTTGGAAAACAGGCATTCCATTTCTCCAAGGAACGTGATATATTATGAATCTAATGGTAAAAATGAGACGGACTCCATGGCAGATTTTGGAAAGCTGAAAGGCATCGAAGTGGAGAAACGGAGTGCGTCAGGTTCCATCCTGACGTTACGGCTTTCCTATGAACATGGTATGGTAAAAGTTTTTTCCGAGTATAATATTCGTAAAGTACTAGGACTTGGCGCGGCAAACATTGCGTATCAGGATGGAAGTGAGAGTGCTGAGGTGACGATTCTGCCAAGTGCGTTTGCCAGTCTTGTGAACGAAGCAGACGAAACATACACTCTATATGGCGGAGGTTACGGACACGGACTTGGCATGAGCCAGAATGGTGCCAATGGTCTGGCAAAAACCGGGATGAATTATCAAGATATTTTGCATTTCTTCTATAAAGATGTCTCGATTACCAGTCTGACAGAAAAAAGTGAATTTGCGAATCAGGATGATGAATAAATTGCAGTAACAATGGAGGAAAGAAAATTGATTTGGAAGATTATCGGAAACGGAAAATCTTTTTTTGATAAATGTAAGCGGGATAAGATCAATGCATATTCTGCCCAGTCGGCATTTTTTATTATATTATCGACAATTCCATTTTTGATGGTGTTTTCTTCCCTTCTTCAATACACACCGATCACGGAGGGGACTTTGTTAAAAATGTATCAGACTGCATTGCCAGATTACATTTCAGCTTTTTTGATTTCAATCACGGATGAAGTATATAACCGTTCGGTTGGAATCATCTCCATTACGGCGATCGTGGCAATCTGGTCTGCTGCCAAGGGAATCCAGTATATGACCGATGGACTGAATTCGGTCAATGACCTTGAGGAAAACCGCAACTGGTTTGTGCTAAGACTCTGGGCAATCGTCTATACGATCGTGTTTTTGTTTGCAGTTGTATTTACACTTGTAGTATTGGTATTCGGAAATACGCTGCATGACCTTGCAGTAGAGTATATTCCATTGCTGCAGAGTATCACGAATCTGATCGTGAAATTTCGTGGCTTTGTGCTTTTTGGCATTTTATTTGTATTTTTTGATATTATTTTTACTATGCTGCCAAACAAAAAACTGACGTTTAAAAGCCAGATCCCGGGGGCTGCGATCTGCGCAGTGGCGTGGTATGTGTTTTCGTTTGCATTGTCCATTTATGTGGATTATTTCAATGGCTTTTCCATGTATGGAAGTCTGACAACGATCGCACTGATCATGCTCTGGCTTTATTTTTGCATGTATATTATGATGATGAGTGCAGAAGTGAACGTGATCTTCAATGAAAGTTTCCGCAAATGGCTTAAGCGTGACCGGACAAAGAAAAAAAGGGGTTGAGTTTTAGAAAACCCTGTGATAGAATAGCAATTGAATTTGATGCTGATCATGGGCATCAGAAATAGAAAAGGCTATGAATGTGTCAGTAGAGCACTATACTTTTTAAAGAGAGAGCAGGTCACCGGCTGAAAGCCTGCTTAAGGTAAGATAGGAATCGAATTTCCCACAGGAGCCGCATTTGTGAACGCAGGAGATCTTGTAAATAGCAGATGACGCCTGATACACGTTACGTATCTACAAAGTGCTTTTCTTCGGATAAAGAAGAGAAGAATCAGGGTGGTACCGCGGAATCATTCGTCCCTACTAAGGGAGGATGGTTCCTTTTTTATGTCCTGAAAGATGTTTATGAAAAAGGAGAAATGAAGATGAAAGACAAATTGCAGCAGATCAGAGAGAAAGCAATTGCAGAGATCGAGGGATCTGACGGATTAGAGCGATTAAATGAAGTCAGACAGGCAGTGCTTGGCAAAAAAGGTGAACTTACAGCAGTATTAAAAGGAATGAAAGATGTCGCACCGGAAGACAGACCAAAAGTAGGCCAGTGGGTAAACGACACACGTTCTGCCATTGAGACTGTTCTCGAAGAAAAAATGAAGATATTAGAGGCAGATGCCTTAAAGAAAAGATATGAGGCTGAGAAGATCGATGTTACGATGCCGGCAGTGAAACATGAAAAAGGAAATCTTCATCCTGTCACACAGGTTCGAAACCAGTTGATCGACATCTTCGCATCCATGGGATTCGAGGTTTATGAAGGTGCAGAGATTGAGACAGATTACTATAACTTCACAGCATTAAACACACCACAGGATCACCCGGCAAGAGATATGCAGGATACCTTCTATCTTTCACCGGAATTCCTGCTTCGTACACAGACATCCGCAGGACAGATCCACGTTATGGAAGCAAAGAAACCACCGATCAAGGTCATTTCTCCTGGTAAAGTATTCCGCTCGGATGATGATGCGACACATTCCCCAATGTTCACACAGATGGAAGGTCTGGTTGTAGATAAGGGAATCACACTTTGCGATTTAAAGGGAATGTTAGATGAACTTGTGAAGAAGATTTTTGGCAAAGAGACAACAACACGTCTCCGTCCGTCTTACTTCCCATTTACAGAACCATCTGTAGAAGTAGATGTAAGCTGTTTCCAGTGTGGCGGATGCGGCTGTAAACTCTGCAAAGGCACCGGATGGATCGAAGTCTTAGGTGCAGGTGTTGTTAACAATAAAGTTTTAGAGGGCTGTGGAATTGATACCAATGAGTACAGTGGCTTTGCATTCGGTATCGGTATTGAGCGTATTGCGATGTTAAAATACGGTATCAACAACATCAAATTACTCTTTGAGTCTGATATGCGTGTATTAAAACAGATTGACGACTAAAAACTGAGAAAGAGAAAAGAAAAGGAGACTTATCATGTTAGCACCATTAAGCTGGTTAAAAGATTATGTAGATATAGATGTTACACCAAAGGAGTTAGAAGAAAAGCTTTTCTCCTGCGGTTTTGAAGTTGAGGAACTGATCGAGGTTGGAAAAGATGTAAGCGGCGTTGTCGTAGGTCTGGTTGAGACATGCGAACCAATTCCTGATACACATTTAAGCTTATGCCAGGTAAATGCCGGCGAGCATGGAACCTTCCAGATCTGCTGTGGAGCAGACAATGTCCATGCAGGCGGCAAATTCCCACTCGCACTCGTAGGCGCAACAGTTTATGCAACTGCAAAAGACCATGTCACGATCGAAGGTGTCATGACAATTAAAAAAGGCAAACTCCGCGGATATGAATCCTTTGGTATGCTTTGTTCCGGAACAGAGCTTGGATTAAACGAAGATTTATATCCGGGTGCAGGATACAACGGATTACTTGTGTTACCGGAAGATGCCAGAGTTGGAGCAGACGTAAAACCGATCCTTGGAATGGATGACTGGATTTTTGACATTGCGATCACCGCAAACCGCCCGGACTGCCAGAGTATTTACGGTATCGCAAGAGAAGTGGCAGCCGTTCTCGGAAAAGAATGCAAAGAGCCTGCACTTGATTTCACAGAGACAGATGTAAAGAAGGATTTCCATGTAACTGTTTCTGCGAAAGATCTCTGCCCGAGATATATCGCACACTATGTTCATGATGTTGAGATCAAGGAATCTCCTGCATGGATGAGAAGAAGACTGGCATTAGTCGGAATCGGTGGTATCTCCAATATCGTAGATATCACAAACTACGTGTTAAAAGAATTAGGTCAGCCAATGCATGCATTCGATTACTCTTACTTAGAAGGTGACGAGATTAATGTCAGACGTGCAGATGATGGCGAGAAGATCACAACATTAGACGAAAAAGAATTTGAATTAAATAATTCAAATCTTGTCATCTGTGACGGAAAAAAACCGGTTGCACTGGCTGGTATTATGGGTGGTTTGAATTCTGAGATCCAGGATACCACAAAAGAAGTGATGTTCGAGGCTGCAAAGTTTGCCCGAGACAACATCCGTAAGAGTTCCAGAGCACTTGGACAGTCCTCTGACTCCAGTGCAATGTATGCAAAGGGTGTTTACGAATACACAACCGTTATGGCAATGAAACGTGCCCTTCATTTAGTAGAAGAGTTAGGATGCGGAAAAGTTTCCTCAACACATATTGAAGTTTCTACCGGAAACTCCATCGAGCCAAAAGAGATGAAGGTAAGCGTAGAACGTGTCAATGGGGTTCTTGGAATCGAAGTCCCAGATGCTGACATCGTTCGTATTCTTACTGCTTTAAATTTTGCACCGGTCATCAACGGCGATGAGCTGACATTGCAGATTCCTGCTTACCGTGAAGATATGGATTCTTACCCGGATGTGGCGGAGGAAGTGATCCGTATGTATGGCTATGAGCATGTAATCCCAACCTTTATGCCGACTGCGAAAGTGACATTAGGTGGATTAAACTTAAAACAGAAGACAGAACTTAAAATCAAACGTGCACTCTGTGCAGCAGGAGCTTATGAGGGAATTCATTACTCCTTCTTCTCACCGTCTGATCTGGATCTGTTAAGACTGCCGGAAGATGCAAAAGAGAGACATGCAATCCGTCTGATCAATCCAATTAATATTGATCTTTCACTGATGAGAACTACACTTGCACCGCAGATGATCCATGCGATGGCAAGAAACCAGAAAAAAGCAATTTTAGAGGGAAGAATCTTCGAACTTGGAAATGTATTTATTCCAAAAGATCTCCCACTTACGGAGTATCCGGATGAGAGAGAAACGCTCTGCGTTGGATTATTTGGCGAGAAGGAATCTTTCTACACATTAAAAGGATTTGCAGAGACGGTTGCAGATGCACTGAATATTACATTCACATACGAGGCAGCCGAGAATACATTCCTTCATCCATATCAGACAGCAGAGATTTTCTGTGAGGGTGAGAAAGTCGGATATCTTGGAAAGGTTTCTTACGAGATCATGGATGAACTTGATATGCGTGTACCGGCTTACGTCATGGAGATTGATCTTGCATCCCTGAAAAAATGGTATGGAAAAGAGCAGATCTTTACTCCGTTGCCAAAATATGCAGAAGAAAAACGTGATTTCGCATTTGTGGTAGACAAAAACATCACATGTGCGCAGATTGAAAATGGTATCAAAGAGGCCTGCGATTATGTCACAGATGTAACATTATTCGATGTCTACGAAGGAATCCAGCTTGGACCGGATAAGAAGAGCATGGCATTCTCAGTTGTATTTACTCCGGCTGACGAAGAATTCACAACGGAAAGAGTGGAAGGTTTTGTCAAGAAAATCTTAAAGAACTTAGAGAAAACACTTGATATCAGGCTTCGTGCATAATATGATAGAAACATGGCAAAGAGTCGCAGCAGCGGCTCTTTGTTATGTACAGAAAATGCTAATAGATGGAGAACAATCATGGATGTAAAAGATTTTTATTATGATCTTCCACAGGAACTCATTGCACAGGATCCATTGGAGGATCGTTCCAGCTCCAGACTGATGGTTTTAGATAAGATCACAGGAGAAGTGGAACACAGACATTTTAAGGATATTACAGAGTATTTAAGACCGGGTGACTGCCTTGTCATTAATAACACAAAGGTAATTCCTGCACGTCTTTATGGCGTAAAGGAAGGTACCGAGGCCAAAATCGAAATCCTTCTCTTAAAAAGAAAAGAAAATGATATCTGGGAAACACTCGTAAAACCGGGAAAGAAATGCAAGATCGGAACGAAAATTGTTTTCGGCGAAGGGATTTTGACCGGTGAAGTTGTCGATATTGTAGAGGAAGGCAACCGGCTCATCCAGTTCCATTATGAAGGGATTTTCGAAGAGATATTAGACCGGCTTGGCCAGATGCCGCTGCCACCGTACATTACACATCAGCTTCAGGATAAGAACCGTTACCAGACAGTCTATGCCAAATATGACGGATCCGCTGCAGCTCCGACAGCAGGGCTTCATTTCACACCGGAATTGTTGCAGCAGGTGCGTGACATGGGGGTAGAAATTGCGGAAGTAACACTGCATGTCGGACTTGGAACGTTCCGTCCGGTCAAGGAAACAGATGTGTTAAAGCATCATATGCATTCTGAATTTTATAAAATCGAACAGTCAGAAGCGGATAAGATCAATAAAGCGAAAAAAGAAGGCCACCGTGTCATTGCAGTGGGAACAACAAGCACCAGAACTTTAGAGTCTGCTGCGGACGAGAATGGTTTCCTCACAGAAAAAAGCGGATGGACAGAAATTTTTATTTATCCGGGATATCAGTTCAAAGTCATCGATGCACTGATCACTAATTTCCATCTGCCGGAATCCACACTGGTAATGCTTGTATCCGCACTTGCCGGAAGAGAACATGTACTGGCAGCCTATGAGACCGCAGTAGAAGAAAAATATCGTTTTTTCAGTTTTGGCGATGCGATGTTTATTGTAGACCGGGAGTCTTAAAACTACTTGTAATCGCAAAGAACTTGTTATACAATTATCTTAAATATTTCATGAAGGAGAAGTGAGGTATGGAGGAGCGGAGAAAGCATAAGAGACTTGATCTGGAAGTCATGGTTGAATTAGAACGATTAGATGAAGAAAGCGTGACCACTTTGAAATATGTCCATGTCGAGGTGACAGATATTTCAAGAAGCGGTCTCGGATTTAAGTCGAAGGCAGATCTTGAGATTGGGAGCTATTACGATACAAGGATTCAGATCTGGACGAAAGAAGTTGTGGATGCTGTTATTGAAATCGTCCGGAGAGATGCTTTGCCGGAGGGCGGTTATAAATATGGATGCAGGTTTATTGGGATGACGGATACTGACGCACTCAAGATAGATATTTACCAGATATTTAATGATCTGTAAAAGAACCGGGGATCCGATATTACAATGCAGGAGTATATCGCTATGTCGTTTCAAAAAATAAAATCATCTACATCACGGTGTTTTGATATCAGCACAGCAGCATTGCATATCATTGCAATGCTGTTCATGCTGATGGATCACCTTTGGGCAACACTTCTTCCGGCGCAGGAATGGCTGACCTGTGTTGGCAGGATCGCATTTCCGATTTTTGCATTTATGTCGGTAGAAGGTTATTTTCATACCCATAATTTCAAAAAGTACTTATTGCGAATGCTGGTTTTTGCAGTGATCTCAGAGATACCGTTCGATCTGATGTATGGTGGAACATGGTTTTATCCGGTCCACCAGAATGTGATCTGGACGTTTATCCTTGGTCTTTTAGGAATCCATATAATGGAAACAGTGCGAAAGAAAAAGAAAACACCTGTTTTTGTACTGACAGCCATACTGGTTACGATTGCCGGAGGTTTACTCGGAACACTGACAATGGTGGATTATTATGGAATCGGAGTACTGACTGTTTTTATTTTTTACTTTTTCCGCGGACGCAAATGGTGGTGTCTGCTTGGTCAAATTGCTGCTCTTTATTGGGTAAATGTGGAATTGCTTGGCGGATTAATGTATCCGGTCCGTCTGTTCGGCATGGAGTTTGAACTCTGCCAGCAGGGGCTTGCATTGCTTGCATTAGTGCCAATCTGGCTTTACAGAGGACGACAGGGATATCACAGCAAACCATTCCAGTATTTCTGCTATGCATTCTATCCGGTCCACATGCTCATTCTGGTGCTGATACTGGGCTTTGTGAACCGGTGATCTGTCTGATGTTGACCGGTCAGGAGAATATTTTTAATTTGTTGTCTCCCGGCGGATAAGGATAGGCGTAATTTGTTTATGGATTGGTTCTGCCAGCGGAACTGGTTTTCTCTTTTTACGTTCTTCCATCTGCTGCACTAATAATTCCATGGAGGTGTGTGCGATCACATCGATTTGCTGTCCAATGGTTGTGATCGGCAAAATAGCTTCACTGGCAATCGGAGAGTTGTCAAACCCTACCAGTTCATATGTGTCAGGGAGACATCCATATTTTTGAAAGATTAGATTCAGGAACATATTTGCATAGGTGTCGTTCGCAAGAAAGACACCTTTTTTTTGTCCGGGATATTTTTCATCGATATCAGCAAAGATGATTTTCATTTGTGAAAAGAGCTCCTGATAAGAATCTCCACACACATTAAGATTTAATTCATAAGGCACATGATGTTCTTTACAGGTGTCTTCAAATGCACGAATTCTGTTGTAGGCAGGAATAATCTTTGGCACATCTGCATTAATATGAATCAGCACATCACAATGGTCACGGATCAAAAGTGATGCAGCCTGCAGAGCTCCCATATAATTATCAGTTGTGACACTGCAGATATGTTCTGCCTCACGTTCAATTGCTATGACAGGAATCTGATAAGAAGCAAGCTTTTCGGAAGCAAGCGTATGGCTTAATACGATCAGGCCTTCGATCTGATAAGACATCAATTCTTCAATATACTGCTCCTCCTCATCCGGTCCGTTATCACTGACAAAAACAAGAAATTTATAATGATAATCACGGTAGCTGGAAAGAAGCTGGGTAAGCATTTCTGAGTAGTAGTGAAGGTAAAGATTTGGTACGATAATCCCGATAAATTCACTTTTCCCATTTGCGAGCACCTTTGCGAGTTTGTTCTTTTTATATCCTAAATCCTCAAGAGCCTGAGATATTTTTTCCTGATTTTCAAGTGTCAGTGAATCCGGATGATTAAAATATCTTGAAATTGTAGTTTTGGAAAAATGCGTGTATTCTGCAATGTCAGCAAATGTCACCTGTTTTTTCGCCATAAGTATCTGTCTCCTTTACGCATTGTCTATTGTATTTATCAGTATGTTAAAATATGAATCGTTTCGTTACAGTTTCATATTACACATAGTATAGCAATTAAGTTCTTGAATATCAATAAAAAAATAACTGGTTACGTAACTGGTTACTTTAACTTAAAAAAGTGTTGACATCTATTGGAAAATAGGTTATTATCCAATTATAAAGTAACCGGTTACTTTACCGATTATACAACAAGACTAAATGGAGGAATAGTGTATGAAAAGAGGGTTGAAACAAAAAAATTCTACAGGCAGACAAACGCTTGTAAGTAAAGTTTCCTATGTCAAAAGGAACTGGCAGCTGTATGTGTTTTTCCTGATGCCGGCATTGGTGTTAACAATTATATTTAAGTATCTTCCGATGGGTGGGCTGCTCATCGCATTCGAAGATTATAATGTGATTAAAGGTGTTTTTGGAAGTCCCTGGGTAGGGCTGGAATACTTCAAACGGTTTTTATCCTCACCGGATTTTATGAGTTATCTGTTAAACACATTAAAACTCAGCATTTATGGACTGCTTTGGGGTTTTCCGATTCCAATTATCCTGGCATTATTACTGAACCGGATCCGTAAGCAAGGTATAAAAAAGAAAATACAGCTTTTAATCTATGCACCTAACTTTATTTCCGTTATCGTACTCTGCGGTATGGTACGTATGTTTTTATCACCGGTTGGTCCGATGAACCGTATTCTCGGTATCACTACAAATTGGATGACAATGCCGACTGCCTTCAGGACAATTTATATTGCAAGCGGAATCTGGCAGGGAGCAGGTTGGGCATCCATCATGTACACGGCAGCTTTGGCCAATGCCAGCAAAGAATTAGAAGAAGCGGCTGTTATGGATGGTGCAAATCTGCTGCAGCAAATCTGGTATGTCGAGTTGCCGGCCATTAAAGATATTATTGTAATTCAGTTTATTTTACAGGCCGGAAACATTATGAGTATCGGATTTGAAAAAGCATATGCATTACAGACGGATATGAACCTTCCGGCATCTGAGATTTTATCAACTTATGTGTATCGGATCGGACTTCTGAACGGAGATTATGGCTACTCAACGGCTGTCGGATTGTTCAACTCTGTCATTAATGTTATTTTATTGATTTTCGTAAATTTTGTAGTAAAGAAAATAAACGATGGAGAAGGATTATAGGAGGATGAAAAGATGGAAACATCAAGAAAAATAAAATATTCGGGAATTGACCGTCTGATTTTAGGTATAGCATATGTGCTTCTCGGTTTGTTTGTTCTTTCGATTGTTATACCTTTGATATATGTAGTTCTGGCATCTTTTATGGATCCGACTGTTTTAAATAATCAGGGACTGAGTTTTCGGATAAAAGACTGGACATTAGATGCGTACCGGCGTGTTTTAGAGAATGAAATGATATGGAGAGGATTTTTTAATTCATTTTTCTACTCGCTGGCGTTTACTGCAATTTCTGTTTTTATAACACTTCTTGCAGCTTATCCGATGTCAAAAAAAGAGTTTGTCGGCAGAAATTTTTTTAATGTAATTTTTCTGATCACTATGTTTTTTGGTGGTGGAATGATTCCGACATTTATATTAATCAACCGTTTACATATGGTGAATACTGTATGGGCTATTTTAATACCCGGAGCATTCAATGTATGGAATATGATTCTTGCAAGAACTTATTACCAGTCAATACCAAAGGAACTCAGAGAGGCGTCCTCCATTGATGGTGCAAATGAAATCCAGCATTTTTTCAAAATTATGATTCCGGTGTGTAAACCAATCATCGCCGTACTGGCACTCTGGTCTTTTGTTGGAATGTGGAACAGCTATTTTGATGCACTGATTTATTTGAATGATGCAGATCTGCAGCCATTACAGCTTGTGCTTCGTTCCATTCTTGTACAGAATACACCACAGCCTGGAATGATCGCTGATATCCAGAGTACGGCTGAGATGGCAAAAGTAGCGGAACAGTTAAAATATGCGACTATTGTTGTGTCAAGCTTACCATTATTAATTATGTATCCATTTTTCCAGAAATATTTCGATAAAGGAATTATGGTTGGATCTGTAAAAGGTTAAAGAAGGGGGAACTTCCTATATGCGTAGAAAAATAAATAGAATGTTGTCATTCGGGCTTGCACTGATCATGATGTTTAGTATAGCCGGCTGCGGAAGCAATGCACAGCCACAGGCAGAGATAGATCCGGACACTCCGGTTTCCGAAGTACAGTTTCCGTTAAAAGAAACTGCGGAATTATCCTTTATTACCAGTGCACCGGCAACCTCAACGCAGGATCCGAATGAAAGGATCATTTTTCAAAGACTTGAGGAACAGACGAATGTGCATATTAAATGGACGTGTTTTGTATCGGATCAGTTTTCTGATAAAAAAAATCTTGCATTAGCACAATTTGGCAATCTGCCGGATGGCTTGTTTAATGCCGGAATGAGTGATTACGATCTGCTTCGTTATGCAAAGCAGGGGATTATTATTCCTCTTGAAAATCTGATTGATAAATATATGCCAAATCTTCAGGCTGTATTTGAAAAATATCCGGAATACCGCACCATGTGTACCGCACCGGATGGACATATATATTCATTTCCATGGATCGAACAGCTTGGTGCCGGTAAAGAAGCCATACAGGCCATCGGAGATATCGCATATATCAATAAAAAATGGCTGGATTATCTTGGATTGGAAATACCCACAACAACGGATGAACTGGAACAGGTATTAATTGCATTCCGGGATCACGCGGATGAATTGCAGGAAGAATTTGATATTGAAGGTGATGTGATACCGATGTCCTTTATTATCAACAATGGAGATCAGGATCCCGCCATTCTGATCAATGGATTTGGAGAAGGCTATGGTGATACCGGTGATCATTTTGCAGTGACGGATGAAGGAAAGGTCATTTACACAGCTGTTCAGGAAGGGTATAAAGAAGGCATTGAATGGCTGCATAAATTAGTAACAGAAGATCTTATAGATCCGGAAGCGTTCACGCAGGAATGGTCTACCTATGTTGCAAAAGGTAAAAACCACCGATATGGTCTTTGCTTCTCCTGGGATATCGCAAATATTGATAATAATGTTGATTATGTAATGCTCCCTGCACTTACAGGTCCGACGGGCGTGCGGAATATCACAAGACAGAACAATAGTGAGACAAGCGGATTTGACAGAGGACGTTGTGTACTTACGACCAGTTGCAGAAATACCGCACTGGCAGCAGCATGGATCGATCAGATGTATGCACCATTACAGTCTCCACAGAATAACTGGGGCAGCTATGGTGAGAAAGATTCCTTTAACATCTTTGAATTATCTACAAATGAAAAAGGTGATCCGATGTTAAAACATATGGATTTAGGCGACCAGTCTCCGGTAGAAGTCCGAGAGGCACAGTCTGTTAATGGACCGCTTGCAATTCTTAACGAATATTATGGTGAGTATGTAACACAGCCGGAAGATGCAAAATGGCGACTTGACAATATGCATGAGACATATTTGGCAGATATGAACAGTAAATACGTTTATCCGAATGTATTTATGAGTATAGAAGACACGAATAAGGTGTCGCAATATGACACAGATATTAAAAAATATGCCGAACAGAAAAAAGCCGACTGGATTTTAAACGGCGGCATAGAAAAGGAATGGGATTCCTATCTTGAAAAAATGGAAAAATATGGATTATCAGATTATCTTTCCATTAAACAGAAATACTTTGACAACTATCAGAAATCATTATCAGAATAATCAGGAGAGAAATAATATGAGCAATATGTTAGAAAAAGCCAGAAAATACGAGACAGAAAAAATTGCTGCTACAGATCCGCAGACAAAACCTTTATTTCATGTTTCTGCTCCAACCGGATGGATCAACGATCCAAATGGATTTTCGTTTTACGATGGGCAGATACATCTGTTTTATCAATATCATCCATATAACAGGGAATGGGGACCAATGCACTGGGGACATAGCGTTACGTGCGATATGATCCAATGGGAACAGCTTCCAGCGGCACTTGCTCCGGATGAAGAATATGATAAAGCCGGATGCTTTTCAGGAAGTGCGATCGAAGCAGATGGTAAACATGTACTTGTATATACAGGAGTAACCAGAATAAAACAGCCTGACGGAAGTGAGCAGGATCGTCAGAATCAGTGTATTGCATTTGGTGATGGAAAAGATTATCAGAAATATGACAAAAATCCAGTCATGACCGGAGAAATGCTTCCAGAGGGATGCAACAGGGTAGATTTCCGTGATCCGAAGATCTGGAAAGAAAATGATACCTATTATATGATCGTTGGCAATAAAAATGAAAATCAGATCGGACAGGTTGTGTTATGTTCAAGCAAAAATCTGACTGACTGGAAATTTGAAACAATTCTTGCTTCAAACGAAAGCGGAAAAATTGGTACAATGTGGGAATGTCCGGACTTCTTTCAGCTGGGCAGTAAAAGAGTGCTGATCTGTTCACCGCAGGATATGAAAGCGCAGAAATATGAGTTTCATAATGGACATAACAGTGTTTATTTTCTTGGGGACTATGATGAAAAAACACATACATTTGTAAAAGAATTGCCGCATGCACTAGATTATGGAATGGATTTTTATGCACCGCAGACAACTGAACTGCCGGACGGCAGACGTATTATGATTGCATGGATGAAATCCTGGGATGCATGTGTGATTCCAAATTCACAGGATTGGCAGGGAATGATGACACTGCCGAGGGAATTGGAATTAAAAGATGGTAAAATCTGGCAGACACCGGTGCGTGAAATTGAAAAGTATCATAAAAATCCATGTCGATATGATCATGCAGAAATAAATCAGGAAACAACACTGTGCGGAATTGAAGGTCGGACGATCGACCTTACCGTTTTACTGGAAGAGGATGAATTTCAAACATTTTCCATGAAACTTGCCGCAAATAAGGAATATGAAACAAGCTTTACTTATCATAAGGCTGAAAATATGCTTGAGATCGATCGCACTTATTGCGGTGTGACAAAAGATGTTGTCTGCGTGCGGAAACTGAAGATTTCAAATCCGGAAGGGCTTAAGAAAATGAGATTTATTTTGGATCGTCAGTCAATCGAACTATTCCTGAACAATGGGGAGCAGGTTGCGACAACAGCCATCTGTACACCGTTGGAAGCACAGGAAATTCATTTCTGCAGTGACAAAAAGATGCATATAAATGTTGAAAAGTATGATATAGTAAAATTATAAAACAAAAACAACTATCAGACACGGAGGAAAAGGTATGGATGTTGTAGCTTTAGGTGAATTACTCATTGATTTTACCGAGAATGGGATCAGCAGTCAGGGAAATCCATTATTTGAGGCAAATCCGGGTGGTGCACCATGTAATGTACTGGCAATGTTAACAAAGCTCGGACATAAGACAGCTTTTATCGGAAAGGTAGGAAATGATTTTTTCGGAAAACAGCTGGAACAGACGATTATGGAAGTCGGGATTGATGCATCAGGTTTACAGAAAGATGATGACGTGCATACAACGTTAGCACTGGTACATACTTATCCGGATGGTGACAGGGATTTTTCGTTTTACAGAAATCCCGGTGCAGATATGATGCTTAAAGAAGAGGAAGTCCCGGAAGAGTTGATAAAGGGAACACGAATCTTTCATTTTGGCACACTGTCCATGACACACGAAGGTGTACGAAATGCTACAAAAAAAGCACTTCGTGCTGCAAAAGAAGCCGGTGTTGTCATTTCCTTTGATCCGAATCTGCGCGAGCCGCTCTGGAACTCCTTAGACGAAGCAAAAGAACAGGTGCTTTACGGATTAGGACAGTGTGACATTTTAAAGATTTCTGATAACGAGATTCAGTGGCTGACCGGAGAAGAAGATTTCACAAAGGGTGTACATTGGATCCTTGAGAGATATCATATTCCATTGATCCTTGTATCCATGGGCAGGGAAGGAAGCCGTGCTTATTATAAAGATCTTATTGTAGAAGTGAAACCTTTTATACAGAAGAATACAATTGAGACAACCGGAGCCGGAGATACCTTCTGTGCATGTGTTCTCCATTATATTTTAGAGCATGGACTTACCGATCTTACAGAGAATGACCTGAAAGAGATGCTGACTTTTGCAAATGCAGCGGCATCCATTATCACTACACGCAAAGGCGCACTCCGCGTAATGCCGGAACGGGAAGAGGTTGAAAAATTGTTATCCTGTTTCAATTGATACTGTGTATACAATATATGAGCGGCAGATTACCGCTCATATATTGTATAATGATGTTTTCTAAGCAACTGTACTGCTGCATCTAATGATATTCTGTCATACATTTCCAGACGTAATACTCCATCTTCAAACTCACGGTTGTGAATGATGCCGATATTTTTAATACTCAGATGATTACTTGCAAGTATTGTAGCAACTGTCGCAATACCACCAGCCTCATCTAAAAGATCTAAATACAGTTCATATATTTCTTTGATCGGACCTTTGTTCGTGATCGCAATTGAATCCCTGTAATCTTTGGCGGACTGAAAATCCTGAAGCAGTGCATCTGCATCAGAAGATAAAATATCGTGTTTGGTTTTCTCTAACATTTCCTCATAGGCATCGATCAGCCGCACGATCTGTTCACTGTTGGACTGGCAGATATTCTGCCACATAACAGGAGAGGAGGAAGCGATTCTGGTCAGATCTTTAAATCCCCCGGCAGCGATCGTCTTCATCGTCTCGTCTGCGTCGTCGGATTTTTTGACAAGGTTGACGAGACTGTATGCGATGATGTGCGGCAGATGGCTGATGGCAGCTGTGGCATAATCGTGTAAATGATAGTCTAATACCAGGGCGACAGCACCTAACTGGGTCACCAGGGAACGAAATTCTTCTAAGCGTTCCGGTGATGTCTTCGTTGTGGGTGTCAGAATATAATATGCATTTTCCAGCAAATATTCATTTGCATTTTTTAAGCCTGTTTTTTCAGAGCCGGCCATCGGATGCCCGCCGATAAAGCAGTCCTCCATTGCGAGGGCAGTCACTTCTTCGTGAATATCTGTTTTGACACTTCCGACATCTGTGATGATACATCCGTTTTTGATATTTCCTTTTAACTGGCGCAGGTATTCGATATTTCTTTTTACCGGTGTGCACAGAAAAATATAATCGCAGTCATAAAAATCTTTGATCTCACATAAATTCTGATTGGAGATCAGATGTTCTCCGTAAGCTTCTGTAATGGTTTCCTGATGACCGGCAGTTGCGATAATGGTTACATCAGGGTAAAGTGTATGAATTTTTTTTGCAATGGACCCTCCGATCAAACCAAGTCCGATAAATCCTATTTTCTGAAACAAATCATGTTCCCCCATAAGTCATTTTTGTATATTTAGAAAGTCTTATACATCATATCCACATTTTATGAAAAAGTCAACACGTTAAAGTATAAAAGTGATTATTTATTAAATTCCGCGAGCACGGCACTACCAAAGGATTATTCCGAAAAAGGAAAACAGAACATTTTCTACGAATATGTACAAATTGTGAATATTGTGTAAACAATCAAATGAAAATTGCTAAAAATGTTCAAAATGCATACATAATATATAAACAATCCAATGATAATATAATAATAGTTAGTAAATATGAATAAATATATTGTAAAAAAGTGGAAAATTTAGTAAAATATAACCATTAACAACATTCGGTGATGACGAAACAAAATCATCAATGAAAAATGTATGGGAGGATTTGCTATGAACGTTTACACAACTGACAAAATTCGCAATGTGGTTCTCTTAGGCCATGGGGGATCCGGCAAGACAAGTCTTGTCGAGGCAATGGCTTATCTTGCAGGAATGACAACCCGTATGGGAAAAGTTGCAGACGGCAACACGATCAGTGATTACGACAAGGAAGAGACGAAACGTCTTTTCTCCATCAACACTTCCGTGATCCCGGTTGTCTGGGGCGATACGAAGATCAACATCCTTGATACACCCGGATATTTTGATTTTGTAGGGGAAGCAGAAGAGGCAGTGAGCGTGGCAGATGCGGCGATCATTGTAGTTTCCGGTAAGGCAGGAATCGAGGTCGGAACGAAGAAAGCATGGGAGATGTGCGAGAAATACAAACTTCCGAGAATGGTATTCGTAACGGATATGGATATTGACGAGGCAAGCTACCGGCAGGTTGTGGAAGATCTTCAGCAGATGTACGGCAAGCGCATCGCACCGTTCCATCTTCCGGTCAGAGAGAATGGACAGTTTGTCGGATATGTCAATGTGCTGCAGCAGAGAGCCAAGAGATGGAAAGAAGATGGAACCGTAGAAAAGTCTGATGTTCCGGATTACTCCAAAGACAACTTAAATATCTGCAGGGAAGCATTGATGGAAGCTGTCGCTGAGACGAGTGAAGAGTTTATGGAACGCTATTTTAACGGCGAAGAGTTCTCGGAGGATGAGATCCGTCAGGCACTCCGTGTGAATGTGGCAGACGGCAGCATTGTTCCGGTTCTGATGGGTTCCAACACACTGGCAAGAGGAATGTATACATTGCTGGTCGATATTGTGAAGTATCTGCCAAGTCCGGAAAAACGTTCCTGTACCGGTATCAATGCCAAGACGAATGAAGTGTACAGTGCAGATTATGATTTTGCAAAACCAAAGTCAGCTTATGTATGGAAGACGATCGTAGATCCATTTATTGGAAAATACTCCCTGATCAAAGTAAATTCAGGCGTTTTGAAAACGGATGATGTGTTATATAACCATCACAAAGATGTGGAAGAAAAAATTGGAAAACTGTATGTGCTCTGTGGAAACAAACCGGAGGAAGTAAAAGAACTTCATGCAGGTGATATCGGTGCTTTGGCAAAATTAGCAAGCCCGGCAACCACGGATTCCCTTTCCACAAAAGCAAATCCGATTTTGTATATTCGGACCTCAATCTCCACACCATATACTTACATGAGATATAAGGCAGTGAATAAGGGCGATGAGGATAAAATCTCACAGGCTCTCCAGAAACTCATGATGGAAGATCTTACACTGAAAGCGGTCAATGACAGTGAGAATGGCCAGACACTCCTCTATGGAATGGGAGACCAGCATTTGGAAGTTGCAGTCAGCAAACTTTTAAACCGCTACAAAGTGGAAGTCGAACTGAAGAAGCCTAAGATTGCATTCCGGGAAACAATCCGCAAGAAAGCAGATGTGGAGTACAAGTATAAAAAGCAGTCCGGCGGTCACGGACAATATGGACACGTCAAGATGACATTTGAACCATCCGGCGATTTGGAACAGCCATATGTATTTGAACAGACGGTTGTTGGCGGAGCAGTTCCAAAGAACTATTTCCCGGCAGTAGAAAAGGGAATTCAGGAATCCTGTCTGAAAGGTCCTGTCGCTGCATATCCGGTTGTCGGTGTGAAGGCAGTTTTATACGATGGTTCTTATCATCCGGTAGATTCCTCAGAGATGGCATTTAAAACCGCTGCAAAGCAGGCATTTAAGAAAGGCTTCTTAGAGGCTTCCCCGGTTCTCTTAGAACCGATCGCATCATTGAAAGTGGTCGTGCCGGATAAGTATACCGGAGATATTATGGGAGATCTGAACAAGCGGCGTGGACGTGTGCTTGGAATGAACCCGACAGATCATGGTTATCAGGAGATCGTTGCAGATATTCCGTATATGGAATTATTTGGCTATAACACGGATCTTCGTTCCATGACAGGTGGAAGCGGTACATATTCTTATGAGTTTTCAAGATATGAGCAGGCTCCGTCTGATATACAGGAGAAAGAGATTGCTGCAAGAGCAAGCAAAGTAGAGAAACTCGACGAGTAAAGGAGGAGATGTGGATTTATGAAGATCACAAGAAATATTTTCATAATTTTATATGCAATACTTCTTGTGATCAACGATCCACAGGTCGCACGTGCCCATACGATCGAAGGAATCGGAATCTCTCAGGCAGGTATCATTGAAAACAAACCTGTTTATGTTGATCCGTATGAAGAAACCGGTCAGAAGGCATATCATATTACCTATATTCTGAATGGAGGAGAGAACAGCATTTCCAACCGTGAGGTCTATCACGAAAAGGAACTTCCGGTGACACTGGATGTCCCGGTGAAGGAAGGTTATAATTTTGCCGGATGGTATACAGACAGCAGTTATACAAAGAAGGTGACAGAGATCACAAAGAAAAGTCCTTCTGAACTTGTTCTTTTTGCAAAATGGACAAAGACAATCGACAGTTATCTGAACGTTGAGATGTATTCTTATCACACCGGAAATCTGCTTGCGATGAACCAGAAAGAATTAAGACAGTGCAGTTATAATTTTATGGATGAATTATCCATTCCGGGAATGCCTTCCACCAGAGAAAGAGATTATGTAAACAACTATATCAACACAGCAGATATGTGCATGCAGGGACTTTGTTTTACACCGGATTACGTGATCATGACAGCATACACTGAGGATAAAAATGAACCGGGAGCCCTGATGGTATTTGACCGGGAAACCGGAGATTATCTTGTGACACTTGGAATGAAAAAAGACAGTCACCTTGGTGGTGTTGCTTTTGACGGAGAAAATTTATGGGTATGTCACTCTAATTCCAATACACTAGAGCGTATCTCCTATGAATATATCAGGCTGATCGCGGAAGATGCACCTGGTTATTGTATTGATGCATCTGCAATTTCAGACGAATATTATCTGAGAAATACACCTTCCTGCATTACCTGTTATGGTGGCCGTATCTGGGTCGCAACTTACAATAAGATGTTCCGCTCCAAAATGTATGCATACACCTATGACACACAGTTAGACAAATTGGTTGCATTGAGTAATTACAATATTCCATGCAAAGTGCAGGGAATTGCATTTGATTCACAGGGTGCCGTATACTTAAGTACATCGCTTGGAAGAAGCAATTCTTCTTACCTGAAAGTATATTCTTCTCTGATTGCATTGAACCAGAGCCCGTCAACACCATCGGTTAAGGTGGAGATGCCTCCGTGCTCCGAGGAAATCGCAATTGTGGAAAATAACCTTTATGTTTTGTTTGAGTCTGCAAGCTCAAAGTATTTTGAAGGTACAGATGGCAAGGGAACCAGTGTAGCACCAATTGATAAAGTACTAAAAGTGAATGTTGCAACTATCTGGTAAGAAATTGCCAGATGGAAACATGCATCATAAAGTGTATGAGAAAGAAGCGGGCGGCCTCTATTGAGACTGTCCGCTTCTTTCTTTCATGAGCCGGATGATTTTATCTGCTTTTTCTGCTTCCTCAGGTGACATGCTCTGTTTTAATATCGAAATCATAAGTTCTGTTTCAGGCTTTGTGAACTGGATATTCTGCTTTTTGGCGGAGGAGAGCGTTCCGAGCAGAAATGGCATCATGTCTTTCATTTCGGTAGGTTTTTTACTGTTTGCAAAATTCATTAAAAAAGAAAGCTTTTCCGGTGACAGATTCTGAAATACCGGATTGGTTTTAAAAACATCATTTTCCATAGAAAATCCTCTCTGATTTTTTTTACAACAAATAAAGGCTGATGGTGTTATCCTGCAAAAATCGTTTCATAGGTTTCAAGCATGGAAAACATATTGGTCAGCATATCGATCGTCTCAAGCTCTTTTGGGGTACAGAAAGGGCGGAGGCTGTTTAAAAGTGACTGTGGGTTGTTTTCCTCTTCCGGCAGGGAGCACATGGATAAGACCTGTTCTTCCTGTGAAAAGATATGAAGCGTATTTTGAAGTTCCATATACTTTATTAATATGGCAAATTGTTTTTTTTGTGAACTTTTCATGTATGGAATTACGGTTTTTAACATCTGGATCTCTCTTGTCTGTGTCATCGTATCGAAAGGGGTAAGTGGTGTAGCTTCGTCCATAAGAATTGCCTTTTTCTTTTATTTTATGTGGAAAAAGAAACAATATGCCAGATATGTCGCAAACGGATTTTCGCAGCATAGGATAGAGAGAGGAGGAAAAATGTCATGTTAGTGGTGGAAAATAACAGTGTTTATGAGATAGATGAAGAGTGTCTCAAAAGAAGAAGTGTGCCAGAGGAATGTGAGGTATACAAGAAGATTGTCAGAGAGCGGGAAGCGGCAAAGAGCAAAGAGAAAACGAAAAAACCAAAGTAAACGACAGTAAAAAACCACCCAGACTATGAAGTCTGAGCGGTTTACCTGTCAGGGGAACTTTAGATTCCCCATTGATGTCTGCCTGCGATTAGCAGAAGCCGTTTCCGTTACCACATCCGCCACAGCAGAGAAGAAGTAAGATGATCCATAAGCAGTCATTTCCACCGCCACATCCGTTGTTGCCACAGAATCCGCCGTTATTACCACAGCAGCAGCTCAATAAAATGATGATCCAGAGAATAGAGTTGCATCCTCCCTCATTACATCCACATCCACCACAGTTTGTTGCAGCTAAATCACTCATGTTAAATCCTCCAAATTTTTCTTACACTGTATCTTATGTAACAGAGGAGAATGTGTTACAGTTTTTGAAAAATAAATTTTTTTTGCTATTGAGATATAAAAATGGGTTTGCTATAGTTAAGTTAATCATAACAATAAAAGTATAAAATAATGATATAGAATCACAACGTACACAGGAGGATGAGGATGGAATTTGTAATGATCGTAGAGCCGGATGAGGTGGGGAGAAAAAGACTTGAGGCAGTTTTCCAGACAGAAAAGCCTTCTTTTTCTTATCAGATTACAGGGAGACCGGAGGAGGCACTGGATATATTAGAACATCAGAAAACAGATGTTTTAGTATGTGAGACGAGTCTTTCCGTACTCAGTGGAAGAGAATTTTTCACCATGGCAAAAATGATCTCGCCGGATACGGTCCGTGTGGCAATGACGAGTGCAGAGCATGTAAAAGACATCCTCTCTTTTCTGAATGAATGTGATATCTACAAATTGATCATGAAACCGTGTGCGTCATTTGCTGATTTTATCGAACCGGTGAATGCGGCATTGGAGTATCACCGTCTGAAAAAACAGGCAGAATCAGATCTTGAGCAGGCAAATATGAATCTCTTTTTCTCGGAGAAGGATTTTGAGAGAATTGAAGAGAGACAAAAGGAGAATGTCATGCTCTATAAGCAGGCAGCAGAGGTTGTCATGACGATGCTGAAGCAGCATTTGACGATAGGGCAAATGGATTCCGTGGGAGAATACATGATGGAACATTATCTGAGGGATCTGCTCGGATATTATCTGGAGACAATGATCCATGAAAATGGTAATTATTTGATGGGGTATAACCGGTTAAAAAATGAATTTCATCATGAGGATGCCGGACAGAGTTTCCATATGATAAAGAAAGAAGACTGTGAGATCCCACCGGAGATTTTCCGGAAGATTCTTTTTCTCCTGATGATACTCACAAAAGCATGCAGGCAGATTCTGGGTAAATATGCTGTTTCGGTTACCATGGAGACGGCATCTGAAAAGTTTTTTGTGGTACGTTTCAGTTGTGACTATTCGCAGAATCTCGATAAAAATGGACAGATCATTTACACCGGAGAGAATCAGGAATGTCACAAAGATATTATGGATCTGACAGAAAAAATTACGGACAGTATCGTATATCGTACCGTTTCTCTGGAAAAAGAAAACAGATATATCTTAAACTGCGCGATTGAGCGCAGTCATCATGAGGCGGATTCATGACCATAGAACAGACCATAACTAAACGTTATAATAAATATAATATATTATGCATTGACAAATAGCAGCAAGAGTGTCTAAAATAAAGAAAGTATAATTGTATACAATTATGCATGTAAAAATAGTCAAATATTTTGCATATATATCCGTTTACTATAAGGAGGATGTTATGAGAGAAGTAATCATGAATCAAAAGACAAATCTATTGCAGTTAGAAGAACATTTCTACCAGTTAGTGGATGTGGAGGAACCAAATGTATTCCACAATCTGTTTCCTTATGATGAGATTCCTAAGATTGCGTTTAATGACCGTATCGTGCCGCATAATATGCCGGAAAATATCTGGATCACAGATACGACATTCCGTGATGGACAGCAGTCAAGGGCTCCTTATACAACGGAACAGATCGTGACCATTTACGATTATTTACATAAATTAGGCGGACCAAAAGGTCTGATCCGCCAGAGCGAATTTTTCTTATACAGTAAAAAAGACCGCGATGCCGTATACAAATGTCTGGAACGCGGTTATAAATTTCCGGAAGTTACAAGCTGGATCCGTGCGAGCAAACAGGACTTCCAGTTAGTCAAAGATATCGGACTTCGTGAGACAGGTATTCTGGTAAGCTGTTCCGATTATCATATTTTCTATAAAATGAAAATGACAAGGCGTGAGGTTATGAACCTCTACTTAAGTGTGATCCGTGAATGTTTAGAGACAGGCATCAGTCCAAGATGTCATCTCGAAGATATCACAAGATCCGATATTTATGGATTTGTGATCCCATTCTGTGTCGAGCTGATGAAACTGATGGATGAATATAAGATACCGATCAAGATCCGTGCCTGTGATACGATGGGTTATGGTGTCAATTTCCCTGGTGCCGTAATTCCGCGAAGCGTACCGGGAATCATTTATGGACTTACCACACATGCAGGTGTCCCGTCTGAATTGATCGAATGGCATGGACACAATGACTTTTATAAGGCAGTCAACAACTCTACTACTGCATGGCTTTACGGTGCAAGCGGTGTCAATTGTTCCTTATTTGGCATCGGAGAGAGAACCGGAAATACCCCTCTGGAGGCAATGGTATTTGAGTATGCACAGTTAAAAGGCACCTTAGACGGCATGGACACAACGGTGATCACAGAGCTTGCAGAGTATTTTGAAAAAGAATTAGGTTATGTACAGCCAAGCCGCACACCGTTTGTCGGAAGTAACTTTAATGTCACAAGAGCCGGTATCCATGCAGACGGTCTGTTGAAAAATGAGGAAATTTACAACATTTTTGATACGGGAAAATTTTTAAACAGACCACCACTTGTATCCGTATCCAATACATCCGGTCTGGCAGGAATTGCATTATGGATCAATTCTTATTATCATCTGCCAAAGGAAAAAGGCGTCGATAAGAATTCAGAACTTGTTAAGATGGTAAAAGTATGGGTAGACAAGCAGTATGAGGAAGGCCGTGTGACCGTTTTGACAGACAATGAGTTGGTAGAAGAGATCGGTAAGTGCTGTAAGAAATTAAAGATAGATACTTTGGAGAGATAATTATGGGAGAAGACAATTACTCCTTGGGTTCGAGAGTCTTTCATATGATAAGGGAGAACATTCTTTCCGGCAAATATGAGAGAGACGAGGAACTGAAGGAGAAATCAATCGGTGAGGAACTCGGTGTCAGCAGAACCCCTGTGAGGGAGGCACTGCGTCAGCTGGAACTCGAAGGTCTGGTCACGATCATTCCCAATAAAGGCGCTTATGTGGTTGGCATATCCCAGAAAGATATCAAAGACATTTATGAGATCAGAAGCCGTCTGGAAGGATTGTGTGCTAAGTGGGCTGCGGAGAATATTACGAAAGAACAGTTGGATGAGTTGGAGGAAAATATTTTTTTGTCGGACTTTCATGCAGCAAAGGGCAACGCAGAACAGATGGTTGAGCTGGACAATAAGTTCCACGAGATTTTATATACCGCAAGTGGCAGCCGGGAATTACGGCATGTGCTTTCCGATTTTCATCACTATGCCCAGCGTGTCAGAAAGATCACTCTTTCCGATAAGAACAGGGCAGTGGATTCAAATAATGAACACCGCAGGATTGTGGAGGCATTGAAACAGCATGATGCACAACTGGCAGAAACGCTTGCAAACCAGCACATTATGAAAACCATTGAGAATATGGATCACTATGGCTGGGATAATTTGTTAAAAAAGTAACATTTGTGAGATTCATGAAAACAAGGCAGAAAGGAAAAATAAGCGATGGAAAAAATTAAAATGACAACTCCATTAGTAGAGATGGACGGAGATGAGATGACCAGAATTCTCTGGAAGATGATCAAAGATGAATTATTAACCCCTTTTATCGACCTTAAAACCGATTATTATGATCTGGGATTAGAGTATCGTAACGAGACAGACGATCAGGTGACGATTGATTCTGCAAATGCAACAAAGAAATACGGTGTTGCCGTAAAATGTGCAACGATCACTCCAAATGCAGCACGTGTCAAAGAGTACAATTTAAAAGAAATGTGGAAGAGTCCGAACGGAACGATCCGTGCAATCTTAGATGGAACAGTTTTCCGTGCACCGATCGTTGTAAAAGGAATTGAACCATGTGTGAAAAACTGGAAAAAACCGATCACAATCGCACGTCATGCTTATGGTGATGTTTACAAAGCATCTGAGATGAAGATTCCGGGACCTGGTAAATGTGAGCTTGTATACACTGATGAGGATGGAACAGAGACAAGAGAACTGATCCATAATTTCACAGGTGCAGGTGTGGTACAGGGACAGCACAATCTATGCAATTCCATTGAAAGTTTTGCAAAAAGCTGCTTCAATTATGCTTTAGATACAAAGCAGGATCTGTGGTTTGCAACCAAAGACACTATTTCCAAAAAATATGACCATACATTTAAAGACATTTTCCAGGAAATCTTTGACGCAGAGTATAAGGAAAAATTTGAAGAAGCCGGAATTACCTATTTCTATACATTGATCGATGATGCAGTTGCACGTGTCATGAAATCCGAAGGCGGTTACATCTGGGCATGCAAAAACTATGATGGTGATGTCATGAGTGATATGGTATCCAGCGCATTTGGTTCTCTTGCCATGATGACTTCCGTGCTTGTCTCTCCACAGGGATATTATGAGTATGAGGCTGCACATGGAACCGTACAGCGCCATTATTACAAACATTTAAAGGGTGAGGAGACATCCACAAACTCTGTCGCAACGATTTTTGCATGGACAGGAGCCTTGAGAAAACGTGGCGAGATCGATGGCATCAAAGAATTGCAGGATTTTGCAGATAAATTAGAAAAAGCTTGTATATCTACCATTGAGAGTGGTAAAATGACAAAAGACCTTGCGCTCATTACAACATTAGAGCATCCGACTGTGTTAAACAGTGAGGATTTCATCAAGGCAATCCGAACCACATTAGAAGGAATGTTATCATTATGATTTTATCTTGTCAGAATATCTCAAAGTCATTCGGGACTGACGAAATTTTAAAAAATGTAAGTTTTCATATTGAAGAAAATGAAAAAGCAGCGGTTGTCGGCATCAATGGTGCCGGCAAATCTACGCTGCTTAAAATAATTATGAAACAGGAAAATCCGGACGAGGGGGAAGTGACGCTCGCAAAAGATAAAACGATCGGTTATCTTGCCCAATATCAGGATGTTTCCGGCCACCATACGATCTATGAGGAAGTATTAGATTCTAAACGCGACATTATCGAGATGGAGGAACGGCTGCGTGATATGGAAACGCAGATGAACACACTCTCCGGGGAAGCATTAGAGCAGCTTTTAGATACTTACCATAAATTAAGCCATGAATTTGAACAGGTGAACGGATATGCATACCGCAGTGAAGTGACCGGTATTTTAAAGGGGCTTGGATTTACTGAGGAGGAGTTCGACAAGAAAATGAGCGAACTCTCCGGCGGACAGAAAACCCGTGTATCTCTTGGAAAACTGCTTGTGACAAAGCCGGACATCCTGCTTTTAGACGAGCCGACCAACCATCTGGATATCGAGTCAATCCGATGGCTGGAAACTTTTCTGATGAATTACAAGGGAGCTGTTTTAATCGTATCGCATGACCGGTATTTCTTAGACCGCGTCGTGAGTAAAGTGGTGGAGATTTTTCAGCACAAGGGTTATGTTTATCAGGGGAACTATTCGGATTATGCAAAGAAAAAGGCAGCAATCCGTGCAGCCATGATCAAGCAGTACTATAATCAGCAGCGTGAGATCAAGCATCAGGAAGAAGTGATCGCAAAACTGAAATCTTTTAACCGCGAGAAGTCAATTAAGCGGGCAGAGAGCCGGGAAAAACTGCTGGATAAGATCGAACGCATTGAGAAGCCGACCGAGGATAACACAGATATCCGGATCGTGTTAGAGCCGAATGTGGTCAGTGGAAATGATGTTTTAAAAGTGGAAGGGCTTGCCAAGGCATTCCCGCCATTACAGCTTTTTTCGGGAATTAATTTCGAAGTGAAACGCGGGGAGCGTGTAGCATTAATTGGAAATAACGGAACCGGTAAAACAACGATCCTTAAGATCATCAACGAGCTGATCTCCCCGGATGCGGGAACGGTAACACTTGGAAGCAATGTACATATTGGTTACTATGACCAGGAACATCAGCAACTTCACATGGAGAAAACCATTTTTGATGAGATCGCGGATGATTATCCAAATCTGAATAACACGAAAGTGCGTAATGTTCTGGCAGCTTTTTTATTTACAGATGATGATGTCTATAAGCGGATCGAAGACTTGAGCGGTGGTGAGAGAGGACGTGTTGCACTGGCAAAATTAATGCTTTCCGATGCGAATTTTCTGATCCTCGATGAGCCGACCAACCATCTGGACATCACCTCAAAAGAAATTTTAGAGGAAGCACTAAAAAGTTATACTGGAACAGTATTTTTCGTATCGCATGACCGTTATTTTATTAATCAGACCGCAACACGTATTCTGGAACTGACCGGAGAGACGGTTGTGAATTATATCGGCAACTATGATTATTATCTGGAAAAACATGACCAGATGGTTGCGTTATATGTCAAAAAGCCGGAGGATGAGGCACAGACAGAGGCTTCTGTGAAAGAGACTGCCCAGAAGGTGGACTGGCAGACACAGAAGGCAGAACAGGCACGGGTCCGCAAGATAGAGAATGCCCTGAAAAAGGCAGAGGAAAAGATTGCGGAGCTGGAAGAGAAAATTGCTTCGATCGATGCGGAATGTGCAAAGCCGGAAGTGGCTGTGAACTCTGCAAAGTTAGGAGAACTGACGAAACAGCAGAGTGAGTATCAGGAAGAATTAGAAAAGCAGTATGAAGTGTGGGAAGAACTTTCCATGGAGCTGGACGCGTAAAAATCTGGAAAATGTGGTGATACGGCAGATAAATTTACTCTGTTAAAAGTTTAACAGATTGACAGATACAGTTGAAATTACTATAATAAAAATGATGCATCGCGGCATAAGAAGAAAAGAGCCGTGAAAGAGAGATACTTCGGGAGGGGCAAAAAATGCAGGAAAAAGAAATTTCCCAGGCAGTAATCCGTCGTATGCCGAGATATTACCGGTATTTAGGTGAATTGCTGGAGGATGGAGTGGAACGTATTTCATCCAATGATCTAAGCAAAAGAATGAATGTCACTGCTTCGCAGATCCGTCAGGATCTGAATAACTTTGGCGGTTTCGGACAGCAGGGATATGGATATAATGTAAAGTTTTTATATGAAGAGATTGGTAAGATTTTAGGCTTAAACCAGAAACATAATATTATTGTCATCGGTGCCGGTAATTTAGGTCAGGCACTGGCAAATTATGTGAAGTTTGAAAAACTTGGTTTTGTGATCACAGCACTTTTTGATGTCAATCCGGCGTTAGAGGGTGTGACAGTCCGCGGAATTAAGATCCACATGTTAGATGAACTGGAAGATTACTGCAAGGATCACGTTGTTGATATTGCAGCCCTTACCATGCCGAAGGAGAAGGCTGATGCCATTGCAAACCGTCTGGTCAATCTTGGAATTCAGGCAATCTGGAATTTTGCCCATGTGGACCTTGATCTGATCGACAAAGATGTGGTTGTTGAGAATGTACATCTTTCTGACAGCCTGATGCAGTTGTCCTATAATATCGTAAAAAATAAGCAGAATAAATAATGGATGAAATCGATAGAGCTGCCGCATGCATTTTTTAATGCACGACAGCTCTATCTTATCCATATGCCTGAGGGGATGAGAAGGTTATGAAGTATCTGGTAAACAGCAGAGAGATGAAACAATATGATACGAACACGACAGAACATTTTAAAGTGCCATCCCTGCTTTTGATGGAGCGGGCCGCACTTGCAGTTTTTGATGAAATCAAAAGGCAGTACCCATGCAGCAAAAAATTTCTGATCGTTTGCGGAACGGGAAACAATGGCGCAGATGGTTTTGCACTCACCCGGCTGTTACTTTTGGACGGAGCAGAGGTGCATACGGTGTTGATCGGTGACCGGAAGAAGGAGACAGACCAGTGCAAAAAGCAGCTGGAGATCCTTTCTGCCTATGGATGTCCGGTATTGGAAGCCATTCCGGAGAACACCGCATATGATGTAATAGTGGATGCCATTTTTGGAGTCGGGCTTTCGAGAAATGTTGAAGGCATTTTTGCTGATACAATTCGGAAAATGAACGAAATACCAGGAAAAAAGATCGCACTTGATATGCCATCCGGAATTTCATCGGACACAGGGGCTGTTTTAAAATGTGCGTTTCGTGCAGACTGCACGATCACATTTGCCTATGAAAAAATCGGCATGCATCTTTTCCCGGGAAATGAATATGTCGGGGAGATCGTGACAAAGCAGATTGGAATCACGGATGAGAGTTTTCTGACACAAATGCCCGGTGTTATGGCGTTCGAGATGGAAGATCTGAGATTCCTTCCAAAGAGAGCTTCACATTCTAATAAGGGAAGCTTCGGTAAATTACTGCTGATCGCTGGAAGTGTGGATATGGCTGGCGCAGCTGTTTTAAGTGCAAAGGCAGCGTATACGGCAGGCTGTGGTCTGGTGCGTGTGTTTACGCCTGAGGAAAACCGCATTCCATTGCAGACAAGTATTCCAGAGGCAGTTCTGACTACTTATCACCCTGAAAAATTAGATGCTTCAAAACTTTCAGAAGCAATGAAATGGGCAGATGTGATTGTGTGTGGACCGGGAATCGGAACCGGGGATGCAGCACATCAGATTGTTAAAACAGTGCTGCAAAAAGCATCTGTTCCGGTCGTCCTTGATGCAGATGCATTAAATATCATTGCAGAGGACACAAGTGTTTTACTTTTGGCGCACACAGAACTTGTGATCACGCCGCATCTTGGTGAGATGAGCCGTCTGACCGGGGATTCCATTGCCTTTATCCAGACACGGCTGATTGATACTGCGGATAAGTTTGCAGGAAAATTTCATGTCACCTGTGTTCTGAAAGATGAACACACGGTCGTTGCCACTCCACATGGAAGGACTTATCTGAACCTCTCCGGAAATCATGGAATGGCAACGGCGGGAAGTGGGGATGTGCTGACCGGAATCATAGGATCACTTCTGACCCAGAGGGCAGACACAGAGACTGCGGCCGCGCTTGGTGTTTACCTTCACGGACTTTCCGGAGATACTGCATTGAAAAAATGTGGTTTTCGTGGTATGATGGCAGGCGATGTTGTAAATGGTTTGAAAGATTTTCTGGCAGAAAATCAATTATAAAAAAGATTCATTACGATAGAAAGGTATGGATATAACATGAATAAACACAGCAGAGTGTGTGCGAATATAGATTTGAGTGCAATCATGCACAATATGGAAGCCATGCATCAGAACATTGATCCGAATACGAAAATTATGGCGGTGATCAAAGCAGATGGTTATGGTCATGGGGCTGTTCCTATTGCAAAGGAGATTGAACATTTAGATTATGTTTATGGGTATGCAGCTGCAACGGTTGAGGAAGGGATGATCCTTCGAAATAATGGAATCCAAAAACCGATTTTGATTCTTGGCTATATCTTCCCGGATCAGTATGAGGAAGTAATCCAGGCAGAAATCTGTCCAAGTGTTTTTACACTTGAGATGGCAGAAGAGCTTTCTGCTGCTGCCGAAAAAGTTGGAAAAGACTGCCGGATGCATTTTGCAGTGGATACCGGAATGAGCCGTATCGGGTATCAGGTGACAGAAGAAGCCGCAGATGAGATGGCGCAGATTGCAAAGCTTCCGCATATGATAGTGGAGGGGATTTTTACTCATTTTGCAAAAGCAGATGAGTATGATAAAACTTTCACAAAAGAACAGATTCAAAAATTCAGAAAAATGATTGCCATGATGGAAGACAGAGGTGTTTCGATTCCCGTCAAGCACTGTTCCAACAGCGCAGGAATCGCAGAAATCCGCGAGGCAAATATGGATATGGTAAGAGCGGGAATCACGTTGTATGGATTATGGCCATCGGAAGAAGTCGACCAGAATTCCCTTGATTTAAAACCGGTGATGGAATTGAAAACACATGTGGCTTACGTTAAGGATTTAGAGGCTGGAAGAGCGATCAGTTACGGTGGAACTTTCATCACAAAGCGCGACAGCCGCATCGCAACGATCCCGGTTGGTTATGCAGATGGATATTGCAGGGGACTTTCCAATACAGGAAGTGTCCTGATCCACGGAAAACGTGCGCCAATCTGCGGAAGAGTCTGTATGGATCAGTTCATGGTAGATGTGACTGATATTCCGGATGTGAAGATTGGGGATGAAGTGACACTGATCGGCAGGGATGGTGACGAAGTGATCACCATGGAAGAAGTCGGCAGCCTTTCCGGCAGATTTAATTATGAGTTTGTCTGCGTGCTTGGAAAACGTATTCCGCGTGTTTTTTATCGAGATGGAAAAAGAATTGCAAGCCAGGAATATTTTGACGAGGAATAGGCTGGAAAAATATTTTTGAAAACAGAATACGACCGTTAAATATGGAAATACTATCCGTAAGAAACAACAGTAGAGAGAATACTGAGTAAGATTATGGAGTGTAAAGCATATGTTAATTCGGCGTGGAGATATTTTTTATGCAGATTTAAGACCAGTGGTCGGTTCTGAGCAGGGTGGAGTCCGCCCGGTTCTTATTATACAGAATGATGTTGGAAACAGACACAGTCCTACGGTCATTTGTGCAGCAATCACTTCCCAGATGAACAAGGCAAAACTTCCAACCCATGTGGAGTTAGACTGCACCAAGTATGCACTGGTGAAGGATTCCGTTGTTTTACTGGAACAGTTGCGCACAATCGACAAGACGCGGCTGAAAGATAAAGTATGTCATCTTGACAATCAGATACTGATCAAAATTGATAAGGCATTGGAAATAAGCTTAGAGCTTCTTACATAACTTGACTATTCTGGAGCAAAATGGTATTATTTCAAATGTTTTAATACAATTTCGATATAAATTAGGAGGATTTATGGACGATGGTGGCAGTCCCACTACCGGGATGAAAAAGTTGAGTAACAGGCTTATGAAGCTGTTCGGAGTAGACACCGATGATGTGACAGAAGAAGAGATTATCTCAATGGTAAATGAAGGACATGAGCAGGGTGTCCTGCAGGCGAATGAAGCGGAGATGATCCATAATATTTTTGAATTTGGAGACAAAGATGCAAAGGATATTATGGTGCACCGCAAGAATATCATTGCCATTGATGGAACGATGACGTTCCTTGAAATGCTGGATTTCACGATTGAAAATAACTATTCGCGATATCCGGTATACATAGATGATATTGATAATATAATCGGAGTGCTTCATATTAAGGAGGTACTTGCACTGTGCCAGAAACAGGAGATTTATCACACGGCAATCAAAGATATTAAGGGATTGATCCGTGAGGTTGATTTTATTCCGGAAACGAGAAATATTAATACCTTATTTACGATGATGCAGAATGCTAAGACGCATATGGTCATCGTGGTGGATGAGTATGGACAGACTTCCGGGATTGTTGCAATGGAAGATATCCTTGAGGAGATCGTAGGAAACATCGAGGATGAACACGACCAGGAAGAAAAGATGATTGAGAAACTGCCGGATGGCAGTTATCTGATGGATGGTATGACTTCTGCTGAGGAGGCACTTGAAATTTTGAAAATTCATATTCCGGAGGAAGATGAATTTGAAACGTTAAATGGTATACTGATCTCTCTGTTAGACCGTATTCCAAATGATGATGAGAAGTTTGAGACAGATGCTTTCGGGTATCATTTCGAAGTTTTACAGGTGGAAAATAAGATGATCAAAAAAGTGAAGATCACAAAACTTGCCGAGGGCGTTTCCACAGATAAGGAAGAGAACTCTTGTCAGAAAGAAGAAACGGTGCTAGAATAATATTTCTGAGAGATTTTGTAATTGTGTGAGAAACACACAAAACATATAAAAAGTTTGACAGACGAAAATACAAGAAAAAGAGAGGATAAAGTTATGTCAGGACATTCAAAGTTTGCCAATATTAAACATAAGAAAGAAAAAAATGATGCTGCAAAAGGTAAAATCTTTACGATTATCGGTAGAGAGATCGCAGTTGCAGTAAAAGAGGGTGGCCCGGATCCATCCAATAACTTCAAACTTGCACAGGTGATCGCAAAGGCAAAGAGCAACAATATGCCAAACGATACGATTGAGCGTGGTATTAAGAAAGCTGCCGGTGATGGAAACTCCGTCAACTACGAATTCTGTACATATGAAGGATATGGACCAAGCGGAACAGCTATCATTGTAAAATGTTTAACAGATAACAAAAACCGTACTGCTGCAAATGTCAGAAATGCATTCACAAAAGGTCATGGAAGCATCGGTACACAGGGTTGTGTATCTTACATGTTCGATGAAAAAGGACAGATCATCATCGCAAAAGAAGACTGTGAGATGGATGCAGACGATCTTATGATGATCGCTTTAGATGCAGGCGCAGAAGATTTTAATGAGGAGGAGGACTGCTTTGAAGTATTGACATCTCCAGATGATTTTGAAGCTGTAAGAAGCGCATTGGAAGCTGAGAACATTCCAATGGCAGAAGCAGAAGTAACCATGATTCCTCAGAACTATGTAGAGTTATCTGCAGACGAAGATATCACAAACATCAACCGTATCTTAGATCTTTTGGATGATGATGATGATGTTCAGCAGGTTTACCACAACTGGGATGAATAAATAATATGAGACAGACTCTGCTTTTGGCGCAATCCAAGAACAGAGTTTTTTCATATGGACACTTTTTTACAATAAAGTGGTAGAAATCCGGGGGAAAATGTTATATCATAAATAGTACAAGGATGATGAGGAGGTATAATTCATGAAGAGGATTCTTTTTGCAGCGTCAGAGTGCGTTCCGTTTATAAAAACTGGGGGACTTGCGGACGTGTGTGGTGCATTACCTAAGGAATTTTCAAAAGAGGAATGGGATGTCAGGGTCGTGATTCCAAATTATAGCTGTATTCCGGAAAAATTCAGAAACCAGTTTCAGTATGTAACACATTTTTATATGTGTGCAGGAAATTATATCCAGAACAAATATGTTGGAATTTTAAAATATGAACTGGATGGGGTTACCTACTATTTTATTGATAATCAGGAATATTTTACCTGTGATACACCATATGGGGATATCCGTTATGACATTGAGAAGTTTGTTTTCTTCGATAAAGCTGTTTTATCCATGTTAAAACAGATCGATTTCCGTCCGGATCTGATCCACTGTCACGACTGGGAGACAGGTCTGATCCCGGTATATCTGAAAAATGAATTTCAGGCAGACTCTTTTTACTGGGGGATGAAATCAATCATTACCATACATAATTTGAAGTTCCAGGGTGTATGGGATGTGAAGACGATGAAGGGGCTGACAGGATTTTCAGCAGATTTGTTTGCACCGGATAAACTGGAATTTCATAAGGATGCCAACATGTTAAAGGGTGGTTTGGTATATGCAGATTATATTACAACTGTAAGCGATTCTTATGCACAGGAGATCCAGACTGATTACTATGGCGAGGGGCTGGATGGACTGCTTGCCGCCAGACACTTTGATATGCAGGGCATTGTAAACGGTATTGATTACAAAACATATGATCCGGAGACAGACCCGAAAATTTATACCAACTATAACGCATCAAACTTCCGTAAGAAGAAGGTCAATAATAAATTAAAATTACAGGAGGAACTGGATCTGACTGTCGATAAGAAGAAGTTCATGATCGGACTGATCTCAAGACTCACCGATCAGAAAGGTCTGGATCTGATCAATTATGTGATTGACCGCCTGGTGGATGATTTCACACAGATTGTTGTGATTGGAACCGGCGATCCACAGTATGAGAACATGTTCCGCCATTATGCATGGAAATACGGAGACAGAGTTTCTGCCAATATCTGTTATTCTGATGACCTGGCTCACAAACTTTACGCCGCTGCGGATGCATTTTTAATGCCATCCCGCTTTGAACCATGTGGACTGACGCAGCTGATCTCTTTCCGTTACGGTACGGTTCCAATCGTCCGTGAGACCGGAGGACTTAAGGATACAGTCAGACCATATAACGAATACGAAAATACCGGTGATGGATTCTCTTTTGCAAATTATAATGGGGAAGAGATGCTCGGTGTTGTCAATTATGCAAAGCATATTTATTTTGATAAGAAAAAACAGTGGAATCAGATTGTTGAACGGGGCATGGCAAACGATTATTCATGGAAGTCTTCCAAAGGAAAATACGAAGGGCTTTATAATTATCTGCTTGGATATACTGTATAAAATAAAAAGAATCTCCAATACTAAAGAACAGGGTAGAAAAATCTATCCTGTTTTTTCAGTCTTATGAGGGAAGGGAGATTGTATGGCAGAAAAAAATGAGAAAGAGAAGGCTGTGAATGAGCAGATCAGGGATTTTGGTCAGGTGGAGTTAGAGCATGGGGAAGACAGGATCTCCATGTTGACGATCATAGGAGAGATTGAGGGGCATGAGTGCCTTCCGGCGGCGACAAAGACGACAAAGTATGAGCATGTGCTTCCAAAACTCGCAGAGGTGGAAGAAAATAAAAATGTGGATGGATTACTGCTTTTGTTAAACACGGTAGGCGGGGATGTGGAGAGCGGGCTTGCCATTGCTGAGATGGTAGCATCCATTGATAAGCCAACGGTTTCACTGGTACTCGGTGGCAGCCATTCCATCGGCGTGCCGCTGGCAGTCTCCACGGACTATTCTTTTATCGTGTCATCCGGTACGATGGTGATCCACCCGGTGCGGATGAATGGAACTGTGATCGGGGCGCAGCCAACGTATGATTATTTTAAGCAGATGCAGGATCGTATTTTAAAATTTGTTGTGCAGCATTCCAAAGCAGAACAGAACCGGCTGGAGGAGCTTATGATGAATACGGGAATCCTCACAAAAGACCTTGGGACGATCCTGGTTGGAGGACAGGCGGTCGAGGAAGGACTCATTGATTCTATCGGTGGGATCCATGAGGCATTTGCAAAATTGCATCAGCTCATACATGAGGCAAAATCTTGTGGCAAAAAAAGCTTTTAATGACAATCAAAACGAAATATGGTATACTTAAAAAGTATGAAAATAGGTGACTTATGGAAAAAACTGATATTTTTCAGAAAATATGAGATACGATACAGCGGAGGAAAAAGCTTATGACTTTATTACAGGCGGTCTTGATGGGAATCATACAGGGATTGACAGAGTTCCTTCCGGTCAGCAGTTCCGGACATCTTGCACTTTTTAAAATCCTGTTCCATGTTGAGACGGATACGGGAATGCTGTTTGATGTTTTACTGCATGTGGGAACTCTGATCGCGATCTGCGCAGTTTATTATAAAGATATTGTGCGGCTTTTTGTGGAGGGAATCTGTATCGTGAGAGATGTGCTGATCAATTTTGCAGCACTTATAAAAAACCTTTTTCTATCGATCCGTGACAGAGGAAAAGATCATGTTGATTACAGTCCGTACCGCAGAATTGTAAACAGCAGTTACCGCAAGTTTGTGGTGCTGATCCTGGTATCAACCATTCCGACCGGAATCATTGGTTTTGTTGGAAAAGACGTGGTAGAGCAGGCATCAGAACTTCTGATCGTGCCGGGCATCTGTCTGATCGCAACCGCAATCCTGCTCTTTATCGCAGACCGCTGCAAGGGCGGAGACAAGCTTCCGAAGGACATTACATACACCAATGCGTTTGTCGTTGGTATTGCTCAGGGCGTGGCAACTTTGCCGGGATTATCCCGCAGCGGAACAACGATCACAGCATGTCTGCTCAGCGGATTTAACCGCAAGTTTGCAGTGAAATATTCGTTTATTATGTCGATACCGGCGATTTTAGGTGCCATGGTGTTAGAGTTAAAAGATTTTGCAGACCTGTCTGTGAGCGGCATGGATATCACCTGCTATATTGTTGGTATGGTGATTGCTGCAGTGATCGGATATATCTGTATTAAAACAATGCTTGTCATTGTGCGCAATCGGAAATTCCGTGTTTTTGCAGTTTATTGTCTGATTGTCGGACTGCTCTCAATCGGCGGATTTTTCTATACATTATAGGAGATATTTTTTGGAGGTAATATTTTGGCAACAGGGAAAAGAAAGAGTTCCTCTGGCAGAAAAACTTCTGGCAGAAAAACGAATTCAGGACGTAAGAAGAATGATATACAGCAGGAGAGCTTTACAGAGGAAGTGATTCTGTGGGTGATCCTTGCAATCTCCATTTTACTTTTTATCAGTAATTTTGGAATCGGCGGGGCAATTGGAAATGCTGTCAGCAGTTTCTTTTTTGGTGTATTTGGTTTGATCGCATATATTTTTCCGGTTGTTTTGGTGATCGGTACTTTTTTTGCGGCGTCCAATAAAGGCAATCGGATCGCAACGGTAAAAATTGCTGCGGCTGTCTTTTTTGTGCTGTTTTTATGTATGTTTATCGAGATCGTGCGCTGTGGCGCGGAAGTTGTCGGAGCGGCAGGTGCCTATCAGTATTGTTCGGTACATAAAATTGGCGGAGGATTTTTAGGTGGTCTTCTTGCCGGGATTTTTTGTCCAAATTTTGGACTCCTCGGTTCTTATGTGATCGATGTTGTGGCAATGATTATCTGTCTGGTGCTGATCACAGAACGTTCCGCATTGAAGGGTGTGCAGAAAGGCAGCCGTAAAGTTTATGAAACGGCAAAAGAGAGCAATGAACGTCATCGTGAACTTGCAGAACAGCGACGTGAGGAACGTGAGCTGCGCCGCATGGACCGCAAGGTGGAAGGCGTGGCAGTCGACACAAGAGTTCTTCCGGACAGGAAGGCAGAGCCTATGGGTTCGGATGAAGTCAGTGAAATTAATATTGACAAACTTTTGGAGCAGTCGAACACCAATCTGCCGGAAATCAAGGAGGAGAAGCATGTGACACTCACAGCCGGAGGCGCAGAATATCAAAAACTTCCTGCTATGGAACCGGAGACGGAACTGTATGTTGCTCCGTCTGCATTTTCTGAGGAAGCGTTTGAGGCAAAAGAGCTGGAAGAGGATGCATCAATCTTTCACTCAGAGCCGGCATATCAGGAGAGTATCCATACAGAGCCGGCTTATGAAGAACATCATCCAGTAGAAGAATCTATTCCGTATGATGCCGCAGAAAAACCGGAAGAGCCGCATGTGAGAGCAGAAAAAGTAGAGCTTCATTCATCAGAAAGAACCGAAAAACCGAAGAAAAATGTTAAGGCTACGGAGGAAGATATTCAAAATGATGTCTCATCCATCGAGGAAGAGATTCATCTGGAGGCACAGAAGGAAAGAAAGTATGTGTTCCCACCAGTATCATTGTTAAAACCGCCAGGCAATAAGCAGGGAGATTCCAAACAGCATCTTCAGGAGACGGCACAGAAATTACAGCAGACATTAAAGAATTTCGGCGTTAACGTTACGATCACGAATATCAGTTGCGGACCATCGGTCACACGTTATGAAATCCAGCCGGAAATGGGCGTTAAAGTAAGTAAAATTGTGAATCTTGCCGATGATATCAAATTGAATCTTGCGGCGGCGGATATCCGAATCGAGGCACCAATCCCTGGAAAGGCGGCAGTTGGAATCGAAGTTCCGAACAAAGAGACACTGATGGTTTCTTTCCGGGAACTTGTGGATTCGCCGGAATTTAAAAATCATCCATCCAACATTTCGTTCTGTGTCGGAAAAGATATCGGTGGAAATGTAACGGTTGCAGATATTTCAAAAATGCCGCATTTACTGATCGCCGGTGCGACAGGTTCCGGTAAATCTGTCTGCATCAACACGATTATCATGAGTATTTTATATAAAGCAGATCCGAAAGATGTAAAACTGATCATGGTCGATCCAAAGGTGGTCGAACTTAGTATTTATAACGGAATTCCACACTTACTGATTCCGGTTGTGACAGATCCGAAAAAAGCGGCAGGTGCGCTTCACTGGGCAGTCGCAGAGATGACGGACCGTTATCAGAAGTTTGCAGAGGCAAATGTCCGTGACTTAAAAGGCTACAACGCCAAAATTGATGAGCTTCCGGACGGAGAGGACAAGCCGGAAAAACTACCGCAGATCGTGATCATTGTAGACGAGTTGGCGGATTTAATGATGGTTGCGGCGAGTGATGTGGAGGAATCCATCTGTCGTCTGGCACAGCTTGCAAGAGCCTGTGGAATCCATCTGATCATCGCAACACAGCGTCCGTCCGTCAATGTCATTACCGGACTGATCAAGGCGAATATGCCAAGCCGAATCGCCTTCGCGGTGACATCCGGAATTGATTCGAGAACCATTCTCGATATGAATGGTGCAGAAAAACTGCTCGGAAAAGGTGACATGTTATTTAATCCTCAGGGCGTACCGAAACCACTGCGTGTTCAGGGTGCATTTGTATCGGATAAAGAAGTATCGGATGTCGTCGCTTACATAAAAGAAGAAAACGGGCAGGTAAGCTATAATTCATCTGTGGAAGAGCAGATGAACAGCATTGAATCCGGAAATACGACTGTAAGCATTGATTCCGGACAGACAGGGGACGGCAGAGATCCTTATTTTGCAGATGCAGCAAAACTTCTGATCGACAAAGAAAAGGGTTCGATCGGAATGCTGCAGCGGTATTTTAAGGTCGGCTTTAACCGCGCAGCAAGGATCATGGATCAGTTGGAGGAAGCCGGAATTGTCGGACCGGAGGAAGGTACAAAGCCAAGAAAAGTACTGATGTCGCCGGAACAATTTGAGCAATATGAAGAGGAATATCTGTAATTGATATTTGCTTATCAATAAGACTTGTATTATAATATCAACTTATAAGTCCTGTATGGACAAATACAATATGCGAAAGAGAATCGCAGGAATGGAGTTTTGGAATGAAAAGTGATATTCAGATTGCACAGGAAGCAGAAATGCTCCCAATCAAAGAAGTAGCAGAAAAGCTTGGAATCGGAGAGGATGACCTCGAATTATACGGAAAATACAAAGCTAAATTATCCGATGAACTGATCGAGCGGGTAAAAAATCAGCCGGATGGAAAGCTGATTCTTGTGACAGCAATCAATCCAACTCCGGCTGGAGAGGGAAAAACAACGACAAGTGTCGGACTTGGACAGGCATTTGGCCGTTTGGGGAAAAAGGCAGTGATCGCATTGCGTGAACCATCTTTAGGACCATGTTTTGGTATCAAGGGAGGCGCCGCAGGAGGCGGTTATGCCCAGGTCGTTCCGATGGAAGACTTAAATCTTCATTTTACAGGAGATTTCCATGCGATTACTTCTGCAAATAATCTGCTGGCTGCTTTGCTTGATAACCATATTCAGCAGGGAAATGAACTTGGCATTGATACAAGACAGATTGTATGGAAACGCTGTCTTGATATGAACGATCGTGTGCTCCGTAATACTGTCGTTGGACTTGGAAGCAAAATGGATGGTGTTGTGAGAGAAGATCACTTTGTCATTACCGTTGCCTCTGAGATTATGGCAATTCTCTGCCTTGCAACTGATATGCACGATTTAAAAAGAAGATTAGGACGCATTATTGTTGCCTATACTTATGATGGAAAGCCAGTGACAGCAGATGATCTTCAGGCAACCGGAGCAATGGCTGCATTATTAAAAGATGCGTTGAAACCAAACCTCATCCAGACCTTAGAGCACACACCGGCAATTGTACATGGTGGTCCGTTTGCCAACATTGCACATGGATGCAACTCTGTCCGTGCTACAAAGACAGCATTAAAACTTGCAGATTATGTGATCACAGAGGCAGGATTTGGTGCAGACCTCGGCGCAGAGAAGTTCTTTGATATCAAGTGCAGAAAGGCAGATCTGAAACCGGATGCAGTGGTTTTAGTTGCAACAATCCGCGCTTTGAAATATAATGGAGGAGTTGCGAAAGCTGATCTTGCAGAGGAAAACCTGGAAGCTTTGAAAAAGGGCATTGTAAATCTGGAGAAACATATCGAAAATCTTCAGAAATACGGAGTACCGGTGGTTGTTACTTTAAACTCCTTTGTGACAGATACCAAGGCAGAGACAGACTATGTAGAGCAGTTCTGCCATGAGAGAGACTGCAAGTTCGCACTTTCCGAAGTCTGGGAAAAAGGTGGCGAAGGTGGTATTGCACTTGCAAACAAAGTGCTTGAGACCTTAGAGAAAAAAGAAAGCCATTTCAAGGTATTATATGAGAATGATCTTTCTCTGGAAGAAAAGATTGAGACTATCGCAAAAGAGATTTACGGTGCAGACGGCGTGACTTACGCACCGGCAGCAAAGAAAGAATTAAAGAGAATTACAGATATGGGGCTTTCCAATTTCCCTGTCTGCATGGCAAAAACACAGTATTCACTTTCCGATGACCAGACAAAACTTGGCCGTCCGGAGGGATTTACCATTAACGTAAGAGAAGTATATGTATCAGCAGGAGCAGGCTTTGTGGTTGCTGTAACAGGTGCGATCATGACAATGCCTGGTCTGCCAAAAAAACCTGCTGCATATGGAATTGACGTAAATGACGAAGGTGTGATCACCGGTTTATTCTAAAAAAGAAATGCAGTAGAAAGAACAGAGTGAGAGGAATTATGGCACAGATTATTGACGGAAAGAAAATTTCACAGGACATCAAAGATGAATTGAAAGAGAAAGTGACAGCATTAAAAGATACAGGAACGGAGGTTGCACTTGCAGTGATCCAGGTCGGAAATGACCAGGCATCCTCTGTCTATGTAAGAAACAAAAAGAAGGCCTGCGAGTATATTGGTATCCGGTCCTTATCCTATGAACTCCCGGAGGAGACAACCGAAGATGCATTGATCGAGCTGATTGAAAAACTGAACAAAGATGAAACTGTAAACGGTATTTTAGTTCAGCTTCCGGTTCCAAAGCATATTAATCCGGATAAAATCATCCGCACAATCTCGCCGGAAAAGGACGTAGACGGCTTTCATCCACAGAATGTTGGAAAATTAGTGATCGGTGAAGAGGGCTTTGTATCTTGTACTCCGGCCGGAGTCATTCAGCTTCTGAAACGTTCTGGAATTGAAATTTCCGGAAAAAACTGTGTTGTAGTTGGCAGAAGCAATATTGTCGGAAAGCCAATGGCGCTTCTGATGCTTCGTGAGAATGCTACGGTCACGATCGCCCATTCAAAAACAAAAAATCTGAAAGAATTATGCCAGACAGCAGATATTTTGATCGTTGCCATTGGAAAACCACAATTTATTACAGCAGATTATGTGAAAGAGGGAGCTGTTGTGATTGATGTTGGAATCCACAGAGATGAAAATAATAAACTCTGCGGAGATGTACGATATGAGGAAGTTGCAGAAAAAGCTTCTGCGATCACACCGGTTCCGGGTGGAGTAGGTCCAATGACAATTGCCATGCTTATGAGCAATTGCGTGGAAAGTCTGGACAGAGAATAAGATTGGTAGAGATAGAAAGGGTTTCATATGAAATGTGCAAAGTGTGGAGCTGAGTTAAAAGAAGGCTGTTTATATTGTTCGGTATGCGGCCATGAAGCACAAATGGTAAATGGTTATTCTGTTTTGGAGGAAGATTATCTGAAAGCTCTTTTGACAGATGAAGCATCCAAAGATACATCGTCAGAAGAAACAGAAAACCAGAACAAAAAAGCAGAGGGACACCATAAAAAGAAAAAACAGACTCCGTGGATTGTTTTAGGCTGCGTTGCTGCAGTGGTTGTCGTCATTGCAATCGGAGCAATTGCTTACGTGCGCTATCAGAATAACAATTCGTACGATTACCAGATTGAGATGGCAGAAAAGGAACTGGTGGATTTAAACTATGAGAAGGCGCTTTCTTACTATAAAAATGCGCTGACATTATCACCAAATGACATCAATGCCAGGGCTGCCATGGCGGAAATCTATCTTGCAAGAAAAGAATATGATTCTGCATTAGTGCTTGAGATGGAGATCATCAACCTCGATAAAAAGAACAAAGAGGCTTATCAGGGATTGATCACGATTTATGAGGCAAAAGGTCAGTACGATAAAATTACAGAGCTGGCGTCTACTGTGACAGATACAGATTTATTAGAACTGTTTTCCGGGTATATTGTCGCTGAACCGGTCTTTTATCCGGATGAGGGAACATATGATGTGTATACGGAAGTTACCATTTTTTCCATTGAAGAATGTGATATCTATTATACATTAGATGAATCAGATCCGAAAAAAAATGGTATTCTTTATACCGATGCCGGAATTGAATTAGACGATGTTGGAAAGTATACTATCAAGGCAGTCTGCAAAAACGATAAGGGAATTTACAGTGATGTCGTTACCTGTAAATATAAGACCGAAGCAAAAGCCCCGGATTATCCGGAAGTAACACCGGATGGCGGTACCATGGATGATATTACGTTTGTAGTGATTACTGCAGATGAGGGATGCAGTATTTATTACACGTGGGATGGAACAGATCCTACAGATACATCTGCACGTTACACAGAACCAATCGAAGTACCGGAAGGTAACAATATCTTATCTATTATTGTTGTGAATGATAAGACAAAACTTACAAGTGAGATCTACCGGACAAACTTTATCTATCATGCCAAGCCTGAAGTTGAGATTGAAGAGTAGCGGAACGTTGTAACTTTTATTATGTACGAAGTGAATAAAGAAAATGCCATTGAATTTAAAACTCAATGGCATTTTTTTATAAATGAAACATGATCAATGATATATTTAACATTCCTCCGGAATGAACTCGATCACACCCTTGGCAAGCATGGATACACGCGCTAATGAGTATACATCCACACCCTGCGCAATTAACTTGTCACGTCCCGGCTGGAAGGATTTCTCGATCAGAATACCAACACCTGCGATGGAAGCACCGGCCTCAGTCAGTAAGCGGATGGCACCGCTTGCGGCTTCTCCGTTTGCAAGGAAGTCATCAATGATCAGAACGTTATCATTTTCTTCGATGAACTGATGGGATAATGTCAGTTCATAGCTTGTGCCTTTTGTGAAGGAAGTCACAACGGTCTGAAGCAGATTATCATTTAAAACCTTAGAAGGCTGTTTCTTTAAAATGATCATTGGAACGTTCAAAGAGATAGCCGTCATTAGTGCCGGAGCAATCCCGGAGCTTTCGATGGTAACAACTTTGGTAATCCCCTTATTTCCGAAATGTCCTGCAAATGCATCGCCAATCTGCTGCATTAAAACAGGATCTACCTGATGATTGATAAAGCTATCTACCTTGAGAATATTCTCAGATAAAGCATGACCTTCTTTTAAGATTTTTTCTTCAAGTTCTTTCACTATGTCACCTCATAAATATGTATTGTTATATTTTTAGAACGATAAAATATAGATTCCGGATCTTTCTGTTCGTTCTTTATTTTGCATATTGTAGCACAATTACAGTGTGAAAAAAAGACTATTTCGTGTTTTCTTCGAATAAATTCCCGTAAAGTTCTTCCACCAGATGATCCAGAAAGGTTTCCTCTAAATCCGGGTACTGTTTTGAGAGGAAACGGGTCATGATCTCATAGCGTTTAAAGTAAAGATCCTGATCAAAAACTTCCTCGTCCATGCTCTCATCAATATCTTTTGCGCTGTAAGTGGAAGTAAACCATGAAATGATTTCAGAAGATAAATCATTTTCTTTTTCTGCCTGCGTGCCAAGTGTTTTCAACTGCCGCAACGACACAATGCCGATCACGAAGAAGATGAGGAGCATGACACCCATAACGATACAGAGCATAATCTTCATATAATCAGCGACATGAACAGGAAGTACTCCGGTGGCAAATAAAATAAGTGCAATAAAACCGAAAACACTCACCAACAGGAATGAATAGGCAGTGGATTTCGTCTCTTCTTTTTTTGATTCCTTTGAAACATAAACTTTCATAATGATTCTCACTTTCGTTTTTTACTTTGTTATAATTATATTTGATTTACTAGACCGGGGCAATGGTTATATGATATAATTTTTCTGTATGAAAATAACAATTTTATGTGTGGGAAAAATTAAAGAAAAATTTTACAGGGATGCGGTCGCTGAATATGAAAAACGTCTGAGCCGCTATTGCAGATTTGAAGTGACTGAGGTGGCGGATGAGAAGACACCGGATCATGCAAGCGAGAATATGGAGCTTCTCATCAAGGAGAAAGAAGCGGAGCGCATGGAGAAGTATCTGAAGGAAGGTGCCTATGTGATCGCCCTTGCAATTGAGGGAAAACAGTTAGATTCTGTGGAACTGTCACAAAAAATCGATACTCTGGGAACATCCGGCATAAGCCATATTATTTTTGTGATAGGTGGTTCGCTGGGACTCGCGGAACGCATTTTAAAACGGGCAGACTATAAGCTTAGTTTCTCAAAGATGACATTTCCGCATCAGCTTATGCGTGTCATCTTATCAGAGCAGATTTACCGCAGTTACCGCATTATCAATCATGAGCCATATCATAAGTAGACGATAAAAACAAAAAATTATAATCATAACAAACATAGAGGAGGAATTGTATTTTATGTTACGAATCAGAGAGTATCGCAGGGTGGAAAGCTTAGAGGAAGCCTACGAACTCAATCAGAAGAAAACGAACCGTATCATAGGTGGCGGACTCTGGATGAAAATAGGAGATCGGAATCTTATGACTGCCATAGATTTAAGCGGTCTTGGATTAGATCAGATCAGTGAGACAGAGGATGAGTTTGTGATCGGCTGCATGGCAACACTCCGCGATTTAGAAGTGCATCCGGGATTGAATGCATACACAGATGGCGCGGTAAAACAGAGTGTCTGTCATATCGTCGGAGTGCAGTTCCGCAACTGTGCAACCGTTGGTGGAAGCATTTATGGAAGATTAGGTTTTTCAGATGTACTGACTTTATTTGCGGCACTGGATTGCTATGTGGAATTATATAAGGGTGGAAATGTTCCAATTCAGGAATTTATCCATATGAATTATGATAATGATATTCTTGTGGCAGTACATATTGTAAAAACACCTGTGAAGATCACTTATCTTTCACAGAGAAACACAGCAACGGATTTTCCGGTAATTGCAGTTGCTGTTTCAGAATATAACGAAAAACTGCATGTCAGCATTGGTGCAAGACCGGTAAGGGCAGAGACACTGACACTTGACCTTTCAGAAAAAGCAGATATGGAACATCTGGTAAAAAAAGTGCAGGAACAGTTTTCGTTTGGAAGCAACCGGCGCGGCAGTGCAGATTACAGACGCCATATTGCAGGAGTTCTTGTAAAGAGAGCCTGTGCGGCAAATGAACAGCAGGAGGATAGAAAATGAAGATACATTTATGGCTGAACGGCAAAGAAATCTCTGATGAAATCTCACCGGATATGCCTTTATTGGAATATGTCAGAACAAAGGGATGTTACAGCGTAAAACGTGGCTGTGAGACATCGAACTGTGGACTTTGTACCGTGTGGATGAACAAAAAACCGGTTCTTTCCTGTTCGGTACTCGCAGCAAGGGCAGATGGAAAAGAGATTGTAACTTTAGAGGGTGTGCAGGAACGCGCGGCAGAATTTGGAACTTATCTTGCAAACCAGGGCGGTGAGCAGTGTGGCTTCTGTAATCCGGGATTTATCATGAACGTTCTGGCGATGGAGGATGAACTGGACGATCCGACCGAGGAGGAGATCAAGGCATATCTTTCCGGAAATCTCTGCCGCTGCAGCGGCTATGAGAGCCAGCTGCGTGCGATCAAAAATTACCTGAACCGTAACCGGGATAAAGAGTAGAATAAATGCAAGGAGAAACGATATGAAATATGTAAATGCTCCCGTGATGAAAAAAGATGCCATGGCGCTTGTGACGGGAAAACCAGTGTATATGGACGATGTGGCACCGAAAGACTGTCTGATCGTAAAAGTACTCAGAAGTCCTCATGCACATGCCCTGATCGAAGAGATCAATATCACCAATGCATTAAAACAAAAAGGAATTGAATGCATTTTAACTTATAAAGATGTTCCACACCGTCGATTTACGATGGCAGGACAGACCTTTCCGGAACCGAGTCCTTACGACCGTTATATCTTAGACCAGCGTGTCCGTTTTGTCGGAGATGCGGTTGCGATTGTCGCCGGGGAGGACGAGGCGGCAGTTGACCGTGCATTAAAGCTTATCAAAGTGAAGTATCAGGTGTTAGAACCGGTGCTTGACTATCATACAGCGAAAGATAACCCGGTTCTTGTCCATCCGGAGGAGGACTGGAAGGCACTCTGTCCGGTTGGTGCAGACAATAAACGGAACCTTTGTGCGTCAGGCATGGACAGTGACGGAGATGTGGATGGTGTCATGAAAGACTGTGACATTGTCATGGAAGGAACCTATCATGTAAAGGCAATGCAGCAGAGTATGATGGAAACCTTCCGCACAGCTACTTATCTGGATACTTATGGAAGAATCAACATTTTATCTTCTACACAGATCCCATTTCATGTGAGAAGAATCCTTGCGAATGCCCTGGACATTCCAAAATCAAAAGTCCGTGTGATCAAACCGAGGATCGGAGGCGGATTTGGGGCAAAACAGACCGTGGTAGCCGAGGTATATCCGGCAATTGTGACGATGAAAACCGGAAAACCTGCCAAAATCATTTATACCAGGGAAGAATCCCTAATTGCATCGTCTCCGCGGCATGAGATGGAAGTGACCGTGAAACTGGGCGCAATGAAAGATGGTACGATCCGCGCATTAGACTTGTATACTCTGTCGAATACAGGTGCTTTCGGAGAGCATGGACCGACAACTGTAGGTCTGAGTGGTCACAAATCCATCCCGATGTATCAGACGGAGGCATTTCGTTTTCAGTATGATGTTGTATACACGAATCATATGTCAGCAGGCGCTTACCGCGGTTATGGGGCAACACAGGGAATTTTTGCAGTGGAATCCATGGTAAACCGGCTGGCAGACAAACTTGGCATGGATCCATTGGAAATCCGTTATAAAAACATGACACATGAAGGTGATGTCATGCCGGCTTATTACGGAGAGACCGCAAATAGCTGCAAGCTTGAAGACTGTCTGAGAAAAGCGGCGGATATGATCGGATGGGAGAAAAAACCGCTGCGTCAGGTTATGCCGGATGGAAAGATCCGTGGACTTGGAACGGCAATGGCAATGCAGGGTTCTGCAATTTCAAACTGTGATGTCGGCTCTGTCACGATCAAACTGAGTGATGAGGGATTTTACAATGTGATCGTCGGATGTACTGATATGGGAACCGGCTGTGACACGATCATTGCGCAGTTTGTGGCAGACAGTCTGGACACGGACATTGACAACATTGCAGTATTTGGAGTAGATACTGATACCTCACCTTACGATTCCGGTTCCTACGCTTCGAGTACCACGTATCTGACCGGTATGGCTGCAGTGAAAGCGGCAGAACAGATGCGTGAAAAACTGCTGCAGCTTGCGGCAAAAATTCTGGAGGAAGATATCACAAAACTGGAGTTTGACGGCAAACGTGTATTTTGTGAAGAAACCGGAAAAGAAGTATCGCTGTTTGATCTTGCAACTGCATCCATGGTCAACAATGAGATTGCATTGGAAGTTACCTGCAGTCACAGTTCCCCGGTTTCGCCGCCACCGTTTATGGCTGCCTGTGCAGAAGTGGAAGTCGATCCGGAAACCGGAGCCATCGAACTTTTGGACTACACGGCATGTGTGGACTGTGGAACGGTTGTGAATACGAATCTTGCAAGAGTACAGACAGAGGGCGGCTTACTGCAGGGAATCGGTATGACACTGTATGAGGATGTCTGGTACAACGAGAAGGGTGTGAATCTCTCAAACTCCCTTATGCAGTACAAGATTCCGACCCGTCTTGACTTTGATAAAATCCGCGTGGAATTTGAGAGCAGTTACGAGCCGACCGGACCTTTCGGTGCAAAATCAATCGGTGAGATTGTAATCAACACGCCGGCTCCTGCAATCGCACAGGCAGTATACAATGCAACGGGTGTATGGGTGAATGAATTGCCAATCACCCCGGAGAAGATTTTAAAAGGGATGCATGTGATTTGAGATGGAATCTGATTCTGCTGGCAGCCGGATATTCCAGACGTTTTGGAGACAGAAAGCTGTTGGCAGAGATAAATGGAACACCGCTTTATCGCTTTTCACTGGATAAAATAAGAAAGCTCTCGGAAAAACTTGGAGATACGACCATTCTTGTCGTGACATCTTACCCGGAGATTGAAGCATATTGCAGAAAACAGAGCGTTACCGTGATAAAAAATGACGGAACAGATAATACCGGAATTGCGTCCTCTATTCAAAAAGCGGTGAAATATCTGGAGACACAGGAGTGTGCCTTGGAGGGCAGTCGAAAGGCAGATGTTTTCTTTACAGCAGACCAGCCTGGACTTGACGAAAATGAGGTATGGATGTTTTTGAACCAATATGCATCGCAGAACAAAAAAATCGGTACGATGGAATGTAAAAATATCTGGCGCAGTCCAAACGTATTTGATGCATGCTATCGTTCAAAATTATTACAGCTTTCGGCGGACAAAGGCGGAAAAGCTGTGATGAAACAGCACGCAGAGGATGTGTTTTGTTTTCACACAGAAAAAGAAACACAGTTTTTGGATATTGATACGAGAGAGGATTTATTGCGCATATCAGATAAGCTTTTTTCATAAGCTTATATATGAGTAAAAACAGTAAAAAACCAATCCATGAAAAAATGATAAGTCAGTTAGAACTCCCCAAAGACCTTATGCTTGGAGCGGCAATTGTCACAATTACCGGGCGGAAAGAGGTTCTGGTCGAGAATTATAAAGGAATCATTGAACTGGAGGATTCACTTGTGAAAATTCAGACAAAGAACTGCAGACTTCAGATTTTAGGAGCTCATCTGACGGTGGAGTATTACACGAATGAGGAAATGAAAATTGTCGGTCTGATCGACTCCGTTTCTTACGAGTATTAATGTTTGTCTTATCATGGATCAAATTTTTTCGTGGATATGTGTATGTGCATCTTACCGGATATGCCACAGAGCGTTTCCTGAATTTATGTGGCAGCCGCAACATTTTAATCTGGAATTTAAAACCAACGGAAGATGGGTACTATTTTTATATCAGCGTGGATGGTTACCGCAGTTTAAAGCCAATCTTAAAAAAAACAAAGACAAAGGCGCGCATTTTAAAAAAATACGGTGTGCCGTTTCAACTGTTCCGCTACCGGAAACATAAAGTATTTGCGGCAGGAATCGCCGTTTCCGCTGTTTTGCTCTTTTACTGTTCCGGTTTTGTCTGGAATATTGAAGTAAAAGGCAATTCTTATCTGTCAGAGGAGACAATCCTCACGTTTTTACAGAACGAAAATGCAGGCTTCGGTGTGCCAAAAAGAAATATCAACTGCGAAGAACTGGAAGAAAAACTGCGTTCTGCATACAGTGAAGTCATCTGGACTTCGGTAAAAGTGTACGGCACGAAAATGACGGTGGAACTTCAGGAAAATCTGCTGCCGGAGGAGGAATACGAGGCAAAGGATGACACGCCGGAAGATGTCGTTGCAAAAAAAGACGGTGTCATTGCTTTCATGGTGACGAGGACAGGAACACCGCTTGTGACCGCAGATATGGAAGTGAAAAAGGGAGATATCCTTGTCAGCGGCAAGGCAGAAATCTTGAATGACGACGGTGAAGTGGCGGAATATATTTATCCGGGAGCGGACGCAGATATTATTGCAGAAGTAAATTTTTATTATGAGGATGAAATAAATATTTCGTATCAGGATAAAATAAAAACAGGCAGGGCAAAAAAAGATTATGGGATCAGGTTCTTTGATTATCACCTGAAAAATCCATTTTTCCGGCAGGACTATGAGCAGTTTGATCTGACGGAGCATGCCAGCCAGCTGCATTTTACCGACAATTTCTATCTTCCGGTTTATTTTGAAACCTATTTGTATGAAGAATGTCAGACAGAGGAAAAAACGTATAGTAAAACAGAGGCAGCAGCAATTGCACAGAGCCGTTTTGAGCAATATCTTGCAAATTTAGAGGAAAAAGGTATTCAAATTCTGGAAAAAAATGTTATGATAGAAAAAGCAGATCAGAAATATGTGGTAACAGGGACGGTGGATGCCTATGAATCCATCGTTTCATATCAGCCGACAGAGATTCTGGAAATAACGAGTGAAGAGAGGCAGCAACCGAATGAGTCTGACTGAAATATCTTTAAATATACCAACCGAACATGTGGCAAATGTCTTTGGACAGTTTGATGCCTATATAAAGAAAATTGAGCGCACTCTTAATGTGACGGTAGTCGTTCGTGGAGATTCCATGAAACTGATTGGAAATGAACGTCAGATTAAGAGTGCTTCTAATGTGTTTATGCAGCTTTTGGAGTTGTCCAAAAGGGGAAATGTCATCACGGAGCAGAATGTGAATTATGCATTGTCTTTAGCGGCGGAGGCGAAAGAATCTGCGATCGTCGAGATCGATAAGGACTGTATCTGTCATACAATCAACGGAAAACCGGTCAAGCCAAAGACGCTTGGACAGAAGAATTATGTGGATGCCATCCGCCAGAAGATGATCGTCTTCGGAATGGGACCGGCAGGTACCGGTAAAACATACCTTGCAATGGCAATGGCGATCACAGCGTTCAAAAATGAGGAGGTCGGAAGGATCATTCTGACCAGACCGGCGATCGAGGCAGGCGAGAAACTTGGATTTCTGCCGGGAGACTTACAGAGCAAGGTCGATCCGTATCTGCGCCCGTTATATGATGCGCTTTATCAGATCATGGGAGCTGAGAGTTTCCAGAAGAATATGGAAAAAGGATTGATCGAGGTTGCCCCTCTTGCCTACATGAGAGGCCGGACTTTAGATAATGCGTTTATTATTTTAGACGAGGCACAGAACACAACACCTGCCCAGATGAAGATGTTTTTAACCCGCATCGGATTTGGTTCTAAAGCAGTCATCACAGGTGATGCAACGCAGAAAGATCTCTCACCCGGAACAACTTCAGGTCTGGATGTTGCACTGAAAGTGTTAAAAAAGGTAGATGAGATTGGTATCTGTGAACTGACCAGCCAGGACGTTGTGCGCCACCCGGTCGTACAGAAAATTGTAAAAGCATACGAAGATTATGAAAATCGCAATAAAAAGAAACCGGCAGAGCAGAAGAAAAAGTGGGAGAAACGATAGATGAAGGAACAGTTTGTGGCAAAGAGGATCGTGAATATAGGATTGATTTTTCTTGTTGCAATTGGGTTTTCTGTCATTGCCGGCAGGATGAGCGGGATGTATTTAGACCAGCTTCTTGGAATTGGAGCATTGACGGTTCTGTTTATGGTTTTGTTTGCGTTTCTTTTGATTTATGAGAGAAACCGGAAAAGAATATCGCATAATCGCGAGACGGATTATGGTAAGATTTTTAAGGGATTTTTGCTGACTGCAATTCTTGCAGTGATCTTTCTTTTCCTGCCAGAGTTTACAAGTCCGGTCATGATCCTGCCAATCTTAATGTCGGCGGTCGGAACGTATGAGCTTGCTGTGTGCAGTTCCTTTTTCTTTTGTACCGTATTGGAGATGGCAAAGGGCTGTCAGTCCTATGAGATCCTGTGCTGCACGATGCTGCTTCTGTTTGGATTCGTGATTGCACATATGTTGGAGGATACCAAAAATAAAGTGTGGTATCTGATTCTTATATTTGCAGTGGCTGTTTTGGCTCCGGTGCTTTTTTCGTACTTTTTTTATCAGGAACCGCACTATGATATTCTGGGCAAAGCCGCAATTGGGGCTGCTGTGACGGATCTTGCAGCTGCGTTTGTTTATCCGTTTCTCACAAAGCAGAAAGAGGCTGAGATTGATAATTTCTTAACAGATATCACAGAAGAGGATTACGGTCTTTTGCGTGAACTGAAGAAGTTTTCGAGGCAGGAATACAGACATGCCCTTCGTGTGTCGGGAATCGCCGAAAAATGTGCATATATTGTAGGGGCAGATGCTGCTGTCTGTAAAGCGGCTGGTCTTTATTATCGTATTGGGATTTTAGATGGCGATCCTATGGTGGAAAACGGGGTTGCAAGAGCGCAGAATCATTGCTTTCCGGAAAAAGTGACGGAAATCCTCTCTGAGTATTATGGAATCGAAAAGATGCCGTCCACCATTGAATCTGCGATCGTACAGATTGTAGACGGGATGATCAAGAAGTTAGAAGCACTTGAGAAGACAAGCAAAATCGCCGGTGGCTGGAACAAGGAAATGGTGATCTATCAGACCTTGAATGAGTTCTCTGCCCAGGGACTTTACGACCAGTCTGGACTTAGTATGAATATGTTTTTAAAAATCAGAGAATATCTGGTAAAAGAGGAGGCTTTACTGTTATGACATTGAACTTTGAAGCGGAAGTAAACGTACCATTTGATTTTGATGTGGAAGCTTTAGCAGGGGAAGTGATCAACTTTACTTTGGAACACGAAGATTTCCCATATGAACCTGAGGTAAATCTCACATTAGTAGACAATGAGGGGATCCATGCCATTAACAAAGAATTTCGTGAGATTGACCGTCCTACGGATGTTTTATCATTTCCAATGCTTTCCTATGAAAATGCAGGAGATTTTTCAAAACTGGAAGATGATTATGATGATAATTTTAACCCGGATACCGGAGAAATTATGCTTGGAGATATTGTAATCTCGGTGGACAAGGTTTTAGAACAGGCAGAGAGTTACGGGCATACCACAAAAAGAGAGTATGCATTTCTGATCGTACATAGCATGTTACACCTGTTTGGCTATGACCACATGACACCGGAGGAAGCTGCCGTGATGGAAGCAAAACAAAAACAGATTCTTGATGAGATGAACATCACAAGATAAAGAAATTTTGAGGAATAATATGAGTAATAAAAAGAGTAGCACCAGTTTTTTAGTGCAGGGTTCCATTCTTGCAATGGCATCGATCATCAGCAGGATCATCGGTCTGGTATACCGTATCCCGCTGACTGCTATCATCGGAAATAAAGGAAATGACTATTATGGCTGTGCCTTTGAGATTTATAATATATTGCTGATCATTTCTTCCTACAGTCTGCCGCTTGCAGTATCAAAGCTTGTGTCCGCAGATATGTCGCTTGGAAGAAAGAAGAATGTATACCGTATTTTGAAATGTGCGCTGATCTTTGGACTGGTGTCCGGTACGATCGCCGCATTGATCCTATTCTTTGGGGCTGAGTTTATCACAGGAACGATCATGAAGACGCCTTACAGTATTTTTGCAGTGAAGGTGCTTGTGCCAACACTGATCGTAGTTGCAGTACTCGGCGTTATGAGAGGATTTTTTCAGGGACTCGGAACGATGATGCCAAGCGCAGTCTCGCAGATCTTAGAGCAGATCGCAAATGCGATCGTGAGTGTGTGGGCAGCCTATGTGCTTTATAACTACGGAACCAAAGTGGGTGCGGTGCTTGGAAATGCAGAAAACTATGCCGCTGCCTACGGTGCTGCAGGAGGAACGCTTGGTACGGGAACCGGGGCTGTGGTAGGACTTCTGTTCGCAGCCTTTGTTCTGCTCGCATATTTAAGTGTGTTTAAGCGTCAGATGAAGCGGGAACGCCGGGCAAAGGTTGACAGCTATTCGTATATTTTTAAAATTTTATTTATCACCATCATACCGGTTCTGATGAGTACTACAATCTACAATTGTAATGCAATTTTAGACCAGGCAATTTTTAAAAACATTGCAAACTTACAGGGATACTCTGCAAATGATATCAGTGAGTGGAATGGTATTTATACCGGTAAATATAAGACATTGATCAATGTGCCAATCTCGATCGCATCTGCCCTGGCAGCATCTTCCGTGCCTGCGTTGACCGCGGCTTACACAAATGGTAAGAAAGAGGCAGTCCGCTCACAGATCAACACAGCAATCCGTTTTATCATGGTGGTTGCGTTCCCTTGTGCAGTGGGAATGGGTGTTCTTGCATCTCCGATTTTACAGCTTTTGTTCCGTGATTCCTCGGAACTTGCAGCGAGTATGTTGCAGCTTGGTGCTGTTTCTATTGTATTTTTCTCGCTGTCGACGCTCTCAAATGGTTTGTTACAGGGAATTAACCGTATGCGGGAACCTGTAAAAAATGCATTGATCGCGCTGGTGCTTCATATCGGATTACTCGTTGTACTCATGTATGTCTTTAAATTAAATATTTACGCAGTTGTTTACGCAAATGCATTTTTTGGTTTGTTAATGTGTGTATTAAATGCACACTCCGTGAAAAAATACAGCGGCTACCGGCAGGAGATCAGACGTACTTTCGTGATACCGGGCATTTCTGCGCTCATTATGGGTGTTGCAGTTTATCTGTCGTATCAGCTTGCATTATATCTCCTTCGTGTGAATGCGATTGCAACCGTATTCAGTATTTTGATCGGTGTGATCGTCTATGCAGTGGTTCTTTTGCTGCTGAAAGGTCTGACTGAAGAGGAGATTTTAAAATTTCCGAAAGGTGCTGCACTTGTAAGGCTTGCAAGAAAAATGCATCTGCTGCGATAAATTGCAAAAACAAATTTACAGGCATGGAAATTTTTCGTTTAAAAATGTAAAAAATGGCAAATACTTATCAGGGGTGATGAAATTGAAAAAAATGATAAGTGTTTGCCTTTTATTTGTATTGCTTTTGGCTGGTTCTTTATGGATAGACCAGACAATGCTTTCTTCTGAGAAACCAAAGCCGGAAGAGGTGGCACAAGAAATGGTTACTGATACGGAAAAAATGACAGAGAGCATGTCACATCTCTCTTATACAAAATATTATGTCCATGCTTCAGAAGGCTATGTGGTCATCTGTCAGGCGGATCATGAGACGGTTTACTGTGAGACTTCTATCCGGGTGGAACATCTCCCGGAGGAACTTCAAAGCGGCCTAAAAGAGGGAATTGCACTTTGTTCGGATGAGGAATTATATGAATTTCTTGAGAATTATTCATCATAATTTCTTGCGAATTATTCGCCGTAATGATTTGATTGTTACTTTTACTTATGGTAATATAAAAAAGGTTTTCAATAACTTTAAACCATGTGAGGAAAAATCGTTAAAGTTTTGCAATTGCCTAGAGAAATACAATGTGAGGAATCATGAATATAAATGAGAAAAAAAGCTTTGATGTCATAGTGATCGGCGGTGGAGCTGCAGGAATGATGGCGGCCATCACGGCTGCGTCCAATGGGGCGGACACGATGATCTTAGAGCATAAAGACCGTGTGGGGAAGAAGATTTTATCCACCGGAAACGGAAAATGTAATTATACGAACGAATTGCAGGGTGTCACGTTTTATCGCGGAGATGACCCTGCATTTGTGCTACCGGTTATGGAACAGTTTGGTTTTGACGAGACGGTTTCTTTTTTTGAAAAACTTGGTATTTATCCAAAAAGCAGGAATGGTTACTATTATCCGGCGAGCGAGCAGGCGGCATCTGTATTAGATGTGCTCCGGATGGAATTGACATTCCGCCATGTCTCTGTGGTAACCGAGTGTGAGCTTCGCAATATTTTAGAGAAAAAAAACGGTTTTCTGTTAGAGACTGACAAAGGAAGATTTTCTGGAAAAAAAATCATTTTTGCCACGGGATTATTGGCTGCACCAAAAACGGGAAGTGATGGAAGCGCAATTCCTCTGATCAAGGCATTTGGACATCGTTTTTCGGATGTTGTTCCGGCATTAGTTGCCTTGCAGTGCAGAGAATCCTTTTTCAAACAGCTTGCAGGAATCCGCACAGAGGCAGAAGTGTCACTTTTCATAGATGGAGAGAGCATCGCCTCAGAGCGCGGTGAACTTCAGTTGACGGATTATGGAATTTCCGGAATTCCGATATTTCAGGTCAGCCGTTTTGCCACAAAAGCGTTAAAGAGAAAGCAGACGGTCACAGCACAGATTGATTTTCTGCCAAAGCTGAGTGAACAGGAGATAGAACAATTGTTCGAAAGTCGCTTTCGAGAATATGCGCATGGCAAGACTGCGGACGAGGCAATGGTCGGGCTGCTGAACCATAAATTGAGCGATGTGCTGTTAAAGGAAGCGCACATTTCGCTGAAAAAGCCGGCAGAGGAGATCACGAAAAAGGAATTGCTGCAGCTTGTAAAACAGTGTAAGCACATGGAAGTCTGTGTGACAGGAAGCAAGTCTTTTGAACAGGCACAGGTCTGCGCGGGCGGTGTACATACGGATGAGATCGATCCAAAGACAATGGAGTCGAGACTTGTTCCAAACATTTACTTTGCGGGAGAAGTCGTTGACATTGACGGTATGTGTGGCGGTTACAATTTACAGTGGGCATGGTCGAGTGGTTATGTTGCCGGCAGGCATGCGGCAGAATGATACCGGACACATTTCTCTGTGCGGTGTACAAAACAACGGATGCGTAAAGGATTTATAATAAAACACAGGAAGATCAGGAAAAAGAATGATTCGAGTCAGTCAGTTAAAACTGCCCGTAGAACATAATGAGGAGCAGTTCTGTCAGAAAATTGAAAAAAGTTTAAAAATAAAAAAAGATCAGATCAAAAAGCTTCAGATCGTAAAAAAATCAATAGATGCAAGGAAGAAACCGGATATTTCCATTGTCTATTCCGTAGATGTGTGGGTTGACAATGAAGAGAAGATTTTAAAACACTCTGGAAATAAAAATGCAGTCTGCGTCAAAGAGAAAAAATATAAAGTGCCGGAACATGGCACAGAGCGTTTCAACCACCGCCCGGTGGTGATCGGGGCAGGCCCTGCAGGACTTTTCTGTGCGTATCTGCTTGCAAGGGAAGGATACAGACCTCTCGTATTCGAACGCGGAAAAAAAGTCGGGGAGCGGACAGAAGATGTTTTACACTTCTGGAAAACAGGCGTACTGAATCCGGCATCCAACGTGCAGTTTGGCGAAGGCGGTGCAGGAACGTTTTCAGACGGAAAATTGAATACTCTGGTGAAAGATCCTCTTGGGCGCAACCGGTTCGTATTAGATACGTTTGTCTCCTTTGGAGCACCGGAGAAAATCACCTATGAGAACAAGCCGCATATTGGAACGGATATTTTATCGAAAGTGATTGCGGCAATGCGCGAAGAGATCCTTCATCTGGGTGGCACATTCGAGTTTGAGAGCTGTGTAACAGATATTCGGGTGGAAAACCAGAAGATCAAAGCCGTTGAGATCAATCACAATACCTGGATGGAAACGGAAGTCTGTGTGCTCGCACTTGGGCATAGCGCGCGCGATACGTTTGAGATGCTTCATAAGACCGGGCTTTTTATGGAGCCAAAGGCCTTTGCAGTCGGTTTTCGTGTGGAGCACCCACAGAGGGACATCAACCGCAGCCAGTATGGAGAAAAATATGCAGAACTGCTTGAGGCAGCACCTTATAAAGTGACCGCAAACCTTGCAAATGGAAGGGGTGTTTACTCCTTCTGTATGTGTCCGGGTGGCTATGTTGTGAATGCCTCCTCGGAGGAAAAACGTCTTGCGGTCAACGGAATGAGTTATTCCGACCGTGGAAGCAAGAATGCAAACAGCGCGATCATCGTCTCTGTGACACCGGACGATTTTGACGGAACGGATGCACTTTCCGGTGTAGAATTCCAGCGCAGACTCGAAGAAAAAGCGTTTGCACTTGGAAACGGGAAAATCCCGCAGCAGCTTTTTGGCGATTACTGTGAAAATAAAAAAAGTACAGCATATGGAACCTTTTCTTCGGAGACAAGAGGTGAGACTGCATTTTCAAATTTAAGAGGTCTGTTTTCAGATGAGATGGAGAAGTCTTTTATCGAGGGAATGCATTCCTTTGCAAAACATATTCCGGAATTTGACCGGAACGATGCGATCCTGTCCGGCGTGGAGAGCCGGACATCCTCACCGGTACGAATCCGCAGGGATGAGGCGTTTGAGGCAAATATCAGAGGCATTTATCCATGCGGAGAGGGAGCCGGATATGCCGGAGGGATCACTTCTGCGGCAATGGACGGCATGAAGGTGGCAGAGGCGGTCATTCGAAAATATCAGCCTTTCCAATAAGGGGATCGCAGTCAGAAGAATCAGATAATTGCGCATGATAAACAGGCGCAATGGAAGGAAGTAACATAAGTGGCAGAATTTACACCAATGATGCAGCATTATCTGCAGACCAAAGAAGAATATAAAGATTGTATTTTATTTTACCGTCTCGGTGATTTTTATGAGATGTTTTTTGATGATGCCGTGTTAGTGTCAAAAGAGTTAGAGCTGACATTAACCGGAAAAAGCTGCGGTATGGAGGAACGTGCGCCGATGTGCGGTATCCCATATCATGCGGTGGAAGGATATTTAAACCGTCTGGTAGCCAATGGACATAAAGTGGCGATCTGTGAGCAGGTGGAAGATCCAAAGCTTGCAAAAGGAATTGTAAAAAGAGAGGTCATCCGTGTTGTAACGCCTGGAACAAATATGGATATCCAGGCTCTGGATGAATCAAAAAACAATTACATTATGTGTATTGTCTATCTGGCAGATAAATATGGGATTTCCCTTGCGGATGTTTCCACCGGCGACTATTATGTCACGGAAGTGGACTCCGAGCGGAAGCTGATCGATGAGATCAATAAATTCGCACCTTCCGAGATTGTCTGCAATGAGAGCTTTTATATGAGTGGCGTGGATCTGGAAGACATGCGTCATCGTCTCGGAATTACCATTTATTCTCTGGATGCATGGTACTTCAGCGATGAGACGGCGGAGACAACCTTAAAAGGACATTTTCATGTCAACAGTCTGGAGGGGCTTGGCTTAAACGATTATGCATATGGAACGATCGCAGCAGGGGCATTGTTAAAATATCTCTATGAGACACAGAAAAACAATCTGGATCATATTTCTGCCATCCATCCATATTCTACCGGCAAATTTATGATCATTGACAGTTCCACAAGACGAAATCTGGAACTGGTAGAGACAATGCGTGAAAAACAGAAACGTGGTTCGCTGCTCTGGGTATTGGACAAGACCAAAACTGCCATGGGTGCAAGACTGCTGCGTTCTTATGTCGAACAGCCGTTGATCGATAAGGCAGAGATAGAAAAAAGACAGGATGCGATCGCAGACATCAACAAACATATGATCACCAGAGAGGAACTGCGTGAGTACTTAAACCCAATCTACGATCTTGAGCGTCTCATCACCCGTGTGACTTATATGTCTGCAAATCCGAGGGATCTGATCGCATTTAAAAATTCAATCGGAATGCTTCCGCCGATCAAAACATTACTGGAAGATTTTGATACGGAACTTTTAAAAGAACTTCAGACAGATATGGATCCGTTAGAAGAACTTTATCAGTTAATTGATGCATCGATCATGGAAGAACCTCCGATTTCTGTGCGCGAGGGAGGTCTTATCAAAGACGGTTATAACGAAAATGTAGACAAGTACCGTCACGCAAAGACCGAAGGAAAAACATGGCTTGCAGAGTTAGAGGCAAAAGAGCGTGAAAAGACCGGGATTAAAAACCTCAAAATTAAATTTAACAAAGTATTTGGATATTATCTGGAAGTGACAAATTCCTATCGGGATCTCGTGCCGGATTACTTTACGAGAAAGCAGACACTTGCCAATGCAGAGCGTTATATCACACCAGAGTTAAAAGAGCTCGAGGATATGATCTTAGGAGCCGAGGACAAGCTGATCAATTTGGAATACGATCTGTTCTGTGAAGTGCGCAACAGGATCGCAGCGGAAGTGGTCCGCATCCAGAAAACAGCAAAAGCGGTAGCAAAGCTTGATACCTTCGTTTCTCTTGCCGTGGTGGCAGACCAGAATAATTACTGCCGCCCGAAAATTAACGAAAATGGTGTGATCGACATTAAAGACGGCAGACATCCGGTTGTTGAAAAGATGATGAACAACGATATGTTTATCGCAAATGATACATATTTAGACAACGGCAACAACCGCATTTCCATCATCACAGGACCGAACATGGCAGGTAAGTCCACTTACATGCGTCAGACGGCGATCATAGTGCTGATGGCACAGATCGGAAGCTTTGTTCCGGCATCTTCTGCAAAAATCGGAATTGTTGACCGTATTTTTACAAGGGTTGGAGCGTCCGATGATCTTGCAAGCGGACAGAGTACGTTTATGGTAGAGATGAATGAAGTTGCAAACATTCTGCGAAACGCCACCAGCAACTCGCTGCTCGTCTTAGATGAGATCGGACGGGGCACAAGTACATTTGATGGCCTGAGCATCGCATGGGCGGTAGTTGAGCACATCAGCAATCCGAAGCTGCTCGGAGCCAAGACACTGTTTGCGACACATTATCATGAACTGACCGAGTTAGAGGGAAAGCTTCACAATGTGAACAATTACTGTATCGCGGTCAAAGAAAAGGGCGATGATATCGTGTTCTTACGCAAAATCGTCCGGGGCGGCGCCGACAAGAGTTATGGTATCCAGGTGGCAAAACTGGCAGGTGTGCCGGATTCCGTCATTGAGCGTGCAAAACAGATCGTGGAAGAATTAAGTGCGAATGACATCACCGCTGTCACAAAAAATCTGGCCGTCGAGACCGGAACGAAAAAGAAAAAAGAAAAATTAGACGAGGTCGATCTCGCACAGATGTCCTTATTTGACACGGTAAAAGATGATGATATTTTAGAGGAATTGAAGAATGTCGATCTGAGCAATATGACGCCAATCGATGCTTTGAATAAATTATACGAATTGCAGAATAAGATCAAAAACCGCTGGTAAAGAGCAGTTTTTTGATGGAAAGAAAGGGAGTGTCTGAAAATGCCGGAAATCATGTTACTGAATCAGGAGACAATCGATAAAATCGCAGCGGGCGAAGTGGTAGAGCGTCCTTCTTCTGTTGTAAAGGAATTAGTTGAAAATGCGATTGACGCGAAAGCGACTGCAGTGACCGTCGAAATCAAAGAGGGCGGTATCTCTTTTATCCGTATTACAGACAATGGGTGCGGCATCGAGAAGAAGCAGGTTCCGATTGCTTTTTTGCGCCATTCTACAAGTAAAATCCGCAGTGTGGAAGATCTGCTCAGTATTCATTCCCTTGGATTCCGCGGTGAGGCGCTTTCGAGCATTGCAGCAGTTGCACAGGTCGAGCTGATCACAAAGACCTATGAGGAACTGACAGGAACAAGATATGTGATCGAAGGTTCCAAAGAAATTGAAAATGAAGAAATCGGGGCGCCGGAAGGAACGACTTTTATCGTAAGGAACCTTTTTTACAATGTTCCTGCCAGAAGAAAATTCCTAAAGACCGCCCAGACAGAGGCTGGATATATCAGTGACCTGATGGAGCGCATGGCCTTGTCCCACCCGGATGTCTCCTTTAAATTTATTAACAATGGTCAGACAAAACTACACACATCAGGAAATGGAAATGAAAAAGACCTCATTTACCATATTTATGGAAGAGATATTACGGCCGCGGTTCTGAAAGTAGAACATGAGACCGAACTGTTTAAGCTTCGTGGTTTTATTGGAAAACCAATAATTTCCAGAGGAAACCGTAACTATGAGAATTATTTTATCAACGGCCGCTACATCAAAAGTGCACTGATCGCCAAATCCATTGAGGAGGCATACAAAGGTTTTATGATGCAGCACCAGTATCCGTTCTGTGTGCTTTACTTTGAGATGAACTCGGAACTTTTAGATGTCAATGTACATCCGACTAAGATGGAATTGCGGTTCAGTCAGAATGAGGAAATTTATCGTTCTTTATTTGAGATTATCCGAAATACAATCTCTCATCGGGATTTTATCCCGGAAGTCCCGGTAACGGAAGAAAAGAAAGAAACGATCCCACCGGTTCCAAAACATACACCGGAGCCTTTTGAGATCAGGCGGCGCGGTCAGGATGCTTTCTTTGAAAAAATGAAACAGACCAGTGCAAGTCCATTGACTGTGCAGGAAGAAAATTTATTTGCAAAGCCGCTTGCAGCAGAAGCGGAAACAAATACTTCCAAAGAGCCAATAGCAGAGATAAATTCTGAACAACCTACATTAGAAAATAATTTTAAAGAAATCGTATCAGAAATACATGACATAGAATCTACACCGCAGGAAACCGCTCCAATCTATGAGCAGCAGAATTTAGAACAGCTTGACTCTCATTTTCTGACGAAAGATGCAAGAAAAAAACATAAAATCATCGGTCAGTTATTCGATACCTACTGGCTGATTGAATACGAGGATAAACTCTTTATCATCGACCAGCATGCCGCACATGAAAAAGTACTTTACGAGCGCACGATGAAAAAGATTTCAGAGAAAACATTTACATCGCAGACAATCAGTCCGCCAATCATCCTGACATTGAATCAGGATGAGGTGCAGGCACTGGAAACTTATGAAGCGCAGCTCTCGATGTTTGGATATGAAATTGAACCTTTTGGTGGGAAAGAATATGCAATTACTGCAATTCCGGCAGATTTTACAGATATCGACATGAAAACCATGTTTATTGAAATGCTGGATGATTTTGCCAATATTTCCGGCAAAGACGCACCGAATCTGATTATGGAAAAAGTGGCGTCTATGTCCTGTAAAGCTGCAGTCAAAGGAAACAATCATCTTTCCAGACCGGAGATTGAAGCGCTGATTGATGAGCTTTTAGAGTTGGATAATCCATACAATTGTCCTCATGGAAGACCAACGATCATTTCCATGACAAAATATGAAATCGAAAAGAAATTCAGGAGAATCGTATAAAAATTATGACAGAAAAAAGACCGATGGTCATTTTGACCGGACCGACAGCCGTTGGAAAAACAGCCTTGTCCATCGAGCTTGCAAAAAAAATCAACGGATCGATCATCTCCGCAGACTCCATGCAGGTATACCGGCATATGGATATCGGCTCTGCAAAGGTGATGCCGGAGGAGATGAATGGTGTCAAACATTACCTGATCGATGAATTTGAACCGGATGAAGAGTTTCATGTGGTAAAATTCGTGGAGCGTGCGAAAGAGCATTTGGAGGAAATCTATGCAGAGGAAAAAATTCCAATCATTGCAGGCGGCACAGGATTTTATATTCAGGCACTTCTCTATGATATTGACTTTACAGAGCAGGAGTGTGATGAGGCATACCGGGCAGAATTAGAACAGCTTGCGGCAGAAAAAGGTGCACACTATCTGCACAACATGCTGCGTGAAGTCGATCCGGCGTCCGCAGATGCCATTCATGCCAATAATATCAAGCGCGTGATCCGTGCATTGGAATTTTATCATCTTTCCGGTAAGCGGATTTCAGAACACAACGAAAAAGAGAGGGAGAAAAAATCCCCTTACCATTTTGCATATTTTGTGCTCACTGATGAGAGATCACATCTTTATGCGAATATTGACAAACGGGTCGATCTTATGATAGAACAGGGACTTGTGGATGAAGTGCAGAAATTAAAAAATATGGGCTTTCACCGTGATATGGTTTCCATGCAGGGACTTGGCTACAAGGAAATCTTAGATTATCTGGATGGAAAAACCACTTTAGAAGAAGCCATCTATATCATCAAGCGTGAGACCAGACATTTTGCAAAACGACAGCTCACCTGGTTCCGCCGTGAGCGTGACGTCATCTGGCTTGATAAACAGACCTATGACTATCAGGATGCAAAAATCTTAGACAGTATGATAAATATTTTAAAAGAAAAGACTATCATAAATTAACAATTATAATTTTGAGCAACTTATAACAGCAAAAAAAGAGTTTCGTTCAATAACGAAGAGAGGATAAATAGATAGCAATGAACCAGTTTTTAGAAGAACAATACAAAAATCTTGGAATTTCCAGGGAAGTATACGAATTTGGAGAAAAAATCGAGGAATCTTTAAAGGAGCGTTTTGCAGAGATCGACGCAAGAGCAGAATACAACCAGATGAAAGTCATAAAAGCGATGCAGGAGAACCGCGTCAGCGCAGAATGTTTCAATATGAGTTCGGGATATGGATATAATGATCTTGGAAGGGATACGCTGGAAAAAGTGTACGCTTCCTGTTTTAAGGGAGAGGATGCACTGGTCAGACCACAGATTACCTGTGGAACCCACGCGCTTGCACTCGCTTTAATGTCGAACTTAAGACCGGGGGATGAGCTTATGTCTCCGGTTGGAAAACCATACGACACCTTAGAGGAAGTGATCGGAATCCGTCCATCCAAGGGCTCTCTGGCAGAATATGGTGTCACTTACAGCCAGGTTGATTTATTGCCGGACGGAAGTTTTGATTATGAGAATATCAAAAAAGCAATCAATGACCGCACGAAACTGGTGACAATCCAACGTTCCAAAGGATATGCCACAAGACCTACGTTATCCGTAACAAGAATCGGTGAGCTGATCTCCTTTATCAAAAATATCAAACCGGATGTAATCTGCATGGTAGATAACTGCTACGGCGAATTTGTGGAAGAAAAAGAGCCATTAGAGGTCGGCGCGGATATGATCGTTGGTTCCCTCATCAAAAATCCGGGCGGCGGACTTGCACCGATCGGCGGCTATATCGTCGGCAAAAAAGAGTGCGTGGAAAATGCAGCATATCGTCTGACTTCTCCGGGACTTGGAAAAGAAGTTGGAGCATCTCTCGGTGTGATCCAGTCTTTTTATCAGGGATTTTTCATGGCACCGACTGTGGTAAGCGGTGCATTAAAAGGAGCTGTTTTTGCTGCTAATATATATGAAAAATTAGGTTTTTCCGTCATTCCAGACGGTACAGAGAGCCGCCACGATATCATTCAGGCAGTTACCTTCAATAACCCGGATGCGATGATCGCATTTTGTGAGGGAATCCAGGCAGCCGCACCGGTAGACAGTTATGTAACACCGGAACCATGGGCAATGCCGGGATATGACAGTGATGTCATCATGGCTGCCGGAGCTTTTGTGCAGGGATCTTCCATTGAACTCAGTGCAGATGGACCTATCAAGCCTCCATACGCCGTTTATTTTCAGGGTGGCCTGACCTGGTATCATGCAAAGCTTGGAATTTTGATGTCTTTACAAAAACTTAAGGAACGGAATCTTGTTAATACAGATTTGTTATGCTAAAATGAAAAAAGAGTTTTTTGAGTTGACATAAAACACTTTCAGGGAGAGTGAAAGGAATTTATGAATCACTCATTCACAACAAAAGAATTACCGGAATCCGAAAGACCATATGAGAAGTTCTGGAAATACGGTGCAACAGCGTTAAGCGATGCAGAACTTTTAGCGATCGTGATCAAATCAGGAAGCAGTAAAATGACTGCCGTGGATGTGGCAAGAAGTTTTTTATCACAGAAAGACAGAAACCTCATGAATCTTTATGAGATGTCTTACGATGAAATGAAAAAGATCCACGGAATCGGAGATGTGATCGCGATGCAGTTAAAATGCATTGCGGAACTTTCCACGCGGATTGCCAATACCAGACATTTTGAGGGTATTCAGATGAGGAGCGCAGCAACGGTTGCAGAGTATTATATGGAACAGCTAAGGCACGAGCAGCAGGAGAAGCTGATCGTCTGCATGTTTGACAGCAAATGTAAATGGCTGGGAGACTCTGTTGTCACAACAGGAAGTGTCAGTTCCTCGATTGTTCCGCCGAGAGAGATTTTTATCTGTGCATTGGAGAAAAAGGCAGTACACATTGTGATGGTACACAATCATCCAAGCGGCAGGGCAGTTCCCTCCGGAGAGGATAATACAGTGACTGCAAGGATCGCAGAAGCCGGAAAATTATTAGGCATTGCGCTGTCAGATCATATTATTATAGGTGACCGTACTTACTTCAGTTACCGGGAAGCCGGGTATCTCACATAATGGGAAGTTACCGTTATGAAATACTCCGTGAAACTACAACGGATTCTTTGATTATGGAAAACAACACAAGGGAGAAGAAAATGAACAGCAACGTATATGGAATTGATCTTGGAACCTGCAATATGAAGATTTACTGCAAGACTTCCAATAAAATATTAAATGAGAAGAATACCATAGCTCTGGTAAAAAAAGACCAGATTTATGCTTATGGTGATGCTGCTTATGCAATGTATGAAAAAGCACCGGAGACGATCAATGTCACATTCCCGGTGATCAGTGGAGTAATCGCTGATTTTAATAATCTTCAGACCATGCTCCAGATGTACTTAGAAGAGCATATGAAGGGAAAAATCCGGGGCGCTGAATTTATCGTTGCGGTTCCAACTGATATTACGGATGTAGAAAAGAGAGCGTTCTTTGAGATGTTCTACAAGAGTAAATTAAAACCAAAGAGTGTCCTTTTATGTGAAAAACCAATTGCGGATGCCGTTGGCCTTGGACTGGATGTCAATGAGCCGACCGGTATCATGGTTGTGGACATCGGTGCAGATACAACAGAAATTTCTGTCATCTCCCTCGGCGGACTGGTATTGAGTGATCTGTTGCATTTCGGAGGCAACCGGATTGATGAATCAATCATTACTTATGTGAAGAGAACCTATAATCTTGTGATTGGTCAGAAGACCGCACAGGCATTAAAAGAGAAGCTTGGTTCCGGTATTCCTGGAAATACAGAAACCATGGTCATTGTAGGACGTGATGTGGTAAGTGGACTTCCGATTGAGATGGAGATCACAGGGGAAGTTGTCTACGAGGCGATCAAGGATAACTTAAACAGCATCTGTAATTCCATCAAGATGATCTTAGAGAAAACTCCACCGGAGCTTGCAAAAGATATTATCCATTCCGGTATTTACATTACCGGTGGAAGCTCCCAGATACATAATCTGAGCCAGTTGTTCAAAGATATCACCGGCATTGAGATCAACACCTGTGAGGAGCCGGAAGAGTGCGTTGTCCGTGGACTGGTGAAGATTGTAAGTGACCAGAAGTACAAACATCTGGCGTTCAGCATGAAAAATAAAATCTTAAAATAGAATGTAATGCAGGATACGCCTGCATACGTTGTTAGAAATTGAGGAATGGAATGAGACGAAAATCAAAATTTTTTCTTCCTGCAAGATACCTTCTTCTGATCATGTCAGGGGTATGTATTATCATCATGTTATTAAGTTTTACTTTAAATATATCCGGTGGTCCGTTAAATGCGGCAGCCGGTTATGTTTTTGTGCCAATGCAGGAGGGAATCAATAAAGTTGGCACCTGGATCTCCGACAAGGCGGTAAATCTGAAAAACTTAAGTGATGTCATGGCAGAGAATGAGGATCTGCAGAATCAGGTAGATGAACTGACAACAGAACTGAATACAATTAAACTGGAGCAGTACGAGTTAGACAACTTAAGGGAACTTTACAATCTCGATCAGAAATACCCGAGTTATGAGAAAGTTGCAGCGAATGTAATCGGAAAAAACAGTGGAAACTGGTTTAATACTTTTACAATCGATAAGGGTAGTAATGATGGAATTGAAGTGGATATGAATGTTATGGCAGGAAGCGGACTTGTTGGAATTGTCACAGATGTCGGACCAAATTATGCCAAGGTGACATCGATCATCAACGATACCAGCAAAGTCAGCGGAATGGTTACGACCACTTCGGATAACTTGATCGTGTCCGGAAGTCTGCAGAAAATGAATGAAGATATGGTGATCGAATTCAATAATTTAAATGACAAAGACAATGAAGTTTCCATCAATGATCCGGTGGTCACTTCCGCGGTTTCTTACAATTATCAGCAGGGAATCTTAATTGGATATATCAGCTCGATCGAGACAGATTCCAATAATCTGACTAAATCAGGAACCATTACACCGGCGGTTGATTTTGAGCATATCGAAGAAGTACTTGTCATTTTGAACAAGAAACAGACGGTGGAAAATTAAATCAGGGAGGATGACATGCGAAGAAAAATAACTGTATTTTTAATCATAGCAGTTTGTTACCTTTTGCAGAGTACCGTATTTCAGGCACTTTCTTTTGCATCAATCTCTCCAAATCTGATGATTGTTGTTGTCTCTGCATTTGGTTTTATGAGAGGAAAAAAAGAAGGACTGTGGATTGGCTTTTTCACAGGACTTCTTTTAGATGTTTTTACAGGAAGTATTCTGGGATTCTACGCATTGCTTTATATGTATGTGGGCTATTTCAACGGATTTTTCCGGAAAATGTTTTACCCGGAAGATATCAAACTGCCGATGCTTCTGATCGCAGTCAGCGATTTTTCATGCAGTCTGATCATTTATTTCCTGTTATTTTTATTCCGTGGAAAGTTTGATATTTTATACTATCTGTTAAATATCATGATACCGGAACTTGTATATACAATGGTTGTGACCATTTTCTTATATTTTATAATTTTAAAAATTAACCAGAAACTTGAAACAATAGAAAAAAGGAGCGCTGTAAAATTTGTTTGATAATATCAAAGAGTTTTTCCGTACGATCTTCAGATCGAGACTGCTTGTCGCAGCAACCGTGATGGTTCTTTTGTTTTCTGTGCTGATTTTCCGGATGTTCCAGCTTCAGATCATAAAGGGCGCAGAATACCAGGACAATTACACGTTAAAGATTGTCCGGGAACGTACGTTAAACAGTACCAGAGGAAATATTTTAGACCGCAATGGTGAAGTGCTTGCCTACAATGAACTCGCATATTCCATTACGATCGAGGATAATGGTTCCTATGATTCTACCAAAGAAAAAAATAAACTTTTAAATGCAGAAATTGCTGATATCATTACTGCCCTGGAAAAAAATGGGGATGACATTATCAATAATTTTAAAATTACAGTGAACGATAATGGAAATTACGAATTCACTGTGAGCGGAAGTTCATTGAAACGTTTTCTTGCAGATGTTTTCGGTCAGGCATCTTATTCTGATCTGAAGTATGACAAAAAACTTGGTTACAATCAGGCGGAAGCGACTGCTGACCAGGTTATGGATTATCTGAAAGTGACACGTTTTGGAATCAGTGAAGATTATGCTGAAGATATGGCATATAAAATCACTGTGGTGCGCTATGCAATGTCTGAAAACAGCTATCAGAAATATATTGCTACCACGATCGCAAGCGATGTCTCTGAGGAGTCTGTTGCCTACGTGAGTGAGAATACATCAAAGCTTCAGGGTGTGGAAGTCATTGACGATACGATCCGTAAATACAATGATGCTGAATATTTTGCATCGATCATCGGCTACACTGGAAAAATTTCTACCGAAGAGTACGAGAGTTTATCTGCAGATAACGATAACTATACTTTAAACGACGTGGTCGGAAAAGCCGGTATTGAACAGGTGATGGATGCGTCCCTGCAGGGAACAAAAGGCTATGAAAAGCTTTATGTCGATTATCTTGGAAAAGCGGTGGAGGTTTTGGAACGTGAGGAGCCTTCTGCCGGAAATGATGTATATCTGTCGATCGATAAGAACTTACAGATTGCTGCATATGATCTGTTAGAGCAGGAGATCGCAGGTATTGTATATTCCAATATTGAAAGTTCCGGTTCTGAGATGAATATCCCGATCACTGACGTTTATTTCGCACTGGTAAATAATAATGTAATCGATATTGAACATTTTTCAGATGAAAAAGCAACCGAAAATGAAAAAGCTGTCATGCATATTTTCTCCGGCAGACAGCAGACCGTCCTCTCGTCTGTGACCAGCGAGTTGAAGGGGGCATCCCCGGCAGCATTTGGTTCACTCGGAGAGGAAGATCAGGATTATTTTACTTATATTATCAACCAGTTGAAGGAGAAAAAAATCCTTCTGCAGAAATCAATTGATAAAACGGATGAGGTATATCAGGAGTGGCAGAGTGGTACGATCAGTGCCCAGGAATACCTAAACCATGCGATCGCGCAGAACTGGATTGACATCACACAGTTTACAATTGATGAGAAGTACTCGGATTCGACAGAAATTTACGATGCTTTGTGCGATTATATTATGGATGACATTGCCACAGATACCGGATTTTCCAAAATTATTTATGAGTATCTCATTAAGGCAGGATCTGTTTCCGGGAAACAGTTGTGTCTGATCTTATACGATCAGGGAGTACTTGCCTACGATGCAGAGGAGATCAGTTCCCTGGAATCGAATGCAGTCAGTCCGGTCAGCTTTTTAAAGGATAAGATCAAGAATATTGAGATCACACCGGCACAGCTTGCATTGGATCCATGCTCCGGTTCCTGTGTGATCACGGATGTAAAAACCGGAGAACTGCTGGCATTGGTAAGTTATCCGGGATATGATAACAACCGTCTTGCAAATACGGTTGATGCAGATTATTTTGCAAGTCTCAACACGGATTTGTCCAAGCCACTTTATAACTATGCAACGCAGGAACGCACCGCACCAGGATCTACTTTCAAAATGGTATCCTCGGTTGCAGGTCTTGCCACAGGTGTGATTACACCGACGACACAGATCATGGACAAGGGTGTGTATGAAAATATCAGCAACCATCCGCGATGCTGGGCATTAAATCACGGTTACACGCATGGACTGATCAATGTATCTGAGGCACTCCGTGATTCCTGTAACTACTTCTTTTATGATGTTGGTTATCGTCTTGCAACGAATAATTTTTCTACATCCTACGATGATGCGACTGGTATTTCCAAAATTCAGGAATACGCATCGCTTCTTGGATTAGATGAGACAACAGGCGTGGAGATTGAGGAAAACGATCCGCAGATTGCAGATGAATACCCGGTCATGGCAACGATTGGACAGAGTAATAATAACTATGCGACCATCCAGCTTGGAAGATATGTATCTGCCATTGCAAATGACGGAAATGTATATGAATACACATTGTTGAGCAAAGTATGTGATTCCGATGGCAATACATTGGAAACCTTTGAGCCAAAAGTAAGAAATACGGTGGATGTATTAGATACCACACAATGGAATGCCATTCATACCGGAATTCGTATGGTAGTGGAAAATCTGTCTACATTTGATAATTTCCCAATTGAGGTTGCAGGTAAGACCGGTACCGCACAGCAGAGTCCAAACCGTCCAAACCATGCGTTGTTCGTCGGATATGCGCCGTACAGTGATCCTGAGATATCTATCGCAACACGTATCGCATTCGGTTATACATCACATAATGCTGCCGAATATGCCAAGAATGTATTTTCTTACTATTTTGGTGTTCAGGATGCAGAAGAACTGCTGAACGGTCAGGCAGAAAATGTAGGTGAGTCATCAAACAGCTTTAATGACTAAGTAAAAGGAGGTCTTACTTCATGAGTGAAGTGATCACTTTCACGTCAGGAAAAGGCGGCGTTGGCAAAACAACTACCACAGCGAACGTCGGAGTTGGACTTTCACTATTAGAGAAAAAAGTAATTTTGATCGACACGGACATCGGGCTTCGCAATCTCGATGTTGTGATGGGACTTGAAAACCGGATCGTATACAATCTGGTTGATGTCCTCACAGGAAAATGCAGAGTGAAACAGGCTGTCATAAGAGACCGCAGATATCCGAACCTCTCAGTCATTCCATCTGCATGTGTGCGGGAGCATCCGCCAATCACGACAGAGGCGATGCAGACGCTCATGGAGGAGTTAAAGGAGTCGTATGATTATATCCTTGTGGATAGCCCGGCAGGAATTGACAGCGGCTTTGACCTTGCCGTCTGCGCGGCAGATAAAGTAGTCGTTGTGACAACGCCACAGGTGGCGGCCGTCCATGATGCGGACTGTGTCTTGCGCCTGCTCCGAAGGAAAAAAGATATCTCCACTTATCTGCTGATCAATTCATTTCGGAAACAGTTGGTAAAAGAGGGAAACATGCTTCAGATCTCCGATATCTGCGAACTTTTGAACACGGAACTTCTGGGTGTGGTACTGGAAGATGAACATATTATCATTTCCCAGAATCACGGTGAGAGCCTGATGGGAAAGAAAGGCACTTCCCAGACATGTTATGAGAACATCTGCAGACGCCTTGTGGGGGAAGCGGTTCCAATCCCGGATTTTCTTCAGGAAAAACACCGTTTCCGCGGATTCTTCTGGAACAAGCCTGCAAAGCAGACCATCAATTCATAGCTGACTTTTGTGAATAGCAGAAATGGAGAAAAAATGAGAGAACAATCTGTAACTGCCGCAAAAGAACGTTTAAAATGTATGATCCATTATGAAAACAACATTTTAGACGAAGAAACGATGGGATACATACGGCGCGACATCGGAAATGTGATCACGAAGTATGTGGATGTAGAACCTGAGAATATTGAGATAAAAGTCATTTTAAAAGAATACAAAAAGAGAGAATTGCAATGTTTAAACAGTACAAACTGAGAAATTATAAGTTCATATTGGTCATGTATGTGGTCATCTTAAATGTGATCGGAATCCTTCTGATCGGAAGTGCCAAGCCATCCGTGCAGAGTAAGCAGATTTTTGGTATGATCGCCGGGCTTACGATCATGGTGATGCTCTCCCTGATCGACTATAACTTTATTTTGAAGTTTTCCTGGCTGATCTACTTTTTTATGGTCGGTGTGCTTTTGCTCGTTATGTTTGCCGGTGATGATGCCGGTGGTGCACAGCGCTGGTTTGAGATTGGAGGATTCCGTTTCCAGCCATCCGAATTGGCAAAAATTTTAATTATATTATTTTTCGCCTACTTTTTTATGAAACATGAAGAAAAAATTAATACACCGAAAGTACTGATCACGTCATTTATACTCGCGGGAATACCGCTTGCGCTCATTTTAAAACAGCCGGATCTTTCAACGACAATTGTTACCGCATTAATTTTTGCTGCCCTCTTGTTTGTTGCGGGATTAAGTTATAAAATAGTAGTAGGTGTTTTGGCTGTCAGCATTCCATCAGCAGTGATACTGTTTACTTTGCTGATCCAGGACAAACTTCCGTTTATCAAAAGTTATCAGGTGACACGTGTTATGGCATGGCTTTACCCGGATGATTACCCGGCAGATGCTTACCAGCAGCAGAATTCCATCATGGCAATCGGTTCCGGTCAGCTGTGGGGAAAAGGGCTGAATAATACAGATGCCACTTCGGTAAAAAACGGTAACTTTATCCCGGAACCCCAGACAGATTTTATCTTTGCGGTAGCGGGGGAAGAACTTGGATTTATCGGTACGGTTATCATTATAATTTTATTGCTTTTCATCACGATTGAGTGTATATTAATTGCTAGAAAAGCAAAAGATACCGCAGGAAAAATGATCTGCTGTGGATATGCTGCACTGGTGGGCTTTCAGAGCCTGGTTAACATTGGGGTTGCAAGTGGGGTGCTTCCGAATACCGGTTTGCCGCTTCCATTTGTCAGCTATGGTCTTACGTCGCTTTTATCGTTATATATAGGGGTGGGGCTTGTGTTGAATGTTGGACTACAGCCGAAAAAATATTGATGGGAGGTAACCGCATAATGAACATTGGACTTATTGCGCATGATTCAAAAAAGAAATTAATGCAGAACTTCTGCATTGCATATAGAGGGATTCTTTCGAAGAATGAACTTTATGCAACCGGAACAACCGGAAGACTGATCGAGGAGGTGACCAATCTCAATGTTCATAAGTATCTGGCAGGACATCTGGGTGGTTCCCAGCAGCTTGGTGCACAGATTGAACATAACGAGATCGATCTTGTCATTTTCTTAAGAGATCCACTTACTCCGAAATCTCATGAACCGGATGTAAATAATGTTGTGAAATTATGTGATACACATAATATTCCTTTGGCAACGAACCTTGCCACTGCCGAACTTTTGATTCGAGCATTAGACAGAGGAGATTTAGAGTGGCGTGAAATGTATAAATAAAATGAGACTGCTGTGTCTGTGTGGCATAGCAGCTGTTTTTATGTCCGGGTGCGGACAGACGGCAGTAAGTTATGATAATCCTTATGATATCTACAGCACCTCGGCAGATTATGGATTGGCATCTGAGGGAGCCGGATCAGAAAAAACTTATTTTTCACAGAATCTGTGTGTGGCAGATAATGTGAACATTGGAAATGATACGACTGATTCGCAGGTGGCAGAAGGAGCAGGAACCTTCAATCTTGCAACCAATACCGTAACTTATGCACAGAATATTTATGAAAAATTATATCCTGCCAGTACAACAAAGATTCTGACCGCATATATCGCCTTAAAATACGGAAATCTGGAAGATTATGTGACTGTCAGTGAAAATGCGGCAGACCAGGCGTCCGATTCTTCTGTCTGCGGTTTAAAAGCAGGTGATGTGGTGCAGCTTAAGGATCTGTTATATGGCATGATGTTAAAAAGTGGAAACGATGCTGCAATTGCGATTGCAGAGCATATCGGCGGAAGCGTGGAAGGTTTTGCAGATATGATGAATCAGGAGGCACTTGCAATGGGTGCTACAAGATCCCATTTTGTCAATCCAAACGGACTTCCGGATGAAAACCACTATACCTCCGTTTATGATCTCTACCTTATTTTCCAGAATGCAGTGCAGAATCAGACGTTTCTCGATATCATCAGTACGATGAGTTATGATGTTGTATACACAGATGTGAATGGTGCGGGCGTAGAGAAAACATGGGAGAATACAAATCAGTACCTCACCGGTAAGGAAAAAGCGCCGGAGGGGATCACTGTCGTAGGTGGAAAGACCGGAACAACAGGAGCTGCCGGATACTGTCTGGTATTATATTCTTACAATGCTTCCGGGCAGCCGATTGTCTCCATTGTTTTAAAAGCAGACGGAAAGTCAAACCTTTATCTTCTCATGAATGAAATGCTCAGTGGTTTTGCGAATTAACAGTTGTATTTTATGTGCATATGTACTATAATTGTTTTATAAAACCTACTGTTTTTATTCAAAATACATAAAACAGGGAATATAAGGAGGAAATGACAATGATAGAAATTATTGCAGGCGAAAAGGGAAAGGGTAAGACCAAAGAATTATTAGCCAAAGTAAATCATTCTGTTACAGCCGCATCCGGAAATATTGTTTATCTGGACAAAAGCCAGAAGCATATGTATGAACTGAACAACAAGGTTCGGCTCATCAACGTGATGGATTATCCAATCGATAATTGTGATGAGTTCCTTGGATTCTTATGCGGAATTGTTTCACAGGATCACGATCTCGAAGAGATGTATCTTGATAGTTTCCTTACAATTGCATTTACCGAGACGGATGACGAGATCCAGCATGCAATTGAAAAACTTGACATCATCAGTGAGAAATACAATGTGAAGTTTATCTTAAGTGTTTCGAGAGATGAGTCCAGATTACCTGAGTGTGCAAAAGCAAAGATTGTCATTTCCCTATAATTACTTTGCTGTTAAAAGGTTGCTGCGCTAACTTGTTTTAGTGCAGCAACCTTTTTTGCATACAGATAAACCCAGTTTTTTCTAAGCTTCGTCCCCACTCTTAATTCTTCCATAAAGACTGATCGTGTAAAGTCCACCGATACCTACCAGCGCATAGACAATGCGGGAAAGCCATGAAAGATTTCCAAACAGAAATGCAACAAGGTCAAAGCTGAAGAATCCGATTAGTCCCCAGTTAATGGCACCAATGATCACCAATGTCAGTAAAGTATAATCCAACCAATTTGTTTTCATGAGTATATCTCCTTTGATATCATCTTTTTGTTTATTTTTTCCTGTGAAACCGTTTTTTATACATGAATCGCATTGTTTTGCCCTGTAAAAAATGCTATAATGAGCGGAAGTGAGAAAAACAAGGCAGGTTATGCAATTGAAGAAAAACAAAAATGTTGTGAAATATAGAAAACCAATGAATTTTAATATTGGTGTCATTATATTTGTCATCATCTTTATTTATCTGGTATTTAATGTGTTCAGTTATCTGACAGAGACACATATTTCTGTTTATGAGGTGGAGCAGGGAACCATTGCGGTCAATAATGTATACAATGGTCTGATCCTGCGCGATGAAAAAATCATCAATTCAGATTATTCCGGTGCAGTGAATTATTATGTAAAAGAGGGTTCCAAAGTAGCCTACGGCGATTTGGTCTGCTCCGTTGATGAGAATGGAGACGTTTCGAACATGATCAACGAGGCCAGCCAGGATGGAAGTACCATCGACAGTGAGAACCTTGCAGAAATTGAGAAAACCATCAATGACTTTTTATATGCCTATGATGGAAAAAACTATTATCAGGTATACAGCTTTAAGGACAATGTCAATGCATCTCTGAGTGAGGCATTGAGTGTAAACGCCTTAAATGATATCTCGGATTATGTTGCTTCTGCGGAGAACAATAATACATTTCATAAAGTGATCACAGATGTGCCAGGAATCGTAACTTATTATACGGACGGATTTGAAAATGTTACGGTTGATAATTTTACGGCCGCAATGTTTGACGAATCCAATTATTCCAAAAACGATTTGAAAACAAACCCGGCTATCCAGGCCGGTTCACCTGAGTACAAGCTGATCGACAGCGAATATTGGAATATTATTGTTCCAGTGCCGGATGCAACAGCGGAATCATTAAAAGATGACGATACAATTAAGATCCGCTTTTTAAAAGATGCAAAAGAAGCCTACGCGACTTATTCCATTGTCGAGCGTGATGGACAGCAGTATTTGATTCTCTCACTGAAAAGTGCTATGGTTAGATATGCGTCAGAGCGCTATGTGGAGATTGAACTTTTACTGTCCGAAGAAACCGGTCTTAAAATTCCAAATTCCGCGATCACCGAGAAAGAGTTTTACACCGTTCCAATCGATTTTTTCTTAAAAGGCGGGGATTCCAGCGATGAGGGAATTCTGGTGGAACGCACGGACAAGGACGGAAAAAGTACCACGGAATTTGTGACACCAACCATTTATTATGAGACAGACGATACCTATTATATCGACAGTGAGTATGTGTCCTCCGGGGATATCCTGCAGAAACCGGATTCCAGTGAGACGTATCGTGTTGGTACAGACACTGCATCGTTACAGGGTGTTTACAACATTAACAAGGGTTATGCTGTATTCAAGCAGATTGATGTTTTATATCAGAACGAGGAATATACGATCGTAAAGACAGGTACAACTTATGGCATCGCATTATACGACCATATTGCGTTAGATGGGACAAAGATTGATGAAAATCAGCTGATCAAATAAAGACAACGGCGAAGGAGATAAAATCAAATGTTAAAAGATAATTTAAAAAATGTAGAAGAACGTGTACAGGAAGCGTGTGACCGCGCAGGAAGAAAGAGAGAAGAAGTGACGCTGATCGCTGTCAGTAAAACAAAACCAATTGAGATGCTTCAGGAAATTTATGATGAAAATATCAGGGATTTCGGCGAAAATAAAGTGCAGGAGCTCTGCGATAAAATCGAGAAAATGCCAAAGGATATCAAATGGCATATGATCGGACATCTGCAGAGAAACAAAGTAAAATACATTGTCGGACAGGTTGCACTGATCCATTCTGTTGATTCCTACCGTCTGGCAGAGGAGATCAATATCCAGGCAAAGAAGAAAAATATCATTGTTCCGATCCTTGTGGAGGTAAATATTGCGCATGAGGAATCCAAGTTCGGTATCTCCGAGGAAGATGCGATCCAGTTAGTGGAAGAAATCGCAGAACTGGAAAATGTCCGCATTAAAGGACTTATGACCATCGCGCCATACGTGGAAAATGCAGAGGATAACCGGTTGTATTTCCGTAAAATAAAAGATTTATCTGTTGACATCGCTGCGAAAAACATAGATAATGTATCTATGGAAATTCTGTCTATGGGTATGACAGGCGATTACGAGGTGGCAATCGAAGAGGGAGCTACCATGGTTCGTGTCGGAACTGGAATTTTTGGAGCACGCAATTACAACAAACAATAATGCACCGGATACCAGTAAGAGAAAGAAGCAGAATTTAAAATCAGTTTAATAGGAGCAGCAAAAAATGAGTTTTCTTGATAAATTTTTAAATGTGATGCGTTTGAATCCGGATGACGATGACGATTTTTACAATGAAGACTATGACTATGATGACGAAGAGGAAGAAGTAAAACCAAAATCTTCTTTTAAGAAACGTGAAAAAGAGGATACTTTTACCGATGATTACAAAGAAAAACCGGTAAAGACCACTCCAAAAGTCACACCGATCCGTCCGTCAAAAAAACAGCAGAATCTCGCTGGTATGGAAGTATGTGTGATCAAACCGACATCTGTTGAGGATGCAAGAGAGATCACGGAGACATTGTTAAACAACCGCACAGTTGTTTTGAATGTGGAGGGATTAGATGTAGAGATTGCGCAGCGTATCATTGACTTTACCTCTGGTTCCTGTTTTGCAATCAGCGGAAATCTTCAGAAGATTTCGAATTACATTTTCATTATCACTCCGGCAGCGGTTGATATTTCAGGTGATTTTCTGAATATTGTAGACTCTTTTGATACAACCAGAGGACTGTAGAGAACGACATTATGAATGAGCAGGAACTTTGCAAAAAGAAGTTAATAGATTTATCCAGACAGGCAAATAGAAAGGGAATCGTTTTATTCAGCGATTTCCTTAATTTAAATGAACTGAATATTTACCACCAGAACGAAAAGTTTTTTGAGACAAAGACAGAAGCTTCTGGAGGTGTTCCTTTTGCAGAGCGTCAGATAGTTGCATTTATACCTGATGCTCTTTATTATGAGTGGCAGTTTCCAATTGCATATCTTGAGATTGTTCCATCTTATCCAAAGTTTGCAGAAAAATTAGGACACAGGGATATTTTAGGTTCTATGATGAATCTTGGCGTTGACCGCTCAAAATTAGGCGATATTGTAATCTGTGAGGACAAATATTTTTTAATCTGTGAGGAGAGCATGGCGCCTTATTTTATGGAGAATCTTGATAAAATACGTCATACAGTTGTAAAGCTATCTCCTGTGTCAGCAGATGCGTTAGAACAGCAGCAGAAATTTGAAGAAAAAGATGGAATCATCACTTCGAACCGTTTAGACAGCATGATCGCATGTGTCTACAAATTTTCCAGAAGCCAGGCATTGGAATTTTTCAAGGCGGAAAAAGTATTTGTGAATGGCAAATGTGTTCAGAATCCATCCTATCGCTGTAAGGAAGCAGATATTATCTCGGTGCGTGGTTATGGCCGTTTTGTTTTTGAGCGGGAGATGGGCGAAACAAACAAAGGAAGAATGAAAGTTCGCTATAAATTATATGGATAAGTGAGGGCTATCGTTATGGCAAAAGATTTACCGGTAACTTTAGATGGAAATGTGATCTATCATATCAAACTGACTGACTCCTTTCAGGGGCTGGCAGAGGAGTTAAAGCAGCTTGGATATCAGGCTGACCAGAAAATCTGTATTATTTCAGATTCGAATGTTGCAAAACTTTATGCAGAGACTGTGAAAAATATCTTAACAAAAAGCTTTCCACAGATTTTCTGTTATGAATTTCAGGCAGGGGAAGCGAGCAAAAATACAGATACCGTCAATGGAGTTTATGAATTTTTAATTCAGAATCATTTTGACCGGCATGATCTTATGATCGCCTTAGGCGGCGGCGTCGTAGGTGATCTTACCGGATTCACAGCGGCAACTTATCTGCGCGGCATTGATTTTATACAGGTACCGACTTCACTTCTTTCCCAGGTTGACAGCAGCATTGGCGGCAAGACCGGCGTTGATTTCATGCAGTATAAGAATATGGTCGGGGCCTTCTATCAGCCGAAACTTGTATATATGAACTTAAATGTATTAAAAACATTGCCAAAAGACCAGCTTATCTCTGGTTTTGGAGAGATTTTAAAACATGGTCTGATCAGAAACCACGATTATTTTCTGTGGATGAATGAACATGAGAAAGAAATTCTTGCATTAGATTATAACACTCTCGAGGAAATGGTCTATCAGAGCTGTCTGATCAAACGGGATGTGGTTGAACGTGATCCAAAGGAAAAGGGGGAACGTGCGCTGCTTAATTTCGGGCATACCATCGGACATGCTGTGGAGAAGCTTTCGGATTTTGGATTGTCACATGGTGTCTGTGTAGGACTAGGCATGGTTGCAGCCTCTTATATTTCCTGTCAACAGGGAAATCTCACGAAAGAGCAGCTTTCTTTTATCGAGGAGACATTAAAGCATTTTGGATTGCTGGTCCGTGTATCCGGACAGAATCCGGATGATGTATTAAGAACAACGAAGCTGGATAAAAAAATGGTTGGAAACCAGATTAAGTTTATCCTGTTAAAGACACCGGGAGATGCCTATATTGAAAAAAATCTGACCGATGAACAGATTTTGGAAGGAATATTTTATATTTATGGAAAAGAAAACTAATACTTTAAAAAAAGCACTGACAGGAATCATCCTGTCGGTCATTCTGATCGTGATCGATCAGGTCACAAAATTAATGGCAATCCATGGATTAATGAATCAACAGCCATTCGTGATCTGGGATGGAGTTTTTGAGTTACATTATCTGGAAAACCGTGGAGCTGCATTTGGAATCTTACAGGGAAAGAAGATCTTTTTTGTGTTTTTTACGCTGATCGTACTCTGTCTGATCGCGTATCTTTACCTGAAACGTATTCCAGACGAGAAAAAGTTCCGTCCGATGGACGGTATCTGTATCCTGTTTTTTGCCGGAGCATTGGGAAACTTTATTGACCGTGTTTTCCGCAATTACGTGGTCGATTTCTTTTATTTTAAACTGATCGATTTTCCGGTTTTTAATGTAGCGGATATATATGTGACAGTCGCAGCGTTTGCAATGATCATTCTCGGATTGTTTTATTATAAAGAGGAGGACTATAATAAAATTTTTCATGATTAACGTTCTGCACAGCAAATATGCAGACCTGCTGAAAAATAAGGATCAGTGATATGCAAAAAGAAACATTTGAAGTAGAATACGAATATGAGGGCGAGCGTCTGGATAAGTATGTAAGTATCCTTTTTCCAGAGCAATCGCGCTCCTTTTTTCAGAAATTAATTAAAGATGGAAATGTCTCTGTCAATGACAAGGTTCAGAAGGCAAATTACCGGCTAAAAACCGAAGATCTGGTGACGGTAGAAATCCCGGATGCTGTAGAGACACAGATTCTTCCGGAAGATATCCCACTGGACATTCTTTACGAGGATGATGATCTTTTAGTGGTCAATAAACCGAAGGGAATGGTCGTGCACCCATCAGCAGGTCATTACAGTGGCACACTGGTCAATGCGATTATGTATCACTGCAAGGATAGTCTTTCCGGTATCAACGGAGAAATACGTCCGGGAATCGTACACCGTATTGATATGGATACCACAGGCTCTCTGATTGTCTGCAAAAATGATGAGAGTCATGTTTTTATTGCAGAACAGATCAAAGAACACAGTGTAAACCGCAGATACCGGGGAATCGTCTATGGCGTTGTCAGGGATGATGAGGGAACGATCCATGCTCCGATTGGAAGACATCCGGTTGACCGCAAGAAAATGGCCATCAATGAAAAAAATGGAAAAGATGCAATCACACACTATAAAGTCTTAGAGCGTTTTGATAAATATACTTACATGGAATTTAAGTTAGAAACCGGAAGAACGCACCAGATCCGTGTTCACATGGCAAGTATTGGGCACCCATTATTAGGAGATACGCTTTATTCCAATGGAAAAAGTCCCTATAAATTGCAGGGACAGACATTACACGCCATGACCATTGGATTTATTCATCCAAGAACCAGAGAATACATGGAAATCTCTGCACCATTGCCGGAATATTTTGAAAAAATACTACGTGACTTACGTTAAAATACTACGCATTATCTTGATATAAATGGACAAGATGTTTTTACAGTTACAATATTATGGAAAAATGTTAGAAAATTCAAAATAAATCTTTCCAATTTTTGTTAAATACGCTATAATAAAGATAAATAAAAAACTTGCGTAAAGGTGGGATTGATATGGCAAATAAAATATATACGATCGGTAGAGAATTTGGCAGCGGTGGAAGAGAAGTAGGTGAAAAACTTGCTGCAAAGCTTGGTATTAAGCTTTACGATAAAGAACTTTTACAGCAGGCTGCAAAAGACAGCGGATTCTGTGAAGAGATCTTTGAGAATCATGATGAAAAACCGACAAACAGTTTTTTATATTCTTTAGTGATGGATACATATTCTGTCAGCGGTTATTCCGCAGCACCTTTTCTGGATATGCCATTAAATCACAAAGTTTTTCTGGCGCAGTTTGAAACGATCAAGAAAATTGCAGAAAAGGAATCCTGCGTGATTGTCGGACGCTGTGCAGATTATGCTTTATCTGATAACCCTAATTGTATCAATGTTTTCATTCATGCAGACTTAGATGTCCGTATCAAAAATGTCAGCAGGAATCTGAATATTACAGAGAATAAAGCCAGAGATATTATCAATAAGACGGATAAACAGCGTGCAAGCTACTATAACTATTATACAAGCAAGAAATGGGGAGATTCTAAGAGTTATAATCTTTCTCTTGATGCTGGTAAGCTTGGCACCGATAACTGCGTGGAAATGATCCTGAAGTTCAGAGAATTGATGGATGCAATGAAATAAAATGAATTAAGAATTGAAATGTTGTGATCCCTCATGGAAAAGTCCATGAGGGATTTTTGATAAAAAGCCGTTGCGGAACGTTGTCTGAACCGGGGAATGTAATCCCGGGAAAACACATTGAAATAAGCCAACTATTCGTTAAACTTGTGTTTTGCGAATAAATAGATTTACAGAGCCACAACAATGCTGCCACCAGCGGGTGATAAAATAAATATTATAAAATCCTTTGCAGCCATTTGTTTTCAAGGGTTTAACATATTTCAGCAGAATCTAATATGATTGTAAATGGTCCATCGTTTAAAAGCGAAATTTTCATGTCAGCGCCAAAGATTCCCTGTTCAACAACCGGAATTTCTTTTTTGCACTGATCAATGATATATTCGTACATTTGCTTTGCCATATCAGGTTTTCCTGCGTTTGTAAAGGATGGACGGTTTCCTTTCCTGCAGTCTGCATATAATGTAAATTGGGAAATTAAAAGCAATTCTCCATTTACATCATGCAGGGACAGATTTGTTTTTCCATCAGAATCTTCGAAAATACGCATTCCTAGCAGCTTTTTGATCATTTTATCGGCAATCTGTATGGTATCATGATCTGAAATTCCAATGAGGACAAGAACCCCTTTTTGAATGCTACCGGTGATGTTTCCGTCTACGGTGCAGGATGCATTTATGACACGCTGTATTACAAATTTCATGTGTGTTAATCTCCTTTGATAATAAATTGTATGCAATCTATTTACATATAAATGTTGTGGGAATTGAATCCTATAGGTTTTGAAAGCCAAATGAGTGATTCATTTGTAATTTGCATACAAATTTATTATAATAGATTTCAGTGTTGAAATACAGTCTTTTATTTTAGAAAGGCAATTAGAAATGGACTTACAACGATTACTGAGTTTAACAAGAAAAGCCATGGACGATTATCAGATGATCCAGGAAGGCGATAAAATTGCAGTTGGAATTTCCGGTGGAAAAGACTCTCTCACTCTTTTGTATGCAATGGCAAATTTGAGGCGGTTTTATCCGAAAAATTTTTCCCTGATCGCAATTACGGTAGACCTGGGTTATGAAGGCTTTGATCTGACACCGGTAAAACTATTATGTGAACATTTACAGGTTGAATATCATATCGTTTCCACTGAAATCGCAAAAATCATTTTCAGTGATAAAAATGAGGCGTCACCCTGCTCTCTCTGTGCAAAACTCCGCAAAGGTGCACTGAACCAGAAAATTAAGGAATTGGGATGCAATAAGGTTGCCTATGCGCATCATATGGATGATATGATCGAGACGATGGTTTTATCCATGATTTTTGAGGGCAGATTTTACTCTTTTTCCCCGGTCACTTTTTTAGACCGTATGGAATTGACTGTGATCCGGCCAATGATGTATGTATCGGAGGCTGAGGTCAAAGGTTTTCGTAATAAATACAATCTTCCGGTAGTGGAAAATCCGTGTCCTGTCGATGGAGTCACAAAACGTCAATATGCAAAAGATCTGGTACGACAGATCAATCTGGATCACCCGGGTGCTAAAAAGAGAATGTTTACCGCCATTTTGGATGGAAATATTCCCGGCTGGCCAGAAAAAACAGAACACGAAAGAAAGGGACATCAATGAAAGAAAAGGCCTATTATGAAAAAGTAAATGTGAAAAATGAGACATTGCTTCGCAATCTGCTCCAGAAAATGCCGCCGTATTGTAAACAATTTTTTATTGGTATTGAACCTACTACTTCTTCCCGTACCCGGATTGCGTATGCATATGATCTGAATTGTTTTTTTGAATACCTACATGAAAATAATCCATTATGTACCAAAAAGGACATCACAGAAATACCACTATCTGTTTTGGGGAATTTAGCCCCTATGGACATTGAGGAATATCTCTCCTATCTGAAATATTATGAAAAAGATGGTGTGGAACATACAAATGATGAGCGCGGACTAAAACGGAAGCTTGCTTCTCTCCGCTCCTTTTACCGGTATTTATATAAAAATGAGATGATCGGACAGGATCCGGCAGTGAAGGTAGATATGCCAAAGATCCATGAAAAAACGATCACGCGGTTAGATATCGATGAAGTTGCAAACCTGCTGGATGAGGTGGAATCAGGGGAAAGTCTCACAGAAAAACAGCAGAAATTCCATGAAAAAACAAAGACAAGAGACCTTGCCATGATGACGTTACTGCTTGGAACCGGAATTCGTGTTTCTGAATGTGTTGGCCTTGATATGGATGATGTTGATTTTAAAAATAATGGAATCAAAATTCACCGTAAAGGAGGCGCAGAAGTTGTTGTTTACTTTGGTGAAGAAGTGAGATCTGCCCTGATGGAATATATGGTCGAACGACAGAAAATCACTGCCGCAGATGGCAGTGTAAATGCACTCTTCCTCTCTTTACAGAACAGACGGATCAGTGTACGTTCGGTTGAAAATATGGTTAAAAAATATTCCAAACTTGTAACCAGTTTAAAGCATATTACCCCGCATAAATTGCGCAGTACCTATGGCACATCACTTTACCGCGAAACAGGCGATATTTATCTGGTTGCGGATGTACTAGGTCATAAAGACGTAAATACCACACGAAAGCACTATGCTGCTATTGATGATGACCGCCGCAGAAGTGCTGCGAAATATGTGAAACTTCGTGAACCGTAGATAAATGAATTAATATGCCCAGCCTGGTTTGTCAATACTGATTTTGTATTGCAAACCTGACTGGGCATTCTTGTGTAACCGGACAAATATCATTATGCCTGACGCATATAATAAATAACTCCTCCAAAGAATCCGATCCCGATTCCTGCATAGCCAGTAATGATCACTGTCCACTCCACCCATTCGGCACTATAGCCACAGAAGACACCTGCGATAAGGCTGAGCAGAAAAGCGATACCTGACCACAATATAATATTCATGATCAAAAAAATATTTGCTTTGCTTTTGTTATCTAATTTTTTTGCATCTACATACTTCCATAATCTCATCATAAACAAATCACCAGACATTCTTTAAATTTTAAAACATTTTTTGTTTTCTTTAGTATTATTATCTGCCTGATGATATTTGCTTTCTATCAACAATATTTAAATTTTTTGTAAAAGATAGGTAAAACTTATTTTTCCTGCTTTTCAGTGATTTTTAATAACATGGAAATTTTACGGGGAACAGACTCGCAACAGGGTACTTGCCTATGCCGTGGAGCTTACAGACATACAGGACGGGAAGATCACGGGCAATCTCTATGAGCTGGACTACCCAGCAGCATTATAAGCACGTCACCGAACAGGCATTACCCGCTGATAACTATATGCTTATCTATGAGCATGGGGAACGGGAGCAGCCAGCGGCGCGACCCTTTGACGCTTCCCCCAACCCACAGCTTGGGAAGTTTGAACGCTTTGAAGCAATCCCCAATGACCCGGAAGCCCTGCAATCCCTGTTACGGGAGGAAAGGCACAGCCGGGAACAGTCGGCGGTTCCGGGGGACTTGGAAACGCATATCGCAGTACTACGCAACGGGCTGATCGAAACGGAAGCACGGCGCATTGTAGGGAAAATGAAAGAATTAAGCGACTCGAACAGCCCGGATAAATCTCATTTCATGGTGGAGCTGTCCCCTTACTTTACGCAGATCGTTACCACAAAGGACACCGACCGCCTTTTTTCTATGCTACCCTATAAGACCCTTTCATTTTCACAGATCAAGGACAGGCACGGCACATATGCGCTGATCGGCAAGGACGAGAACCGGGACAGGCGGATAAGGAAGCCCCGCCCCTCTGTCCGGGCGCAGCTTGCACAGGATAAAAAGAGAAACGCCCCGAAAAAAACGGCGGCGAAAACAAAAAATCACGGATTGGAGGTATGAGCATGAACAAATATAACAATTTCACGGTAGAGGAAACCAATCTTTTGAGTATCTACATGACAGGCAGCAAGGAGGGGCTTGTCGTGGCTATGAACGCCGCGCTGCCCTTTATGGAGGGGGAAATGCGGGACTTTGCCGCCCGCACCCTTGCCAAAGTGGGACGCATGACCGAAGCGGAGTTTGCGGGGCTGGCCGTTTACCCCGCCGACGAGGTATGAGCGACATTAAGCGGCTCACGCCGCCCCAAAGCCGGAAAGTCAACTCCCTTGTACGCCGGACGTGCTGCAATTATGATAGCGGAAACTGTATCTTGCTTGACGACGGGGACGAGTGCGTATGCCCGCAGCTTATTTCCTATTCCCTGCTCTGTAAATGGTTCCGTATTGCCGTACTGTCCGCAGATAAGGAGCTGTACGCCGAGCTTTACCATGCGGAGGATATGCGCTGTTGTAGTGTGTGCGGTGCGCCTTTTGCGTCCAGCTCCAACCGGGCGATTTACTGCCCGGACTACCGGAAGCATATCACCCGCAGACAGACCGCCGAGCGCATGAGAAAAATGCGGGCGAATGTGACGCGATAGGGGCAAAATAAGCCTTGATTTATGCGGCTTTCCGGGCGGGAAAATGAAACAGTAAGGGATTTATACTTTTACCCCCGAAAATGCCGTCCTATTGCGTAACAATCCAATCTTTGCACCCATAATCAGTACCACCCGTCAAACGGGTGGTTTGCTCAGCGGCTATAAGCCTTTGTTACCGGCCAGCGCCTAAAGACGCTGGCTTTCACTTTCGTTCAAGCTACTAATGCCTTTGACTCGCCGCTGCCCTTAAAAGGGCATTTGTATTACTAGCAACCCTTAAAAGGGTCTTCGTATTCTTTTACACTTAATTTATCCAAAGCTATATCATGTTTTTCCTGCTCTTTGATGTATTTCTTTATTGTTGCTTCATTTAATCCTACTGTACTCACATAGTATCCTTCTGCCCAGAAATGTCTATTTCCATATTTATACTTTAAGTTTGCGTGCTTGTCATATATCATTAGTGCACTTTTTCCTTTTAAATATCCCATAAACTGTGATATACTATATTTCGGTGGGATACTTACCAACATATGGATATGATCTGGCATTAAGTGTCCTTCTATTATTTCCACACCTTTATATTTACACAATGCTTTGATAATATCTCTGATATCTTCTTTGTACTGATTGTATATTACTTTTCTTCTGTATTTTGGTGTGAATACAATATGATATTTGCACATCCATTTTGTATGTGCCATAGAATTTGTTTGATTTGCCATTAAAATCACCTTTCCTTTCGTTAAATAGTAGCCTGAACAACTCTATTTTAGCGGAAAGGTGATTTTTTTGTATAACAAATTTGTTGCACCACCCGCATAGCAGGTGGTTTATTGTTTCGCACATCTCCATTTCTCCGTTGGGAGAAACTCCGATGCACTCAACAGGCTAAAGCCCATAAGAAAACCGGGGCGCGGTTGCTATATGATAGCTGCCGCGTCCCGGTTTTTTCTAATTGTAGACACTATTATATCTTACCAAATGTTCTAATTGTTCTTTTATTTCACTACATATTTGTTCATTTTCCAAATCATCAATATCCACACGTATTTTGAACTCATAATCACCAGTATTTTCTATATCCTTAATAATCCCCCCTTGAACTACCATAGTTTTCTTAATCATTTCTTGTTTATAATCAGTATACATAAAATCGAAATACTCTGTACACTCTATCCCACAAAAAAAACCTTGCTCTATTATTATCTCTTGGATTTTATCTACCCATTGTGTGACTGGTTTTGGTTCTAATGTGCTATACATTTCAAAACTATTCGTTTCAAAGTCATATGTAGAAAAGTCTTTTTCCAAATATCCCCCTAAAAGAATATACCCTTTTCCTAAATAATCATATTGTTCATCATAAACAGCGACAATAAGCACTACATCACCAAACACATTCCCATACTTTATATCTCCACCAACATTTTTAATAACATATTTCATTTTATCCTCATCAGCTTCTATATCTAAAATAAAAGCGGGTTGTTTTTCTAAATCTTCTATCCGTTGTTCGTTCAAAGATATATCATTTGCAACCATTGCAACTTTAACACTAACGATTGACACTATAACTCCTGCAATAGAAAGAGCTAACATCATAACTGTTTCAAAGTAAATTTTCTTTCTCTCTAAAAAAGTTTGAAATTTACTTTTGGTATCAGCTTTTACTTCAAGTAGCTTTGTGTTTTCGTTATATATCAAATATTTACTTTTTTTTTTCTTGTTTTCATGCTTACACCTGCTTTCTAAATCTAAGGACATATTCATTTTATCATAATTTTCTTGTTTTTTCCACGATATAGCACCTTATTACCGTTCTGTTTCTCTTTTTCGTTCCGGCTGCTTCTCTGCCTGTAAAATGCTGTCTATGTTCCGCTTGATAATGTCATATTCCTGTACCTGTTTTTTCAGCTTGACATAATCGGCATAAAGGCTTTCTTTCTGCCCTTGCAGCTTTTCATACTCTGCTGGCAGGGCGGGAACGCTGGGGAGCTTGCCGCCAATCAGCGCCGCCTTTAATGCCTTTGCCGCCGCTTCATGGAGGATAATACCCCGTTCATGCTCTGCCCGGTATTTCTCCTTATTCCGGGCTTTGCAGTAGGCTTCATAGAGGGGCTTTGTCTTTTGGTAGGTAGTGACATTCTTAATGAGCAACGCCATATCCGAAAGACGCTTTTCCGCTTCCTTTAGGCTGTCCCCCGCCTGTTCGCTTGCCGTGGCGATTTCCTCTATCCGGGTAAGCAGATCGGCGTACTGTTCGATCTTGTTTTCGGTAAGGAAGTTCATAGTCTTTGCCGCCTGTTTCAGATTGTGGATTTTCGCCCACTGTTCATAGCCCCGGCTCTGCTGCGCCTTGATACTGTTTCTCAATGTCAATGAGAAGATTAACGCCCCTACGCTCTGCCTTTGGAGCTTTGGCGGCGTGGGTGCGCTTGCCCGCTATCCGTTCCCTTATGGCTTCTTCTGTATAGTCTGCGCCGAGGGTTTTTAGGTGGGTAAAGCGTTCCTGCCCCGGTGCGCGGCATGACGCATATTTTCCCGGCTTGATCTCATAGCCCGCCGCCTGTAACCGCTGCAATAGTTCCTCAAAGCTGGAAACTTGGGGAATGAGCACGTCCACGGCGATTTTCAGCTTGCCTTTCCAGCTTGTCCCGGTTTTCTCCGCTTGGTATTCCGCATAGCTTTTTCCTTTGCTGCCCTTACCGGGGACGACGACGGAAAGCCCGTTGTCCCGGCACAGCTTGTCACTCATGTTCCGTATGCCGTAATACGTCCGTTTGTTGGAAACGTACTTGTGATGATCTACGAAGTTGACCGCGCAGAAAATAATGTGATTATGGATATGTCCCTTGTCAATGTGCGTCGTGAGTACATACTCATGCTGCCCCTTTGTTACTGCGTCGGCAAGCTACCGCCCGATCTCATGGGCTTTCTGATAGTCCACTTCCCCCGGCGCAAAGGACTGTATCAAGTGAAAGGCTAAATTGTTACACTTATCCCACGCTTGCGAGAGGCTATAGCCGAACTCAATATCTGCCGTTTCATAGCTGCACCCGAAAGAGGATATGAGCATTTGATTGTCTGTCTTGTCCGGGTTTTCGATATAGTCAAGGGCTTTGCTTAGAGTGCTTTTAACAG
>DXQT01000040.1 GCA_019411365.1 Roseburia sp.
GGCTAGTGTGGTCCAGCTTTGCTGGACACACAACGTAAATGAAAGAAAAACGGTACAGACAAATATGATTTCCTTTGTGAGCCATGGAGATAAGACTCTTTAGAGGCTTATCGGAATGCCTGGCGAACAGGAACATCATATTTCGTCTGTACCGTTTTTCTTTTCATAAACCTATAAAATCACGACTTGTGAGAGGACGCTTATATCTGCCCTTCAGGCTCTGGGAAAGCACCACAAAATCTGCGACACTACGCTGGTGAAACTCCGGTTTCTTCTTTTCTTTTGGCAAGTTTTACATTATAATAATTTTAACTGTAAAGAATTTTTATCTTAAAGGAGATTTTACATGCGAAACATTCTGAATATAAATTCTGACTGGATATTATCCACGGAAAAGACTCTGGACGGCAAAGCTGTCCACAAAAGAATCCTTCCTTTGAATAAGGAAGACGAATACTGCTATTATCTGGAACTGTTAGGAGCTGCACCTTCCATGGAAGTATTTGTGAATCAGGAAAAAATCGGAGCTCACACCGGAAGCTATACGCTTTACCGCGTGGATGTCACCGATCAGATCGTAAATGGTGACAACGAATTAGACATTGTTTGTGACAGTGAAGTTCCTTGTTTAGACGCAAGTCTTATCGTTGTCGGAAAACACCATTTTTCATTAGACCACTTTGGTGATGCAGGACTGACCGTGATCCCACAGGAGATTTCCACTTCCTCTGCAAGTATCCGTATCACCGCCCATGCAAAAAAACTTCCGGAAGATTCCATGATCTCTTACACTGTGCTTACTACTACAGGAACAATGCTTGCAAATAAAAGTGTTCCGGCCTCGGCACCAGAGTATATCTGCCATCTGACAAACCCATGCCTCTGGAATGGGAAAACCTCTCCAAAGCTTTATGTGGTCGTGGCAGGATTGATCGTTAATGGTGCCACAGAAGATCAGATCGTCCTTCCTTTTGGGCTGCGCAATCTGTCCATGGAATCTAACGGCTCTGTCCTCGTAAACGGTCTTTGTGTCCCGGAAAAGGATCTCATCCGCACTCTGGAATCTGATCCATTTGTCTATGACGATATGGACGAGGACGGAAGTTTTGCCTGTGTGGAATTAAAAGAACTCTGCGACATTGCTGCAGATGAGGAGGACTGTAGGAATCTGCTCACAGAATATGTGTTACAGAATGCTTATCACCCTTCCATCCTCTGCTGGAAACTCCCGGAAGATCATGCCGATTTTGCCGCTTTGCTCCGCGAATTAGATTCCACACGCCCGGTGTTATTTTAAATAATATGGAACAAAGTGTGCGCCAGGCGCACACTTTCGCACACAGGCGGGCAGCGCAGCTATCTGTTCAGGAAACCGCCTCACAGGCTTTTTCAAATTCTGTATGTACCTTAGCCATCTGCTCCTGCAGATGGCTGATTTCATTTTTACGTATGGAAGCTACTACCTCTGATGCTGCCTGGAACAGTTCCGTCATTCCAAGGGTTCCTGCAACCCCTTTTAAGGCGTGAACGGCCTCTAACACATCCTCATACCGTTCTTCTTTCATTGCCTGTTCCCCGATTGCAAGATGATCGTCCTCAGTCAGCTTTTTCAAGAATTTTTCATATAAAGCTTCATTTCCCGCAAAACGTTTCACTGCATTTTCATAATCAACGCCATAGGCTTTCAATTTCTCTTTATCCATTTTCACCACTCCATTCCGGTTACTATTTTTTCATTTTCGGCTGGAAAATGATACTTGCAATATAGGAAAAAATCAGTGCTGCAGAAATACCAACCGCACTCGCTTTAAATCCTCCCATAAAAATGCCAATAAATCCATTCTCGTCCACTGCTTCCTTTACGCCTTTCCAGAGTGTATTTCCAAAGCCTGGCAGCGGCACACTTGCACCGGCTCCCGCGAACTCTATGAATGGCTGATAAATCTGCAATGCGCCAAGCACCGCCCCAAGGCATACGAGTAAAACCATGATCCTGCCCGGAAGCATTTTTGTTTTCTCCATAAGAATCTGGACAAGTGCACAGATCAGTCCGCCTACCCAGAATGCATTGATATAATCCATTTTTCATCCTCTTTTCTTTCTGAAAATCTATTGTCTATGCATCTGCATGTTCGATGACAACTGCGTGTGCAATGCCCGGCACCGTCATTCCTTCATTGAAAGACACCGTTGAAAGCAATGCGCCTGTCGGCACGAACAATATCCGTTTTAACGTTCCATCTTCGATCTGTTTTAGAAAGTAAGCACTTAGCGTCACTGCTGAACATCCGCATCCGGAACCACCTGCCCCGGTATTCTGGCTCTCAGCATCAAAAATTTCAATTCCACAATCCGAGTGTATCTTACTGATATCGTAACCGTCTTTTAACAACAGGTCAATGAGAATTTTCTGTCCTACCGTTCCGAGATCTCCTGTAATGATCCTGTCATATTCTTTTTCACTTCGTCCAAAATCCTCAAAATGCTGTCTGATGACCTCTTTGGCTGCTGGTGCCATGGCTGCCCCCATGTTCATGGAATCTTTGATCCCAAAATCCACAATTTTTCCGGTTGTGATCCCTGTGATTTTTGCCATTCCCCTCTCTTTTCCGAGGACGAAAGCCGCGCTTCCGGTCACTGTCCAGGTGGCCGATTTCGGTCTTTGGTTTGCATATTCGAGCGGGAATCTGAATTGTTTTTCTGCGCTGGCAAAATGGCTTGAAGTCATGGTCACGACGTGATCCGCATAGCCGGCCGCTACACACATCGCACCGAGAGACAGCGATTCCCCACAGGTACTGCAGGCTCCGTAAAGTCCAAAGAGCGGTACCTGAAAATCCAGCACCCCAAACGAGGTCGCCATGGTCTGCCCCAAAAGATCGCCTGCGAAAAGATACCGGATGTCCTCTTTTTTTAATCCGGCTCTGCCGACCGCCATGGTGAAAGCTTCTTTCTGCAGCGTGCTCTCTGCCTCTTCCCATGTGTTCTGACCAAATTTATCGTCCTCACCGATTACATCAAAATGACCTGCCAGAGGTCCCTCTCCCTCCTTTTTTCCAACAATATTTGCCGTGCTGATAATAAAAGGAGCCTCTGTAAAACAGAGGCTCTGTTTTCCCTTCTGCATACTCGTATCCACACTTTCTTTTTCTTTTAGTATGGATCAGGGAAGTTTTTCTTATTCTCTTTTTCATCATTTTCTTATCGTTTTTGCAATCGCTTCCGGTGATAACTGTAAAAAAACACAAAGCTCTAAAAACTCTTCGGCAAGCAGAGGTTCTTTATAATCCGGATGCAGTTTTTCTTCCGGAACTTGTGTCTGTTCTGAGATCTCAGATGCTGAAATTCCTTTTTCCTGCATATAAGCAAGGATATATTCTGTCACTCTGGATTTATTCATGCGCTCCACTCCTTTTCTCATGTGTTCTTCCCGATATATGCAGACCTCATCATGCAAGCATGTTCGGTCTACATATTCTCGATTGGCACCGCTCATTGCTTACGCACATTATATTCTTATAATTCAAGACTTTCAACCATATTTTCCCATATAATCAGAACTAATTGACGGTCTAAAATATGTGAGATATGATAACCATAATAACTTTTTAAATTTCAGAAACAGGGGATTTTTATGCGAAATGAATTAATTCCAAAGGTGTTAAAAGAATATAGAAAACGAAATCATTACTCAGTGAAAGACGTATCGATCAGGCTGATGGAACATGATATTGATGTTGCACCGAAGACGATTTATGGCTGGGAAAGCGGACAGGCACAGCCGACGGCGGACACACTGCTCTTACTGTGCGAGATATACAAAATCCCGGACATCCTGAACTCCTTCGGTTACGACCAGCCCGATGATCCGGCAGCTTCCCTGACTTATCATGAACGTGAGATCATCTACGCCTACCGCAACCGCCCTGAGTTGCAGCATGCGGTCGACATTCTGCTCGGATGCGATTAAGTATTTTGTTTCCTGTGATACAATCTGATCTGTGCGATGTATAAATAAAAAAGAGGTTTTTCTGTAGAAATATCTGTTTTCAGGATTTTTGCAGGAAAACTTTTTTTATGTGCTCTTTCCCCGGCTTCTTACGGATCCAGACAGTAACTCTTCTGTTTCCGTGTATATCATTTTATTTTCGCAGGTTGCAACTTTGCTTTAAGAAGTATAGAATAGAAGATACTCTGCGGTTTTATGGTAGTTCCGTAAAACCGTTTACCGCAGGACATTATTAAGGGAGATTTATTTATGAACGCTTTCCAATTTATCTTTCAGTATATCAAACGGCATAAAGTCCAGTATACGCTTGGTATCATCACGCTTTTTGTGGTAGACTTTGCCAATATTTTTATTCCGAAACTTACCGGTGTCATCACCGACGGACTCACCGCCCACAGCCTTGACTGGAGCGGAGTCAGATTAAATCTGCTTTACCTTTTTCTGCTTGGACTGCTGCTTGCGGTCGGCCGTTTCTTCTGGCGGTACTTCCTGTTTGGAGCTTCCCGCTCCATCGAAAAAGAGCTGAGAAACGACATGTTTTCCCATCTGGAAAAAATGGATGTGGAATATTACAACGAGCACAAAACCGGTGACCTGATGACACGTTTTACCAGCGATCTGAACGCGATCCGCATGGCGATTGGACCTGCCGTCATCTGTGTGTTTGACGCCTCCGTCATGACCCTTATGGTCATTTTCCAGATGATGTATTATGTCAGCGTGAAGCTGACACTGATCGCAGTCATCCCAATGCTTTTCATTTTATTTGGCGAGATTTATTATGGAAAAATCATCCGTCCGCGCTTTACTGCAAGGCAGGAGGCTGTTTCCGATCTCACCGACTACGTGCAGGAAAGCTTTTCCGGTATCCGTGTCATCAAGGCGTTTGTCCGTGAGAAGGCACAGCGTTACCACTTTTTAAAAGAAAACGAAAACACCATGGAAAAGAACTTAAGCATTGCAAAGATCCAGTCGATCGTCATTCCACTTTTAGATGTCATCATCGGGCTTTCCTCGCTGCTTACGCTCATTTACGGCGGCTATCTTGCGCTGGTCGGGGACATCACGCTTGGACGCTTTGTCGCTTTTAACCAGTATATTAACATGCTTGTCTGGCCGATGTTAGCCTGCGGGGATTCCGTCAATATGTTTTCGCAGGGTGCTGCCTCCATCCGAAGGATCCAGGAGATTTTCAAAGAACAGCCTGCCATTGCAGACACCGACAAAACAAAGGATGTGGACGACATTAAGGGCGAAATTGATTTTCATCACCTTACCTTCATCCACCGCGGCCACAGCGAACCGACTTTAAACGACATCACCCTGCATGTGCCGGCAGGAACAACGCTTGCGATCATCGGGCGCACCGGAAATGGGAAATCCACACTGGTAAATCTCCTGCTGCACCTTTACAACACGAAACCGGGCATGCTTTTCATTGATGGAAAGGACATTAACACCATTCCTTTAAAAACACTGCGTGAAAATATCGGATACGTTCCGCAGGATAATTTCCTGTTCTCGGACACATTGAAATCCAATATCGCATTTGGCGCTGAAAATGATGATATGGAAGCCATCCAGTCCGCAACACGCGCTGCCTGTATCCATGAAAATATTGTCCAGTTCCCGGACGGTTATGAGACAATTGTAGGTGAGCGCGGTGTCACCTTATCCGGCGGTCAGAAACAGCGGAGCTCCATTGCCAGGGCTCTGATGAAAAATGCACCGATCCTGATTTTAGACGACGCCCTCTCCGCTGTCGATACCGACACCGAGGAACACATTTTAACGAATTTAAAGAAAAACCGGGAAGGAAAGACGACCATTCTCATTGCGCACCGCATCTCGACGATCCAGAATGCAGATATCATTATGGTGTTAGAGGACGGCACTGCCGCCGAGATTGGAAATCACGATTCCCTTATGGCAAAACACGGGATTTATTACGATATGTTTGAAAAACAGCAGTTAGAAGCCATCCACGGTGAAGCCGGAAAAGCGCTCATCAGACAGAATTATCCAGCTGCAAAAACAGGAAAGGAGGACGCATAACTATGAAACGTTTACTGGCCTATTTAAAACCGCACAAATGGGTTATGACTGCTGCGACAGTCCTCGTCCTCTTTATCATCGTGGTAGAACTTTACCGCCCGATCGTCATCGGTGATGCGATCGATGATTATATCAACGGCTATTACGCACCGTACATCGAAACCACTGCGGATGCGCCGGGTGCTGTTCCTTATCATGACACTTACCTGACAAGAGATTTTGAAGCGGCAGACGGACAGAATTACGATCAGATTCTTCTATATAATAATCAATATTATATGGCAGAAAATCTTTCATCCGAAGAATGTGATGCATTAAAAAATGCAGATGCCGCCACACTTTCATCTTATGTAAACCAAAGTGCAACGCCTCTCACAAGGGACGACTTAAAAGATTTGCGGCATTATGATTTTGCCGGCATTTTGAAAGCGGCCGCCCTCTATCTGCTGCTTCTGCTCACCGGATTTGTCTTAAATGCATTAGACACCTGGATTTTGCAGAAAATGGGACAGGAGATCATTTACCAGATGCGTGAGGAGGTATTTACCCACATTCACAGCTTATCGTTAAACTTTTTCAACAATACGCCTGTGGGAAAACTTGTCACCCGTGTCTCCAACGACACCGAAGCGGTCAATGAACTTTTCTCCACCATTTTGGTAAAACTCTTTAAAAACATTGTAAAAATTATCGGATATGCCGTTGTCATGCTCTCCATTAATGTCAAAATGGCTCTCGTATCCTTTGCACTGCTGCCGCTTGTCACAGTGCTGACCTTCTTTTTCCGTTTTATGTCAAGGAAGGCATACGAGCTTACAAGAAACCGCATTACCGACTTAAACACATTTTTATCGGAACACCTCTCCGGCATGAAGCTCATCCAGATTTTTGCAAGGGAAGAGGAAAAATATGCACAGTTTGAAAAGAAATCCGAAGATTTATACAAGGCAAACTGGCGTGAGGTTATGACATTTGCGATTTTTCGTCCATCCATTTATCTGGTGTCCGTGCTTGCCATGATGCTTGTGATTGGAACCGGAAGTGCCGGGGTGTTAAACCAGACGCTCTCGCTCGGAACGCTGTTTATTTTTATCACCTATATTTCCTCGTTTTTTGATCCGATCCAGGAACTTGCAGAACAGTTTGGTACCTTGCAGTCCTCTCTCGCCTCTGCCGGAAAAATTTTCTCCATTTTAGACGAGAAACCGGACATTGTAAAACCAGCGCACCCGGTTGAAGTCAACATCAAAGGACGCATCGAATTCCGTCATGTATGGTTCGCCTATGAGAAGGACGATTATATTTTAAAAGACATCAGTTTCGTCATCGAACCGGGCGAAAAAGTTGCATTTGTCGGTGCTACCGGAGCTGGAAAATCTTCTATCTTAAATCTGATCGGACGATACTTTGACATCCAGAAAGGTGAGATTTTGATCGACGGCGTCAACATCAAAGACATCGACACTGATGTGCTGCGCGCCGCGATTGGGCAGGTACAGCAGGATGTATTTATTTTTACCGGGGATATTAAGAGCAATATTTCACTGGACAATGAAAATATTTCCATTGAAGACGTAAAACGTGCCGCAGAGATCGTGCACGCAGATTCCTTTATCGAAAAAATGCCGGGCGGCTATGATGCCCCTGTCACAGAGCGCGGAAGCACCTTATCCGCCGGACAACGACAGTTACTCTCCTTTGCGAGAACCCTGGCTTACGATCCGACCATCCTTGTCTTAGACGAGGCAACTGCCAATATCGACACGGAGACCGAGGCTCTTATCACAAGTGCCCTGGCAAAACTCATGGAGGGCAGAACTACGATCATGGTTGCACACAGACTTTCCACGATCCAGCATGCCGACAAGATCATTGTCATGCATCAGGGACAGATCAAGGAAGCCGGCACCCATCAGGAACTTCTCGCCCAGAACGGACTGTACCGGAAATTGTACGATCTGCAGCTTGTGGAAGCGTGACAGTCCAATTTTTGTAACGACAGTTTATATGTCCCCTCCCTCAAAAATTGAGCTGCTATCGCTTCTGGATCTTAGGTTTACAGGAATTACGAAAACCATTACTTCATTTACATACACAGTACAACGTGGAGATTCCATATGACACCATCGACATGGACTTCATGAAGTTGCGACCACCCCTACAAGGGGTGGTCGCGACTAACATAACGGATGCTATCATAAAATCCATTTTCTTACACAGCAAAACAGCAAGTGTTTTACTGCCTGGTGAACGGTACCCTCTGATTATTTCCGAATCTCCACCCACTCCATCTCAAGCTTCGGTTTCACAACCTCTGTTTTGATCTCGTAGTATCCCTGTTTTAATTCCACACGGCAAATCTTCTGCGTGTTCGGTCTGCCTTCCGTGCCGCTCGTCTGCAATGTGAAGAATAATTCATCGTTGAGATAGAGGTTTGCGGCTGCCTGTGCCAGATTTGACTGCGGAGAAATAAATTTTACAACAACATTGTATACACCAGACTGGTTTACATAAATCTTCTGTGACACTTTATCTTCCGGAACAATGCTTATATCGCTTTCCCCAGTTGCCCCTTCTGATCCAGCCCCCTGCAACGGCTCATATGCCTTCACTTCCTCCAACGGTCTTAACGGACGTTTCATAACCGGAGCATTTAAAATAAACCGACAGATATTTTTTGCAGAGCGCTGCAACTCCCCAATGGTCAGCTTTCCATTGTCCAGTGCCTCCAAAATATCATCGCCCATGGCATTGATCTCCGCGCCGTTATTGTTGACGACCATGTAAAGGTCGTTCTGGGAGCGCACCATTGAAGAAAGTGCATGATGATCCTGCTTGCCACCTTTTACAACATCATTGACACTTGCCCACCAGTCGGTCATGACAATGCCTTCATACCCCCACTCTCCTCTTAAGATCGTGGTATTTAAATCATAATTGGATGATGTCCAGTGTCCATTGATCGGATTATAAGATGTCATAATAGAGGAGGCTTCCCCTTCTTTGACTGCAATCTCAAATCCTTTCAGATAAATCTCACGCAGTGCACGCTCTGACACAACAGAATCTACTGTATGTCTTGCCGTCTCCTGGTTGTTCGCCGCAAAATGCTTCACCGTTGCAAAAGAGCCGCCTTTTTTGATTCCCCTTGTCACTGCTGCCGCAAAACATCCGGTCACATAAGGATCTTCACTGAAATACTCAAAATTGCGTCCGTTCAACGGATAGCGGTGGATATTAATTCCAGGTCCGAGCAGAGTGTCTACTTCGTTTGCAACCAGCTCTTTTCCTTCCATCACATAAAGTTCTTCCATCATTGGAATGTTAAACGAACATGCAAGCAGTGTTCCGATTGGAAGCTGTGTTGCCTTCAATCCGCTCTCCATACGGATACCGGAAGGTCCGTCTGCACAGCAGGCAGCCGGGATTCCATATTCATACAGGCGGTCGCTGACACCTCCAAATGTGGATGCCGTACCCGGTGTTACTTTCGGGCTGCTCATTCCTTCCCCGCGCACGATCGTGGCAAGTTCCTCTTTGGTCAATTGCGCGATAAATGTATCCAAATCTGCTTTTCCCTCTGCAACATCCGAAAAACGGATTCCTTTGTCTCCGGTGATTGCAAGCTGCTCCGGCAAATGCGCCTCAATCCGTTCCTGTAACCGGATGGTCTGCTGCGGCACTGCCTCCTTTTCCTGCTGATAGCTTCCATCCTCCCGGCTCTGTCCCGGACGGATGCGCTCAAATGCTTCTGTCGGTGCGAGTGCTTCCTGCAGGGCTTCCGTCACACAAAGCTCTTTTACGATATATGCTCCTTTTCCATCCACATCTGCGATTTTCGTATTCCGCACACTATTACCCACATGGAATACGTAAGCACCTGCCTCTGATACATAGCAGGACTTGTGGCCTGCCACACCGGAATCATCATATGAAGCAAGATTTTTTACCGGAATGTGCAGTGTCATTTTCTGTTTTTCTCCCGGAGCCAGCTCCTTTGTCTTTGCAAATGCTTTTAATTCTCTCGCCGGTTTTCCAAGTTTTCCCTGCGGTGCCTGCACATAGACCTGTACGACCTCTTTTCCCCTGCAGCCTCCTGTATTTTTCACACAGATGGTAATCTGCACTTCTTTTCCTGCACATGTTCCATTATCAATCGATACTCCGTGACTGCCCCAGGCACCTCCGACTTCGGATTCTTCTGTAACCGTCTCTGCTTTTAAAATTTCAATGTCAAACTTCGAATAGGAAAGTCCAAAACCGAACTCATACATGACTTTTTCCGGGCAGAATGTCTCAAAATAGCGGTATCCCACATAGATATCTTCGGTGTAAAAATTGCGCACAGTGTCTCCGAAATCGTTCGCCGCCGGATAATCTGCCAGTGAACATGCGATCGTGTCCGTCAGTTTTCCACTTGGAGACACTTTTCCACTCAAAACATCCGCAACTGCATTTCCACTCTCCATGCCGCCCTGCCAGATATAGAGCACGGAACGGATATGATCCTTGTATACAGGATTCTTAAGCCAGCTCATGTCTATGATATTCGACACGTTCAAAAGCACTGCGACCTGTTCAAAATGCGCTGTCAGAACCTTCAGATTTTCAAGTTCTTCCGGCGTCAGAAGGTAACTGCCCGCCTCATTTGCATAATCCTTATCTTCGCCTGCAGTACGTCCGATAATAAAAATCGCTTTCTCTGATTTTTCTGCTGCGGCTGCCGCAATCTCCTCTGTGATAACCATCTCTTTCTGGTGCCACGGCTCTGCTGCCCAGCCGCCACCGCCGTTGTCAAACGGGTGGTCTTTTAACCACGCTCTGTAAATGTCTGCCAGCTCCTCATTCAAAGTAAAGCTGCCGCTCTCTCTCATTCCATCATAAATATTCACCGCATAAGGCACGTTGACAGCTCCGCCGGAACCAGTCCCGCTGCGGTAAGTCTCAAACTGGCACCTGCCAAACACAGACACCATCTCTTCCTTTTTCAATGGGAGCATGTGACCTTCATTTTTCAATAAAACGGCTCCCTCTGCGGCTGCCGCCCTGCAATATGCTCCAAATCCTTCCAATGGTACTCCGATTGTACTCATACTCATCTGCTTCCTCCAAATACGTTTCTATTTTTATTTTAAAATGTTTTCTTTCACATCACATATTCTAGTAAAATCTTCTCTTCTATGCTATAATTTTTCTATTCAAAAATATAACAATTTTGTCATTGGAGGTTTTCTATGGATTATCCGGAAGAAAGAAAACAATATATTGACGGCATCGCCTGCCAGTATCTCTGTCATATTGAAAAAGCAGAGAAACCGGGCAATGTATTTTCCGCTCATTTTCATTATTATATTGAAATGCTCTATGCGCTTTCCGGTCATTTCCGTATTTATTTAAACGGAATTTACCACGAATTTGCGGCAGGGGATTTTGTACTGATCAATTCCAGGGAAGTGCACCAGATCGACGCGCTCTCATCAGCGGGCGGCTCTTATATCGTGGTTCGTTTTCTCCCGGAACTCATTTACGACGGCATGACGCAGAGCCACTTTGAGTTAAAATATCTGCTTCCATTTATCACCGAAAACAGCATTTACGAAAAAGTAATTTCTTCTTCCATATTAAATGCAAAACACTCTGCCATCCCCGGACTTATGAACGAGATTATCCGGGAATCTGAGGAAAAACAATACGGCTACGAGCTTGCGATCAAAAATCACATTGGCGGTATTTTTCTTTGGCTGCTGCGCTACTGGCATGCAAATGGCGAAGAACCGCTTCTCGAAGATTTTGAAAACCAGCAGTTAAAACAGCAGCTCTCCCCAGCCCTGACCTACATGATCACCAACTATGAAAAATCTATCAGTGCAGCGGACATGGCAAAACTCTGTAATTTGAGCTACAGCTATTTTTCCAGAAGTTTCAACCGGCTTTTGCATATGAATTTCAGTGATTACCTGAATGAGATCCGCATCCGGGAAGCGGAAAAGCTGTTAGTCTCCACTACCCAGAACGTGACGGAGATTGCATCTGCGGTCGGTTTCTGTACCACAAGTTACTTTATCAAACAGTTTACCAAATACCTGCATATTTCTCCCAAACAATACCAGAAACAAATGCGCCAGGGACAGAAAGATTTCATTGCATAACCACGCAACACAAGATATAATAGTTTGCAGTGTCCAGTGGTTCCTTAACGGTGATTGGCGGTGCCGGACTTGTCATCGGCTCTTTTGTATCCGGTGGTACTGCAACTCCAAACTTTACCCGATTCGCAAAGTCTGAATATCTGGACTACAAACGACAATGCCTTATATACCGCCGGACTCGGACTTGCTAATATCTTCCATCAGAAGAAAAAAACTATGGTACTGATCTCCGGTATCATTGGAACGATTTTATCCGTCTGGTTATACTATAACTTCTGTAACTGGTTAAATGTATTAAACTGGGGGATTTCCTCCATCAATGGCATGGTGGTTGCTGTCGTCTGCTACCTGATTGGATATTTTGTGAAGAAAAATCAGAGATAAATAATACGTCCTAATTCTGCTGAAGTTCTGTGTGAGATGGAAATGACAGTGCGGTCTTTCGCTACACGCTTTAACGCCAGTAACACTGCCTTTTCCGTCTCTGCATCCAGATTCGCCGTGATCTCATCAAACAGCAGCATTTGTGGTTCCGCCACTGCGGCTCTTGCAATGGATAAGAGCTGCCACTGTCCCTGCGAGAATAACTCCGGCGTGCATTTCGTGTCATATCCGTTTTCAGAGCTTTCTATCACATCGTCTAACCCGGTCAGCTCTGCCACTGCTTTTACGCGGTCTGCCGGAATGGTTTCATCATACAGCGTGATCTGATCGCGCACCGTTCCCGGAACCATGTGGAAGGTCTGTTCTACATAGCCGAACAGTTTCCGTTTCTCTTCCTCCCGGACTGCCGCTGCCGGTCTTCCGTGGATCAAAACCTCTCCGCCCTGCGGTTCGTAAAGTCCTAAGAGAAGTTTTAAAATCGTACTTTTTCCTGCCCCGGTTCGTCCTGCGAGTGTTACCTGCTCCGCGTCCATGACCTTTAAATTCAAATGGTCTAAAACGACATGTTCATCATAACCGAAGGTCACATCCCGAAACTCGACAAACGGAACATCTGCTGTTTTATTTTCTGAGTGTCCCCCAGCCATCTGTTCCACGCATTCTTCTGCTACTGTCTCGCTGTCCTTTTCCACTATCTGCTTCTCCTCAAGTGCAAAAAATTCATTGATCCTGTGGATTCCGGCAATCGCAGACTGAATCGTCTGAATCTCCATTCCGAGGCTCTCCACCGGGGAGAATATCTGTGAGATATAGTTGATGACCGCAACCGCAGTTCCGGCAGACATTCCAAAGAAGGTCAGTACCGTGTGGTTTCCGGACGCGGAAAGCAGCATGACAACTGCGACAACCACCGCATTCAATATCAGTATCACCGGGGAGTAAACCGCATCATAAAAATTGGTGCGCTCCATCGCTGCATAACTCTCCCCGATATAAGTGTCGTAACGCTCTTCCATGTATGCTTCCTTTGCAAGACAATGGATTGTGCGGATATTGTGAAGCGTCTCCGGCACATGACCGGATGCCCGTCCGACAGCCTTTCGGTTTTCAATCTGCGCCGCCAGCATATTTTTCTGGACATGTCTGGTAAACCAGAATAAAAACGGCAGCAACACCAGCAATACCAGCGTCAGTCCACGGTTTTGAAACCAGATCACGACAAGGATACTGATAATCTTACATACATCCGCAAACATACTGATAATCCCGGAGGTAAACAGATTTTCCACCGTGTCAACATCCCCGACAAACCGTGACACCAGTGTTCCCGGCTCCTGCTTATTCACGCTGTCTGCCGTCAGACTTACAAATTTATCCATCAGGCTGCTTCTTAGTGCATGTGTGATTTTCTGACCAAACACCGTCAGGAGTCCTTCCCTCGCAGCTTCCAATATTCCGGTAAGTGCGAGCAGGACAAAATAGAGAAGGATCACAGAAAACGCCGCCTCATTACCGGCTGTCACTGTATCAATGATTTTTGCAAGGATCAGCGGAGGAATCAGCGCTGCCACAACTGCTCCGATCACTGCGGTCAGGATTCCGGCAGACAGCATTTTCTGTTTTTTGATTGTTTCCAGGATCACACTTTTTACCTGTCTTTTCTGTTTCATCTGCCACTCCTCCTTTCCTCTGTATGTTCAGAAACTGTTTTTCTATTTTCCGTTTCCACTTTCGCATTCTCTCTTTCATCGCTCTGTGTCTCATACAGACTGCGGTACTCCGGTATCTTTTCCAGAATTTCTTCATGTGTACCGGCCACCGCCTTTCCATCTTCCATCCAGATGACCTGATTCATCTGCGGAAACAGATATAAACGGTGAGAAATTAAGAAAACAATATTGTCTTTCGTCTGCTGTTTCAAATTGGCAAAAATCTGTTTTTCCGTGTTTTTGTCCAGTGCCGAAAAAGGATCATCCAGAATCAGAACCGGCTTTTTGTGGCAGAGTGTCCTTGCAAGTGCAAGACGCTTTGCCTGACCGCCGGAGAGACGTACTCCGCCATTTCCAACCACGGTCTTTTTTCCATCCGCCATCTCTGCAACTTCCTGTTCCATGCACACTGCCTTTAAGTAATCGTCTGCCTCTTTTTTATCACCGAGCAAAATATTATTTTCCACACTGTCAAAAAACAACTCCGGATCATGTCCAAGATAACCGATCCGCTTCGTGCGGTCTGCCTCGTCCATAGCCTGCAAATCTGTGCCGTCCACAAGAATCTGTCCCTCATAAGGATATTCACACAAAAATACTTTTCCAAGCGTTGACTTGCCACATGCGACCGCCCCGGTAATACCGATGATCTGTCCTTTCTCTGCAGAAAGACAAATGTCGTCTAAAATTTTCTTTCCATCCGGATAAGCAAAATTCAGATGACTGATCTGTATTTTTTGCACTGTTGTCTCTGTTTTGCCTGCTGGGACTGTGTCGTTTTTTTCCTTACACTCCCTGGCATGATTTTCTGCTGTCTGATCTTCGATCGCAGTTCTCTCATCTTTTCGTGTCAGAAGTGGTTTGATACGGTTCCATGAAACCTGTGCTTTATGTACCGCATTGAACAACTTCGCAGCGCTTGACGACTTCACGGAAAGTTTCACAAAGCACGACAAAAATGTGGTAAACGCCGCAATGCCCCATGCACGCCAGCCGGTTCCCAATACATTTTTCTGTCCGAAATACAAAATGAACAGCACACCTGCCATGGAGATGACGCGATACACCGGTGGCATTGCCGTGTTCCAGATGTTTGCTCTCACGGCTGATTTTTCATACGCAGACAAATTTTCTTCATATGCATTCTGTCTTTCTTTTTCACGCCCGAAAACACGGTATGTGATTGCATTTTCTGCCCGGTCTAACGTCGCTGCGCTCAGCGCGCCGGACTGTTCCTTGTAGGCAGCCCCGGTTCTCTGGATCATTTTTTTCATTTTTTCTGCGGTCATGTAAGAGATTGGCGGAAACAGCATACATAAGAGCGCCAGCCGCCAGTCATACCACAAAAGCATTCCGGCATAGGCTGCCAGTGCCACACCTGTATCAAAAATTTCCGTCGTAAATTTCCGCATTCCCTCCACACAGTCATCAACGTCGAGGATCGCTTTCGTTATGACATTGCCTTCGCCCTCTTCCTTAAGGCTCGCCCTGCTTTTTCTGACAAGGCTTCCATAGAGGATTTCCTTCATCCTGCGGTTTACATTATTGGCAAAACGGCGGACATAAAAACGCTTGATATATCTCGAACTCTGCACGATCACGATCACTGCCACATAGCTTAACACAAGAATCAGCATATCGCCAAACTGTCCGGCACCTCTTAAAATGTCCACAAGACAGCCGGTCATTTTTCCTTCGAACCACGGTCCTGCAAGCAGTCCTACATTATAGATCAGACCGGATATTGTCACCGCCAGAAATACTTGCCATTCTGCTTTAAAATAGGACAAAATCCTGTCCGGCTGAAATGATGCTGGCTGTTTCTGTTTTTCTCTCATTTTGTCCTCCTTTTCCCTGCAAAACAAGAAAGGCATCACACCAAAGTGCGATGCCTTCCATTCATTTCTGACTGTTTATTCATAAATATGTTTTTTCTTATCTTTTGCTTTTACCTGTTTTTTCTTTAACATATGTTTTGGATTTTTGTCTGCCATAATGTATCCTTCCTTTCCAATGCCTATAGGCTTTTCGGTCTGTAGGTTACTTTCTGTACAAAATAATTATCCTTCAATTGCGATGAATTTACGTTCCGGTACTGCTGCCTTTGCTTCTTTCTTTGGAACAAACAGTTTCAAGATACCATGTTTGAACTCGCCCTTGATATCTTCCTCTGTTATATCTTCACCAACATAGAAACTACGCTCGCAGGAACCTGCATAACGTTCTCTTCGGATGTACTTGCCGGTATCTTTCTCCTGCTCATCCTGATCAAGACCTTTTGCAGCGGCGATGGACAAATATCCATTGTCTAACGATACCTTGATCTCATCTTTCTTGAATCCAGGCAGATCGATAATCAGCTCATAGCCGTTGTCCATTTCCTTGATATCTGTTTTCATAAGATTCTTTGCATGTCTGCCATACAATTTCTTCTCAACCTTACTGTCATCATAGAATGGTAAATCAAACAAATCTTCAAATAAATCTTCTCCAAAAATACTAGGCATCAACATAAGTCATCTCTCCTTTTTCTACGGTATCCGCTTTCTCGTGGATATCTCATGCTTTATTACCTTGTTTCTTTGGAACTGGGATGTCCGGAGAACTCACAGAACTTTTACTTCTGAAATCTTTTCTGATCTCTTGGTTCTTCTTTTGTTCTCTTCCTTTGTTCTGACTATGTTATACACCCGTTTGTTAGCACTGTCAATAGTAGAGTGCTAATTTTTTGTGAAGATTTTGTGAAAGTGGACTACATTCACATAAATATGTATCTCCCGAAGCTGATTTTTTGTTTTCTGCTGATATTGTTCCTGCTCACACAAGCTTCTTTGTTCTCCACTTCCCGGTTTTCCAGCGCCATACCATGCCGACAGCCCGCACACACTCATCGCTTGCAAGACCAATATACGCTCCCACAGCCATAAGTCCCATGGAAATTCCAAACAGCCATGTGCCTCCCACCGCAAAGACAAACATGAAAACGGCTGCGATCACTGCCGGGAACACTGCATCTCCGCTTGTTTTTAAGGCTTGTCCAAACACAAGATTCGTCACGCGTCCAATCTCAAGTACAATGTCGATTGCCAGCAGCTTGCGGACCAGCGCAGTCATTTCCGGATTATCTGTAAAGAGCGGCATAATAAAACCGGAACCAAGCACAATTGCTGTCTCCATGCAGACTGCCACACATACTCCGACAAACGCTGCCCGCTTTGTCCCTCTGTCACACTCTTCGAGTTTCCCAGCACCGATGTGCCAGCCTGTCATGATCGCATTTGCCTGTGCCAGTGCTGCACCGACACAATAGGAAAAATTACTGATCGTTGCCGTATAAGATCTGGCTGTCACATTCAGCCCTTCTGCATCCATCTGGTTCAGAAAACGGATGACAAGCATCATTGCAACATTATAGAGTGCCGTCTCACATGCAGATGGAAGTCCGACTTTCACGATCTGCCCTAAGACTGTCTTATTTGCGATCCTCTCTGTACTGTTTTTTGCAGAGATCAGCTTATGTGAAAAATACAGTACAATACACAGGTTCAGGATCTTGGAGATCACAGTTGCTACGGCGACACCTGCAACACCCTTGTGCAATACAAAAAGAAATACTGCATTCATCACAAAATTTGCGATATTTCCAACGATCGTGGCATATAATGGCTGCTTTGTATATCCGAATGCGCGCAGATAGCTTGAAAAGATAGGAATGACCGCATTTAATATACACCCACCCCCGACAATTTTAAGGTAAATCAACGCCGGTTCATACAATGCATCCGCAATTCCTACCATACGAAGGATCGCTCCTGCTCCCGAAAATAAAAATACAGCCATAAGCACGCCTGCAACAGCATTAAATAACAATCCAAGCTGCCTTGCCTGATAGGCAACTCCCGGTCTGCCTGCGCCAATATTCTGCGTCATGACCGAAACCATGCCGGAAGATATGATAGAAAACATTATGATAAAAATTCCAATATAACTGTTTGCCGTTCCCACTGCCCCGACTGCATAGTCTCCAATTGCGGATAACATCAGAGTGTCAACCATACCGGACAGCATATAAAATAGTGTTTCCAGACAGATTGGGATAAAAAGTCTTGTGAGCTGTTTCATCTTAAGTCTCCTTTTTCCGTTCATACTTATCCAATCTATTTTATATTATTTTTCCCTGAAAAACTTGCACTATTTTAACCAGAAAAAGTACAATTCTGCTCATTTTAAAAAATATATCTGCGTTATAAAAATCTGGAAGCCAGATAAAAATGAAATTCGTCATATTTCATCAGGCAATTCCACTGCTTTTCTTACTTCTTCCACCCACTCTGCACTATGACAGCAAAACAGTTCTTCATGCTGCATATTGTGCTTCCGGATATCCGGATTTTTGAAATAAGTACAATATCTCTTTTCGTATTTTTCACCCATCTTGGTTGCGTAAAACACATGGATCGTTGTTCCAGGCACATCAATTCCATGTTGGACTTTCGTAACCAGATCCGAATAGAACTGATTATAAATACTCTGTTTCGTAATCCATGGACTTCCTCCCTTACCGATTCCAAACATATTTAAAAATCCATTATATAATTCTTTTTTGCCACCGTCTGTCTTATCCAGCTTTTTCTGCATAAATTTTGGAAGAGTACCTGTATGTACCATTTTATACATAAAAGGCACTACCATGGATGACTGAATTTTAGCCACAAGATATATTCTCCCACCATACTTTTTCCTGATTTCCTGCTCAATTTTTTCACATTCATCTTCCATCGAATAAAATTCGGTTTTCTCGTTTGGATCAAATCCATCATAAGAAACTGTTACCGTGTAAAAATAAGAATGTAACCCATCCAGTACATGATCAAAACTGCTATACAGACAGCAGGTGCCGGGAAATAAAAATATCACTGGTTTACGATTATCTCCACTTTCATAAAATTTCATAGCTGGTCTCCTTTAGGCTTTTCTCACAACGCAATGCATCCTCATACCTTTACGGATTTCAAATTTTTCCACTTTTAGTCCTGCTTTTCTGCTGCATTCCATGACCACATCTCTTGTTGGAACCCGGACATCTCCGTGCCCACATATATTTGCCAGAGGCATTTCCAGTGTATTCATCAGCCATATCAATATTTTATTATCACTTGTCACATCCCTCAGTATCAATCTTCCATTTGGACGAAGACATCTCTTCACACTGTCAAAAAACGCCTGTGGATTCGGATAATGATGGAAACTCATAGAACAAATAATTGCGTCAAATGAATCGTTTTCAAAAGGAAAGTTCTCACAGTCTCCCACAACAAATGTTGCATTTGGAATATTTTTCTTTTTTGCCTGTTCGATCATGGCCGGAGTCAGATCCAGCCCTGTATAATGCCGGTCCGGATATTTTTCTGATAATAAAGAAATCATTGGAGCAGGTCCGCATCCTGCATCCAATAAATCATTAAATGGCTCTTTTTCTAATTCTTCCAGAATATCCGGATAATCCTTCTTACACATTTCGTAAATACCAGCATGGTTACTTTCATATCTTCCAGCTGCTTTTGTAAATTCGCTGATTGACAATTTTTTGTATTCTTCGTTTTTCATTCTTTCTTCCTCCAATCACGTCTGTAGCATAAATCAATCTTCTCCTAGAAATCTGGCTTCTTTTTCAATTTCAAATAAGCGGTCAAAACTTGTGTTAGTCTCTTTCTGCACTCTTCCATTCTGCAACCACATTTCTCACCCGGCGATCAATATCAAGGCGTGCACTGCGGCATTCCTCCGGATATTTTCTTGCTGCCTGAAATGCCAGTTTCACAAAAAGTCCGGAACCAACCGGGAGCATTGTCTTTAGCATGCTCTCTGGGAAAACGAAATGGGTTCCATTGATTTTTTCAATCTTGATCATCTCGTCTTCTGTGATTGGATGAGCCTTTTCCAAATCATCAAACAGTTTTCTTGAATTGATCATATCACCGGTCCGTTTTGTTTCTTTTTCAATCACATGCCAGTAGTCCGGATGTTTGTAGCAGAACGGCATGTACGGAAGTGATTCTCCTTTATATGCAAAAAGAGATTCTCCCTCGATCGGCCATTCCTTACAGCCGTCTTTTTTGCCCTGCATAAACCCCTGCCAGATAAAATCACTCGGTGTCAGACCGATCGTCAATGTAATATCTTCAAAATAAGAAGCGGAAGTCAATGCAAGTGTTCCTGTAGTAGATGCACCGACCATTCCTATCTTCTGATTGTCATGTGCTTTTAACCAATTAATTGCTTTCTCTATGCGTTTGTTTCCACATCAAAATATCTTTTTTTCATCTGCATCATCTCCTTATTATCAGACACGTTTCTCTAAAACTATTATTTTGTTTGAGATATTCCGAACGATTGGAATCTTTCCTATCACATGATAAATCGGCATAAGTTCTTTCATTCCCTCAACCAGACTGACTTCCTGCAGGATAGAAAAATTCGGTACAATCTTTTGTAATTCTGTTCCGTTCTCAACACCCCATGTGAATTTTGCATTGCTGCCCTCTATGGATTTTTCCTTCACATGTTTCACAACAAATGGTGACATGGTTTCGACCATTATGGTTACTTTCTGAAATGATTTTTCAATAATAGAAAATATCTTTCTGATGTCCTTCTCACACAAATACATCGTAAGTCCTTCCATTATCACCAGAACATTTTCTCCATGATAATCGATATCGTCCACGTAGGAATTATCCATTGCAGACTTTGCAATCTGATATATCGGACCTGTTTCTGGAAGAAACTGCCGCCTTATCTTCATAGTCTCCGGCAGATCCACGTTGTACCATCTCAGATATTTTTCCTTCATCCGGTAACATCTGGTATCCAGTCCACATGCAATATTTACAACAACTGTATTTTCATGCTTCTCCAGATATTGTCGAACCATCCGGTCTAATACGATCGTTCTCGCGATCACGCCACAGCTCATGGCTTTATCCTTATCTGCTTTGGAAAAGTCATAGTCCAGCTTTTTCACAAGTTCTACTGCAATCTCATCCCTGATTTTGGCATTTTGCTTTTTTGTTTCTTTTGCTCTTGCATACAAAGTCTGTACCATCGTTTCCGGCACACCTGTCACATTCACTTTTTCTTTCATGTACTTTCCTGCTTCCATATCAATACATTGCCGCTTGTGTTAGTTGCATCTAACCTGCATCTGATAAAAAACCGTGTGAAAACAAAACTGTAATTCCACACGGTTTCTTTTCCCTATGCATTCAGTATATCACTTTCATCTGGTTTAGCAACCAGATTTTGTCTCACTTTTATTGTGTTACTTGCAAAATACAAACTGCACCAGCAGCATATAAAATACAGTTCCACCGCCGATACTGAGCAATATGTTCTTTTTCCATCTGTGAAGGAGTACGATAAATACAATCGCCAAAAATTCCGGTATTCCATATGTTCCGCTTCCCGGTACATCTTTCAGACAATAAATGACCAGTAGACCGATGACTGCATAAGGCAGTACCTTACCCAGATATTGGATAAATTCCGGTGGTTCTTTTCCTTCCGGGAAAATTAAAAACGGCAGAAACCGTGTCACCATTGTGCCAAGCAGTGCCCCTGCGGTTGCACCTCCCACCCAGTAAATCTGGTTCAAAAGCGTCACAAAAAACATAAACCATCCTTTATCCACACCCTCTGGTACTTCTGTCGTACAATTTACGGAAAAGGTTTCATCACACATTCCATAAATCAGATAAAACTTTTTCCATCCGACATTTTGATATTTATCCAACATGGAGATCCCATGCTCCGCATCAGAAATCCATAAGACATTCCTAAAAATAAGAATCCTACACAGATTGGCAATGTGTAGGGCAATGCTGCCTTGAATGCTTTTTTCTTCATGTAACTTTGTTCCTCTTTTCCTGTTTGTAACGCAATAGCCTTTCCATACTCGATCGCATAGAATTCCTACCGACATACTTTACTTTTTCTAATTTAACGCAAAAAAAATCTGTCCTATGTGTAAGAGTGAGATTTCCATTAATGCATGCCGCTGTCCGATGTGTACCACAATCCTTGATGCCAAGGCTGTGCAGGAGTTTGAATCGAAAACCGGAGTTTAACGTATGAACTGCCGCTTGTAGGTGGTGTTACGGATTTCCTAAGGTTATGTCGTATTGCATGCCAACAAAGTGCATAGAAATATAAAAAATAGAACTGTTTGTTTTCAGGAGCGCTTCCGCTTGTTGTCGCTGGCAGCGGTACTAAGAAAGCATCCATCGTGATTTCAAAATCCAATTACATTGGCTTTTGAAATCGCAATGTCTGCTTTCTAAGAACCGGCCGCTCCCAAAATCCTGAAAACAAATCAGTTCTATTTTTTATTAAGCCAAGACTGTGTGGCATGCAATATCCAGATTGTGAAAATCCGTCAATCCAGAATACGAGCGGCAGAACCCAAAGATGAAACTCCGAGAGTTCCATAACGTAAATTGCAGATTCTGTGGTGCAATTCATAACGTTGATTGGGTATGTATAAGCGTCCTCTCACAAGTCTTTCGTAACGTAAATGAAAGAAAAACGCTATAAACAAATATTATTTTCTTCGTGAGCTATGGAGCTGGGATTCTAAAACTTAAAAACAAATCGAAAGAGTAAATGCAGCACTAACCCCGTGCATGAAAGCAACACCCCAATCTTTACAGGCTTTGTAGATGTTTTCTTTAATTGTATGCTTCCAAGAATAATTCCCACCAATGATGAAACAAATGGTAATAAAATCATTATAGCTGCAACCCAGATAAACTTCCAACCATTTTCCACCATCCCAAACAAGCCTCTATGCGCAAGAATAGGAATTACAGGTAATATCACATCTGCCTTCGATTCTACCCTCAATCCTGCCGGCATTCCTGCCCTCGATCCTGCCTTCGATGATGCCCTGTTCCCTTGATTCACGCAGGTCGTCCGCAAACAATTCTTTTAATGCTTCACACATATTCGATCCCTCCTTCAATTTCTCCCAGTTTGCACGCATGACGGCATCTGCGAGTGCCTGATATAGCTTTGAGTTTTTGTTTTTACTGTATTTTTGATCTCACTTCCATCTTCCGGTCTTGTTCCAGCTTGCGGATGTTACACATTATATAGTTTTATCCAGAAGTATCTTATAAATTGCCTCTACATTATAATCAGGTGCACACTGTCCGATCACATCATAGATTTGTTTGATTAACGTTTGGGGTTCTTCCAGCATATCTGCTGTTTCTTTTACAGAGCAGCCTTTTTTATATTTTTTAATTACTATTTCTATGACTTTTGAAGCTTCGCCTTCGCGTTTTCCAACATTCCTGCCCTCCATAATTCCTTCTTCCCTCGATTCGCGCAGATCATCCGCAAATAATTCACGTAATGCTTCACACATTTTTCGTTCCTCCTTTAATTCCTGCCAGTTTGCGCGCATGATCGTATCTGCCAGCGCCTGGTATAACTTTGAGTTTTTATTTTCACCATATTTCTCTATAAAATTTCTGATCTCGCCGCCTGACTTTAAATCATTACGAAGATTATTCAGCCAGTAGTTATTCGTTTTAGATAATCTTGGAACAATGATAAGCTGCATCGGAATTGCATCTCCCATAAGGTAATAAATACCGCTTTCCATATTTTCGACTGTTATCTGCCGATCTCTTTGCAATTTCTGAAGCATGGTTCTTGGATAATGGTAACATACAAAAGTAATTGTCAGCTCTGCTGCCGGTATGAAGTCTACTGTCTCCGTGTCGGCTTTATAAATACAGGCGTATGCGTACACCTTGTAAAAATCGTCAATGTTAAGGTCATCTTCCGGCGATTTGTATTCTACAACATTGTACTGTCGGAAAATTCTCCCAATATTCTTCTGGATTTTTACATGTCTTTCATTTTTGACTAACACATCGATCTGCATTGGTTTCTTCGACAGCAGATGTTCAGAATCAAATTCTAAATACTTTGTTTCTTCTCCAAGTTCAATCTGCAATGCCGCATCAAATGCAGGATGCCATTGGATTTTCTCATCGTTTGTGTTCAATCATTTTCCCCTTTATGATAATAGAATGTGTGGTATTTTTCAATGCACGTAAAAGATTTTTTCATAAAAATGCAACGGTGCTAACTGTAATAATTAAGATTAAAATTTTTATGCATTGAATTGTTCATCAAAATGGAATCTCCTGCCGAACCGGCACTGAATTTTGAGATCATACCCGTAACCATATATCAGGTTTTGGATCTGCAGACAGAAACGTTGTAAGAATGATCACGATTACGAAAGTTTCATAATCGTAACTGTTATTTGTCTGCGACTTTGATGTAGGCTTAGTATAAAGTAATCTTGGAATTGTGTCAATAAAATCCGTCAATCCAGAATACGAGCAGCAGAACCCAATATAGGCACTCATCCCATAACGTAAATTGCAGATTCTGTGGTGCAATTCACAGCGTAAATGGGCATGTATAAGCGCCCTCTCACAAGTCAGCCATGTAGAGTAGGCGGATGAAAATTTCATCCGCCCCTCATCAAACCGTGCATGAG
>DXQT01000041.1 GCA_019411365.1 Roseburia sp.
CCTGTGGTACAGGAAGTCCGATGCTTGTCATCTCTGCAAGGTTGGCACCTTTACCACCAAGCAGGTTACGCATGGTCATGTCGCCTTCGCTAAACATATAAACCCATTTGTTTGCCATTTTATAATTCCTCCTAATATAAAATACTGTAACTTTTATTCAAACAGAGAGCATTAACCCCTGTTCTTGTCACAAGTATGCACGTTTTTCCAAAACGCACATACTTATAATACCACACATTAACCAAAAGGCAACAACTTTTTTGCTTCTTTTCGCCTATTTTTTATGCACATTTCACAATTTGAAATTCTATTCCATATTATGGAACTCTTACCATTCAAATTTCTTTGCAAAATATGCATCCAGATCTTCGATCTTGATACGCTCCTGCTCCATCGTATCACGGTCACGGACAGTCACTGCTCCGTCTGTCTCAGACTCGAAATCGTAAGTAACACAGAATGGGGTTCCGATCTCATCCTGTCTTCTGTAACGTTTTCCGATATTTCCTCTGTCGTCAAACTCACAGTTATATTTCTTTGCAAGCTGTGCATATACTTTCTCAGCGCCCTCATTTAACTTCTTGGATAATGGAAGTACACCGATCTTAACAGGCGCAAGTGCCGGATGGAAATGAAGCACGGTTCTCATGTCCGGTTTTTCCTCTGTACCAATGTTCTCCTCATCATAAGCAGCACATAAGAATGCAAGTACCACACGGTCAGCTCCAAGAGATGGCTCGATCACATATGGGATATATCTCTCACCTTTTTCATCATCAAAGTAAGTGAGATCCTGTCCTGATACGTTCTGATGCCGTGTGAGGTCATAGTCTGTTCTGTCAGCGATACCCCATAACTCGCCCCATCCAAATGGGAATAAGAACTCAATATCGGTTGTTCCCTTGCTGTAGAAGCTAAGTTCTTCCGGTGAATGGTCACGAAGACGCATCTCATCCTCTTTGATACCAAGTGTCTGTAACCAGTCACGGCAGAATCCTCTCCAATACTGGAACCACTCAAGATCAGTACCCGGCTCACAGAAGAACTCTAATTCCATCTGTTCGAACTCACGGGTACGGAATGTAAAGTTACCCGGTGTGATCTCGTTACGGAAAGATTTACCGATCTGACCGATTCCAAATGGGATTTTCTTTCTGGAAGTTCTCTGTACATTTTTAAAGTTTACGAAAATTCCCTGTGCTGTTTCAGGTCTTAAATAAACTGTGTTCTTTGCATCTTCAGTAACACCCTGGAATGTTTTAAACATTAAGTTAAACTGACGGATGTCTGTGAAGTTATGTTTGCCACATGTAGGACATGGGATCTGATGTTCCTCGATGAAATCTCTCATTTCTTCCTGTGTCCATCCATCCACAGAGCCCTTTAATTCAATGTTCTTCTCAGCAGCAAAATCCTCAATGATCTTATCTGCACGGAAACGCTCATGGCACTCTTTGCAATCCATTAACGGATCAGAGAATCCTCCGAGATGTCCGGATGCAACCCATGTCTGTGGATTCATAAGGATGGCACAGTCAACACCTACGTTGTAAGGGTTTTCCTGAATGAATTTCTGCCACCATGCTCTTTTTACGTTGTTCTTCAACTCTACACCAAGATTTCCGTAATCCCATGTATTTGCAAGACCTCCGTAAATCTCAGAACCCGGATATACAAATCCTCTTGATTTTGCAAGTGCTACGATTTTGTCCATCGTCTTTTCCATAATAAATTCCTCACATTCTATTATATTATTGCTGTATTATGCAATTATTTATAACTCGTACTTATGATTTATTGTATCATCGCGAGCCTATTTGTAAATGATATAAGTATAGACATCTGTACCGGATGAACCGCCGGAAAGATTTGTGACTACATCATTGCCGGAAGCTTCCTCTGTTCCTATGATCACTTCTCCCTCAATGACATCCCCTGCGTCTTCCGTACTTTCTGTCTCCAAGACGGCCTCTGTGGATGGTACTTCTTCTGCTTCCGTGATCCAGGTTTTCTCGATTCCGGTTCCCTCTTTAATGGAAACAGAATCTTTTCCTGTCACCGTCACGTTATCGCAGGAAACATATAAAATTTTGCCGTCAATCTTCACATCGGTATTTGCCTTAATAATGACAACTTTCAGATCTTCCTGTGCGAGAATATCCCCTCTCGTCACTCCCGTGACACTGCCGTCTTTATCCACGCCCGCAAAATCTGTGTCAAAATCATACCCGGCAGCCAATGCCTGCACGATTTTACCCTCATACAATTCCACACCATTAAACGCTGTATAATCATCCACCGTTTCATAGTCCATCCGGAGTTTTGCTGTGCCATCTTCCACGGTCAGATCATCCACTTTTACAGAATTTTTTCCATTCTCTGTATTGTACTCCTCCACTGCGGAATCCACAAACTCTTTCAGCTCCGTCTCATCATAATAAGACTGGTCAAGCTGTTCCACATCCATTGAAACTACTTTGCCATGTTTTGAAACATAAACGGTATTTGTGTCTGCCTCCAGACTGGAACCACACCCGGCGAGCATACCTGCGCAGATCATGATTGTCAGTCCAATACACCCTAATCTCTTCATGTTACAGACTCCATCCTCTTTCTATTTCATTCAATGTTAATCTTGGATATTATACAATTTTTATATCATGTTTTCAACCTCTTCCAAAATTTTTAATGATTTAAAAGAATGGTTGATATAATATTTCATGTATTCCCTGATACACTGCTGTAATTCCCACAATACCTGATCGGATACAGAAAACGTGTAAAGTTTTGCAAGCTTTGCTGTCATAATATACTGCATGGTATAGACTGTGGATTCCTGCACTTTCTGATAGGTCGGCAACGCCGCCATATTTTCAGGTTTCCGCCTTAACTCATTCACGCAGTGATCGCAAAGCATGCGCGCCGTCTTTCCCGAAAACCAGTGCAGTGCCTCTTTTTTTCCGCATTTTGTGCACCCGAACACATTCGGTGCTTCCCCGTTGATTGTGAGTGTCCGGAGTTCATAGATACATCTCACAAGCCGGTTGGAAAAAGCAGGGCTTTCGAGCGCCCGGAGTGTCTGGTAAAGCAGTTTTAACATTTCTGTCTCATCGTTATTTTCCTGACAATAATAATCTGCAAATTCCAGAAAATAAAATCCATAATAGGCAGCGTTGAAATCTGCTGCAAGCTCCCGGAAATAATTCTGGATGGACACTTTGGCAACTGTATATGTAGAACGTCCCTCGAAAAGTTCAAATTCCCCGAAGGAGAAAGGATTTGTCGCAGCTAAAAACTGACTGTTTGGTTTTCTTGCCCCTCTGGCAAATGCTGTGATTTTTCCTCTCTCCCTCGTGAGCAGTGTTATTCTTTTGTCATAATCGCCAATCGGCATCGCATTTAAAACCATTCCGGTCATTACAAGGTTCTGCCCCATTCTGCCTTACTTCCTGCTCTCTGTCACTCTCTTTTTCTCTGCATATCTCCAGATAATCGTCAATCCGTCCTGTTTCCCAAAAAGTGTTCCAGGTTTTCTCCATCGTTTTTCCCTCCTGCCATCTGTATACAGATAGGATTTGCGTTGTGAAAAACCTTATACACGTTAAATATTGGCAACGGTTTAAATTTCGTCCTTATTGTATCCAAAATTTTTGATCAGAAAATCGCTGTCACGCCAGTCTTTCTTCACTTTCACCCAAAGTTTCAGATTTACTTTTGTATCCAATAACCGCTCGATCTCGTAACGCGCATTGCTTCCGATTTTTTTGAGCATTGCACCGCCTTTTCCGATGATAATTCCCTTGTGGGAATCACGCTCGCAGACGATCGTTGCGTCAATGTCAATGATATTCTGTCCCTTTCTACCCTTCATCCGGTCGATATAAACGGCAATTCCATGCGGAATCTCATCATCGAGCGCATGCAGTGCCTTCTCACGGATGATTTCTGCAACAATAGCGCGCTCCGGCTGGTCGGTGATCGTATCCTCATCATAGAACTGCGGTCCATACGGCAGATATTTGAAAATCATGTCAATGACCGTGTCCAGATTCTTTGCACGCAGTGCAGACGCCGGAATAATCTCCGCAAAATCGTACACTTTGCGGTATGTGTCAATATATTCCACGATTTTTTCACGGTCTACGGTATCCACTTTATTGATGATCAGAATGACCGGTGTTTTTACTTTTTTCAACTGCTCGATAATGTGCTGCTCGCCGGCTCCGATAAAATTAGACGGTTCCACAAGCCATAAGATCACATCCACCTCATTTAAGGTGTGCTCTGCCACATTTACCATGTACTCCCCAAGTTTATTTTTTGCCTTGTGGATCCCCGGTGTATCCAGAAATACGATCTGCCCACGTTCCATATCCGTATAGACCGTCTGGATGCGGTTTCTGGTCGTCTGCGGTTTGTTCGATGTGATTGCGATCTTCTGTCCGATCAGATGGTTCATTAATGTGGATTTTCCCACGTTTGGTCTTCCGATGATCGTCACAAATCCAGATTTAAATTTTTCGTTCATAAACTTCCTCTCTTTGTATTTATTTACTCAGATAATTGTAAATTTCACAATCATCGTTCTGATTCATTCAAGTGTTTTACTTCCCCAAACATTCCTTCACTTGCCTGCAAGGTTTCCTCATTTCCGACTACACAGAGATTATTCTCTGCGAGAACAGATGCGATCATATCCCGGAGTCCCCGGATATCCTCCTGCGTCGCACCGATCACCTGATCACGCTCTTTCTGGATCTCTTCGTACGAAATATTCTGTAAATAAGCTGCCATGGACCGATCGCCCTTCGTGCTTGGATTCATTGGCACATCCATATCACTGATCGTCCCGATGATATATTTTGTCATGTCACGTTCATCCGCAGTAAACTGCTCAATATATGCAGGGATTCCGTCATAAATCTCATTTGTTTTTTCCAGATTTGGATCACGGTAAGAGACAAAATAAGTGTCTCCATTCTTCATATAACCGTTCATGCAGCCGTATGCTCCGCCTTTCACACGGATATTGATCCAGAGGTAATCATACTCCATGATCACTTTTAAAATGCGCAGTGCACCGTGATAGTCAAAGCCATGTGCACGGAAATTTCCGGCTCTCGCCACATACAGCACCTGGGAGGCATCCATAAATCCCTCATTCTTCCGGACCGGGACGATCTCTGCCTGTTTTTCCTCCCCGGAAGTTTCATATAACATTGGAATAAATTTTTCCAGCTCTGTTTCTACGATAGAAAGCCCGTCTTTTTCGCAGGTGACGCTGACCAGAAGATGTTCTTTTGTAAAAATTGAGGAAACCATCTCTTTTAGTTTTGCGGTCAGTGCTTCTTTTCTCTCATCAAAATGTGCTTCCAGATCACACAGCGTCTCATAGAATGTGATCGTATCTTTGTAAGCAGCCGCCTTGGAAAAATAAGTCATGGCTCTTGTCGAAGCCACGGAATGTCCGGCGGAACTGATGCTTACCTGAAGTCTTGATTTCAACTCGGCAATAATCTCATACAGACGTTTCTCATCCTCAAGTTCTGAGGTGAAAAGCATTTCTTTCATCAATGCTGCAGCCTCCGGCAATTTGTCATATAATGCCTTGGTACGCACCTCAAATTTTACCTGATATCCATCTTTATCCTTCACGCCCGGATACACACCGATCGTACTGCTGATTCCTCCGGTATGGATGTTCACTTCATTTGCAAAATCCGCATAGGAATATTTTTTTGTATCCACATAGCCAAGTACCGCCTTCAATACGCCAAGATACGGAATGTCCTCTGCCGGAATGTGCGCAATATCGAACAACATGGTCAGATAGATGATCCCATTCGAATAAATATCATGGTGTACCACCGGGATACCTTTCACTGAAAGTTCTGTATTATAAAAAGGTGCTGCCTCTTTTTTCATATCAGAGCGCGCAAGCATCGGAATTTTTTCCAGATCTTCTTTTGGAGAAGGTGTCTCCTGATATTCCTTCAGGTGTTTTGTATCTGCGATCAGCTTTCGGATCTCATCTTCTGATAACCCCGCTTTATATTCCGCAAGTTTTTTCTCTAAGGCAGCCTCATTTTTTGCATTTAAGCCTTTCTCAGGTTCAATGATCACAACAGATGCATGCCTGTTTTTTAATAAATACTTCTGAATCAGCTGCTCAAAATAATCTGTCTCCACCTGCTCTTTTAAGAAACGGTAAGTATCTAATGCCTCCAGATGAAGGAATGGACGCATATCATCATAAAGCCAGCTGTCCAGACACTGGATTCCATATAAAAGTCCTTTTGGGAAATGTCCGAAATCAGCCTCGCGGTAACGGAATTCAGAACTATTGATCCCTGCCAGCAGCGATTTTTTATTTAATCCATTTTTTACAAGCCCTTCTAATGTCTCACGGATGACAGCCAGAAAATGCTCTTTTTCCTGCGGATTGGTATTTTTTGCGATCACAGAGAATGTCGGCTGCAGCGTTCCACTGTCATATCCGCCTGTGATCTCTGAACCGATCCCGGCATCGATCAATGCCTGTTTTAACGGTGCTCCCGGCGCACTGACCAGCGCATAATCCAAAATATCAAATGCGAGATACAATTTCTCGTCCAGTGCTGTTTCTATCACCGTGTTATAAGAAAGATAGGTATTGTTTTCTTCGGATTCCGTGGAAGAAATGGAATACTTATGTGTCACTTCGATTGGTTTTTCAAATGGTTTCTGAAGCTTTATCTCCGAGTCAAGCCCGATTGCCTCATATTTTCCCAGATACGCTTCATCCATCCACGCAAGCTTCTCTGCCACATCCATATCTCCATAGAGATAAATGTAGGAATTGCATGGATGATAATATCTGCGGTGGAAATCGAGATATTCCTCGTAAGTCAGTTCCGGAATATGCAGAGGATCACCGCCGGAAACGTTTGCATAAGTCGTGTCCGGGAAAAGAGATGTCATGATCTGACGGCTCAAGACATCATCCGGTGAGGAAAAAGCGCCTTTCATCTCATTGTATACAACACCGTTGATGGTCACCGGAGCATCCTCGCTCTCTAATTCATAGTGCCATCCCTCCTGCTGGAAGATCTCCTGATATTTATAAATATTCGGATGAAAAACCGCATCCATATAGACACTCATCAGATTCTGGAAATCTTTATCATTGCAGCTTGCGATCGGATAGATTGTCTTCTCCGGATAAGTCATTGCATTCAAAAAGGTGTTCAAGGAACCCTTCACCAGTTCCACAAAAGGATCTTTTACCGGATATTGCTCAGAACCACACAAAACAGTGTGCTCAATGATATGTGCCACTCCGGTAGAATCCTCCGGCGGCGTGCGGAAACCGATATAAAAAACCTTGTTGTCATCATCATTGGAAATCACTGCGATCCGCGCTCCACTTTTTTTGTGGCGGAGAATGATTCCCTCGGAATTGAGATCTTTGATCGGGCGTTTTTCTAAAATTTCATATGCCTGTAAATCTTTTAACTGCATCTGTCTGTCCTCTCTCTAATACATACTGTTCTATAGTATACCACACTTCGCGGCATTATCCTATTTTTATCTTCGAAAATTTCTGAAACAAAAAAAGACTGTAACAACCATTCCCTATTCTTAAGGAATACCGTGTTACAGTCCCCCGCTTTTCAGATTCTCATCTATGAATTAACCGATGCGCTTTACATTTGCTGCCTGAGGTCCTTTTGCTCCCTCTGTCACTTCAAATTCAACTTTTTCACCGTCTTTTAACTCTTTGAATCCATCCATGTCTAATGCAGAAAAATGAACGAATACATCGTTACCCTCTGCGTCGGAAATAAATCCGTAGCCTTTTTTTGCATTAAACCATTTTACAGTTCCCTGCTGCATAACAAAATCCTCCTAATACCTCTAAAACCTTTTTGTAAATTTGACATATTTTTGTGCATGTCACACAAATTGAAGTTAGCATACATCGGATTTTTTGTCAACAACTATTAATAAATTTTACTGCTTGATCTGCACATCAATCTGCTGATACGGAATCGAAATATGATTTTCATCCAGTGCATATTTGATATTTTCCATCAACCGCCACTTCGTATCCCAGTAATCTGCTGTTTTGACCCAGATCCGGATACCAAGGTCCACCGAAGATGCACCAAGATTATCTACGAACACCACAACGTCCTCTTCCGGCAGTCTTGCCGGATCATTTCTGCCGATCTCATATAAAATATTTTTTGCAGTACGGATATCTGCTTCATAACCAATACCTACCACAATGTCCACCCGCCGTTTATCCATATGCGATACATTGACCAGGCTGCTGTTGGACAGATTACCGTTTGGAATCACGATCATTTTATTGTCTACGGTCTTTAACTTGGTATAGAAAACAGAAATCTCGTATACCGTTCCTTCATTTGAGCCCTCAATGATATAATCTCCTACCACAAAAGGTTTCAGCAAAAGGATCAGCACTCCGCCTGCAAAGTTGGAGAGACTTCCCTGCAGTGCAAGACCAACCGCCACACCACAGGAACCGAGCACTGCCACCGCTGAGGTAGTTGCTATCCCAAACAGACTTAAGATTGTCAGGATCAGGATAAAATACAGTGCATATTTTACGACTGCAGACAGGAACTGTATCACTCCGACATCTGCATTTCTGCGTTCCATCGTTTTTCTTACGATCTTAACGATCAGACCGATCAGTTTAGCTCCCACTGCATATACGATGACCGCAATGACAACCTGCAGTGCAAAATTCAAAAGATCCGGAACAAGGTTTTGAAAATAAGTGCGGAGAATCCCGGGATTTTTTGCAACCTCCTGAAGATTTTCCTGCGCTTCGGCAATGGCTTCCACTGCCTCTGTTGTATCAACTGTCAGCAACATTTTTCTGCCCTCATTTTTTATTTTACTTTACGGACTTTTAAGACGCCCTCAATGTTCTCTAACTTCTGAATGACTTCATCTGTTACAGGAGAATCCACATCGATCAATACATATGCATAATCACCTTTGGATTTGTTTGTCATTCCTGCAATGTTCATTCCGGCATCTCCCAATGTTGTGGAGTACTGACTGATCATACCACTGACATTTCGATGCAGGATACCGATTCTTCCTGCGGTAGTACATGCGCCCATAGAACAATCCGGGAAGTTCACAGAATGGACAATGTTACCATTCTCCATATAATCACGGATCTCTCTGACTGCCATGATCGCACAGTTATCCTCTGACTCTGCGGTAGATGCTCCAAGATGTGGTGTCACGATACATCCCTTTGCTCCGACTGTGGTTGGATTTGGGAAATCAGATACATATTTTTTGATTTTTCCGGCAGCTAAAGCTTCCACCATAGCTTCTTCATCCACAAGAAGGTCTCTGGCAAAATTTAAAACAATTGCATTTGGTTTCATCATGGCAATTGCTTCTGCATTGACCATCTTCTTTGTAGAATCCAAAAGTGGAACATGAATCGTAATGTAATCACACTCTCGGTAAATATCTTCCACATTGCTGATATGTTTGACACTTCTGGAAAGATTCCATGCTGCACTGACGGAAATGTATGGATCATATCCATATACATCCATACCCATATGGATGGCTGCGTTGGCAACTAACACACCGATAGCACCAAGTCCGATGACGCCGAGTTTCTTACCTGAAATCTCAGTTCCTGCAAAGTTCTTTTTCTGTTTTTCTGCTGTTTTTGCAATGTTCTCATCATTCTGATTTGCAAGGCACCAGTCGATACCACCTACAATATCACGGGATGCATAAAGCATTCCTGCAAAAACAAGTTCTTTTACACCGTTTGCATTTGCCCCCGGAGTATTGAATACAACGATTCCTTTTTCTGCACATTTATCAAGAGGAATGTTGTTGACACCAGCTCCTGCCCTTGCTACTGCAAGCAGGCAATCCGGAAGTTCAAGATCATGCATGGCAGCACTTCTTACGAGTGCTGCGTCTGCCTGACCTAAGTCCTCTACTTTTTCATAGTCGTTTGAGAAAAGATCTAATCCTACGGATGCAATTGGATTTAAGCAATTATATTTGAACATTATGCATTTTCCTCCTCAAACTTCTTCATGAATTCTACTAATTTTTCAACGCCCGCTTTCGGCATTGCATTGTAAATGGATGCTCTCATACCACCTACGGTACGATGTCCTTTTAAGTTTACAAATCCGGCTACTGCTGCCTCTTTTACAAACTTGGCATCTAATTCTTCATTGCCGGTCACAAATGGAACATTCATAAGGGAACGGTCTTCTTTTCTTACGGTTCCCTTGAACAGTCTGCTCTGGTCTAAAAAATCATATAAGATTTTTGCTTTCTCTTCATTGCGCTCTTTCATCACAGAAAGCCCGCCCATCTTCTTTAACCATTTGAACACTTTGCCGCAGATATAAATATTGTAGCAAGGTGGTGTATTGTAAAGGGAATCATTATCTGCCTGTGTTTTCCACTTTAACATGGTTGGGGTTCCCGGAAGGACATCATCGGTAATTAAATCCTCACGGATGATTGCGATCACAACTCCGGCAGGACCGATATTCTTCTGAACGCCGCCATATACAACTCCGTAATTTGTGACATCCATCGGTTCAGACAAAAAGCAGGAGGATACATCGGATACTAAAATCCTGCCTTTTGTGTTTGGAAGTTTTTTGTATTTTGTTCCATAAATTGTATTGTTTTCACAGATGTATACATAATCCATATCATCTGTGATCGGAAGATCAGAACAATCCGGGATATAAGAGAATGTCTCATCTGCAGAAGAAGCAAGTTCAACTGCCTCTCCGTAGATTTTTGCTTCCTGGAATGCTTTCTTTGCCCACTGACCAGTTAAGATATATCCGGCCTTGCGGTTTTTCATCAGGTTCATAGGAACCTCTGCAAAGAACTGTGAAGCTCCGCCCTGTAAAAACAGTACCTTGTAATTGTCCGGGATATTTAACAGATCTCTTAAATCCTGCTCTGCCTCTTTGATGATGTTATCATACACTTTGGAACGATGGCTCATCTCCATAACAGACATTCCACTGCCCTGATAGTCCAACATCTCATCTGCTGCTTCCTTCAATACTTCCTCTGGCAGAACGGCTGGTCCTGCGGAAAAATTGTAAACTCTGCTCATAATCATTACTCCTCCTGTTTCTTTTTCAAGTCATCCCCGGTAAAAGCAGAACTGATTGCTTCACCCGGAGCAACCATCGGCCATACCTTGTCATCACTATTTATGATACAGTCTATTACAACCGGGGTATCAGATGCAAGTGCTTTCTTCAGAGCTTTGTTAAACTCTTCACGATTCGTTGCCCGATAGCCCGTTGCACCCATGGCTTCCGCCAATTTCACATAATCTACACCGTCATCTAAAACGGTTGCAGAATAACGTTTCTCATAAAACAAATCCTGCCACTGTCTGACCATTCCAAGTACATGGTTATTAATGATCACTTCGATGAGTGGTAATTTTTGTCTCACTGCAGTTGCAATTTCATTCATATTCATACGGAAACATCCGTCTCCGGCAATATTAATGACCTGTTTATCCGGGCATCCGATCTGTGCACCGATCGCAGCACCAAGACCATACCCCATTGTTCCAAGACCACCGGATGTCAGAAGTGTTCTCGGTTTTTTGTATTTGTAATACTGTGCCGCCCACATCTGATGCTGTCCTACTTCCGTCACAATGATGGCATCCCCGTTTGTCTCTTTATAGATATCCTCAATGACATAAGGACCTGATAATCCGGTTTTTGGATAAGTCAGTGGATACTTTACTTTGTAATCCATGATATGTGTGATCCATTCCGTATGGTTCATCTGTGTCAGCCGCTCATTCACACGAAGCAGGATCTCTTTGATATCACCGATCACAGATGCATCTGTCTGGATATTTTTATTAATTTCCGCAGGATCCACATCAAACTGTAAAATATCTGCCTGACTTGCAAATTTCTTTGCATTGCCGAGTACACGGTCTGAAAATCTTACGCCGACAGCAATTAAAAGATCACACTCACTGACACCGAGATTGGATGCTTTTGTTCCATGCATTCCAAGCATTCCGGTATAAAGATCATCCTCTCCGTCAAAAGCTCCTTTTCCCATGAGGGAATCACAGACAGGCGCATCTACCATTTTGACAAATTTCTTTAATTCCTCACTGGCGCCGGAGATCACGGCTCCACCACCGACAAATATGTATGGTTTCTTTGCCTTCTGGATCATCTTGACCGCTTTGCTTAAGTCTTCCTCTGTGATCGTCTGTGAAATTCCTGCGATCACTTCCGGCTCTTTTGCCTTGTATTCCGTCTTTGCTGCCGTGATATCTTTCGGGATATCCACAAGAACCGGACCCGGTCTTCCGGTCTGCGCAATTTTAAACGCACGGCGGATCGTGTCTGCCAGTTTATGAATATCCTTTACAATAAAGTTATGTTTTGTGATCGGCATTGTGATTCCCGCAATGTCGATCTCCTGAAAACTGTCTTTTCCAAGTAATGGAACATTTACATTGCAGGTGATCGCCACCACTGGAACAGAATCCATATATGCGGTTGCGATTCCGGTGACAAGGTTCGTTGCCCCCGGTCCGCTTGTTGCAAAACAGACACCTACTTTTCCCGTACTTCTCGCATAACCGTCCGCTGCATGGGACGCACCCTGCTCATGGGAAGTTAAAACATGTCTGATCTCATTCTGATGTTTATATAATTCATCATATACATTTAAGATAGCGCCGCCCGGATATCCGAATACAGTATCAACCTTCTGTTCTTTCAGACATTCGATCACGATCTGCGCACCTGTTAACTGCATTCTCTAAATCCCCTTTCGTGTTTCCATATCTAATTGCTTCACCAATGCTTCCAAAATCCGGAAAGCACACATGAACCTCTTTTCTTTAATCATTCTTTCCCGGAATCTGTAAGATTGCTCCTCGGTTGCCGGATGTTACCATAGATGCGTAACGCGCAAGGTAGCCGGTGGTAACTTTTGGTTCTCTTGGCTGCCATTTTGCCTTACGTGCCGCCATCTCTTCATCGGACACTGCAATATCCAGGGTCATCTCAGGGATATTGATTTTGATGATATCTCCCTCTTCCACAAGAGCGATCGGTCCGCCAACTGCTGCCTCCGGTGACACATGACCGATGGAAGCTCCACGGCTCGCACCGGAAAAACGTCCGTCCGTGATGAGTGCCACGGAGGAACCTAATCCCATTCCTGCAATTGCGGAGGTTGGATTTAACATTTCTCTCATGCCCGGTCCGCCTTTTGGTCCCTCGTAACGGATCACGACAACGTCACCTGCCACGATCTTTCCACCTTTGATCGCAGCAATCGCATCTTCCTCACAGTCAAACACTCTTGCCGGACCTTCATGCACCATCATCTCATCTACCACTGCGGAACGCTTTACAACGCCTCCATCCGGGGCAAGATTTCCTTTTAATACTGCAAGACCACCTGTCTTACTGTATGGATTGTCAACCGGACGAATTACCTCCGGGTTCTTATTCACTGCATTTTTAATATTTTCTCCGACTGTTTTTCCGGTAACGGTCATACAGTCTGTGTTGATCAGTCCAATGTCTGCTAACTCTTTCATAACGGCATAGACACCGCCTGCCTCATTTAAGTCCTCCATATAAGTCGGTCCTGCCGGTGCTAGATGACAGAGGTTCGGTGTTTTTTCGCTGATCGGGTTAGCAAAAGATATATCAAAATCAAAACCTACTTCGTGGGCAATCGCAGGAAGATGTAACATACTGTTTGTAGAACATCCCAATGCCATATCTACGGTCAGGGCATTTAAGATTGCTTCTTTTGTCATAATATCTCTTGGTCGGATATTCTTATTGTACATATCCATGACTGCCATTCCTGCATGTTTTGCAAGTTTGATACGCTCTGAATAAACTGCAGGGATGGTTCCATTTCCGCCTAATCCCATACCGAGTGCTTCTGTCAGACAGTTCATCGAGTTTGCGGTGTACATTCCTGAACAGGAACCGCAGGTTGGACAAACTTTCTCTTCATACTCTTTTACTTCCTCCTCCGTCATCGTTCCTGCTGCGTAGGAACCGACTGCCTCAAACATAGAGGAAAGACTTCTCTTTTTGCCGTGCACATGACCTGCAAGCATTGGTCCACCGGATACGAATACAGTCGGAACATTGATTCTTGCTGCTGCCATCAAAAGTCCCGGAACGTTTTTATCACAGTTTGGAACCATGACAAGTGCATCGAACTGATGTGCGAGTGCCATACACTCGGTGGAATCTGCGATCAGATCTCTTGTGACAAGAGAATATTTCATCCCGATATGTCCCATTGCAATTCCATCGCACACTGCGATCGCCGGGAATACAACCGGCACACCGCCTGCCTCTGCAACGCCTAATTTCACTGCATTTACGATTTTATCCAGATTCATATGACCCGGTACGATCTCGTTGTAGGAGCTTACGATACCTACCATTGGTTTTTTCATTTCTTCTTCTGTAAAGCCCAGTGCGTTAAAAAGACTTCTGTGTGGAGCCTGCTGCATCCCTGATTTTACATTATCACTCTTCATATTCTATCATTCCTTTCCCTCACCTGAAATTATCATTCAGCCCGGATATTCCTCCTCAGGTGATACCATTCCATCTTTCTGTATTAAATACGCTCACAGATCAGATCGCCCATCTGTGATGTGCCAACCTGTGTTACATATGCTTTCTTTGCATCTTCCTGCGGCATAATGTCGATCGTGCGGTAACCGTCTTTTAACACCTGTTTGACGGCTGCTTCTATCGCATCTGCCTCTTTATCAAGATCAAACGTATAGCGGAGCATCATCGCTGCGCTTAAAATCGTTGCGATTGGATTGGCAATTCCTTTTCCTGCGATATCCGGTGCAGAACCGCCGCTTGGCTCATACAGACCAAATTTGGTATCGTTCAGACTTGCGGAGGATAACATTCCGATAGAGCCTGTCACCATACTTGCCTCGTCTGATAAAATATCTCCAAACATATTCTCTGTTAAAATGACATCAAACTGTTTTGGATCTTTGACAAGCTGCATTGCGCAGTTGTCTACGAGCATATGCTCATAAGTAACTTCCGGATAATCCTTTGCGACTTCTTCCACTACTTTTCTCCATAATCTGGAGGAATCTAAAACATTTGCCTTATCTACGCTTGTCACTTTTTTTCTCCGCTTCATGGCGATATCAAATCCGCGCTTTGCGATTCTTCTGATCTCGTTTTCATTGTAAGTAAGCGTATCGGTAGCAGTCATCACACCGTCAACCATCTCCGTCTTTCTCGCCCCAAAATAAAGACCTCCGGTCAGCTCGCGCATGATCATCATATCAAATCCATCTCCGATAATATCGTCACGGAGCGGACATGCTTCTTTCAATTCTTCATATAAATAAGCAGGTCTTAAATTTGCAAATAAATTCAAAGACTTTCTCAATTTTAGCAGTCCTGCTTCCGGTCTTAATTCCGGAGCCAGTTTGTACCATGGGGAAGTCTGTGTGTTTCCACCGATCGATCCCATCAGAACCGCATCCGATGCCTTTGCAGCTGCAATTGCCTCATCGGTAAGCGGCACGCCTGTCGCATCGATCGAACATCCTCCCATCAGAATATCTTGATACGTAAACGAATGTCCGTATTTCTCCCCTGCTTTATCTAAAACTTTTTTCGCCTCTGCCACGATCTCCGGTCCGATTCCATCGCCTGAGATCACACCAATATGACACTCCATATCCAATCCCTCTTTTCTTTCATCTCACAGCCTGCCTGTGCACCTCAGTGAATCCATATCTTTTTCACTTTAGCACAGTAATTACCGACAGTATTTATAAAGACTATAATATAGTATCTTTGGAAACATTTCAACTATCATTGCTATTTTTCTTTTTCATAATAGTTATAACTGTTACCTATAGAAAATATAGCTTATCATTCCTCACATACATAATGATAAACACTTTCGTATAATTCTGTGCGCACGCTCTGAAACTCATCCTCTGAAAGCGGTTCCGGTGCTGACATGATCCGCAGGGGGATTTCATGCCGGTCTTCCCCCATCGGCGGCTGGATATATGGATATTCGTTAAAAGTGAACCCATGCCGCTCATAAAATCCTATTCTTCTTTTTTTCAGGGAATCCTCCGGCAATTCCACCTCCAAAACAACTTTTCCTGCTTTCTGCCTTGCCAGTTCCTCTAACATTTTTCCGCCGATCCCACTGTTTCTTGCTTTCTCACTGACTGCAAAATGCTCGATAAAGACAAATTCCGCAAACTCCCAGACTGCTAAAAATGCCAGAAGCCCTCCCTCGTTTCTTACACCGAGCAGCTCATATTTTTCTTCATCCAGAAGTTTTTGCTGTCCTTCCTTTTTTCTTCTCTCATCTGCCGGAAAACTCTGTTCCATAATACGATAAACTTCTTCAAAATCACTTCTATCCAGCTTTTCAAGACAAACCATTTTCTTTCCCTTTCATCATCATATTTTGATCCGGATCATGCGTGAAACAGCAGCTCCATAAGCAGCCCGCTTCCCTGATGCTCTTTCAGATACAGATAAGACGCCGGCAACTGCCGACGTCTTATGATAAAGCACTCTATTTACATTATGCTTCTTCCGGTTTTTCAACTGCTGCAATTGCAGATTTCTGCATTGGGATACGGCAGTTCTTGTTGCTTCCAAACTCAACAATGACTGTATCGTCTGTGATATCAATAACTGTACCGTAGAAGCCACTTGTTGTCAAAACAGTATCTCCTGTTGCAAGTTCCGATAACATTGCATTTTTCTTCTGAGTCTCTTTCTTCTGTGGACGGATCATGAAGAAATACATAAATGCAAATAAAATAACTAACCAAAGGATCATTCCACCCATTCCTGCTGCGGATGATGCTCCTGATGATGCCAAGATTGATAACATCTTTCTTCCTCCTAAAAACTTATTGCTCTCTAATATCGTATTTTGATATTTTTAGAAACTATAAAACATTGTACACAAAACCTTGCGTTTCGGCAAGCTTTTCCAATTAATTTTATAAAATATTTAGTCTTAGACAATATCTGTCCTTTTAATAGAACTTCTTCTGTCCGCTCATTTCTTTTTCACGGTCGATCTGTCCCATGTTATAAAGTTTTTCTTCCTTATACGATCTGAAGTTTCCGGCATCAAGCGCATCCCGGATCTCTTCCATCATCGTATTGTAGAAATAAAGATTGTGCAGTACACACAGACGCATTCCAAGCATTTCTTTTGCTTTCAGCAGATGGCGGATGTATGCCCTGCTGTATCTGCGGCACGCCGGACACTGGCAGCCTTCCTCGATCGGACGCATATCTTTTTCATATTTCTGGTTAAACAGATTGATCTTTCCCTGATTGGCGTATACATGTCCATGACGACCATTCCGTGACGGATAAACACAGTCAAAGAAATCAATACCGCGGTCAACGCCTTCTAAAATATTTGCCGGAGTTCCCACTCCCATCAGATAAGTTGGTTTCTTTCTCGGCAGATAAGGAACTGTCTCATCCAAAATATAGTACATTTCCTCATGTGTTTCCCCGACTGCGAGACCTCCGACTGCATAGCCGTCGAGATCGAGCTCCGAGATTCTCTTGGCATGATCGATACGGATATCCGCATAAATCGCACCCTGGTTAATACCGAAGAGCATCTGGTTTTTATTTACGGTATCCTCTAACGAATTGAGGCGGTTCATTTCTTTTTTACAACGCTCCAGCCATCGTGTCGTTCTCGCTACGGATGCCTCCACATAAGGGCGTTCCGCAAGAGCCGGCGCACACTCGTCAAAACCCATGGCGATCGTTGAGCCGAGATTTGACTGGATCTGCATACTCTCTTCCGGTCCCATGAAAATTTTGGCTCCGTCAATATGAGAATGGAAATAAACGCCTTCCTCTTTGATTTTTCTTAAACCGGCAAGGGAAAACACCTGAAATCCACCGGAATCTGTAAGGATCGGGCGGTTCCATGACATGAATTTATGTAATCCGCCCATCTCCTTGATGAGTTTATCTCCTGTTCTCACATGCAGATGGTAAGTGTTCGATAATTCCACCTGACATTTGATCTGTTCTAAATCCTCAGTGGAGACAGCTCCCTTGATTGCTGCCACTGTGCCAACATTCATAAACACAGGGGTCTGGATGTCTCCGTGCACCGTGTGAAATACTCCACGTTTGGCTCTTCCCTCTTCTTTTAATAACTCGTACAATTTTTTCGTACTCCTTCCTGCTTCCGTTATATTAGGCAATTGCGAAACTCGATTTTACGTTATGAATATTACGAAAAGTTAACAAGATCAACGAAAACACGCTTCCGCTACGTGTCACTCGCAATGGTACTAAAATTCTTTTTTTCATTGTATATGATCACTCTTGTGTCAACATTGTAAACAGTTCGAAATAATTTTCAAATGTTTTTTTGCAGCATAGCGGATCGTCTATTATGATCCCGTCAGTCCGTAAACCAAGCAGCGAAAATGCCATTGCCATGCGGTGGTCTTCATATGTTTTTATCACAGCTGCATGCGGCACTCCCGGATAAATGGTCAAAGCGTCTTCTTCTTCCTCGCACCGGATACCGGCACGCCGCAGTTCTGTCACGATCGCATGGATCCTGTCAGACTCCTGAAGTCTGATGTGGCCAATGTGCGAAATATGCACCGGTGCATCTGCGTATGGCGCCATCGCCGCAAGCGTCATCGTCTGGTCAGAAAAATCGTTCATATCTATATCGATTCCATGAATATTTCCATGTTCCGGGCCTTCCACACAGATCCCTTTTGCGGTATCTGTCACTTTACAGCCGAGCTGCTCCAACACCTTTAAGAATTTTTTATCTCCCTGCGTGTTGTCCATATGCACATTTTCGACTATGGCTTTTCCTCCGGTGATCGCTGCCGCACCATAAAAATAACATGCCGCCGACATATCCGGTTCTACGACATAAGTAGTTTTATGATAAGCTGCCCCCGGCATCACCTCATAATTCTTTCCATCAAACTGCGTCTGCACACCCCAGTTTTCCATCATATTGCGTGTGATCCGGATATAAGAACCATCCGTCTTCTCACTTGTGATCTGAATATGCAGTCCCTGCGGAAGCATCGGCGAAATCAAAAGCATGGCACTCAAAAACTGGGTACTCCTGCTGATGTCAAGCCGGACTGTAAGCTTCTGGTCTTTTCTCTGCCCATTAATTTTCACAGGAAGAAAACCCTCCTGTTCCAGATATATAATCTCTGCCCCCGTATGCTCCAATAAGACAAACAGATCTTTCATCGGTCTTTTTTTCATCTGCCCGGATGCCTGGATCACATAACTGCCATCTGACATTCCAAGCATTGCTGTCAGAAATCTGGCGGCTGTTCCTGCACTTCCAACATCAATCTCTGCTTCTTTTTTCGGAATTGTTCCGCCTTCTCCTTTTACCGTCACACGCCTTTTTTCCTCTTCCACGAGAACATCAAAGCCCAACGCAGTCAGTGAGCTGATAAAATGTCTGGAATCATCTGAAAAAAGCACGCCGTCTAATGTCACTGTCCCATCCGAGAGTGCTGCCATTAAAAGCGCCCGGTTTGTCATGCTCTTAGACCCCGGCACTGTCACGCACCAGTCGATCGGTTTTTCTATTTTTCTCACAGGGTATTGTTCCATTCTTGGAACCTCCTCACAAATTTTTTTACAACTTTTTATATTTTACCATATTCTTATTGTCGCGCAAAGCGAAATCTTTTATAATCATTTTATATTTGGTGATAAAGGAGTACATACCTATGGCAGGATCAACATTTGGAAATATATTTAAAATAACAACCTGGGGGGAATCCCACGGAAAAGGAGTCGGTGTCGTTGTAGATGGATGTCCGGCAGGACTTTCTCTCTGTGAGGAAGATATCCAGAAATTTTTAAATCGCAGAAAACCGGGACAGTCCAAATTCACTACCCCGCGTAAGGAGGATGACTCCGTTGAGATTTTATCCGGTGTATTTGAGGGAAAAACAACCGGAACTCCAATCTCACTTGTTGTATATAATAAAAACCAGCAGTCCAAAGATTACAGTGAAATTGCATCCTATTATCGTCCGGGACATGCTGATTACACCTTTGATATGAAATATGGTTTCAGAGATTACCGCGGTGGTGGCCGTTCCTCCGGCCGTGAAACAATCGGACGTGTGGCAGCCGGAGCGATCGCAGTCAAAATTTTGGATCAGCTTGGCATCAGACTTATGACCTATTCTAAATCCATTGGTCCAATCGCATGCGATCCGCGTCATTTCGATGCCGAAGAGATTCTGAAAAATCCGGTGTACATGCCGGATGCCGATGCCGCAGAAAATGCAATGGCTTATCTGGAAGCCTGCATCGCTGAACAAAATTCTTCCGGTGGTGTCGTGGAGTGTATCATTTCCGGTGTTCCGGCAGGTATCGGCGATCCGGTCTTTGAAAAGCTGAACGCAAACCTCGCCAAAGCCGTCATGTCCATCGGTGCTGTAAAAGGTTTCGAGATTGGAGATGGTTTTGACGTTGCCAAAGCAACCGGCAAGAACAACAACGATGCTTTCCGCATCGGAGCGGATGGTTCTGTTTCCAAAGAAACAAATCACGCCGGTGGTATCTTGGGCGGCATGAGTGATGGTTCCGATATCATTCTCCGCGCCACGATTAAACCGACGCCTTCCATTTCTGCCACCCAGCACACGGTCAATAAATCCGGCGAAGAGATTGACATCAATATCAAAGGCCGCCACGATCCGATCATCGTACCGCGTGCCATTGTTGTCGTGGAATCTATGGCAGCTATCACGATCGTGGATGCGATGTTTGCAAATATGAGTGCACGCATGGATTCGTTGAAGCGGTTTTATAAATAAACCGGAGTTTAATTGGCGTAGTGTCGCAGATTCTGTGGTGCAGTTCCTAGGTTGTGAAGGGCAGATATAAGTGTCCTCTCGCAAGTCGTGATTTTATAGGTTTATGAAAAGAAAAACGGTGCAGACGAAATATGATGTTCCTGTTCGCCGGGCATTCCGATAAGCCTCTAAAGAGTCTTATCTCCATGGCTCACAAAGGAAATCATATTTGTCTGTACCGTTTTTCTTTCATTTACACTGTGAATGACTTGTGAGAGGACGCTTATACATGCCCAATTTACGCTATGTATTGCACCACAGAATCTGCAATTTACGTTATGGAACTCACGGTTATGAAGTGTCTATAAAAGAGGTAGGATAAGCTGCTTTGACTTCATGAATATTGTTTTTACAATAATCACAATCACATAAATCTTCACTTCTTATTTGATTGTAATATGATTTAGCTTTCTCAACATCCAAAGTGTTTACCTCCTCAAACTTGAATTGAGATTTCACATATTCTAAGGGATTTAATAAAGTGTACCCTTTGTCAAGGACACTATGACTTTTCCTTTTCAGATTTCTATTT
>DXQT01000042.1 GCA_019411365.1 Roseburia sp.
TATGATAGGGGTCTCCAAAACCTTTGGTGGGAGTTCGATTCTCTCATCCCCTGCTTGGAAGAAGCCTTGAACGGAAGTTCAAGGCTTTTTTTGATATATTTACAGTTTTGCATTTTTACTTATTTTGCCTGAAATTATAAAATCTTTCTTTTCTGGATAATATCTGATTGAAATTCTCTTAAACTAAGAATATAATGTCATTATATATTCTTAAATTCTAAGAAAAATACCTATATAAATTCTACTTATAAAGAAAGATACATGATAACATATATTTGCCACAATAGAAATGAAAAAACAACAGAAAAACAGCCATGTTTTGGAACCGTATGCGAGACAAGTACATGTCAGTGCTGTGGAGGCAGGGCAGACGTGCAGTCTACGATATACTGGTGCAGACAATGTAATGTTCCACTGTATGGTAACAGATGCAGCAGATGCGGGATGGAGGCAAAAAAGCTTACAACGGACGTCCGGCCTGTATTTCCAGAGGAAAGACTTTTAATCGAAATTATCTTGCAAAAGCCATTTGAATTTCTGAAAAAATCAGTCTGGAATGGAACGGGAAACCATTATTTTGTGGACGGAAAAAAGATTGCTTTTTCTGTAAAAGAACTGAAAAAGATCAATGCAGATGAAGTCCGCAGACAATATGAAAAATATAGTACACAGAATACCTATTGTTATTTTGATGAGATGACGGGACGCTTTATTGAGGCAAATAAAGAACGGTATGAGTATATCACGCAGGAGGCAGGAAATTATATACGAAAAGCAGTGGGTGAGTTTGGTGCAATGGATATGTTTGTTTCATTCAGTGGAGGCAAAGATTCTACAGTGACTTCGAATCTGGTATTACGTGCATTGAGCACACCTCAGATCATGCATATTTTCGGGGATACAACGTTGGAGTTTCCATTTACCTATACCTATGTGGAAAGATTTAAGAAAAATCATCCTAAAACACCTGTGATCTCTGCACGCAATAAGGAAAAAGATTTTGAGGAACTATGCAAACTGATCGGTCCGCCGAGTCGTGTGATGCGTTGGTGCTGTACTGTTTTTAAAACGGGAACCATACAGAAAAAAATTCGTTCGTTATACAGGGACAAAAAGCAGATATTGACTTTTTATGGGATCCGGCGCAGTGAGTCAGTAAGCAGGAGCAAGTATGAGCGTGAGTCTGACAGTCCGAAGATCACAAAACAGAGGATCATATCACCCATTATCGACTGGATGGATTTTGACATCTGGTTATATATTCTTACAACAGAAATTGATTTTAACGATGCATACCGTCTTGGCTATGCGAGGGTTGGATGTTGGTGCTGTCCGAACAACAGTGGCTGGTCTGAATTTTTATCTAAGGTACATATGCATGAGCAGTCAAAGCATTTTAGAGAGATGCTGATTGATTTTGCAACAAGCATTGGAAAAGAAGATGCTGAGGTTTATGTGGATGATGGGTATTGGAAGGCAAGACAGGGGGGAAATGGTGTTGCGTATGCACAGAAATCCGTTGTGTCATTCACACCATGTGCCACGGAGGAAAATTCGTTCAATTATGAATTACAGCGTCCAATTTCAGAACAGTTGTATGAACTATTCCGTCCATTCGGGTATCTGAATTTTGATATGGGAAATACAAGGCTGGGAGAGGTTTTTGTACTTGATAAAAGAGAGCAGATCGTTTTGAAACTGCAGGGGCGGATTGGAACAACCAATTTGAGAGTTACCATTTTAAAAACAGAAATAGCCGGTGCGAAAGATTTGAAAACAGCGGAAGAAAGAATAAAATGTCAGCTCACAAAATATCAGATGTGTATGGGATGTCTGGCCTGTGAGAGTGTGTGCAGATTTAATGCGCTTTCTATCAGGGAAAATAAAGATGGGGAGATTGAGTACCATATTTCAGACGAAAAATGTAAACGCTGTGGCGAATGTGTGAACCATTTTACGGCTGGATGCTATATGAGAAAGGTTCTGGCAATCAAAAGACAGCGGACGGAGGATAAAGAATAATGGGAAAAAATAAATACCGTTTTAAAGGGCATGAAAGTTTTATCCTTCGTGAAGGATGGCTGAATAAGGGTTTATATGAAGTAGACCGTAATCCGAAAGTTTTTTCAGAAAATTATGGAGCAGATGCACTTGGAGTGGGACCGAATATGGCAAAGGCAATCCGGTACTGGCTCAGGGCAGCAGAGCTGGTTACAGATTCTCCGAAAACGGGTGTTATGCTCACTGCGATTGGTCAGTTGATTCTTGCACATGATCCATGCGTGGAAGATTATTTTACATTATGGCTGATACATTGCAAAATTGCAAAAAACCGGGAACTGGCAACGGCATGGAATTTATTTTTTAATGAAGTTTCTTATGAGGAATTTAAAAAACAGCAGCTATATGATGAGATGGAGACATTACTCAGTGATTTAGACGATGAAGTGCAGGTTGCGCAGAGTTCTGTCTATGCAGATTGTGATGCAATTTTACGGATGTATATGCCGGCAAAGGAGACAAATCCCGAAGAAAAAAACGCCAGTCCATTTGGAAAGTTAGGATTATTGAAAAATACAGAGGGGATTTACTACAGAAAACAGCCAGATCTGAACAAATTACCGGAGGATATTGTCTGGTTTTTATTGGTAGATAAGGAAAAAAACCGTACGTCTGTTTATCTGGATGATCTGTGGAAAGAAATGGACAGTCCAGGAAAGATACTGCAGTTGAAACGTACAGCATTGATAGAGATGTTAGAGCGTCTGGAGGAAAAAGATAAAATCGTAATGAACCGCACTGCAGGTCTTAATATGATTTATTGGGAAAAAGGATTGACCGGGGAAATGATCGTAAAAAATTATTACGAAAGATAAAGACATATAGGAGTTGCCGGAATGGAACAATGGAGAAACTTAATACATATCAACCGTAATTTCCAAAAAGCAGTCAATTTGCAGCTTGATATAGGAGATCATGGAAGAATTGAACATTATATACCGACACGGTCATCCATGTTGATATTGCGCAGATATTTAAAAGCTGTGACGGGAGAGGCAAAAGAACATGCAACTGTTTTAATCGGTCCGTATGGAAAGGGAAAATCCCATTTATTACTGGTATTGCTTTCAATTCTTTCCTGTGACCTGCCACAGAGTGTTTTTGAAAAAATAAAGATCACAGATCCGGAGACAGCGGATTTAGTCACGCAGATCCGGAAGGAGAATAAAAAATATTTACCGGTATTGGTTTCTTCTGTACCGGGGTTTTCCATGAATCAGATTTTATTATTCGCACTGCGCGAGGCATTAGAGAAAAATGGTTTGTCGGATATTGCACCGGAGACTGCATTCACAGAAGCACTTAGAATCCTTGAAAAGTGGGAAAAGGAATATTCGGATGTGTATGCCAGATTTTGTGAGTATCTGACGGAACATCAGACAGATGTGCAGGATTTGAAAAAGAATCTGAAAAGAAAACATAAACAGTCATTGGAATTATTTAAAGAATTATATCCGATGCTGACGGCAGGAAGCACTTTTATGCCATTGATGCAGTCTGAGACCATACGGTCATATCAGCAGATTATAAGAAGTCTGACAGAAGAATGTGGTTATGAGGGCATCTTTATTATTTTTGATGAATTCAGTAAATATATAGAAGGACATGAGAAATCCGGTTTTGCAGAGGATATGAAAACGCTGCAGGATATGTGCGAATTGGCGGAAAGTTCCGATCAGAAATTATTTTTTACAATGGTGGCACATAAAAGTATTCATGAGTATACCAGGAGTATAGACACTTCCATGAAAAATGCGTTTCGCGGAGTAGAAGGAAGAATTTCAGAGATATCTTTCGTCGTATCCGCACAAAATAATTATGAATTGATCGCCAATTCAATCCGGAAGGAAGAACCTGCGTTTTCGAAACAATATGAAAAAGAGATTGTGAAAAATGAGCAGGGGAAGCTCCAGAAGTTATCCTATCAGCTTCCATGTTTTCAGAAATTATTTTCAGAGCAGGACTTTGAACGGATCGTTGCCAAAGGATGTTTCCCGCTGACACCGCTTGCTGCGTATGCATTACTTCATATCAGTGAACGTGTTGCACAGAATGAGAGAACAATATTTACATTTTTAGCAGATGATGGACAGGGAAGTTTATCATGGCTGTTAGAGCGGAATGAAGAAAACTGGGTAGGCGTTGATAAAATTTATGATTATTTTAAATCAATGTTCCGTGAAACCGAAGATGTACCGATGATCCATTCAGAGTGGCTGAAGGCAGAGTATGCGCTGGGAAAAGCGGAAACGGAAGATGAGAAAGCTGTCATAAAAGCAATCGCAGTAATCCGTATGTTACATAGAGAGGATGAACTTCCTGCACAGGATCAGGCAATCTGTCTTGCATTAGGGATGGACCCGGAAAAGAAGTATCGTCCTGCAATGGAAAAATTAAAAAAAGATGGGATTTTAATGTTCCGCAGCAGTGTCGGAGTATATGCATTCCGCAGCAATGCAGGCGTTGATGTGGAAAAAGAAATCACGAAGAAGATGGATGAGCAAAAAGGGCACTGTAATTTTTGCCAGATTCTGTCAGAGGCTGCAGACACAGAGTATGAACTGCCAAAGCAGTATAATCAGGAATATGCGATGACACGCTATTTTCAGTATGAGTATATGTTTTCAGAAGAGTTTTTTGCCCTGGAAAATACAAGATATCTGTTTGATGAAAAGTTTTCAGACGGAAAAATTATAGTGATGCCGGAAAAAGAAAAACCCCAAACAGATGAGATACAAAAGCAGTTAGATAAACTGGCGGATAAAAGAATTCTTGTGTTAGTGTCCGACCAACGTTTTGACAAAGAGGAATTATTACTTCGCTATCAGGCGGTTATGACGTTAAAAGGGGACAAACGCTTTATTGAAGAAAATGAAGTGCTGCTGCAGGAACTTGAATTATGTGTTGAGGATATCCGGTTTGAAATTAATATCTATCTGGAAGAGCATTATCTGCCGGAGAGCGGAAAGGTAATAGTTCTCCAGACGCAAAAGAAAAAAGAAAAGTGTACAACGGCCGCAGAATTTAATCAGATATTAAGTGATGTCTGCAGAGAATATTATGGCTACGCGCCGCGTGTAAACCATGAACTGTTAAATATTGAACACATCGGCAAGCAGTATTTAAGAGCGCGCAATCAGGTGATCGATAAAATGTTAGGGCATGAGGATCTGTCTGTGTACCAAAAAGGAACCATGCCGGAGGCTATGGTATATCGTGCTGCATTTGTGCATACCAGAGGGGATAAGGGCTGTCAGAAAGTTAGTTTAGAGATAGATCGTTTTTTTGCGGAATGTGCAGGTGAAAAAAAGTCTTTTCAGATATTATACCAGCGATTGCAGGGAAAATGTTTTGGCGCAAGGCGAGGAGTGATTCCATTGTTTCTGGCAAAAAAATTATCTGAAATTGAAGGAACAGCGGTCATTTATATTGGGGAGAAAGAGCTGGAAATTACTTCGGATAACCTGAATCATGTGAATGATTTTCCAGAAAACTATGCATTGTATCTGGAGCTGGAAACCGTTGAAAAAGAAAAATATTTAAAAAAATTGGAAAAGATTTTTGAATGTGATACGGAGAAGTTTTCCGGACAGAGCAGATTCGCACAGATTGCTGCCTGCATGCAGAAATGGTATCGGTCACTTCCCCAGTACACGATGATAACACTAAATCTTCCGGAAAATCAAAGTGGATCGATAAAGAAACTTAGGAATCTGTTGAGAAGAGCAGAAATCAATCCAAGAGAATTGTTATTTGAAAAAATTCCGGCATGCTATGGAGAACCTGGTTTTGAGCAAACGGCACAGGATTTAAAAGAAAGTAAAAAAATATTAGATGATGTATTTATTACATTAAAAAAACAGGTCGCAGGAAACATAAAGCGCGAATTTGGAAAAACGCAGAATGTGAGTCTGAAAGCATGTTTACACGAATGGTATCTGGCACAGAATTATTCATCAAGAAATCATGTACTGGCAACGGCAGAGAGTGAATTTTTGAATTATTTAGAGAAACTTTCTACCAATGATGAGGGAGAAATTGTATCAGCGTTGTCTTATATTTTATCAGGGGTATATTTAGAGGACTGGAATGATACAAACTTTGTAGAATTTCAGGAGAAATTGCACGCGGTAAAAGCTGAAGTTGAAAAACTTGAGGAACATGGTAAAGATGCAGGTGGCAGCAGTCGTATCCTGTTGACAGACCAGAATGGAAATGCCATAGAAAAGTATTATAATGCGGATATTTCGGATACAACGAGCCTTTACTTAAAGAATATGTTAGAAGAGGCATTGGAGGACTTTGGGAATACGCTCGAAACAAATCAGAAGGTTGCAGTGCTGGTGCAGACTTTAGAGGGATTATTACAGTAAGAGAAGAGGAGATTGGTTATGGAAGAAATTTATCTTGATAATGCAGCGACGACATTTCCAAAACCAGAATGTGTATATCAGGCAATGGATGAAATTGCGCGGACCGGTGCTGTCAATGCAGGCAGGGGTTCTTATGCGCTGGCGCGGCAGGCATCCGGGTTGATTGAGAGTACAAGAAAACAGATCAAAGAACTTGCAGGAGCAGATGATGTAGCAGAGGTTGTGTTTACAGCCTCTGCTACGCTTGCATGTAACGTGATTTTAGGGGGACTCGAATGGAAACAGACGGATATCGTATATGTTTCACCTTTTGAGCACAATGCAATGATGAGAGTGTTGTATCATTACCAGAAACAATATGGATTTAAAATTATCGAACTTGCATTAAACAGGGAGTCGTTAGAATTAGATTTGTCACAGATCAGGTTTCAGTTCACCAGAGAACATCCAACAGTCATTGTTATGAGTCATGTCAGCAATGTGACAGGTTACATTCTGCCAATCAATGAGGTGGCAGAGTCAGCAAAACAATATGGAGCAGTTGTGGCGGTGGATGGTTCACAGGCGCTTGGGCTTGTGCCGGTAAAATTGAAAGAGAGTGGAATCGATTTTTATGTTTTTGCGGGGCATAAAACACTCTATGGTCCGTTTGGAGTTGGAGGATTTATCAGTGAGGGGGATATTTCTTTAAAACCGTTTCTTGTGGGTGGAACAGGCAGTGATTCCTTAAACCTTGATATGCCAGGACAAATGCCGGGAATCTTAGAACCGGGAAGCCCCAATATAGTTGCGATTGCAGGATTACATGCAGCCTTAGAAGCGTGCTGTGACATGGAAAGGCAACTTTCACAAGAAAGAAAATTTGCAGAATATCTGATTGAAAAGCTAAAAAGAATAGACGGAGTTTTACTGTATCTGCCTTGGGATGAAATGAAACGAACCGGAATTGTTTCTTTTTCCATAGAGGGTTACCGTGCGGATGAAGTGGGGATGCTGCTCGATGAAGATTATCATATAGCGGTCAGAACAGGGTATCAATGTGTACCGCTGATCCATAAATATTTAAAAGATGAAAAATATGGCGGCGTGATCCGGGTGGGGATCGGACGTTTTACAAAGCAGAGTGAGTTGGAAATATTAATCAATGCGATAGAAGAAATTGCAGAAGGGTGAAGGAAAAATGGAAAATCAACGTTTGGATTTTGGAGAGATTGTCAGAAAAATCGCAGAGGATAAAATGCTGCTGCCGGATTTTCAGAGAGGATTTGTCTGGAAGGATGAAGAACAGAGAAAGATCGTAGCATCAGTTCTGGCAAAAATGCCGATAGGGAGTATTTTACTGTTGAAATCAAAGCCGGATGAGTATGCATCGAAGTCAATCGGTATGAAAGAAAAAAATACATATCAAAGCCAGGATGGTGAGGTCGAATTTCTACTGGATGGACAGCAGCGTATGACAGCGCTTACGAATGTTTTTTCAAATGTGATTTATGAAAAATGTAAAATGTTTTCAAAATTGAGTTCACGGGCATTACAGCGAAGATTTTTTTTAAGAATTCCAAAGTGGGAGAACTGTAAAGAAGAGGCAGATCTGTTTGGAGTCCATAATTTGACTTTTCCCATATCAGATTCTGCGGAACCGGATTTTCTGACAGCGGATATTTTACCGTTTATTACATGTGCCGCATTTTTTAATCAGGATGGAGAGCCGTATAATCCACAGCAGTCTTTGTCGACCCGTCTGGATGATTTTTGCCTGACAAATGAGGATGGATATTTAGTACCGCTGTATTTGATGGTGGCACCGGAAAATATAAAAAAGGCGCAGATAATGCTGCGCTATAATACGATCACCTCTGATATTGCAGGTAAAATCGGAGATGAGATCAGACAGCATTTTACAGATTTGTCGGATGAAAATAAGAATGATTTTATAGCAGAGATTTTTGGAAATGATGAAAACTGTAATGAAATAAAAGAAGATCATTCTAAGTTCGGTGAAAAAGTGCAAGAAAAACAAATGGTGTGGAAAGTCTGTCTGACAAATTATCTGGATTCCTGTGTAAAGAATATGGCGTTGAATAAGATTGAGGTATCGGGGGAACAGCGTGACAGGGCGATCGATATCTATGAGAATTTAAATCGTGGAGGAATCAGTTTAAATACTTTTGATCTGGTTATGGCGAGAGTTGCAAAAGTAAGTACAGATAATTTTTATCGTCGTCTGGTCAGGTATATTCAGGAAGAAAAAAGTTATGACAAACAGGTCTTACCGGATCAGATTGTTCCCTTGATTGGGAAAAAAATACAAAATAATCAATACAATGCATCCATCAGTACGGGATGTTATAACGAGGAAAAGAATGACATAGCAGGAAAGTATATTGATGTTTTTTTAGATGTGCTGTGTCTGTATTGCAATAACAAGTTATTTGAACCGGATAAATTCAAATTAGATTATATAAAGAAGAAGCAGATTCTGATGTTAGCACCAACGGATATTAATGATAATGCGAAAAAGGTTTGTGATGCCATAGACAGGGTAATGTTTTTCTTTCAGAGCAGATGCGGAATCCGGAATATCCAGGAAATAAATTATTCTTTGATGATTGTCTTAGTGGCAGTTATATTTTTAAAGGATGAGTGGTTTAACGATAAAACTGTTCACGATATTTTAGAAGCGTGGTATTGGTCATCATTATTTTCCGGCGAGTATGATAAAGATCAGAATATAAAGATGATCGCGCATCTTCAGACCATGGTAAAGACAATGCAGGCATCCAGCCGAAAAGAGAATGTTGACTGGATTGCAAATATCAAAAATTATGTGTTGGAAGCACAGAATTTTTCGGATGAAAAGTTTTTACTGATGGAAAAGGCGGATGAAGACCGTATCCCGAAAAAAGTGATGCGCATGTTTATGTGTCAGTATCTGCTGTCAAAGACATATAAGGATATGTTTGACGAAAATAAAATTTTAAGTGCATATTCCGATGAAACAGAAAGATTTGAGGCACATCATATTATACCGCTTGGAACAGTAAAAAAGGTAGGGGAATCTACGAAAAAACTTCGTGATGATGAAAAAAATATCTGCAACTCGCCTTTAAATTTTGTGTACATAACGAAAAAAGCAAATAAGGAAATATCCGATGAATCCTTAAAAGATTATGTACAGAAGATCAACGCGGAAGCAAAAGCAAAACTGCATATTACGGCTTATACAAATTCGGATATACCACAAGATCAGGTAAAACAGATTTTAAGGGAACGGTATGATTTCCTGAAGGGGGATATCAGGGAGCGGATCAGTACTTTATTAAGTTAAATACGGCTTGGAAAGTGCAGATAAAGATATTGTTTTACGAAAGAACAATGCAGGATGGAGGTATTTTATGAAAGAGGTCAGTGAAAAAGTAATGCGGAATATGATTTTTGAGGTTCTTCATGTGGAGCGTAAAAATTTGCGGAGCAAGGCAAAAACAGATCAGAGGATGGCTGAGGAACTTGCAAAGATCATAGTTGATTATGCGAAGATGTCAGTGTAGCAGACTTAGGGGGAGAATAGCATGAAATTCCAGAGCATTACAATGAATAATTTTATGAGGTATAAGGGGCAGAATGTAATCGAGTTCAGCTGCGATGAAAAAAGAAATGTTACTGTCGTGCTGGGAGATAATACGGTTGGCAAGACAACAATTGCACAGGCATTTCGCTGGGTGCTTTATGGTGCGGTATTGACAGAACGCGGAAAGCAGCAGGAAGACTACCAGCTGTTAAACAATGATATTCTGGCAATGATGGATGCGAACAGTAAAGCGGATGTTACGGTGGAACTGGTTGCTGTTGATGATGAAAAAAGATACCGGATCAAGCGTGAAATCCATTATACGCGTGCATATCCACAGTTGATCGCAAAAGAATTTTATAAGAAAGTTTCACTGGAAATATCAGAAAAGGATGATCCAAATGCCGGTATTTCTGTGGAAACGGAAAAAATAGAAGAGGTAATCCGTGAATTATTTCCCAAAAATCTGTCACATTATTTTTTGTTTGATGGAGAGAGATGGAATGATGTAACTGTTAACGGTGTGCGTGAAAATATCAAAGAGTCTGTACATACACTGACCGGATTATCTGCGTATCAGGCTGCAATCTGGCATTTGAAGGATATGGGAAGTCATTCCGTTATTAAAAAGTTCAAAGGAAAGATATCAGGTTCTGGTAATATGTATGATAATCTGGAAAAAGACCGGAATCGCATGGAACATGAGATAGAGCAGTGTAAAGATAAGATAAAAAATATCGAAATCAATATACAAAACAATAATGAAAAAATAGAGGAGGTGCAGCAGTATCTTCTTGAAAATAAGAATACGGAAATTTTGCAGGCAAAATATAACCAGTTATTAGTAGTAAGAAGAACGCAGGCGGAAAGAGGAGTTGCTGCATATAAAAGTCTGGTAAATTTATTCAGTGATAAAGCTTATATGTTGTTTGCGAAACCGATGATAGAGGCATCTGTGAAAATGGTAAAATCTGTTGCAGGAGAGCGGCGTGACATACCGCATATGCATCAGGCAAGTATTGACTATATTATAAAAACAGGCAGATGTATCTGTGGAACTCCAATATTACCGGAGTCTAAGGAATTAGAAAGTCTGATGGAACAGAGAAATTTTCTTCCGCCGGCAGATATTGGTTCATTGCTGGGTGAGTTTGAACGGACAGGACAGCGCTGGAACCGGCAAAGCAATTCTGTTTATGATGATTTAAGAGAAGATGCGCAAAATGTGGATCAGAGCATCCGGGCTTACGAGGAAACCTGTAATCAGTTAGCCGGGATGGAACAGCAGATGGACAGGCAGACAGACTTTGCTGAAAAAAGAAAAATGCTGAAATATTATCAGAGTGAAAACAGTAAATTAGGGGTGGAAAAGGGAACACTGCAGGGACAGATTATAAACTTTGAGCGGCAGATTGAACGGATCGAAGCGGAGATGAAGAGCCAGGAGGTCAAGAGCGAAGAAAATAAAAAATGGCGAGAGCGTGTAGATTTGGCAGAAGCATTATATACAAGATTAAAAAATGATTTTGAGGTAAAAAAGAATAAGACATTTCTGGAATTAAACGGACAGATCCAAAAAAATTTTGAGCGTATGTTCAATGCGAAAGATAAAAGAATACAGTTGACGGAAAATTATGAGATCCAGATGTTATATCAGACGGATTTGGGTTTCCGCGAAGAGAAGAATCTGTCAGAGGGCGAAAAAATCGCACGCAATTTTGCATTTATCGTTACAATCATGGAATACAGCAGAAATAAAAAGGCTGAGCATCTTGGAGTGGAAAGTGGAGGAGATACACTGCCGATTGTTTTAGACGGACCGTTTTCTAAACTGGGGGATAAAAATATCAGTCTGATTGCAAAAGTTTTGCCGGAAGTATCAGAACAGGTAATTATTTTTATGCTGGACAAGGACTGGAAGTACACAGGACTCGATGAATATGTCGGTGCGTCTTATTATATTGAAAAAGCGGCCGACGAGGCATATGCGTCCATACGGAAAGTAGAATCTGATCAGTAGCGGAAGGGGATACAAAAGATGGGGAATTATGAATTTTTTAAGAAGGAGTTTGAATTTCATGGAAAGCATGCCAGGATGGCAGGTGAATTGTGGGTAAAAAGTGACTATGAGCATACCTATTTCCGGAGACTAATCGATCTGTATATGGTGGCAGCAGTGGTGGGATTTCGCGTAGACCGTAAAGCAAAGGAAGATTTCTCGCCGTTTGGGACAAAGAGCATTTTAGCCGAGCAGATCATCAATGCAAAAGAAGAATTAGATTTTATTATGCAGATGATGATCATGCTGGATGCGAAAGAAAGCATGACGGCTGAGGAAGCAGTAAAAAAAGCATTCCGGGGTGCGGAGACGGAGGAAGAATTTCAGACTTATCAGTCCATGTTTCATGATTATGTCAGAGGCGGGGTAGAGGAACTGTATGAGAGACTGATCATTCAAAAAGCAGAACCGGACAGTGAATTTTATGATAATAAAACAGCAAATCTGATGTCTGTGTTAGAAAGATTTGGTTATGGTTTACAGGATATGGAGGAATAATAATTTTACATGATTTTTGAAGGAAAAATGTAAAAAAATCAAAAACAGGTATTTACAATCGTCGAAAACAGGGGTATAATCTAAGAGAATTATATCATACCAAGTGATAATTAGGTTATTACAATAAGGTAAGAAACCTAAAAGCTCTAATCCCATTCTTCGGAATGGGATTATCTTTTATACAGAAGTTTATTCATGACAATGACCGGTATGCGGATCATTGTTGAAGCGCGCAGAATAAAACAGTTGTCCCGTTTGCTGGTATGAGAGAGAACGGTTCAGATGAGAGGAGAAGGAACATGGACGAAAAAATGGATTATCGTATTGGGTTGGATATTGGTATTGCATCCGTCGGCTGGGCGGTATTACAGAACAACAGTGATGACGAGCCGGTTCGTATCGTAGACCTTGGGGTAAGGATATTTGATACAGCAGAAATCCCGAAAACAGGTGAATCTTTGGCGGGACCAAGGAGAGCTGCACGAACGACAAGAAGGCGGCTTAGAAGAAGAAAACATCGTTTAGACAGAATCAAATGGCTCTTTGAGAATCAGGGTCTGATAAATATTGATGACTTTCTGAAACGATATAACATGGCAGGGTTACCGGATGTTTATCAGCTTCGCTATGAGGCATTAGACCGGAAACTGACGGATGAAGAATTAGCACAGGTGTTGCTTCATATTGCAAAACACCGTGGATTTCGTTCGACTAGAAAGGCAGAGACGGCTGCAAAGGAAAATGGTGCAGTTTTAAAAGCGACGGATGAAAATCAAAAGCGGATGCAGGAAAAGGGATATCGTACGGTCGGGGAGATGATTTATTTAGATGAAGCATTTCGAATCGGATGTTCCTGGTCAGAAAAGGGATATATTCTCACCCCACGCAATAAAGCAGAAAATTATCAGCACACCATGTTAAGGGCAATGCTTGTGGAAGAAGTCAAAGAAATTTTCTCCAGCCAGAGACGTCTTGGAAATGAAAAAGCGACGGAAGAATTAGAAGAAAAATATTTGGAAATCATGACAAGTCAGAGATCTTTTGATTTAGGACCAGGCATGCAGCCGGATGGAAAGCCAAGTCCATATGCGATGGAAGGTTTTTCAGACAGAGTTGGAAAATGTACATTTCTTGGAGATCAGGGGGAGCTGCGCGGCGCAAAGGGAACTTATACGGCAGAATATTTTGTGGCACTGCAGAAAATAAATCATACAAAACTGGTTAACCAGGATGGAGAGACCAGAAACTTTACAGAAGAGGAACGACGGGCACTGACTTTGCTGTTATTCACACAGAAGGAAGTGAAGTACGCAGCAGTTCGCAAGAAGTTAGGTTTGCCGGAGGATATTCTTTTTTATAATTTAAATTATAAAAAAGCTGCCACGAAAGAAGAACAGCAAAAAGAAAATCAAAATACGGAAAAAGCAAAATTTATTGGGATGCCATACTACCATGATTACAAGAAATGTTTGGAAGAACGGGTGAAATATCTGACAGAAAATGAAGTCAGGGATCTGTTTGATGAGATTGGTATGATCCTGACCTGTTATAAGAATGATGACAGTCGTACGGAGCGGCTGGCTAAGCTGGGACTTGTACCGATAGAGATGGAAGGGTTATTGGCGTATACACCGACGAAGTTTCAGCATCTTTCGATGAAAGCGATGCGGAATATTATCCCGTTTTTGGAAAAAGGCATGACTTATGATAAAGCATGTGAGGAAGCAGGATATGATTTTAAGGCGGATTCTAAGGGGACTAAGCAGAAGTTATTAACAGGAGAAAATGTGAATCAGACCATTAATGAGATCACGAATCCGGTAGTAAAGCGTTCTGTATCACAGACTGTCAAAGTGATCAATGCAATTATCCGTACCTATGGCAGTCCACAGGCAATCAATATTGAGCTTGCAAGAGAAATGTCAAAGACTTTTGAAGAACGCCGGAAAATAAAAGGTGATATGGAAAAACGCCAGAAGAATAACGAAGATGTGAAAAAGCAGATTCAGGAATTGGGAAAATTATCACCAACCGGACAGGATATTTTAAAATATCGCCTGTGGCAGGAACAGCAGGGAATCTGTATGTATTCCGGTAAGACTATTCCATTGGAAGAACTGTTTAAACCGGGATATGATATTGATCATATTTTGCCATACAGTATTACATTTGATGACAGTTTTCGGAATAAGGTACTTGTCACTTCTCAGGAAAACCGCCAAAAGGGAAACAGGACACCTTATGAATACATGGGAAATGATGAGCAGCGTTGGAATGAGTTTGAAACTCGTGTGAAGACGACGATACGGGATTATAAAAAACAGCAGAAACTTTTGAAAAAACATTTTTCAGAGGAAGAGCGTAGTGAATTTAAAGAGCGTAACTTAACGGATACAAAATATATTACAACCGTTATTTATAATATGATCCGTCAGAACCTTGAAATGGCACCGTTAAACCGTCCGGAAAAGAAAAAACAGGTACGCGCGGTAAATGGAGCAATTACGGCGTACTTAAGAAAACGCTGGGGATTACCTCAGAAAAATCGTGAGACAGATACACATCATGCGATGGATGCGGTTGTCATCGCCTGCTGTACGGATGGCATGATCCAGAAAATATCGCGATATACGAAAGTAAGAGAGAGATGTTACTCAAAAGGTACAGAGTTTGTGGATGCGGAGACAGGAGAAATCTTTCGACCGGAAGATTACAGCCGGGCAGAATGGGATGAGATATTTGGTGTTCATATTCCAAAACCATGGGAGACATTCCGGGCAGAACTGGATGTGAGAATGGGAGATGATCCGAAGGGATTTTTGGATACCCATTCTGATGTTGCCTTAGAATTAGATTATCCAGAGTATATTTATGAGAATCTTCGTCCGATCTTTGTATCAAGAATGCCAAATCATAAAGTGACAGGTGCTGCACATGCAGATACCATCCGCAGTCCGAGACATTTTAAGGATGAGGGGATCGTATTGACTAAGACAGCTTTGACAGATCTGAAGCTTGACAAAGATGGTGAAATCGACGGCTACTATAATCCTCAAAGTGACCTTTTATTATACGAGGCATTGAAAAAACAGCTGTTGTTATATGGAAATGATGCAAAAAAGGCATTTGCACAGGATTTTCATAAACCGAAAGCGGACGGTACAGAAGGTCCGGTAGTACGGAAAGTCAAGATACAGAAAAAACAGACGATGGGTGTATTTGTGGATTCCGGAAATGGAATTGCAGAAAATGGCGGTATGGTCAGAATCGATGTGTATCGTGTGAATGGAAAGTATTATTTTGTACCGGTGTATACGGCGGATGTGGTGAAGAAGGTGCTGCCGAATAGGGCTGCGACAGCACATAAGCCATATGGAGAATGGAAAGTTATGGAGGATAAGGACTTTTTATTCAGTTTGTATTCGAGGGATTTAATACATATAAAGAGTAAAAAAGATATACCTATAAAAATGGTAAATGGTGGGATGGAGGGTATAAAAGAAACGTATGCATACTATATAGGCGCAGATATTTCGGCTGCTAATATACAAGGAATTGCACATGACAGCCGTTATAAGTTTAGAGGCTTAGGTATACAAAGTCTGGATGTGCTTGAAAAATGTCAGATAGATGTTTTAGGTCATGTTTCAGTAGTAAGAAGTGAAAAACGAATGGGGTTTTCTTGATAAAAACATGGGGGATAAATGGGATTTCGAAATATTAAGATAGACAGTCATGTAAAGCTGTCTATCAAAAATCAGCAGCTAAATATTGAAACAGACATAGCAAGACAGATTCCACTGGAGGATATCAACTGTATCATTATAGAAAATCAGACCGTAACTGTCTCAGCTTATTTACTTCAAAAAATGGCAGATATGGGAATCGCGGTTTATGTCTGTGATGAGAAACATCTTCCGAATGCAGTATTGCTTCCCATGGTAAGGCACAGTCGCCATTTTAAAATTCTGAAATATCAGATAGAGGCAGGAAAGCCCTTACAGAAAAGACTCTGGCAGCAGATCGTGGTTCAGAAAATAAGAAACCAGGCATTGTGTTTAGCCTACCTTGAACTGGATGGATCAGAAGAACTGATGAAAATGTGTAAAGAAGTCCAGTCAGGCGATCGAACACATGTGGAGGCGAAAGCAGCAGCTTTTTATTTTAAAAGTCTGTATGGATTAGGATTTTCACGCGGTAATGATCATATCATTAACGCGGCGTTAAATTATGGTTATGCTATTGTAAGAGGTCTGATCGCCCGCTCCATTGTCTGTTATGGATTAGAACCTTCGATTGGAGTGTTCCATCATAGTGAGCTGAATAATTTTAATTTGGCGGATGATATGATCGAGCCATTTCGTCCGTTAGTTGACCTGTATGTAGCCCAAAATTATGATATAGCAGAAATTGACAGCGATCTTACGCCAGAAAGAAAACGTGGTATTTTTGGTATTATAAATTATGATATGGATATGAAAGGAGAAAAACGTATTATCAGTAATTGTATTGATATGCTGGTGGCAAGTTACAGTAGTGCTTTGCAGGGAAAAAGATCAGATTTGGAGTTGCCGGAACTGATGCAATTACAGGTACATAGCTATGAATAGGTTTATGAGAATGTTAGTATTTTTTGATCTGCCAGTAGTAACTGCAAAAGAGAAAAAGGATGCCACAAAATTTCGTAAGTTTTTATTGAAAGATGGCTACAATATGGTGCAGTGGTCTGTATATTCCAGGATATGCAATGGTATGGATGCAGTTGCAATGCATAAACAGCGTTTAAAACAAAATCTGCCCTTAAAAGGATCAGTACGTGCGCTGGTTTTAACAGAAAAGCAGTATGAATCTATGGAAATTATGTTAGGAACGAAAACGTTCGATGACACCCCGGAATCAATAGAATTAATGGATGTTTTTTGAAAAAAGAAGATTTTCGATAGAATTTAACTTCCAAATTAAAGATTTTTTTTAGATGAAATCCCCACGAATCCCTGTAGTTCGTGGGGATTTGTGCTCCCTATTATACCATACCAAGTGATAACAGGGAATTACAACCAAACCCGAGAAACGACGAGATATATTTATATTATACCATACCAAGTGATAACAGGGAATTACAACTATGAATTGGGATGGAGAGGTTGGAAATGAATTATACCATACCAAGTGATAACAGGGAATTACAACGATGTTGGATGCTGTGTCCTCAAGTAACTAATTATACCATACCAAGTGATAACAGGGAATTACAACTGCATCTTCGTCCATTCCGGTCTTGATTTCATTATACCATACCAAGTGATAACAGGGAATTACAACTACAACATATCAGCAGAAAGAGCGTTCCTGATTATACCATACCAAGTGATAACAGGGAATTACAACGGACGAGGAAGGAAATGTGACCGATGAGATATTATACCATACCAAGTGATAACAGGGAATTACAACCAAGCGGGTACACCATGATGTTTGGCAGTAATTATACCATACCAAGTGATAACAGGGAATTACAACCGATTAAGTACATTGAAAATAATATGATCTATTATACCATACCAAGTGATAACAGGGAATTACAACGTAAGTCATTGTTATCGTGATGATGATAATATTATACCATACCAAGTGATAACAGGGAATTACAACGTCTTGCTGTACCCTCATTACCTCCCTTTAATTATACCATACCAAGTGATAACAGGGAATTACAACCGGGTTTATCCCGTTCCCGTTGGAGCGGTAATTATACCATACCAAGTGATAACAGGGAATTACAACTAACGAAGTGTTTGACACTACTCTTTCAGAATTATACCATACCAAGTGATAACAGGGAATTACAACTACTCATTTGTGATTTTATCATCACTTATATTATACCATACCAAGTGATAACAGGGAATTACAACTTACAAGGAGTTGAAAACGATATTGAAATTATTATACCATACCAAGTGATAACAGGGAATTACAACGCGGGCGTTCCATTCGGTCAACTTGATACTATTATACCATACCAAGTGATAACAGGGAATTACAACAATAATTTTTTCTTTAGCTTCTTCTTCATTATTATACCATACCAAGTGATAACAGGGAATTACAACCTAACTGTGTCGTAACTCTTTAGTTCACCGATTATACCATACCAAGTGATAACAGGGAATTACAACCCTGAACGGTGATGTAGTTCCGGTTCCAAAATTATACCATACCAAGTGATAACAGGGAATTACAACGGAGAACGGTCGTTGTCCTGCAGGGCTACGATTATACCATACCAAGTGATAACAGGGAATTACAACGATCTGCACCTTCCTCTTTCCTTTTTCAAAATTATACCATACCAAGTGATAACAGGGAATTACAACTAAAAAACGACACAAACGTAACAATAGTATATTATACCATACCAAGTGATAACAGGGAATTACAACGCTCCTTGCGGCGGTGGCGGACTGGTGCATATTATACCATACCAAGTGATAACAGGGAATTACAACCCAACATATCCAGATAATGCTCTGGTTCATATTATACCATACCAAGTGATAACAGGGAATTACAACGATAAAGAAGCTGTTGAAATTTTTTTAACAATTATACCATACCAAGTGATAACAGGGAATTACAACAAGGTTTCGTCCTTTGTGTCTAATTTAACTATTATACCATACCAAGTGATAACAGGGAATTACAACTGGAAAAAACAGATACAGATTTTTTAAGTTATTATACCATACCAAGTGATAACAGGGAATTACAACATCCAATGTGCCGTCCTGTGATATAACTCTATTATACCATACCAAGTGATAACAGGGAATTACAACTTTTAGAAATTAGATATCAAAACGCAGTAATTATACCATACCAAGTGATAACAGGGAATTACAACGACAGAGTGCAGATATTCCTACGAGCCTGTATTATACCATACCAAGTGATAACAGGGAATTACAACAGCCTATTAGAAGCAAGTTCTCGTATCTTTATTATACCATACCAAGTGATAACAGGGAATTACAACTTAATGATAGAGTATGAACAAAACGAATATATTATACCATACCAAGTGATAACAGGGAATTACAACAGTTTCCGGTGGTGTTGCTAGTGCATTATCATTATACCATACCAAGTGATAACAGGGAATTACAACGCATCAATTATGAATGGTTTCATTATTAAAATTATACCATACCAAGTGATAACAGGGAATTACAACTTTAGCAGTACTTGTTTATAAGAATGCTAGATTATACCATACCAAGTGATAACAGGGAATTACAACCATCAAGAACTTACAGCCTTTATTCCGATGATTATACCATACCAAGTGATAACAGGGAATTACAACGAATAGCACTTTCGTTTAAAAGTTTTTCTTATTATACCATACCAAGTGATAACAGGGAATTACAACCATGCAGAATAAGAAAGATGCAGACAGCCTATTATACCATACCAAGTGATAACAGGGAATTACAACAAAGATGAGCGTGCGGAGGTGGCGGTGGATATTATACCATACCAAGTGATAACAGGGAATTACAACGCTACCCGAATTAACGGTGCCGGAATCTGTATTATACCATACCAAGTGATAACAGGGAATTACAACTTCCAGTAATTGCTGAGGTTACGGCGGTTAATTATACCATACCAAGTGATAACAGGGAATTACAACGTGAGTGGAATAATTCTTTAAAGGAATTAATTATACCATACCAAGTGATAACAGGGAATTACAACCATCTGTTGCATTACCTTTAATATATACAGATTATACCATACCAAGTGATAACAGGGAATTACAACTCTGGTTGCATGCAGGACGAAAGTTCATACATTATACCATACCAAGTGATAACAGGGAATTACAACATTATTGTCGGGGAGTCGTTATACTGATTAATTATACCATACCAAGTGATAACAGGGAATTACAACGGATATTGATAGTAATAGTGTTGTACAAGGATTATACCATACCAAGTGATAACAGGGAATTACAACCAGTTACGCTAGATTAGAACTTTTAAAAATATTATACCATACCAAGTGATAACAGGGAATTACAACTAAACATCTTTCAACACGGGAGTTTGACACATTGAAATCCAAAAAAGTACCACAAAGCCTTGAAATAGG
>DXQT01000043.1 GCA_019411365.1 Roseburia sp.
TTTCGTCTGTACCGTTTTTCTTTTCATAAACCTATAAAATCACGACTTGCGAGAGGACGCTTATATCTGCCCTTCACAACCTATAAAAGCACTACAGGATCTGCGACACTACGCCAATTAAACTCCGGTTACATCAGATCCGCTTTTTCAGGAAGGCGATAAATTTCTCAAAGTTCATCGGCGTTCCCTGAATTTTCTGCACTTCCAATCGATTTTTCTCATTGAATCCAACGAGAATATTGTGGTTAGCTTCCGCAAGGTAATCCATAATACCGTCGATATCAGATTTGATATTTTTCGGGCACTGGATATACAGATGCTTGTTGGCGCTGATATGCAGTGTATAGGAAATACTGAAATGATACCAGAAAAACTTATGGAGAGTGGAGTACTTATAAATCCATATAATCTGGTCGATTGGGATGATCGCATTTCCATAAATAGAGGTTTCAATAAAATAATGTTCTGTGATAAACATATCCTCGGTTGCTAACTGAGGAAGTGTTGCAAGTTCTTCTTCCGCCTGCTCTAGCAGCTTCTTCGGATTGCCAAACAGGGCGAGATCCTGACAGCACGGCGAGAGTACCGGAAAGAAAATAAACAGAATATAAAGCACAAGACAAAGAATCGCATAAATACCTGTGCCAAATATGACTGTAAAAAGAATCGTATTTATGGTACGATTGTAATCCGGTTCACTGATATAATATCCGGATACCTTACTCTGGATACCGCTTTCTGTCCAGCTTAAATCTTCTGCCATATTTTTTAAAAGTGCATGGAAAGATTCAGAGGACTTTTTGATTTTTCCGGTCAATTTTACTTCATCAATGGAAGGAAGCCCTTCTTCACAGGTAGAAGGAGAAAGCAGTACGATGATACATTCATCATTCCGGATTGTGTAATAATAATAACCGGAAGTCCCGGCAAAGTTGCTTCTGGTGTATCCTGTGAATTTTAAATCTGTCAGTGTGGTATGCATGTTGGCAGCGTCATTCCGGTAGGCAGATTCCAGCGTAACATCATCCGTCAGCTGCACCGGAAATAAAAGATCCGTCAGTGAAAATACATGCCATAGTACGATCACGATGATCAGATATACAATTGGTGAAAAAAGTCGCCGTTTATATAATGCTTTTATGTTTTTTGTGATATAATGGTCGTAATTCTCGGGCATAAAAAACCTCACTTTAAAATACTACTTGTAGTATAAGGGTTCGTGAAAAAATAATCAAGGAGAGAAAACATTGGAAGCATACAGCAGTTTTGCACAGGTATATGATCTTTTTATGGATAATGTACCTTATGAGGAGTGGAGCAGATATCTTATCAGTCTGTTAAAGGAGTATCAGGTGACAGATGGCACCGTGGTGGAACTCGGCTGTGGTACCGGAAAAATGACAAGGCTTTTGGCAGATGCAGGCTACGATATGGTGGGAGTGGATAATTCTGCCGAAATGTTAGAGATCGCAGGAGAGCGCCAGGAGGAAGAAGAGCGGAATGATATTTTATATCTTCTTCAGGATATGCGGGAGCTGGAATTGTTTGGAAATATCCGAGCCATTGTAAGTGTCTGCGATTCGATGAACTATATTTTGGAACCGGAAGATCTGAAAATAGTATTTGAACTGGTAAAAGAATATCTCGCAGAGGACGGTGTGTTTATTTTTGATTTGAACACCGTGCATAAATACCGAGATCTGATGGGAGAATGCACCATCAGTGAAAACCGGGAAGAGAGCAGTTTCATCTGGGAAAACTATTTTTATGAGGATGAGATGGTCAATGAGTATGACCTGACGCTTTTTATCCGGGAGGAAAGTGACCTCTATCGGAAATACGAGGAACTTCATTATCAGAAAGCCTACGAATTAGAGCAGGTGAAAGAGCTGCTTTTGCAGGCAGGCATGGAGTTTGTGGCAGCGTATGACGCGTTTACCCATGATCCGGTGACGGCAGAGAGTGAGCGCATGTATATCATTGCAAGACCGAAGCGGATTTAAGGAATATGATATAACAGAACAGGCACTTGCCTAATATAAAATAACAGGAAAAGAGGAAAAACATGAACGATTATATTGTAAGAGCAACTGCGGCAGATCATTCTATCCGCGCATTTGCGATCACATCCAAAAACATTGTGGAGGAAGCAAGAAAAGACCATAACACAAGCCCGGTGATCACGGCAGCTCTTGGCAGGTTATTGTCCGGGGCAGCCATGATGGGAACCATGATGAAGGGTGAGAAGGATCTTCTCACGGTACAGATCCAGTGTCAGGGACCGGCGCAGGGACTGACCGTGACAGCAGATTCCGCAGGACATGTCAAGGGATTTCCGAGAGTGGCAGATGTGGAACTGCCGCCAAATGCATTGGGAAAATTAGACGTAGGCGGGGCACTTGGACTTGGCGTCATGAGTGTGATCAAGGATATGGGCTTAAAAGAGCCTTATGTGGGACAGATCGCACTTCAGACCGGAGAGATCGCAGAGGATTTAACCTATTATTTTGCGACTTCGGAGCAGGTTTCTTCCGCAGTAGGACTGGGTGTTTTAGTAGATGTGGACGGTTCTGTAAAGCAGGCAGGCGGATTTATCATTCAGCTGATGCCGTTTACCCCGGATGAAGTTGTGGATGCACTGGAGAAAAAAATCAGCGAGATCGCGTCTGTGACTGAGATGTTGGAAGAGGGGAACACACCGGAGCAGATTTTAGAGATCATTCTGGGCGATTTTGGACTTGAGATCACGGATACACTTCCGGCAGCATTCCAGTGTGACTGCTCCAAAGAGCGCGTTTCCCGTGCAATCTCAACCTTGAGTAAAAAAGATTTAGACGATATTATCAACGATGGTGAAGCGATTGAAGTAAAATGCCAGTTCTGTAACAAGGCATATCATTTTGAAGTGGACGAACTGAAGGAGATGAGAAAGTAGTGAAACAGGGATTTGTCAAGGTGGCAGCCGTCACCCCGAAAATTGTAGTTGCGGATACGAAAGAGAACACTGCGTTAATCTGCGCAGAGATCAAAAAGGCAGAGCAGGCGGGGGCAAAGATCATTGTGCTCCCGGAACTCTGCATTACGGGTTATACGTGCAGTGACCTTTTTTTACAGGAAAAAATGCTGCGTGAAGCAAAAAAGTCGCTCCTTGAGATCGCAGCTTTTACATTTGCATTGGACTGTATCGTGTTTGTGGGACTTCCATTTGAATACAACGGAAAGCTTTATAATGTGGCTGCCGCTGTGAGCAATGGAAAAGTGCTTGGTTTTGTGCCGAAAACATATCTGCCAAATTACAATGAATTTTACGAGGCGAGACATTTTACAAGAGGAATGGATGAAACGGTGCAGGTAAATCTTGGAGAAGAAGTGGTTCCAATGGGCAAAAAGTTATTATTTACCTGTCAGACCATGCCGGAACTGAAAATCGGTGTGGAACTCTGCGAGGATCTCTGGACGCCGGAACCACCGAGTATCCGTCATGCGTTAAACGGTGCGGATGTCATTGTCAATCTGTCAGCATCGGATGAGACGACCGGAAAAGACATTTATCGCGAGGAGCTGGTTGGCGGACAGTCTGCAAGGCTTCTGTGCGGCTATATTTATGCGAGTGCCGGAGATGGGGAATCCACGCAGGATGTCGTCTATTCCGCGCATAATATCATTGCGGAAAATGGAAGGATTTTAAAGAAAGCGAAACGTTTTGCGAATGAAACAGTTTATTCGGAGATCGATGTTTTGCGTCTGAATGCAGAGCGCCGCAGAATGACTACATTTGAAACCAGAATGGACGGTTACACGGAAATTCCATTTGCATTGAAAATAGAAGAGACGGAACTGACCAGATACATTGATCCAATGCCGTTTGTTCCGGGCAGTAAGACAGACAGAGAGCGCCGTTGTGATGAGATTTTATCCATTCAGGCGATGGGACTGAAAAAACGTCTGGAGCACACACACTGCAAATCTGCCGTGATCGGTATCTCCGGTGGATTGGATTCTACACTGGCATTGCTTGTGACGGTGCGTGCATTTGATCTGCTCGGCATGGATCATAAAAATATTAAGGCTGTGACAATGCCGGGATTCGGAACAACGGATCGTACTTACGATAATGCGGTGAGCCTCATCAAATGTCTCAATGCGGATTTTATGGAAGTCAGTATCAAGGATGCGGTCAATATCCATTTCCGGGATATCGGACAGGATCCGAAAGTGCACGATGTGACTTACGAGAATGGACAGGCACGTGAGAGAACCCAGATTCTTATGGACATTGCAAATAAGACCGGTGGTATGGTCATCGGCACAGGCGATCTGTCGGAGCTGGCACTCGGCTGGGCGACTTACAACGGAGATCATATGTCCATGTATGCGGTGAATGCGTCTGTGCCAAAGACACTGGTCCGCCATCTTGTCCGGTATTACGCGGATACCTGTGGCGATGAAGCGTTAGAAGCGGTTCTTCTCGATGTTTTGGATACACCGGTTTCACCGGAACTTTTACCGCCGGAGGACGGAAAGATTTCCCAGAAGACGGAAGATCTGGTCGGACCTTACGAATTACATGATTTTTATCTGTATCATATGCTCCGTCTTGGCTATGCGCCGGCAAAGATTTACCGTCTGGCGAAAGTTGCTTTTGTGGGAACTTATGATGATGAAACCATTTTGAAATGGTTAAAAACTTTTTACCGCAGATTTTTTGCACAGCAGTTCAAACGTTCCTGCCTGCCGGATGGACCAAAAGTCGGAAGCGTTGCTGTCTCTCCGCGTGGAGATCTGCGTATGCCTTCGGATGCGTCTGCACGGATCTGGATGGAAGAACTGGAGGCATTAAACACCGAGAGGAGATAGCAGCATGCAATATCGGAAAGATAAATATGGAAACGATATTTCTGCGCTTGGCTACGGCTGTATGCGTTTTACGAAAAAAGGGAACAGCGCAGACCTTGACAAAGCAGAAAAAGAAGTGATGGCGGCAATTGAGGCGGGGGTCAATTATTTTGACACTGCCTACGTGTATGCTGGAAATGAAGTGGCAGTGGGAGAAATTTTACACCGGAATCATTGCAGGGAGAAAATCAACCTTGCCACAAAGCTTCCGCATTATCTGATCAAGTCGATCGATGGCGTGGAAAAAATGTTTCAGGAGGAACTGCGCCGCCTGCAGACCGATTACATTGATTATTACCTCATGCATATGCTGACGGACATTCCAACCTGGGAGAAATTGAAAAAACTGGGGATGGAAGAGTGGATCAGGGAGAAGAAAGCGTCCGGGCAGATTCGGCAGATCGGATTTTCCTATCACGGTAATTCCGCGATGTTCTGTCAGTTAGTAGATGCTTACGACTGGGATTTCTGTCAGATCCAGTACAATTATATGGATGAACATTCTCAGGCTGGTGTGGAAGGACTGCGTTATGCGAACCAGAAAGGACTTCCGGTTATTATCATGGAGCCGCTTCGTGGCGGACGTCTGGTGAACCTTCTCCCGGAATCTGCGAAAGAGTTATTCCGCAGGGATGAAAAACATCGCACTCCGGCAGAAGTTGCGTTGAAATGGCTTTACGACCAGCCGGAAGTGACCTGTGTGCTCTCCGGCATGAATTCCATGGAGATGGTGGAACAGAATGTAAAAACTGCCAGCGAGTCACTGGTGGGATGTCTCACACAATCCGATCAGGAGCTGATCGAAAAGGTAAAAGATGAGATTAAGAAAAATGTAAAAGTGGGATGTACAGGATGTGGTTACTGCATGCCATGCCCAAAAGGAGTGGATATTCCGGGTACATTCCGCTGCTATAATGCGATGTATTCCGAAGGAAAAAAATCGGGAAGAAGAGATTACCTGCAGTGTACTGCATTTCGAAAAGATACGAGCAGTGCATCCCAGTGTATTTCCTGTGGAAAGTGTGAGACGCATTGCCCGCAGCATATTGAAATCCGCAAGGAGCTGAAAAATGCCGCAGCAGAACTTGAGGATGTGAAGTATAAAGTTATGAAAACAGGAATCCAGCTACTGAAATTGTGGTAAAAACATAGTTAGATCTGTCCTGGCTTGCGCACCGGTTTTGCAACGGTGACAGCAGCCCAGTTGGTTGTGTATACAACGGAGTACATAAATACGGCAAGTACCATACCGGTGACAACGTCGAAAACGGAGTGCTGTTTCAAAAACATTGTGGATAAGATAATGAGTACCATCAAAACAGCGGAACCATAGCGTACAGCTTTGTTCTTTTTGAAATTGTCACTGTGCCATACGGCAATATTCACGGCGATGGAGTTAAAGACATGTACGCTTGGAAACAGGTTTGTCGGTGTATCCGTTGCATACAGCCATTTTACCATCTGGATAAAAATATTATTATGTTCAAAATAAGCTGGTCTCAGATAGTGACCATTCGGATAGATCGTTGAGATCACAAGGAAAACGGTCATTCCGGTAAAAAGCATTGCACAGAGTTTAAAATATTCATCTTTATTTTTGAGATAAAAATATCCGACTGCCCATGCGACATATCCAAACCATAAAAGATAAGGAACAATAAAGTATTCACAGAATGGGATCATGTCATCCAATGCGGTATGGATCACATGAAAATGTGTGGTCACAGTTCGTTCCAGATGATGAAACCATGGAAAATAGATACAAAAATAAAGAAGCAAAAAACCATGTCTGTTTTTCTCGATAAAAGCATTGAGTCTGCTTTTCATATCTGTCTTCAAAATATCACCTTCCTAACACATTTTTATAAAAAATAAATTCTTTTTCCTTACATTGTGCGATTATAGCATAGTGATTTTTAGGAAACAATTCCCTTTCTCTTTTTTTAAGAAAGATTATTGAATATTTAAAGATTTCTTAAGGTAAATGTCTGGTTTTTGTGCAACCTTACAAACAATTTCAGAAGAAAAATTTTACCATCATTGTTACGAATTGAAACAAATTCATTACGCAAATATTACGATTGCCGCAAATTGTTGACAAAGCCCTTTTTCTACCTATAATAGAGTATGGTTTTGCTGAAAATAGGCGCATATTGATACGTCTTTTTGAATAAGCTACAAAAGAGTGAGAGGAAAAATTATGAAAAAAGAAAAAAAGGATCTGACACAGGCAAATACGGCAGTAAAATCCAGAGACAAAAAGAAGATTTTTATGACGATTGGAATTGTCGTGGCATGTCTGGCTGTTGTTTATGTTGGATTTGGAATCTTTTTCCAGAGCCATTTCTGCTTTGGTACGACCATCGATGGAATAAAAGCCGGTGGTAAGTCGGTAGAAAAGATGGAGCAGCTCATCACAGAGGAGATTGACAGCTATGTGCTGAATCTCGTGGAACGTGAGGAGGGACAGGAAAGCATTGCAGGAGATGCTATTCAAATTGCACCGGTGTTCAATGGCGAAGTGGAAGAATTATTGAATGGACAGAATGGTTTCGCATGGGTGGTTACACTGTTTAAACATGAGAATCTGGAACTGGCTAAGGTTGTGACATTTGATGAGAATGCATTGGACAGCGAGCTTCAGGCGTTAAACTGTATGCAGGCTGGTGCACAGCGTGAACCCGTGGATGCAACGGTTTCAGCGTACACAGCAGATGGATATTCTTTAGTTCCGGCAGATTATGGTACGACCATTGATAAAAGTGCATTCAAAAAAGCGGTGGAGGATTCCATTTTAGTTCTCGCAGATGAACTTGATCTGGATGAGGCAGACTGTTATGTGAAGCCGAAGGTTGAAGACGATAATGAAAAACTGTTGGCAGTCATTGATGAGATGAACAGCTATGTGGGAACTACGATCACTTATAATTTTGACGTTGCAAAAGAAGTGCTGGATGGGGAGCGTATTTCCGAGTGGCTTTCCGTGGACGATGATTTAAATCTTGTGGTGGACGAGGAAGGTGTTCTTTCCTTTGTAAAGGAGCTTGCAAGTAAATATAATACCTGTTATAAACCGAAAGAGTTGAAAACATCTTATGGTTCCACTGTGACGATCTCCAATGGACCTTATGGATGGAAAATCAACAATTCCGAGGAAGTGGCACAGATTTTAGATGATCTGAAAGCCGGAAAAAAAGTGGAACGTGAACCGGTTTATTCCCAGACTGCGAACAGCCATGGCGAAAATGATTACGGTAATTCCTATGTGGAGATTAACCTTACTGCACAGCATTTGTTCCTTTATAAAGATGGTGTGCTTGTGACAGAGTCTGATTTTGTATCCGGAAACGTGGCAAAAGGGCACGCAACACCAGGCGGAGCATTTATGCTTACCTATAAAACATTGAATGCTGTTTTACGTGGACCGGATTATGAAACTCCTGTTACATATTGGATGCCATTTAACGGCGACATCGGAATGCATGACCTGACTTCCAGAAAAGCTTTTGGAGGAGATATTTATAAGACCAGAGGTTCTCATGGATGTATCAACCTTCCATATTCGGCAGCCAAGAAAATCTATGAGACAATCGACAAGGGATACTGCGTCCTTGTTTATAACCTTCCGGGAACGGAAAGCGACAGTGTGAAACAGAAAGAGGCAGCTGCGGTTGTAAATACGATCAACAGTATCGGAACTGTTACATTAGAAAGCGAACCTGTTATCGTGGCTGCAAGAACAGCATACGATGCGTTATCGGATACAGCAAAAAGTTATGTTACCAATTATCAGACACTTGTGGATGATGAGGCAGCGCTGGCAGCCTTAAAGAGTGGCGCTGCAGCGGCTGCACAGCAGCCTGCGGCAGACCAAACAGCCCCTGCAGATGGCTCAACAGTTGCTCCTGCAGATCCTGCAGCGCAGACAACGGATGGAACTGTGGCACAGTAAGCGGAGTTTGGAGCATTTTGGCATATGCCGATTGTGATGTTATAGGATATCTATAAATTTTCACAAAAAAGAGAAGCAAAAATCAGAGGAAAAATGATTTTTGCTTCTCTTTTTTGTGACAGAACAAATGTTCTTGATATTGTGGTACATTTATATTATAATAAGAAAATACATTTGGAGGTCACAAAATGAAGAACACAAGTTATAAAAATAAACAATTCGTACTTTTAGGAATGACTTTTTTAAGCGTGGCTGGCATTGCCGGATGTTCCAAGGTGGAACTCGCGCAGAGCACAGTGACACTGGAGCTTGGCGATGAGCTGTCGGAAAATGTTGCAGATTATCTGCAGGATCCGGATGAGAAAATCTTAAAGGGTGCAAGCCTTGATCTGTCAGCAGTAGATGAAACAAAAGTTGGTTCGTACAATGCTGCCGTTGCATATGATGGGAAAAATTATCCATTTACGGTAGAAGTGAAGGATACGACTTCACCGCAATGCAAAGCAAAAGATTATATCTACATGCAGCCGGGAACTCTGATCGTGGATGATCTGGTAACGGAGATCAAAGATGCATCGGAAACTTCCAGTGGGATCGTTTCTTGTGAGAGGAAGGATGATCTTGCAGCCTGTGATTATGATGATATGCTGCAGAAAAAAGCGGTGGTAGATACTACTGATTCGTATGATGAAGCAGACTATCAAGAAAGTGTTCAGTTGGATGAAGAAGGCTGCTATGAAGTGACAGCCCAGGTAAAAGATAGTGAAGGCAATTTTACAGATATAACATTAAATGTTTACGTGGATGGCACAGCTCCAGAGCTGGCACAGAATGTGATCGATCTGGATGTGGATGCATCCGTGATCAGTATTGACGACATCAACACGGATGATGCGGAAAAGATTGCAGACATGCTGCATGAGCTTCCGGATTTTTCAAATGCGGAGTGGGCGGCAGCCAGTGATGCATTTTGCGGAGACAATGCGATCAGCTACGAATATGAGCAGAAATCTTTTAATCTGCAGAAAGAAAACCCGGTTGAAGTATTAAACGTACACTGCACAGTGCAGGATCAGGCTGGAAACGAAAAAAAGGCAGATTATGAAGTGACGGTAACATATACAGGTTTGGATGCAGCCGCTCTGATCGAAAAGACGGGTCTGATTTTACAGACAAGTGATGATACTGCCAATGAAAAAAAAACCAGAAGTAGTGATAATAAACCTGGAACAACAAATACTCAAAAAATTTCAAAGGCTGGTAAAAATCAGGATGTAGATGATTTTGGAATGACAGATGATGAATGGGTAGCTATGTTTGAAGCAATGACACCAGATGAAAGAGATGCTTACTTAAATTCTGTAGCTTATGGAAGTGCTACAGACAATAATGTTCAAGTATCTGGTTATTATGATAGCAATATGGCACAAGAAGTATTTAATTTGACAAATCAAGAAAGAGCAAATAATGGTTTGCCAGCATATTCATGGGATAGCAATATGGCTTCATATTCAGATAGACGCGCAAAGGAGATAGTTACAGATTATAGCCATAATTCTGCAGGTGGAAACTGGAGTGTAGGAGAAAATATTGCAGAAGGTGAGACAAGTGCAAGTGAAGTAGTTAATGACTGGATGAATTCCGCAGGACATAAAGCAAATATTTTGTCGGATGTGTCTACAAAAATATCAGTATCTTGTTATGTTGAAAAATTTACATATGCAGATGGATCTACACAGTATTTGCATCATTGGGTACAAAATTTTACACATTAAAAGCATTCCTTTAAAAATTTAATAAATTGCACTGATTTTATTGGTTTGGTATAATGAATGAGGTGCTACGAGAAAACGGTAGGCGGTTAAGCCCTCAACAGAGGGACTGGACCCTCTGATTACATAGAGATCTTCGAAAGAGGAAATTTGTTGACGGAGGGATGCAAGATGGTTACATATTCAGACTTGTTTGAATTTGTTATAATGCTGATTGCGTTTGCTACTTTTATTTATAAAATTAGCAAAAAAAAATAACCGCCAACCTGGGAATTGGCGATTATTTAAGATAATTAATCAATAACCGGGCTAACCGTCTATCGGTAGCACCTTTACTATTATAATAGCAACGAGACATCTAAAAGTCAAGTTGAGAAAAATAAAAACATATAATCATTAACAGTCCGGTTATTCGCATTTTTTAGTGCGATGCCGGATTCTTTTTTTATGTTCAAAATAAGAAAATGAGCATTTTTATACTTTAATTGGTTAAAATTCACAAAAATTTGGACGAGATTTCGGGATTTATTACGTATAGAATAATACAATATTTTAGAATACAATAGAAATGCGAAAAAAAACGAAAACATGTGAAGAGGGGGATTGTTATAGAATCACATGTAAGTAGGGGAGAAAAAGGAGAAGGAAGAATGAGAAAGTTAACGAAAAGCTTTCAAAAGAGGCAAAGCATTGCAAGCAGAGTACTGTGTTTTCTGCTAGTGCTTGCAATGGTAGTAACAATGGTTCCGGCGCTTGGCGGCGGAAACAGTACGGTTCAGGCAGCGGAGAACGAGAAGAATCTGACGATCCACTTTATGATGCCGTCAAATTGGGGTTGGACAACGCCGGCAATACAGTTTTGGGGTGGAATAGCAACAGTGACGGGAAATACGAATACGGAAAGTGTGGACGGTACAGAGATACCGGGCTGGGATGGAGCCAAAGCCTTTTTCATGACACAGGCAGGTGATACAACAGAGTATACACTGAGTGTCAAAGGCACTTTTACAGGTTTTCAATTCCTGGATTTTGATAATACCAGAAATAATATAAATCCCGGATATAATTCAAAATTATCACAGTATACAGAAGATAAACCGACCGATGTTTATTATATTCAGAAAGATGGAGCATGGGCATATTATCTGGATGCAGATGGAACAACAGTAGTTCCGGATTTACCGAAGACGGAAACAACTTTTCTTTTAGTAGGAAATATTCCGGGAATGGCATGGGATCCAAGTGCAAAGCCAAATTTTGTGAAATCAATTGAAAATGAAAATGTTTATAGTATTACATTGAATGCTGTTCCAGCAGGAAAGTATCAATATAAAATTTTAGAGGATGCGGCAACCGAAGGATGGAATAAATATTGGGCGCAAAATGATGGCAATTTGAGTTTGAACCTTAATGCACCGGCAGATGTCACATTATCTTTGGATAAAACAGATAAGACAAAGGAAACTAAGGTAAATATCGCATATATAAAAGATCTTGTGGTAGAAGTACCTGCGCAGATTCAAAAAGGTGTTACGATGGAACTTCCGGTAACAGGAACTTATTATGGTGACGATGGAAATGTTCAGAATGGAGTGAGTGTTACATATACAGCAAAAACAGAGGGAATTACTTTAAATGGTAACGAAATTTCAGTTCCTATATCTTACGAGGGAACGGAAGTTACGATTGCAGCTACTTATAATGGAATTGAAAAAGAGATAACTATTCCAGTGGTAGAGGTAGTTTATCATTACACCATTTACTATTACGATTTCGATGAAACACATATGTCAGAAAATGCATCTGATTTATGGATCTGGCAGAAATCCGGTGCGGGTGCAACAGCCGGAACTCTTTTCACTGCAAAGGAAAAACTTTCCGATGGAAATGAGTGGCTGCGTGCAGATGTGACACTCCCATATACCGACGTCCAGATAATTCCAAGATCTAAAGACGAGTGGAAATGGCAGGGAGATACGGTTTTATACAATAACAGCGCAACAGCCGAAAACGTCACACTCTATATTGTATCCAACAGCAATCAGGCGTACACAACACTTCCGGAACTGGTTAAGCCAAAATCACGCAGCATCATGATCGAGTACGACAGACCGGCAAAGGATTATGAGGGCTGGAACATTTTTACATGGAACAGTGGATTCGGCTCTGATGTATCTGTAGCATTTGCAGACATCAATGGAAAAATGGTTGCCAAAATTCCGGTAAAAGATTCGCAGGCAGATCTGATGTTATCTTTCTGTATGAGACAAAGTACTACTGACAATGAGTGGGCAAACAAAGACGGCGGGGATCATTATGTGACGATCCCGGCAGGACAGTCATTGGTCAAGGCAGTGTTTACGCAGGGAGAAGGAATCACAGAGGTATTGCCATACAACGCAGGTTACGAGATGGATGGAGCTAATGATACGATCCATTTTTACTACAGAAACGATACACTGGCAGCAGAAAACAATCTTGCTTCTTTAGACGGCAAAGTCAGTGTTGTTGTCAACGGACAGACCTGCCCGATGACTTATGATGCAGCAAATGACCGCTTTGGATACGATTTCACTGGCGTTTCCACTGGTGATTACTATTACTATTATGTGGTAGGTGGCATCGAGGAATTAGATGCGTTTAACAGTGAAAAAGCTGATTACAGCGGAAAAGAATGCAGCGTATGCCACTTCAAAAAAGCAAATGTGAGCGTAACGGCTTCTTTATCACAGTATGCAATGGATTACAATGACAACAATGTGTTATCCGTAGAATTGACTGCAAAAGACGGAGAAGGTCTTGAAACGTCTGAAATTGCTGCGATCACAGCCGATCTGAGTGAGCTGGGACTGGGAAAAGAGTTTGCGATCGAGCCGGAACTTATGGAAGGAACAATCTCCTGCCTGAATACGGTAGCCGCAGGAGAAAAAACGATTCCTGTCACAGTGAAAGATATTTATGGAAATGTATATACAACAGCGACAAATGTTACCGTCACAGAGCGCAAAAAAAGTGCCGGAGATTTCGACTGGGATGAGGCAGTGATTTATTTTGCAGTGACAGACCGTTTCTTTGACGGAGATGCAAGCAACAATGATGCTTACGGAGTAGGCGATTATAACGTTGGTGAAAAAGGCGGTTCCAGCTATCACGGTGGAGATTTTGCCGGATTAAACCAGAAACTGGATTATTTAAAAGATCTGGGTGTGAACACGATCTGGATCACTCCGATCGTAGAAAATATCACAGAGGATCAGCATGATAATGAGACAGATACCGCTACCTATGGCTATCATGGTTACTGGGCAAGTGATTTCACAAAGTTAAACAAACATCTTGGAACAGAGCAGCAGTTCAAAGCATTATTGGATGCTGCCCACAGCAAGGGAATGAAAATCATGGTGGACGTAGTATTAAACCATGCAGGATACGGTACAGAAGATTACTTCAACCGTATTTTAACAGATGCAGATGGAAACAGTATTTCCATGATCCGTGACTCCAGCAACACGATCAGTGGTGATGATAAATATGATTCATTGTCAGATCTGCCTGATTTTGTGACGGAAAACAAAGCAGTGACAGACCAGCTTGTTGCATGGCAGACCGAGTGGATGTCAAAATACAATATTGACTATTATCGTGTGGATACTGTAAAACATGTAGAGACAACGACATGGGCAGCATTTAAAAATTCCCTGACCAAAGTAAATCCTGATTTTAAAATGATAGGAGAGTATTCCGGTGCAGGATATGCCAACAATGCAGGAGAATTAGGAACCGGAACGATGGATGCACTTCTTGATTTTGATTTCAACGATTTTGCACAGAACTTTGTGACAGGAAATATTTCCAGCGTGGAAAATTCACTGCAGAAGAGAAACAATGCGATCAACAACACCTCTGTCATGGGAAGCTTTTTGAGCAGCCATGATGAGGACACTCTGCAGTATAAACTTGTAAACGAGAGCAAAATCAGCGAAGAAGAAGCTTATAACCTGATGAAAGTGGCAGCAACACTCCAGATTACCGCAAAAGGCCAGCCGGTACTCTATTATGGAGAGGAGATTGGACAGGGTGGAGCCAACAACTGGCCATACCAGACAAACCGCCGCGACTTTGACTGGACGGAGCTGGAAAAACAGAAAGCAGACAGCAACAGTATTTACAACCATTACAAGACAATGCTTGCAATCCGCAATGCGTATACCGATGTATTTGCAAGAGGAAACAGAAGCACAGTTGCAGTTTCCGACGCAGATGGCTATGAAGTGATCAGCAGAAGTTATGGAAATAGCACTTTATATGTAGGAATGAATGTGAAAGAGGCAGAGAAAGAAGTAGTGATCCCGGTAGCAGAGAGTGCCGGAACAGTTCTTAAAAACCTTTATGATGGAAAAACTTACACTGTTTCTGCTGACCAGAACGTTTCTGTTACCATTCCGGCAGCAAAAGATGGTGGAACAATTGTTTTGACTGCGGAGACAAAAACAGAACCGGCTCCGGATAATACAACAGATGATAAAAAGCCAGATGGAAAAACAACAGAGGATCATAACGGAAATCAGCAGACATCAGGAAACAATTCCAGTCAGGTCAATTCTGCAGTCCAGACAACTCCAAAACAGGAAGAACAGGCTGTAGCAGAAGTAACCGTGCAGGAGGAGAGTTTTGCAAATGTGATCGAGGCAGTGAATAAGGCAAAAACCGGAAGTAAAATCCGTGTAAACCTGTTAAAGACAACAAAGATTCCAGCAAATGTGTTCGAGAGTATCAAAGGAAAAGATATGAACGTAACCTTCAAGGTAAGTGATCAGGCCAGCTGGATCATCAATGGAAAAGATATCACCGGTAATGTGACAGCACCGATCGATCTTGGTCTGGTTGTGGGAACAAGTGATATTCCAAAACAGAAAGTGACAGCGCTGGCAGACGGAAATGAAACCATCCAGCTTTCCTTAAATTATGACGGAGTATTTGGTTTTGAGGGAATATTGAGACTTTCCGTTGGCACGGACCACAGTGGAAAAATAGCAAATCTTTATTACTATAATGAGACAACCGGTAAGTTTGAGTATTATCAGGCAGCACAGGTAAAAGAAGATGGTACTGTAGACTTTAAGTTCTCACATGCATCCGATTATGTCATCGTCTTAAATGACACAGATATGAGCCAGACAACAGGCAGTGTGATCGCAAGTCCGAAGACTTCGGATAACACACCGATCGCAGCAGCAGTGATATTATTACTGTTTGGCTGTGCGCTGATGGGAACCGCATACAGGAAAAATAAACACTTCTAAATGAAATTCATAAGATGGCACTAAAAAAATATGCCGCACGAAAAAATACCTTCTCGTGCGGCATATTTTGTGTATGTGAAGGAAAAATTAATTTTCTTCCACGATCACCACGCCCCATGGTTCCAGCGGAAGCGTTTCCTGTTCCATTATTTTTCTGCCGGACAATAATTCCGTGCCAGAGATCCCTTTGCAGATGGCGGTCTGTTTTTCACTGGAATAATTGAAGTAAAATCTTACCCGTTTTCCAAAATCATTGACACCTTCCCGGATGATCAATGGAAAGTGGCATTCCGGATGTGCTAAAAGTGTTTCCGGAAGCGAGGCAAAGTAATGAACCAGAACTTTTTCCAGAAGAGCACCGTCAAACATGCTGGAGAGATACAGTGCCGAACCTTTTCCAAACTGGTTGACTGTGGCAGCTGCATATTTTTTCCAGACCGGGTGATCGTAGAAAAAGAGCGGTGTGGCGGTATCGCAGGTCACAAGATCCATCCAGTGCAGACATTTGCTGCTGTTTGTGCAGGATTCATCGGAACATGACGAGCCGGCATCGGAAGCCGCATTTTCATGACCGGAGCCGGATGGATGAGTCATAAAATCAGGCAGTGTTACCGAAACATCCACCGGGTAGGTATATTGGTCATAGTGGATACCAAGACATTCCTGTAAAATGTGAGGCTGTGTATCCGCATAAATTTTTAACTGTTCATCTGAAAAACCGGAACGGAACGTCGTGATCAGATGTCCGCCGTTTTTTACATAATCAGAAATTGAGGTGAGCAGATCTTCGGAAGCACTGTAAAGTGCAGGCACGATCAGGCACCCGTAGGAAGAAAAATCACGTTCCGCAGAGGAGATCATGTCGTACTCGATATTTAAATGGTACAGAGCATCACCAAGCCAGCGGGCAACAGTGTTATAGCTGTAATTGCCGAGGTCTTTCAATGGGAAAAGACGCAGTCCGGTCAGGGAGTCATTGTCAAGCAGGATGGCAGCACGGTTTTTCTTTTGCAGGTTTTTAAGGTGGGTGCCGATCCGCTTCCAGTCTGCACCGATGGATGCAGCCTCCCGGTAAGTCTCATTTTCGGAAAAATCGTGTGACAACACACCTTTCCAATAGCTCTCAACCGCATTGTGGATCGAGTGCCAGTGCCAGTACATGACACTGTTGGAGCCGTTTGCAATGTGGCTGTAGGCCTGAAGCCTGAGCTGCCCCGGATATGGAAGCCATGCAATATTTCCCTGAGCCTGTGTCTCTAAAACAAGATAATTGTCTTTCTTTAAGCTGCGCGAGATGTTGCCGCAGAAGGTGATCTCCTCTCCGGTAAGAAGTGACTGGGAAGGATGATAAATGTCACATCCGGCAACGGTCATGCATCTGGCAGCTTCGTACTGGTTGACCTCCGGCTGATAGCCGATGGAATGGTCTGTCCAGTCGAAGTCAAAGTTCTGCGTGATGAACTGATCCGGGCGCTTGTATCCGGAAACGATCGCAGCCTGCCATGCTAAAAATCTGGTCACAAGCAGACGCTGGAATTTGGCAAATTCAGCGGCAAGGCTTTCATTGATCGTGCCACGGATATCCGGGAAATCTTCCCATGTGTTGACGCGGTTGCTCCAGTAGTCCAGCCCGAACTCGCGATTGAATTCATTGATATCCGGGTATTTTTCCTTTAAATAATCGACAAACATTGCCTGGACACGCGGACCGGCAGTGCCGTAGCTTTTGGTCTCATTGTCCAGCTGAAACCCGATGATATGCGGAACATCTTTGATATGTTCCATCATTGCGCGGATAACCCGCTCGCAGTGGAACAGATAGCCTGCGTGTGTGATATCCATATTCTGTCTTGCACCATAAATGTTCTGACCGTTATTGGTCAAAGCCAGAATATCCGGGTATTTTTTTGCCAGCCATGCCGGGATGGCGTAGGTCGGCGTCCCGACAATGACAGAGATATGGTGGCGTGCAGCCGCCTCAAGCATTTTGTCGAGATGTGTGAAATCAAAAACGCCGTCTTCAGGCTCCATAGTACTCCATGTCGATTCTGCGATACGGATCGTGTTCATGCCTGCTTTTTCCATCATTTCCATGTCTTTTTCCACGCGGTCATATGGAAGGTATTCCGAGTAATAAGCTGCCCCGAAAAGTAAATGGTCTGTTTTCATATTGTCCCCCAAAAAATATTTTCATATTGACAATCAGTGTGATCTTATATATCATCATTTGATAACGCAACCGATTGCGCAAATATATTATAGCATCAGGAAAAACAAATGTAAATCAGATGTTGATACGAAAAAACAGAATTGTTACCGGAACAGGGCATAAGTGAGCAGAAACAAAAGATTGTTTGGAAAATATGTAAAAATGTCATTGCTTTTTTTCGGGAATAGGATGATAATAATATTGTTGCGCAAAGGATGCGCAGCAACATCAGGGCAGGACAAAGTAACATTGTGGCAGGAGCGCGAGCGATGCAGGATGCCACAACACAATTCAGGGGAAGTAACTGCTTTGAGGAAAGAAGGGGTTTTATGGGGAATGAAGAGAAGAAAAATATAACGATCGCAGATGTGGCAGAAGCACTTGGTGTTTCAAAAACCACTGTCTCAAGAGCCATTTCAGGGAAGGGACGGATCGGGCAGGAGACGAGAGACCGTGTATTAAAATATATTGAGGAGCATGACTATAAGCCAAACGTTATCGCCAAAGGGCTGGCGCAGTCAAAAACATATAATCTTTGTGTGGTCATGCCGGGAGAATATGATGTTGTGGATCTCACGTTCTTTCAGGAATGCTTATTCGGGATTCAGGAGATCGCCGGAATTATGGAGTATGACATCCTGCTTTCCATCTGTAAAAATAACGATATCTCCTCGCTGGAGCGTATTATCTCAAACCGTAAAGTAGATGGTGTGATCCTGATGAGGACGTTTGTGGAGGACCGGCAGATTGAGTATCTTCAGGAAAAAAAAGTACCATTTGTGACGATCGGTTCCTCCAATTATACAGGTGTGATCCAGATCGACCACAATCACAAAAGTGCGTGTAAAGAACTTACATCCATTATTTTAATGAAGGGAATGAAGCGTATTGCACTGATCGGCGGAGATGAGAACCATGTGGTCACACAGAGCCGTCTGCGGGGATTCCGGGAAGCTTATGAAAAAATGGGTGAGGTCATTGATCCGACAATGCTTTTTTTAAATCTTGATAATCATGTGGTGATTGACAAGATCGTGGAAGAGGTACTCGAGCGAAAGGCAGAATGTATTTTGTGTATGGATGATGCAGTGTGCAGCCGGGTATTGAAAAAGCTGCGTGAAAAGAATGTCAAGGTTCCAAAAGATATCCGTGTGGCATCTTTTTATAACAGCTCCGTACTGGAAAATAATGTGCCGTCCATTACATCACTTTCTTTTGATGCGAAAGAGCTTGGCATGGTTGCATGTAAAACGGTATTGGATGTGATCGAGGGTGCGGAAGTGGAGACAAGAACATTGCTTCCATACGAAGTTGTCCTTAAGGAGTCTACAAAATAAAATAGGATGAGAGAAAGCAGGTTTATTTTGCGTGAAAGAAAGCGCAGATTCTGTAGTGTTTTTACAGGTTGCGAAGGGCAGATATCAGCGCCCTCTCACAAGTCGTGATTTTATAGGTTTATGAAAAGAAAAACGGTACAGACGAAATATGATGTTCCTGTTCGCCGGGCATTCCGATAAGCCTCTAAAGAGTCTTATCTCCATGGCTCACAAAGGAAATCA
>DXQT01000044.1 GCA_019411365.1 Roseburia sp.
GAGGAACTGACAGCGACAGTTGCGGGAGTTTCAGAACAGGTGGAGCAGAATTCAGAGAGTGCCAAGAAAATCATGCGCAATCCCCTGCTTCTGGGAAAAAATCAGTGGATGCAACAGAAAAAGATAAACAGGTCGTAACGGCGGCAAAGATGATCGGCGTAAAGAAAAACATCATTGTGGTGGCTGCCGGTCCGTTTCAGTTTGCAATGATTAATTCGGTCATAACCAGAAAATCTGGTGCTTTTGAGACAGAGGAAGGCTGTCTGTCATTGGATGGCGTTAGGTCATGTACAAGGTATGAAGAAATTGAGGTCGATCACTGTAATGGGATCGTGATATAAGAGTGAATCAGACAGGTAATTTTTTTGTAGAAAAACCCACAACATCTATAGTATAATACTTATAATAACGTTATAAGGAAAAGCGGCGCATAAAAAGGAGAAATACATGGCTACCATTATAGATGTTGCGAGGATGGCCGGCGTATCACAGGGAACGGCATCCAATGTATTGAACGGAAAAGGAAATGTCAGCAGTGAGAAGATAAAGGCGGTGGAAGAAGCTGCTAAAAAGCTTGGATATACGATCAATGAGCGGGCTAAGATGCTCAGGAAGGGAAGCGGCAATATTATCTGTGTGATCGTGCCTTCAATGGAACGCAGACATTACAGGGATTTTTATTACTGCCTGAAAAGTTATGCCGAAAAGAGAGGATACACAGCGGAACTTCTGATCACAAACGATAACAGACAAACAGAATACAGTATGATCCAATGGGCAAAGTCTGTAATGGCGATGGGGGTGGCGTCGATCACCTGTCTGGGAGAAAAGGAAGTCAAAGAGGCATATGCAGGATTTGAAAAGTTGTGCTTTGTGGAGCGGAAAGCGACCGATGATCTGGACTATATTGGATTTGATTATGAATCAGCGGGAGGGCAGATTGCAGAAACTGTCATATCAGCCAGATATCATAATGTTCTTGTGGTAACAGATTCTTTAAAATTTTCCAATGAAAATGAGTTCTGCAGAGGTCTCTACAAGATGCTTGCGCAGGAGAAAATAAAATTTTTCCATATCACGACAGACAGCAGGCGTGTATCCCATGCAATCATCAATACTCTTGTGCAGGAAAATGAATACGATGCAATCATAACGACGAATATCCGTTTTGCAGAAAAGATAAGAAATGTTGTTACAAACTTTTCAGCAGGCAATCAGACACCGATTTTTACATTGTCGCCGATCACTTCTCTCCCGGAAAAGGATTACCGCAAATATGAGTTAAACTATGGTCTGGTCGGGAAAATGGCTGCGGAAAAAATTATCGGAGATTCAAAGGAAAATGGGGCAGAGAAGGAACTGATCTGTGAGAATGATGGATTTCGTGAGTGGAATCAGATCACTTTAAACAAAACACCGGCGGATCATTTACGGATACTGACCCTTGACAGCCCGGAGACAATGATCCTGCAGGGGCTGGCAAAACTGTATACAGAGGAGACCGGAACACAGATACAGTTTGATGTATTTTCTTATGATGATATTTATGAGCAGTTTATGAAAGCTGAAAATTCGGACTATTACGATATATTCCGAATGGATGTAACCTGGCTGCCATTGCTTTCAGAACGGATATTAGTACCGCTTGACGATATGACGCCGGATATTGATGAAGTGTATAAAGAGTACATACCGGCATTGATAGATAAGTATTCCCGTGTGCATGGCAAGGCGTATGCGCTTCCGATCACACCGAGTACACAGCTTCTTTTTTATAGAAAGGATCTGTTTGAAAATACAGTTATTAAGAGACTGTACAGTGAGAAATATAAAGCGGAATTAAAAATTCCGAAGACATTTGAAGAATACAATAAAATTGCGGAGTTTTTTGCAACAAGTGACAGGCTGGAGGAACATTATTTTTCAAATCTGACACTTGGAAACCTGGGTGTCACAGCGACGGAATTTCTTACAAGGCTGTTCAGCCATAAAAATCATCTGTATGGAAAAGATGGAATGGTCGTGATCAATGATACAGCGGGCGTAAAGGCATTAGAAGAACTTCTGACTGCCAAGCAATATACAGATAAAAAGGTGGTCCACTGGTGGAAAACATCTGCAAAAGACTTTGCGGATGGCAAACTTGTAATGATGATCAATTTCAGTAATTATGCATCGGAAATCTTAGGAGCAGGCTCAAAAGTTGTTGGAAATATAGGAGTGGCAATGGTTCCTGGAAAAAATCCGATTTATGGAGGAGGAACAGTTGGAATTTCCAAAAACAGCCGCAGAAAAGAAGATGCATTTGCATTTATCAAATGGATCACAACAGAGCCGGCGGCGTCTGGCATGGCAGCACTTGGGAGCGTTTCTCCATGTGCGAAAACATATAATAAATACGATATCATAGATGTGTTTCCCTGGCTGGAATTATCAAAAGACTGTTTCAGCAAATCACATACGAGGAGAATTCCTGCGGATTCAGACAAAGCATTTGATGAAATCAAGTTTTTGAATATTGTGGGAATGGCTGTGGAGAATGTACTGATGGGATTCTTGCCGGTAGAGGAATCTCTAAACCGTGCACAGAAACTGATTGATGAAGAAATTAACAAATAAAATACGGGAGCTGTAAAGCGAAAATGGAATCGAAAGGTGGAATCATATGTTGGATATGTTCCACCTTTTTTGTTTGTGATAATAGAATATCCGCGGAGTATGCATTCTATTATTTTATGTGTCAATAGTCATAGGAAAATTATAACGTTATAAAAATTACATGGATTTTACACAAACTTGATAGAAGTATTGCAAAAAACAAACTATGATATAAAATGCCGGCGGATATATGAGAAAAATACAAAAAACTAATAAAATACAGGGGGATAATGGATAAAATGTATAATGACGAATAAAAAGCATGCAAAAACAAACATGTAAAAAGTACAATAAAATATCAAAAAATACAAAATAAATTGTTAAATTGGACAAAATAATATTGACACGTTTCAAAATATGAAGTATAATAACATTACAAAAACAAAAGAGAGGGAGGAATTTACAATGAAAAAAAGATTTTTATCAGTATTACTTGTATCAGCAATGGGGGTTGCAGCATTAGCAGGCTGTGGCGGTGGAAATACCAGCGCAGACAATGGCAGCACGGCAGCAGATCAGATGGGCGCAGCTGTGGAGGACAAGACCGATGCGGCAGATACCCAGAAAGAGGATACTTCATCTTCCAATGAAAAACTTGTTGTATACACGAACAGCGGAACCGAAGGTCGTGATGCATATCTGATCGAGAAAGCGAAAGAAGCCGGATTCGATATTGAGGTGGTAGCATTAGGAGCATCCGAGGTAACCGAGCGTATGATCGCAGAGAAAAATAATCCTCTTTGTGACGTTACATTTGGATTGAACAATATTGAGTACGAAAAATTAAAAGCAAACGGTTTGCTTCAGAAATGGGAACCGGACTGGGTGGACGGAGTAGATGCAGACCTCATCGATCCGGACGGATATTATTACCCGGTTACAACAACGCCATTGGTATTAATGGGAAATGCGGACTATGACAATATGCCTTCTGACTGGACAGATCTGACGAAAGATGAATACAAAGGACTGTATCAGTTACATAATTTAGGCGGTGGAACAGCAAAGACGGTATTTGCAAGTATCATCAGCCGTTATCAGGATCCGGACGGAGATCTTGGCATTTCTGATGAGGGATGGGAGATCGCAGCAAAATTCTTAGGTAATGCACATAACATTGCAGATGGTGAAGACGCAGTCGGAAGTGTGATCGATGGTACCTATCCGATGGATGAGCACTGGGCATCCGGCGTTTTGACAGAGCAGAAAGACCGTGATTACAAATTCCAGATCATGACACCGGACATTGGAGAGCCATATGTGGTAGAATCTCTTGCAATTTCAGCAGGCACTAAGAAATATGATACCTGTGTAGCATTTTTAAACTGGCTTGGAAGTTCTGATGTTCAGCTTGACTGGTCTAATAATTATGGAACGATTCCATGTCAGAAAGAAGCATTAGCCCAGGTTTCCGATGATATTAAAGAGTTAATGGAGACTTTGAAACCGCAGGATCTTGACTGGAGTTTCATTGCAGAAAATGTGGATGCATGGGTAGAGAAAGCAGAGCTTGAGTATGTACAGTAAATATAGAAGAAACTAAAAATACAGGAAGCTGACATTAAACAAAGTTAGGAGAACACCATGGTAAAGTTTGAAAATATTGAAATAAAGTATGGGGATTTTGTAGCGATTGAAAACTTGAATCTGGATATTAAAGAAGGTGAGTTCTTCACCTTCTTAGGACCAAGCGGTTGTGGAAAGACCACCTCACTGCGGGCGCTGGTTGGCTTTCTCTCACCGTCAAAAGGAAAAGTATATGTAGGAGACAAGGACGTTACAAATCTTCCGGTTGAAAAAAGAAACATTGGCATGGTGTTCCAAAGCTATGCGCTTTTCCCGACAATGTCAGTCTATGACAACATTGCGTTTGGAATGAAAGTAAAAAAAGCATCGAAGACAGAGATCGATCAGAAAGTACATGAAGTTGCAGCTAAGATCAAGATTACGGAATCACAGTTAAAGAAAAATGTGTCGGATCTGTCAGGTGGTCAGCAGCAGAGAGTAGCGCTTGCAAGAGCAATCGTTCTGGAGCCTAAGATTCTTTGCCTGGATGAGCCGCTATCCAATCTGGATGCAAAACTCCGCATTGATATGAGAATGGAATTAAAACGTCTCCAGAAAGAGCTGGGTATCACAACATTGTATGTTACGCATGACCAGGAAGAAGCGCTGACGCTTTCCGACCGGATCGCCGTATTTAACAATGGATATGTAGAACAGGTTGGAACGCCGTATGAGATCTATAATGAATCAAAAAGTGAGTTTGTCTGCGATTTTATCGGTGATATCAACCGCTTAAAGGGTGAACTTTTATCTGAGGTCAATACGCAGTCGGGTGCAAATTTAGATACAAACAAGACTGGATTTGTAAGAATTGAGAGATGTATCAGTGAAGAAAAAGCCGGTTATGTGAAACTCACAGGCAAAGTGGAAGAAGCTGAATTTAGTGGTGTGCTGACAAAGTATGTGCTGGAATGTCATGGACAGGAGCTTAAATATCTTGAAAAAAATGATGGACGCAGGCTGTATCAGGAAAACGAACAGATAGACCTCTATATCAACCCACAGGATATCATGCAGTTTTAGGAGGGATATTTTATGAATAAACTCAAGCAAAAAATTCAGGATGGAACAATCAATATTCCCGGCATTGTTATTAAAATTGCATTAATCTGGTTTATCATTACATTTCTGGTATTCCCAAACTTAAATCTGCTTGCCAGGGTATTTGTAAAAGACGGACATTTCACATTGGAAGCAATTGACAAGATCATGAAATCAGCAAGGGCCATGAAGAGTTTAAAGAACAGCTTTGTTCTGGCGATCGCTTCTATTATTACCGTAAATATATCCGGTATTTTAGTTGTACTGTTTACAGAATACTTTGACATCAAAGGGGCAAAAATATTAAGTCTTGGATTTATGTCAACACTGATCTACAGCGGCGTTGTTTTGGTTACAGGATATAAGTTCGTTTACGGTTCAACAGGAATCGTGACAAAAGTGCTGACCAATATTTTTCCAGGTCTGGATCCGAACTGGTTTGTCGGATTTGGTGCTGTACTTTTTATTATGACATTCTCGGGAACATCAAATCATATGATGTTTTTGACAAATGCGATACGAGGGCTGGATTATCATACGATAGAGGCGGCGAAGAATATGGGGGCATCCCAGAGTACGATTTTATTTAAAATTGTGCTGCCGACAATGAAACCTACCATTTTTGCGATTACAGTGCTTACTTTTATCGCAGCATTAAGCACAATGTCAGGACCTTTGATCGTTGGTGGCCCGGATTTCCAGACAATCAACCCGATGATCAAGACGTTTGCCAATATGACGGGATCGAGAGATATCGCAGCGCTGCTGGCAATCATCCTTGGAATTGCAACGACGATTCTTCTTGCAATCATGCAGAAAATTGAAAAAAAAGGCAATTTTATATCGGTTTCAAAGACAAAAGCCAAAATGGAAAAACAAAAGATTGAAAATCCGGTCATGAATGTGATCGCACATATTGTAGCTTATGTGATGTTTATCATTTACATGCTGCCGATCATCAACGTACTTGTATTTTCATTTACAGATGGATTGACGATCAAGACAGGTGTGATCAGAAAAGATTCTTTTACACTGGAGAATTACAAAAAACTGTTCCGTTCAGCCACTGCATATAAGCCGTATCTGGTAAGTATTGTGTATTCTCTGCTGGCGGCACTGGTTGTAGCTGTGATCTGTATTGTGGTTGCCCGTATTGTGACAAAAGCAAAACATAAATATGACAAGTTGTTTGAACCGTTTATTCTGATCCCATGGCTGCTGCCATCAACCATGATCGCACTTGGTTTGATGCTGACCTACGATGAGCCAAGAATGCTCCTGGCAGATAAGGTATTGGTTGCTACGCCGATCATCCTGCTGTTTGCATACATTATTATTAAAATTCCGTTTTCATACCGAATGATCCGCGCCGGATTTGTCGGACTTGATGGAAATATGGAAGAGGCAGCACAGGTTATGGGCGCAAAACCGCTCTATACTATGAGGAAAGTCATTCTTCCGATTATTATGCCAATCGTATTATCTGTCATTGTATTGAACTTTAACGGACTTTTATCAGAATATGACTTATCCGTATTTTTATATCATCCATCCTATCAGCCGCTTGGAATCGTGATCAAGCTGGCAACGGATGAGACAGCGACCATAGATGCACAGGCAATGGCATTTGTTTATACGGTAGTGCTTATGATCATTTCTACGATTGCACTTTGGCTTGGCAGATATGACGGACTTGGAAAGATAAAATCTTTTTTTACAAAAAAGAAAAACGGGGGTAAAAATTAAATGGAATCGATCATTGAATTAAGAAAAAAAACAGGTGTTCTGGTTGCCGCCCACAGAGGAACCAGTGGGGGAAATATTCCGCCAAACTCGATTGCGGCTTTTGATATTGCACTCAAGGAGGGCGCAGACATTTTAGAGATGGATCTGTTTCAAAGTATCGATGGCGAATTGTTTGTATTCCACACAGGAATGGAACCGAGCCATCTTGACAGACATATCAGGATCGAACGGTATACAGCCGGGGAGATCAGACAGATGAGACTCTGTAACGGCGATCTGCAGCAGACATTTCTGCCGGTAAATTCATTTGATGATGTGTTAGAGCATTTGAAAGGAAAATGTAAACTGAATCTTGACAGAAGCATCAATATTATTGAACCGGTTATGAAAGCAGTAAAGAAACATGGAATGGAAGATCAGATTTTAATGAAGAGTGATCCTTCTGACCAATCTTTGAAATTAATTGAAGCTTATGCACCAACGATCGATTATATGCCAATTTTCATGGAAGAGGATCTTGCCTCTGATAAAATTGAAAAAATGAACATCAATTATATAGGGGCAGAGATTGTGTTTGAAAAAGAAACATCTCCGGTGATCCAGGAATCTTATCTGGAAATGCAGAAGAAAAAGGGGCGGATTCTCTGGGGCAATGCGATTTTATATTCCAGCCGGGTTCCACTGGCAGCAGGGCATAGCGATGACGTTTCGCTGACCGATGATCCTGCGAAAGGATGGGGATGGCTTGCAGATAAAGGATTTGACATTATCCAGACAGACTGGACAAAGCATTGTGTGGATTACCTGAAAGAAAATAATTATCGGAAGTGATGCGTATGGATTTAAATTTTTTGGGATGTGGTTCGGCATTTAATCCGTTGTACGGGAATACAAGTGCCTATTTTACAAACAAGGATCAGCTATATGTGATCGATGGCGGGGAGAGTGTATTTTTGAAATTGTATCAGAAAGAACTCTTAAAGAAATACGCCGGTATCACAATTATGGTAACACATATGCATGCAGATCACGTGGGAAGTCTTCCGTCTATCATTTCCTATTGTTATTATGTACTTGGGAAAAAAGTGACGGTCATCTATCCGGAAAAGTCTTTGTGGATTCTGCTTGGATTGATGGGAATCGACCCGGATATCTATATTCCTGTGGAGAGCAGTCTGTTTACCGCAGAGGGACTGAAGGTTTGGGCTGTTTCTGTGAAACATGCGGATGATATTTCCTGCTTTGGTTATATCATTGAATTTGCAGGAGAGAAGATTTACTACAGTGGAGATTCGTATGAGATTCCCAAAGATGTATTAAACAGATTTTATAAAAGGGAAATATCAACGATCTATCAGGATACAACAGAATTTACATCGAATCACAGGTCACATTGCCCATTAGAGGAGCTGGAGGAATGTATACCGGCGGATTTAAGAAGGAATGTTTTTTGCATGCATTTTACTACAGATTTTACGGAAAAATTAAAGAAAAAAGGATTCGGTTATATTCAAAGTAATTGCAGGTGAGAATGGGGAGAAGAGCAATTTGAAAGATAATTTTAAATTGCTCTTTTTCTTTATCCTAAGATGCACAAAAAGATTCGTTGGAAATAAAATAGTGGGAAGGTGAAATCATGTGGAGAGCTTTTATTGACGCAATGGCAGAATGGAACAGCGTAGCGATTTGCGGACGCCTTGCGCTGGCAATCCTAACGGGAACTGTGATAGGAATTGACCGTGGGTTAAAACGGCGCGGAGCCGGGATCAAGACACATGCATTAGTGTGCCTTGGATCCGCTTTGGTAATGCTGACCAGTGAATATATGTCGATGAATTTTGACCAGAAAGCCGATCTTGCGCGACTCGGTGCACAGGTGATCAGTGGGGTAGGATTCCTGGGGGTAGGCACAATATTGGTAACGGAGAAACAAAGAGTCCGGGGGCTTACCACAGCAGCAGGACTTTGGGCATGTGCCTGTGTGGGGCTGGCGATTGGAATCGGGTTTGTGGAAGGTGCAGTCTATACGCTGGTATTCATTGTTGTTGTATTGCGCCTTCTGAATAAAATCGACATTTTTTTACAGAAACATGCGAAAGTATTTGACCTTTATCTTGAACTGGAAAATGGAAAGAGCATTGGGCTGTTTTTACAGGAGATGCGAAGCCGGAATGTGAAAACAGAGACGGTTGAGACAACCAAAAATAAACTGCCGGGTAAATTTTCCTCTTTAGTGGTAACTCTGGAAGTCAATCACTATAATATGAGACCGGAACTGATCGATGAGATCAGAAATTTTGACTATGTGCACTATGTAGAAGAAATGTAAGCATCTGGAAGTATTGCAAATTCAGGATTAGAATGTATCAAAACTGGAAAGCAGAAGGGGGATAAAAATTTATGGATTCAAAAAAAATAAAAGTGTGGGCGCACCGTGGAGCAAGTGGATATGCACCGGAGAATACAATGGATGCATTTCGAAAAGCCATTGAGATGAAAGCAGATGGGATCGAACTGGATGTGCATCTGACGAAAGATGGTGAAGTGGTTGTGATACACGATGAAGTACTTGACAGAGTCAGTGATGGAACCGGACGTGTACAGGACTTTACCTGTAATGAATTAAAAAAGTTTAATTTTAATAAATTACATCCAGAATACAAAGAGGAAGAGATACCAACATTAGAGGAAGTTTATCAGCTGATAAAGCCGACAGATCTCACCATTAATGTGGAAATGAAGACTGGAAACACGTTTTATCCGGGAATGGAAGACAAGGTTTTAGAACTGACAAAAAAATATGACATGATGGATCGTATCATAGTTTCCTCATTCAATCATTATACGATCCGCAGTATGAAGGAAAAATGCCCGGAATTAAAAACAGGTGCACTGTATGCGGATGGAATTATAAATGCGGTCGATTATGTGGCGGATGTTGTGCGGGCAGATGCTCTGCATCCGGGGTGGACGAAAATTTTTTATCCAAATTATCTGGAGGACTGCAGGCGGAGAAATATATTAGTGCATGTATGGACGATCAATAATGAGAAAGACATGCGGCGCTGCTGTGAGATGGGACTCGATGCAATTATTACGAACTATCCGGATGTGGCGAGAAAAGTGGTGGATGAGTACCAGCTTAATTAAAATTGTGTATGCGGAAATATATCAAAATAATTTGATATATTTCCGCATTTCTATTATAATCAGCCGTAAAAGAAGTAATATATTGCCATCAGGAGAGGAAATAAATATGAAAACCTGAAAAGATGCCGCGAAAGAGAAAAGACCGCTTCCGGTAGGAGTTTCTGATTATGTCAGAGCACAGGCAGAGTATTATTATGTGGATAAAACGCTGCTGATCAAAGAATTTTTAGACAGAAAACCGCTGGTTTCCCTGTTTACCAGACCGAGAAGATTTGGAAAGACATTAAATATGGATATGTTACGGGTGTTCTTTGAAATATCGGACGAGGATACCAGTATTTATTTTAAAGAGAAAGCTATCTGGAAGTGTGGACAGGAGTATACCAGACAACAGGAAAATAACAGCAGTGTATAAAAATGAGATTCTGGCGCATTTATTACAGATTGGGGCAATTTGGGAAAGAAATGGTGCACAATAAGGGAGGAAAGATGTTGAACAGGCAGGTTTATGTATCAGATAATGAATTTATCATTTGCCCGATTGCGGATGAAGATCGTGATAATTATGTAGAATTGCATCGTCAGATAAATGGTGAACATACATTGTTTTTAAATGAGCATTGCAAAGATATGATGTGGGAACAGGTTTTAGAGGGAGAAGATAAAGTATTTTCTGTATTTGAAATAAATGGCGATTATTGTGGAAGTCTGGAATTGCAGAATCCGGACTCTGATACACCTGAAATAGGAATAGATCTTTTCGAGAATAAGAGAAATAAGGGAATAGCGCCGAAAGTGGTAAAATTATTGGCAAAAAGATGCTATAAGGACAGGAAAGTAGATTATTTTCTGATTAGAAGAACAGAATTCATTAGTCAGGCGATTTATCTGGATTTCCCAACAAAAAAATGTTAAGATAAAATAAATTTGTGTTTCGGGACAGTGATGAATAAGGAGGTATGAGATGGAACCAATGTATTTATCAATCCAGCAGAAAGAGACCGGCAGACAGATCAAGAGGCTTCTATCAGAACACGGTTACACGGTGAAAGATGTCCAGACCGTGATGGGATTTGAAAATCCGCAGGCAGTCTACAAATGGATCTCAGGAAAATCGCTGCCGAGTTTGGACAATTTTATAATTTTAAGTAGATTATTGCATACCAGTATTGAAGATATCCTCGTCATTGACGGGGATATCGTTCGTTTATGGTATATTTTATTTCGGAAATTAAACTAGCGGTAGAATGACAAACTTTTCTGTATGTCTTATATTGATATCATCATGAAGGATAGTTGGGAGAGGAAAAAGGTAAATGAAAAAAATAACATCGGCATATGCAAATAAATGGCTTAAAAGCCTGGAAGAAGACAAGGAATACTGGGTAAATAAGGAAGAAGCGTCAAGTACCTATGTGGCTGCGATCAATGAGGAGCCTGTGATCCCCGAATATGATTATGCTGAGGTTGCAGCAACGATTGCAGAAATTGATGAAAAGATCGCAGTGATCAAACATGCACTGAATGTCACAAATGCAACCGCAAAAGTGCAGGTAAAGGATACCGAGATGAGCGTGGACACGATCTTAATAAAGATGGCGCAGTTGAATAAAAGAAAGGCTGTCCTTGACCGGATGCGCAAACAGCTTCCAAAGACGAGGGAGACAACATCGTATATGTCCAGAAATGCAGTTCCCGAGTATCGGTATGTCAACTATGATCTTGATCTGGTCAAGCAGGAATATGAGCGGGTATCTCAGAATGTCATGGAATTGCAGATGGCATTGGATCAATATAACCAGACGGTGCAGTTTGAGGTAGATCTTTAAAAAATTTTCCGTGCAGGGTGCGGTCACAGGTAAATAGTGCAAAATAGTTCAGGTTCAGTGATAAAGTTTTTTCTGTTATTCGTTATTTGTTATTCGTTAAAGTTCATAGTGATTTAAATCCGGATACGATAAATTTTAAATGCGCCCAGCAGAAAACCTGCAGGAAACTGCGATGCGGAGGTTCGGTTTCAAGCATCAGATGATGAAAGGAAGATAAACTTACATGGTAAAGAAAATCATGCGTGATCCCCTGTTTCTGGGACAGAAATCAGAGGATGCAACAGAAAAAGATAAGTAGGTCGTAACGGATCTTTTGGAGGGCATGTACAAGATATAAAGAAGACAGAAATGGAGGGATACATTTTGAAAAATTATTATAAATTACAGAGCCCATCATTTTTTAAATTTCAATATGTATTTCTTGACAGTGAAGATTATCTGGCAGATCAGTTATTTATAAAATACAAGGTAACTGTGGATTTTGGAGATGAATATGTAAAAGAAAATTCGCCGTATCATGTGATATTTTGCAAAATAAGAAAAAGGGATGAAAAAAAGTTTCTCGATGCACTTTCTGAGATGTATGACAAGATGCTTCTTATGGGATATAAAGATTATCAGGAAGTTTGTGATAATTTTATAAGAGTTGTAGAGAAAAATGAAAAAGAGAAGTAGCATGGTTTTACTCTTGACATCCACCCCACCCCGCAATACAATACTTGCATATGCAACTATTGGAGGTGCAAGTAATGCTGAAACGAGTTTTTTCTTATATGAGAGAATATAAGAAATATGCATGGTCAGGTTTGTTATGCATTGGCGTGGAGGTGGTCTTAGAGATCACGGTGCCGCTTCTCATGGCGGACCTGATCGACTATGGAGTCACAAATGCGGACGGGACTTATATCATAAAAAAAGGTCTGCAGATGGCACTCTGTGCAGTGCTGGCATTGATCCTTGGTGTCGGAAGTGCAAAATTTTCCGCGCTTGCAGGACAGGGACTCGGTGCAAATATAAGAAAGGCGGAGTACGAGAAACTCCAGTCTTATTCATTTTCCAATATAGACCATTTCAGTGTGTCGTCGCTTGTCACGCGTCTGACGAGTGATGTGACGAACATCCAGAATGCGGTGTCCACCGGTATGCGTCCGTTTGGGCGGAGTCCGGTCATGCTTATTTTTGCGACATCGTTTGCATTCCGGATCAATTCGACGCTGGCGCTGGTTTTTCTTGTGGCACTGCCGACGTTAGCAGTGCTTTTAATTCTTATTATTATAAATGTCGGGCCGCTTTACGGGCGCATGCAGAGTGCGATCGATCAGGTGAACCGGTGTATTCAGGAAAATCTTACGGCGATCCGTGTTGTGAAATCCTATGTCAGAGGCGATTACGAAGTGGAAAAGTTCGGTGTCGTCAATGAAAATTTAAAATCAGAATCTGAAAAAGCATTTGGAACAGCAGTGCTAAATGTGCCCGCCATGCAGTTTGTGATGTACGGGACGATCCTTGGAATCCTTTTGATCGGGGGAAGGCTGATCAATGAGGGGCAGATGATGATCGGACAACTCACCAGTTTTTTGAGTTATGTGCTGTTAATTCTTAATTCCCTGATGATGATGTCAAATGTGTTCCTGCTCATGACAAGGTCGCTGGCATCCGCAGAGCGGATCATGGAAGTCATTGATGAAAAAATCGATATCACAGATGAAAATGCAAAAGACATTGCCGTGGCAAAAGGTGAGATCGAATTTGACCATGTGTGGTTCAAATACAAGGACACTGCAAAGGAATATGTGCTCTCCGATGTTTCTTTCCATATCAAACCGGGGCAGACGGTCGGCATCATCGGTCAGACCGGTTCGTCAAAGACTACACTGGTGCAGCTTATCCCAAGGCTTTACGATGTGACAAAGGGCGAGGTAAAGATCGACGGAATCAATGTAAAAGAGTATCCGGTCAGACATCTTCGCGACGCAGTTGCGATGGTACTGCAGAAAAATACGCTGTTTTCCGGTTCACTGATTGATAACCTCCGCTGGGGAAATGAAAATGCCACATTGGATGAGATTAAAGAAGCATGTCAGATTGCCTGTGTGGATGAGTTTGTGGACCGGCTTGCGGATGGTTATGATACCGAGATGGGGCAGGAGGGAGTCAATGTGTCCGGCGGGCAGAAACAGAGGATCTGCATTGCCAGAGCCATTTTGAAAAAGCCGAAAGTACTGATCTTAGATGACTCCACAAGCGCGGTGGACACCGCGACGGAGGCGAAGATACGAAGCGGGCTTGCAGAAAAACTGCCGGATATGACAAAGATCATCATTGCGCAGAGGATATCGTCTGTCCGCCATGCTGACCAGATCATTATCATGGACAGGGGGCATGTGGAGGCAATCGGCACACATGAGAGTCTGCTCCGTGACAATCAGATCTATCAGGAAATCTATGCATCACAGAAGGAAGGAGCTGATCTTTAATGGCAAAGTATGTGGGATATAAAAGACCAAAAGATACGAAAAAGACCATGAAGCACTTCCTGACTTATCTCGGTCATTACAAGTGGGCATTTTTCCTTGTGGCAATTCTTGTATTTATCAGTGCGGGGGCAGGAATCTGCGGCACATATCTGATCAAACCGCTCGTCAACAATTTCATTGTGCCGGGAAATATGAAGGGACTTCTTTTGGCAGTCATCGGCATGGGTGTGATGTACCTGTGCGGTGCGCTCGCAACGCTCGGCTATAACCGGCTGATGGTGCACACCTCGCAGAAAGTCGTGAGCGAAATCCGCATGGATCTGTTCCGGCACACACAGAAACTCCCACTGAAATATTTTGACGACAACACGCGCGGCGAGATCATGAGCCATTTTACCAACGATGTCGACACGGTGCAGGAGGCGATGAACAACAGTTTTGCAATGATCATCCAGAGTTTTCTGACATTGTTTGGAACGATCACAATGATGATGGTGCTCAGCGTAAAACTGACCATGCTCGTGGTGGTATTTTTAGTCATTACCTTTTTGTTCATGCAGTACAATGGAAAATGCAGCAAAAAATATTATCACAGACAGCAGCAGGAACTCGGAAACATCAACGGTTTTGTGCAGGAGATGATGGCAGGACAGAAGGTGGAGAAAGTTTTCAACCATGAAAAGGAAAACTTTAAAGAGTTCTGTGAAATGAATGAGCGGTTTCGCAGGGAGTCTACAAATGCACTGGCACATTCAGGTATGCTCGTGCCGGTGATCGTGGCGCTTTCCTATTTTAACTATGCGCTCTCAGCATGTGTCGGCGGCATGTTTGTGATCCGCGGGCTCATGGATTTGGGAAGCCTGTCGGCTTATCTTGTATATGTGAGACAGAGTGCGATGCCGTTAAATCAGTTTACACAGCAGGTCAATTTTCTGTTGTCGGCGCTCTCAGGTGCAGAGCGTATTTTTGACATGATGGACGAGACGGAGGAGATTGACGAGGGAAAAGTGACACTCTGCAATGTCTGTAAAAATGCGGATGGCACACTGACAGAATGCGCGGAAATTACAGGATTGTATGCGTGGAAACTGTCATCAGGAGAACTGGTACTGTTAAAGGGAGATGTGCGTTTCCATGATGTCGTATTCGGCTATGTGTCGGAGAAAACGGTGCTGAACGGAATATCATTGTTTGCAAAACCGGGACAGAAGATCGCTTTTGTCGGATCAACGGGTGCCGGAAAGACAACGATCGTAAACCTCATCAACCGGTTTTATGATATTCAGGCGGGACAGATCACATATGATGGGATCGACGTCAAAGATATTCGGAAAGATGACCTGCGGCATTCCCTTGCCATGGTCATACAGGATACACATTTGTTTACCGGGACGATCGCAGACAATATCCGTTACGGGAAACTGGATGCGACGGATGAGGAGATCCGGGAGGCGGCGAAGATCGCCAATGCGGATTCCTTTATCAGCCGTCTGCCGCAGGGGTATGACACGATGCTTTACGGAGATGGGAGCAACTTATCTCAGGGACAGCAGCAGCTCATCGCGATCGCAAGAGCGGCGATCGCAAAACCTCCGGTACTGATCTTAGACGAGGCGACAAGTTCGATCGACACAAGGACGGAGCGTTTGATCGAAAAAGGCATGGATGCCATTATGGAGGGAAGAACCGTATTTGTCATTGCACACAGGCTCTCAACCGTAAGAAATTCCAATGCGATCATGGTACTTGAAAAAGGTGAGATCATTGAGCGCGGCAGTCATGACGAGCTTTTAGAGCAGAAAGGCAGATATTATCAGTTGTATACAGGACAGTTTGAATTGGAGTGATGCTAGGGTGAAAAATGAGATTTTTGATGTTGAAATGTTAAGAAGACGGTTTATCCGGCCGTATTTTATAGAGCTTGGACTTACGGTGGGACAGGGACAGCCGCACATTTTAAAGGAACTGAGGGAGCACGGTGCAATGAACCAGAAAGAATTGTCTGATGCCTGCCTGATCGAAGTTACGACGATGTCGCGTACGATCGACCGGTTAGAAAAGATGGGACTTGTAAAGCGGGAGAGCAATCCCGCCTGCCGCCGTTCCTGGACGATTGCACTCACGGAAGAAGGATGTGAGATGGCGGATAAAGTTATTGAGATATTTGAGATGACAGATGGTATAATGAAAAGCGGAATGAGTGAAGATGAACTTGAGATACTGTCTGCAGGTCTTGAAAAAGTAAAGAGCAACCTCTGGACGGCAATCAGGAATAACGAGGAAAATATGAGGTAAACAAAATACGAACTGAAATCAAATATGGAATGAAATCAAGTGTAATAGTAAACACAGCATTTGAAGAAAAGGAGAGAAATGCAATGGGTTATTTAATTTCAGAGACAACAAAAGAAGAACGCGAGAAGATCGTGGCGGAATCACTGGGAAACATTGATGCAGCCTGTGATGGCTGCATGTCCGGACTCGTGGAAATGTATCAGGATTACATCGACGGGAAATTGAACATAGCGGGTACTATGCCTTGAAAAATCTTATGGAATCGCTTAAGATATCATTAATTAGGCGGTAAATCCTAATAATGATTTTTGAAATGCCTCAACAGATGGCATTTCCCAGGCATCAAGATGTTGTAGCATCATGATGCCATAGAGGCGGCAGTACCACATCTTAGTCGATCGGTGCCTGCCGTCTTCTAATTTATAGTCTTCTTTCTCACGCTTATTAGAGCGTTCCACGGAAGTTCTTCGATTGTATTCCTTTTCCCATGCTTTTGAGTCTCTTGGCGGTATGTTAAACAGACTTGGATTATCCTCGGTAAAGATGTGCACGGTTCTGCCGTATTTTGCTGGCGAACAGGGATGTTCACAGAAACAGCCACGTTTCCGGTTAGCCTTTGGACACCGGTATTTCGCCCGGTGTTTAGCAGCTTCATAACCATCTTTATGCATGCGTAAGCCCAACTTACAGACAGGAACGCCATCATCGTCGATTGTGAAATCATTCTTATAAGTGAAGTGTCCGGTATGACCGGGGTTCAAGTCGATAAAAGGCGTGATCTTTTCCCGACAACAGTATTCATAGACAGCATAAGCATCATGGGCGGAATCCAGAAGGAGTTTTTCAATCCGGAATTCAGGAAGATATGCTTTCATCGTGAAAAAGGAATGTAGAAACGAAAGCATGTCATGCCGGGAAGCCCGTTCCAAAAGCGGAAATATGGGAAGGTCGCTGTGAGAATCGGATGCCACGTACATGTAGAGATGGTAGCCGAAAAAATAGCATTGGATAGGAGGATATCTTAAGTATCTTCCATTTTAGAGTTATTTTGTTAAAAAGTGTCAAAAGAGTGATATTGACGAGTCAGTTCAGTTATAGAGATGATGAAAGAAAATGATTAATATAAAGATACACCAGAAGAGAGGTGAACATAAATCACACTGTCACAGAGAGGAGAAAATGTATGAAAAAAAGAATTCTAGCAGCTATGCTTACTTTGTCTATGGTTGTGTCCATGACAGCATGCGGAAATTCAGAAGCAGGAGGATCAAAGGATTCAGCTAAAAATAACGGTAATGGGGATGAACCATATACAGTTACCATGGTCCTGAATGGAAGCACACAGCCGGATGAAGAAAGAATCGAACAAAAAATCAATGAGATTCTTGAACCGGAACTTAATGCGAATCTTGATATTGTTGTGCTGCCGTGGGCAAGTGCAAGCCAGCAGTTACAGCTTATGTTATCAGGGGATGAAAAAATTGATGTCTTTTATACCCAGGCAACCAATGCAGTGCAGTATATGAATGCAGGACAGATTGTAGACATGTCTGAACTGATTGATAAATATGGAACAAATATCAAACAGATTTATGGAGAGGATATAGCTAAGATCAATCAGGTCGAAGGCTTTGTATATGGCGTGCCAAATCAGATTGAACGAGGAAGTATTCCTGCCATATTTATGAGAAAAGATCTGGTGGAAAAGTACAATATTGATACAACACAGATTAAAGAACCAAAAGATCTGGAAAGTGTTTTTGAGACAGTAAAAGCGGGAGAGCCGGATATGACAATGTTATATTCGAGCAGTGAGAATGATGCACCGGCTACAAGATTATTCCGTGGAGATACTCTGTCAGATAACAATTATCTTGGTGTACTCATGGATCAGACGAACAGCACAAAAGTAGAAAACTTCTTTGCGACAGACTGGTTTAAAGATACAACTACCATGCTGCATGACTGGTATCAGAAGGGATATATCAGCCAGGATGCAGGAACTAACACAGAGAACTGGAGAACAGTATGCAAGGCTGGAAATTTATTTTCACTGTTTTTTTCTTATCATCCTGGAACACCGGTAGAATTTGAAAGCTCCACCGGCTATGATTTTGAGATCGTGCCATTTTATAATGAACCGATCATAAATAGCTCATCCTATAATGGTGTTACATTCTCAATTGCCCAGAATTCAGAAAATCCGGAGAAAACAATGGAAGTACTGGATTATATCTACGGAAGTTCAGAGATCATGAATCTTTTAAACTGGGGTGAACAGGATAAAGACTATGTGATAGAAGATGCTGATAATGGCATTATCAATTTCCCGGAAGGAATCACTTCTGATAATGCAGGCTATAACTTAAACCTTGGATGGGAATTGCCAAATCAGTTTATTGCTTATAAATGGACTGGTTCCGATCCGCAATTATGGGAAAAAATGGAAGAATTTAACGGTTCTGCAAAGAGCTCCAAAGCAGTAGGATTTTTATTTGACAGCAGTAATTGTTCAAGTGAGATCGCAGCTCTTTCCAATATTGTAAAACAATACAGCGGAGCACTTTACAGCGGTTCCGGAGATCCAGATGAACTTATTCCGGAATTGTTAGAAGCATTAGATGATGCGGGAATCAATGAAGTGATCCAGGCAAAACAGGAACAGTTAGATGCTTTTCTTGCAGCAAAATAATCAGGTTCAGAAGGAAAGTCCCACAGATACAACGTGGGACTTTTTCATAAAAGGAGACCAGCTATGAAAAGTCAACCATAGATTAGTAAAAAATTTCTTTTTCATATC
>DXQT01000045.1 GCA_019411365.1 Roseburia sp.
TCTCGGCTTTGTGCAATTTGACAATCGCTAAGTTATGAACCACCTTTTGACACCCGAATCCTATAAAGTATAAAAGCGGCTGCCGGAATTATCCGGCAACCGCCCTGTTACAATCACTGTGTATAAAACACCCGCAATTATTTTAATGTAACTTTTGCTCCCTCAGCCTCAAGTTTAGCCTTGATATCCTCAGCTGTTGCTTTGTCAGCTGCTTCTTTTAATACTTTCGGAGCTCCGTCTACTACGTCTTTCGCTTCTTTTAAGCCTAAGCCTGTAGCTTCACGAACAACTTTGATAACTTTAACTTTGTTCGGGCCAACTTCTGTTAACTCTACATCGAACTCAGTCTTCTCTTCTGCTGCTGCGCCCTCGCCAGCACCTGCTGCTGCAACTACAACGCCTGCTGCTGCAGATACGCCGAACTCTTCTTCACAAGCTTTTACTAAATCATTTAACTCTAATACGCTTAACTCTTTGATAGCATCGATAAATTCTGCTGTTGTTAATTTTGCCATTATAATTTTCCTCCATTATAATTTATTGTCGCACCGGTCAGTCTCTCCTGCCGTGCCCATATACTGTTTCATCCAGCCGCCGGATAGATTACTCTGCCGGAGTTTCTGCTGGTTCTTCTGCAGCTGCTGCTTCTTCTGCCGGAGCAGCCTCTACTGCTGCATCTGCCGCACCGCCTTTTTCTGCGATCTGATTGAGAACGCGAGCAAGGTTGGTAATCGGAGACTGTAAGCTTCCAAGTAATTTGGAAAGAAGTTCTTCTCTTGATGGTACTGCTGCGACAGCCTTCATGCCTGCCTCATCATAATAAGTACCCTCAACAACACCTGCTTTGATTTCAAGAGCAGGAGCTGTTTTAGCGAACTTAGCTAAAACTCTTGCCGGAGCTGTTGCATCCTCAGTAGAGATAGCGAAAGCATTCGGTCCTTCAAGAACGTCTCTTAAGCTTTCGAACTGAGTACCTTCTACTGCACGGCTTACTAAAGTATTTTTGTATACTTTGTAAGTAACACCAGCTTCTCTTAATGCTTTACGTAACTGAGTATCTTCTGCTACGGTAAGTCCACGGTAGTCAACTACTACGACCGACTGTGCATCTTTGATGTTTTCAGAAATTTCCTGTACGATAGGCTGTTTGAGTTCTACTTTTGCCACGAATCGTGCACCTCCTTTTATTATTTTGCCGACGGATAATCCGCCGGATCACAGTGATTTTCCCACTGCTGCTGCATAAAAGACTTGAGGTATATAAAACCGCTTTATTCAGATTAAAATCTGCAATAAAAAACTCCCTGCAAAGACAGAGAGATACGGTCAAAAAAATCTTGATAAAGATCCCCTCGGCAGGTCGTCTTACGTTTACGCCATATGGCACCTGCTGTCTTCGGCATATATGCAAATCGCTGAGTACCGGAAAACCGGCTCAACGATATGCATTATAACATTGTATATTATGGTTGTCAACAATTTTCTGCTTTTACTGTGTAATTTTAACTACGTTTAATCTTACACCAGGTCCCATTGTAGATGCAAGAGTTGCACTCTTAACATACTGACCTTTTAAGCTTGCAGGTTTTGCTTTGTTGATCGCACCCATAAGGGTCTGGAAGTTGTCGCTTAACTGTTCTTCTGTAAAAGAAGCTTTTCCAACTGGCACGTGGATAATGTTTGTTTTGTCCAATCTGTATTCAATCTTACCAGCTTTGATGTCGTTAACAGCTTTTGTAACATCCATAGTTACTGTTCCAGCCTTCGGGTTTGGCATTAAACCTTTCGGTCCAAGTACACGTCCAAGACGTCCAACAACGCCCATCATGTCCGGTGTAGCAACAACAACATCGAAGTCTAACCATCCCTCGTTCTGAATCTTCGGGATCAGCTCCTCGCCGCCTACGTAATCAGCGCCTGCTGCCTGTGCTTCATCAACCTTGGTTCCTTTTGCGAATACTAAAACTTTAACTGATTTACCAGTTCCGTGTGGTAATACAACTGCACCACGGATCTGCTGCTCTGCATGACGTCCATCACAACCTGTTCTGATGTGAAGTTCGATTGTCTCATCAAATTTAGCTGTTGCGTTTTTCTTTACCAGGCTGATTGCTTCAGCAACATCGTACTGAGCAGCCTTATCAAAACTTTTCACAGCTTCCTGATATTTCTTTCCTCTTTTCATTCTAAAAAAACCTCCTGGTGGTATTATCGGGAGAGGGCCCTCCCACATAATCGTTAATAAATATCGTTAATTTTTGCAGAATTTCTCAGAAGAATGCCGCTCTTGCACTCTTCCAATGAATTTGCTGTTTTTGCAAATTCTATTCTTCCACTGTAACACCCATACTTCTTGCAGTACCAGCGATCATGCTCATAGCTGCCTCTAAAGATGCTGCATTTAAGTCAGGCATTTTTAATTCTGCGATTTCCTGTAATTTTGCTTTGGAAAGTGTAGCAACCTTTGTCTTGTTCGGTGTTGCAGAACCAGATTTAATATTGCAGGCTTTCTTGATTAATACAGGAGCAGGTGGTGTCTTTGTGACGAAGCTGAAGCTTCTGTCTGCGTATACTGTAATAACTACAGGGATGATAAGATCTCCCTGATCAGCGGTTCTTGCGTTGAACTGTTTTGTAAATTCAACGATGTTAACGCCATGCTGTCCAAGAGCAGGTCCAACTGGAGGAGCAGGTGTAGCCTTGCCAGCAGGAATCTGCAATTTGATATATCCTTCTACTTTCTTTGCCATTTGGAATTGCCTCCTTAATCCAATGTTTCAGGCATGATCTCATACCTGCGCACAGATCCTGGTCTGTGCTTTAATTGTTAAGTTTTACATCTGCGAAACTTATTTCTACCGGCGTTTCGCGGCCGAACAGTTCAACATTGATCGTTACGCTCTGCTTTCCGTGATTCATCGCCTGGATTACTCCGATAGTGTCTTTCCAGACACCTCCGGTAACCACAACGGTGTCTCCCTCTGTAAAGTCAACTTCAATGTTCTCTTTCTTGATTCCCAAAGGTTTCATTTCCATATCGGTAAGCGGAACCGGCTTGCTTCCCGGACCAACAAATCCGGTAACACCACGGGTATTTCTGACAACATACCATGTGTCGTCATTCATAACCATATTGATAAGAACGTATCCCGGAAACATTTTCTTTGATACGGATTTTTTTGCGCCATTTTTCATTTCGACAACATCCTGCATCGGAACGCGGACCTCTAAGATCTGATCTTCCAGATGCCTGTTTTCAATTGTCTTGTCAATGTTCGCTTTTACCTTATTCTCATATCCTGAGTAGGTATGAACAACATACCAGTGTGTCTCTGCCATAAATCACTCTGCCTCCATTAAAAATTAAAACCAACAAGGAAATCAACGCCATACTGAATCGCGAAATCCAAAAGCGCGATGATAAGACCTAATACAACGGATACAGCAATAACCGCTGTGGTCTGTCTTACAAGTGATTGTTTCTCCGGCCAAATAATCTTTTTGAATTCAGCCGAAAGACCGGTAAACCAGCTCTCTTTTGGAGCTTTGTCTAACTTCTCGGTTTCTCCCATTTTTTCACTCCTTTGCCACGCGCGTCTTATTTGGTTTCTTTGTGTAACGTATGGGTCTTGCAGAATCTGCAATACTTTTTGGTTTCCATCCTGTCAGGATGAGCTTTTTTGTCTTTTGTCATGTTGTAGTTACGGTTTTTGCATTCCGTACATGCCAATGTTATTTTTGTGCGCACAACTTCCACCTCCATTAAAATTCTTTGTGCTTTTTTCTGCCCCGATCTCCGTAGTGAGACATTTTTTAAGGATCAGCGACAGTCCTTAAAAAAAGGCATAAAAAAAAGACCTACTTCCATCGCCTGTCTACTATATCATATCCACTTGTTTCCGTCAATCTTTTTTTGTATATTATACCCTTTTAAACCTTTTTGATTATTTTTTCCTATTTCATATTTTTTTCTCAAATGGTATAATATTTTTATATAGTTAGACCGAAATACTTTTAAAGAATCTTTAAAAATATAATTAAAATCCCCACATTTATCATGCCAGGCGGCAAGGATGCTGTCCTATAACCTGATAAATGTATATATTTCATGGAAGAAAGGAGGGGTTTTCTTGGCTGCTATTGACAGTGCCTATCATTATTATTTAAGCACTTATGGCACTTCGAAGGTATCGCGTTATGATACCCATAAGAAGAGTCAGCTTCGTGCTGTCTATAATCAGATTGTAAAAACAAATAAAGATACTCCTCTGTATAAAATTCCTGATTCCACCGATGTCAAAAAGTTTGTGATCGACCTGAAGGAACATACCCGTTCGATCCAGAATGTGATTGCGGCCCTTTCTGACAACGACGAGGGGATTGAAAATGTATTCAACAAAAAAGTTGCAAAGTCTTCCGACGAATCTTCTGTCAATGTTACCTACATTGGAGAGGATCAGAGTCTCGATAATTCTTTGCATTTTGATGTGGAGGTAAAACAGCTTGCAGCCCCACAGATCAATGTCGGAAAGTTTCTTTACCCTGATGAATGTGATTTCAAAGCAGGTACTTACACATTCGATATATCAACTGATTTAAGTTCATATGAGTTTCAGTATACCGTAAGCAGAAATGATGACAACCAGCATATTCTTGAAAAGCTTGCACGCCTGGTCAATTCTTCAGGTGCCGGGATTCATGCCGATCTTGCCAAAAATGCCAGTAACAAGATTGCCCTGCGTTTAACTTCAAGTCAGACCGGTCTTGCAGACGGTCAGTCCTATCTGTTTGAAGTTACCCCAAGTTCCGATCATGCATCCGAAAAAGCAATGCAGACACTCGGTATTGATTGTGTTACCCAGACAGCAAGTAATTCTTCTTTCTTATTAAACGGTACGGAGCATGCATCTCTGTCAAATACTTTTACTGTCAACAATGCTTTTGAACTGACACTGAATAAACCAAGCTCCCAGGCAAACCCTGTACAGATCGGCTTTAAAACAACAGCTGACTCCATTGTAGACAATGTCCAGTCTCTGGTAAATGTATACAACAATCTGATCCAGTTAAGCTATCGCTATGACGGCACACAGGAAGCAGATAAACTGCGGCGCGATTTTACACAGGTGGTAAAACCTTATTACAATGAATTTGAGTCGTATGGATTAAAACTTTCAGATGACGGTGCCATCAAGGTCGATACACATCTTCTGACGGATGCAGTCACTTCCGCGGATGCAAAAGAATGCTTTGCAACATTAAATAAGTTTAAAAACGATCTCGGAACGACCGCTGGAACCGTCTCTGTTGACCCGTTAAATTATGCAAGCAAAACGATGATCACTTACAAAAAACCAGGTCATAAGAATTTTTCCTGCCCTTACCTGACCTCCATTTATTCCGGAATGATGTTAGACAGATATTGTTAGAAAGGACACCTGCAGATTTTCTGTGGTGTCCTTTTTTCAGAAACTGTTTTTTTCTATCATCTCCAGCATTGTATTCATTCTTTCTATATAATTATGATGCTCTTTTACTTTACGATAACCGTTCTCTGCAATCGCAAGACGCTCATCTTCGTGACTCAGATAATATCCCGCCTTTTCGCAGAGATCTTCGATTCCGTCAAAGCATATCAGGTCTTCCCCCTCTTTAAAATAATATGGTATCTCCGCCTGATAATTTGTCATCAGAAAACCGCCTGCCCCAAGGACATCCCATACGCGGAGCGGAATACCGCTTTTAATATTTGGAATTGTGAAATTCAGGTTGATCTTTGACATATGAAAAACCTGTGGCAGCTCACTCCAGTAATCAACCGATCCGCAGTACTGGATCCTCAGCAGGTCACTGACATCACTGTTACTGTATACATTGACATGATAATGCTTCGACAACTCGATCAGCGCGCGCCTGCGCTCCACCTCCGCAATTTTAAACCCAAGCACCGTCGTCTGAAAGATCAGTCCAAGGTCTGAAAAAGATCCTTCTGATTTTTCCAGTTCAAAATATTCCTGCAGTTTTTCCAAAATATCCGTAGTCAGCATAGGTTCCACTATATTGGCACCGCTAATGTTTAACTGTGCCTCGATCACAGCATCAAAATATCCGCGCAGGTATTCCGGCAGCCTGCTTTTTATCTTATCATAAGAGTTCCGTTCATAAAGACTTCCGACAAACGCAATGTCTCCTTTATATTTCTGTATTTCCGGTGAATTTGCAATTACCGTATCCATCCGGTCCGTATCCACGGCAAGTGGCAGATACCAGATATGTTCCACTCCCATCTCCCGGAATTCCAGATAGTTTGTCTTATCAAAGGTAAATATATAATTACACGGATGAAAAATAGACTCATGATACATGCTGATCAGCGGATTATCACAGCTCCAGGATACATATTTTATCCCCATTTTCTGGCAGACATTCGAGATCAGTGCAAAATAATTGACCGTAAATACCATATCATAATGCGTTTCCTGTATTTTGTGCTCAATTATTTTTTCAAATTCCGGATCAATATCATAATTGCCAAGATGCTGTTCGATATTATCCACCGTATGCCCCAGTAATAAAAAAGTCTGCTCTATGTCTCTGTAATTATAAGCTTTCCAGCGATACATTAATATGTGCATAATAATCTCCATTCCTGTGCCGTGTCAGCCAAAATAACGTTTTCATCTGTATGTAAAACCTGTTGCATGGAGGGAATGAAAACCTCCGCTCTACATCCAGGCTTCCCGTATCCACTCCGCTCTGCTTTTCCACGTATGATGTTCTTTTGCTGCCTGATATCCACAGTCTGCCATCTTTTGTGTGGACTGCATGTGGCCAAACAGGTCAAATACACGGTCTGGCAAAGTCCGGATCTCATTTCTTGAAAACATGACAAGTTCTTTTCCATCCGTAAATTCTCTGCGCAGATAGGTGGAATCGTCCGTCACCACTGCTGCTCCGGCAAGCATTCCGTTAAAAATACGGTCATGTGCTCCGGCTTTGAACCAGGTCATTGTATTTAAGACGATCTTACTGTCGTTCATCAAAGGCAGAATCTCCGGTGCAAGTACTTTTCCACCGTAAACCAGGTACGGATTGTCACTCCATTCACACTGATCCCAGCCGGTCCCGTATGCTGTCACACGAATTCCGTTTTCCACCAGTATGCGGACTGCCTGTTCGCGGAAAAATGATGTCGCATAGGAATCAATGAAACGCATCTGTACAATGATCTCATGAACACGTTTCTCCGATATGTCATTCCGCTTATATTTTAAGTACTCTTCGATCACATCCTCCGTCGTGCGGTCCGGATGACGCACCAGTTCTGACAATACCACCTGTGCCATCTCCTCCCCATCCACCTCCGGGATGGATGAGAGATCCGGAATCATCTTCGCTACTGTGTAGATTGGAAGTGCCCCCGCATATAAAACATCGATTCCACGCTCCGCGAGCGGTTTATGTCTGCTGCCAAGTTCCACCCCGGCATGTGGCAGAAAATCCGTATACCGGATATTTTTGAAATATCTGCGGATATACCGGACATGGTTGCGGTCCGTGCACAGCACAACAGATGTTGCCGGAGCATTCTGCAGTGGTTTCTCATAGTGAAACGGATGATCCATCAGAATATTGATGTAAGGAATTTCATAAGTTTCCCAGAGGTTTGGCTCTTTTTCCGTAGAACCTGCTCTTTTTGATCCTCCTGTGCCTTGAAAAATGTCCTGCTTCAAAAACATCCCTGTTCCGGTCATGCCTGCCGGAAGTGACAGATTATATCCCAGGTTATTAAACGTCACACAGAAAAACCTCTGATCTTTTTTTGCACCATCTCCGATACATTCGATCAGCGCCTGCTTGCTCACCTCTTCGAGACGGGCATCATAGGTAAAGGAAGCATATCCCATGGATTCAAAGGCATTTTTCAGTTCCTGGGTGAATAAGTCGAGGGTGTCGTAGACACCGGTGATGTAAATGATGGTTGTCTGCATGGTGGTCTCCTGTACTTTTTATAGATTTATTTTTTCTATACTGCAGCTATGCCTTTTATAATCATCCTTTGTGGAATCTGTGCTGTCGTAATTGATTCCAGCCAGGATCACTTGTCCATGATAATCTTTCAGGCTCTGCATGTACTGCTTCTTTTTTATCTGTGCAATCGCTGCATCTGACGATTTATCCCATTTTAATTCCACCACGATCGCTGGCACATCTCTAAATTTTCTCGGGACAAACACAATGTCAGCAAATCCCTTTCCCCCGGCGAGTTCCCGATACATCACATAATCTTTTCTTGCAGCATAATATGCCAGCGAAAGCACACATGACATAGAGTTTTCATCATTATACTTTAAAATGGATATATTTTCCTGATGCACCTGCTCGATCATTTCCGCAACATATTCTTCTTTTCCATCTATGGTTGCCTGAAGCACTGCTTTTGAATTGCGAATCGCATCCATAACCGGTTCCCATCCGCCATCCTCTATGCAGTTAATAAACTCTTTCTGCACCTCCTGGTTTGGAATAGAAACCGTCTTGTTCTCAAAATCGTAGGTCAGGTACCCCAAATGCACTAAAAGTGTAAATACATCATCTACGCTCGCAAATGTGGACATATCGTTCTGAAACTTATCCGGATTAATCCTTATACGGCTGCCTGATATAAGCTGTGTGATTAACGCCTTCAAGTGATACATGTCCATCTGGATATATTTTTTTAGTGCCTCATAGGTCTCCGTCTTCGTCCAATAACTGTCAAAATCATGTCCCAGCAATGACATGACTACTGATCTTGGATTATAGATCTGAATGCCCTTTAAATCATATCCATCGTACCACTGTTTCATTCTGTCATAAGGCATACCATATGACACACACAGACTTTGAACTTCCTCTTCCGTAAACCCGGTAAATTCAGCGAGTTCCCTTTGATTGGTCATGGAATATTCATCAAACATATTGAGAGCTGAATGCTCGCCATACTTTTTAATCGGCAGTATTCCCGTCATATAAGCCAACGCAATATATGGCTTATCTTTCATCCACAGGCGCAAGAAATCCAGATATTTTTTCTGCGCTTCATCATCCCCCGGATACTTTCGAAATATGCAATCCCACTCGTCGATAATGATGATAAATTTCTGTTTTTTCTGACTATAGATGTTCTCTAATACATCAATAAGATCTTCCCGGTCAAAACAGTCTACATCTCCGTATTCCCGCCTGATATCCCACAAAAGCCTCTTTTGCAGGTAATCGATCATTCCGTCCACTGTCTGCGCACGGCTAAGAAAGTCAAGCATATTGACATGAAGGACATTATATTTATTCAGATTTGCCTCAAAACTTTCATCCTGTGCAATCTTATAATCCGCAAACATGCTTTTCGAATCACATCCCTTGCTATAATAAGCTACAAGCATATTTGCAGTCATAGATTTTCCAAAACGGCGAGGTCTGCTTACGCATATATTCTGATGTTCGGTATTCAGATTCTGATTCATTTCAGAAATCAACATGGTTTTATCCACATATATCTTGGAATTAAGTGCTTTCTGAAATTCTTCATTTCCCGGATTTAAATATATTCCCATTCTAATCTCCATTCTGCATTTGAAAAATTATATTTTTCACTCTGTTTCTCCAATAAGCTGACTATAACAAATTTAACTGTTTATCAATTTTAAACGTTTTTTTGCCGGCTCATAATTACCGCACTTCTGATAATAATACTTTGCCTCACTGATTTTCTCCAGACATTCATAAATAACTCCAACATTATAATAAGCTGCATAGGAATTTACTCCCGCCATCCTGCAGTCCCGGTGTTTGACCGCTTTCAAAAATTCTCCAACTGCTGCATCAAACATAGCGTTGTTCATATAAATGAGTCCCATCAGGAACTGAAAATCCGCACTATTTCCAAATTCTTCATAAATATTTTCAAAGAAAAGTGCTTCCCCGGCGCGTCCGCTGTTGATCAAGGCATAGCCGTAGGTTTCCACCATATCGATGACATATTCTAACTTTGGTTCAAGGTCATAACTGAGCCCATGGGCGAACCAGAAGCATGCCTCGTTATAATCTTCTGCCATGTAATAGCTTTTTCCAAGCTGATACAATAGATACGGGATCTGCTGCTCTTTTTTTGCATCCGTAATTTTAGATTTCTGCTCTGCATCCGTATCCTGCTTTGCGATATTCTGATCTAACTGCGTGGCATGCACTTTTTCATCCCATCCTGAATTCTTTAATTCCTGCTCTAACAGTCTTATGTTGCGCAGCGCTTTTGCCTTTTTTTCTTTCTTCGGAAGATCATAACCCGTATGGCCGATGACGACCGGTGCTTCGTATGTACGATATTCCTTTTCGTCACAGGCAGTTACCTGCTCATGGATTCTTCCCGTGTAATGAAAACTTTCTTTTGCAAAAATGCGGTTGATCCACTCTTTATTTTCCTGCTTTCCATCTTTTCCGGAAATAATATTGATTCTCCGGATCCTGCCAACCTCACCTGGATGTTCGGCAATCATTTTCTCTAACTGTACCCGATCAATCTGCTGTAAATATTCATCGCTGTCAATGACCATCACATACGGATGTGCTGCTTTTGAAACCGCAAAATTCTTTGCTGCCGAAAAATCATCGCACCATGGGAAATCATAGATATTTTCCGTATATTCTGCGGCGATTTTTTTTGTCTGATCTGTCGATCCGGTGTCCGCTACGATCAGCTCAAATCCGGTTTTCTGGAATGATTTGAGGCAGCGCGCTATATTGTGTTCTTCGTTTTTGGTGATGATGCAGACTGATAACATGTGGTTGTTCTCCTGTTTGATTGTTGTCATATTCATTCCTCCCTGTCTGTCCCAATACGAAACATATTAGAAGACATAGCGATTTTCTAAATTTGTAATACATAGATGATACCACGGTTTTAATGTTTTTCCTCGATATTGCACCTTTTCCACTTTCAAATAACCACTTGCCAATAGCAGACTCCAGATTGCGTCTTCACTCTCATCAAGCTGCTCAAACACTTCTTTTTCTGTAAATCCAAAGGAATCCACATATTTGTCCGATGTCGTTGTAATAATATTCAAATTATGGAAGTCCGAAAACATAGTTTCTTTGGACATACTTGTAATCCCTATCATAATCGCACGTTCCATGTAAGGATTTGCCTTAAATGTAGAATTAAACAATCTTTCTGTAAAGTCTACCATCTGATCCCAATATCCATTAATAAAAGCCTCCTGAAGGGGGGTATCATATTCGTCCAATAAAATAATTACTTTTTTCTCACCATAATACTGATATAAAAAACGTGATAACTGGTTTAATGCAAGTGTCATATCAATATCATTTATATTTTCTGACGCTGTCAGCATTTTTTTGAAAAAAGTAATATCAGATCCGTGCAGAATCCCGCTTTCTAAGATGTAAATATGCTTTATATATAATTTCGAAAGAAACAGGTTTATTTTCTGTATTGCCATTTCGTATGTCGGTTCTTTAACATTAGCAAATGACAGACTGATATTGTCCATTCTTTTCAATTATGATAAATTAATAGTATACCATTTTAAGAATTGTACCATATGATTATTTTTTTTTATTTTCTTCACTTTCCATTTCTATCTACATCTTTGACTTTGTATCCGGGAGCATTCCTATAAAATATGCAAGACATGCAATATTCATAAACATCCCCAAAATTGTTTCTATGTATGCAAACACAAATATCTTGCTATCACTATAATTTTGTAAGTCTCCCATACTCATAAAAATCTGGAAACTCTGCCATACTTCCCCTACCATACCAGTAATCCATCCCAGATTAATAGCTGCGGCATATATAACGGCAAAATCCAAAATATATTCTGCCATATTAATAACCAATAATATTACCGTTCTCGTTGCAGATATAACCGTATATAAGTCACTACTTTTATCTTCCTGGTTACTTTCTTCACTTTGTACAGACTCATTCTCGTCTGAATTATCATTTTCTGTTGTCATAAGGCAGTTTCTAAGTCTGGTAAAAAACAGCACATTTGTCTGATATACAAACATTTCCCAGATACGTTCTATTGCATATAACATAAATACAATACTTAACCACTTTACGTCTGTATTTTTAACAACATTTTGTGCTATTATCGCAAAAACTAAATTTCCCAACACCCAAATTTCCGAAAATATTCCATTGCGTAAAAAATCATCTGCGTTGTCGCCTATTCGTTTTCCAATCCAACGAATAAAATAAAAAATAGATATCTTTTCCATTAATTCAAATAGATATGTAAGACTTATCACAATAAATCCATTTTCTCTTATATACTCTTTTTTCTCTTCCGTCATCCTTACTCCCTTTTACAAAATGTAACCGCATTTGGCTTATTCTCCACCAGTCGATACAATTTTCTACACTTTTCATATGAAGTATCCAATCCAGCTTTTTCATACACTGCCATAAGCTGTATCAACACTGTTTTCCGGTCAACAACCGACCGGATCACCATTTCAATCACTGCTTCACAAGAAATTGCTTCCGTACTTATTGCATAAGTCAGTTCCCGATACGCTTCTTCTTCCAAACCAAGTTCCATTCGTCTCAAAAGAAACCGAACCGTCATATACTTTTCGTACATATTCTGATAATCTATGCATTCAGAAAAGAAATCATTTTTTACAGATGCTGCTTTCTCTTTTCTGTAAATATCATACCAGACTCCAAATGTTTCTAATATGCTGCTTTTTCTTCCCGCCCTTCGATACGACTCTATGATTTCTCCCACTGAATCCCATGCATGGGCTTCAATCAATGATTTTATCTGATCTGCTAACAAATCGCTCAATTCATTCCACTCTTTATCATAAGTAAAATCAAATCCACCATTTGCGTATAAATATTCCGGGTATTCTCTCAAACATATCTTTCTCGCTTCATCATAATATGTCAGCTTTGCAAAACTGCTATCGTGAATTACCCATGGGTTCTTCTGATATGGCACTAAAATTTTGTACCCTGCCTTTCGCATCTCAAATGACTGGGAAACATCATAAAAATCGAAATGCGTAAACAGATCCTCTCTCCAGGGTATATCATATTGCGTTGCAATCAAAAGTCCATCCACTGCCTCAACAAAAGTATCAGCCTTTACCCCGTCTTTCGAACCAGTTAAATAATATGCCATCTCCGGATCTCTACAATCGACCATTCCAACATCCCAGGCCCGATATGTAACACCTGTCTTTGGCATCTGATTTCCACCAATCATTCCGATTATTCCAACATCTTTTTGCGAAAATAGTGCAATAATATTTTCCAGAAAATGGGACTCTCGAATCATAACATCCTGATGCAAGTAGATCTTGTATTTTGCATCACTACTGTGCATTCCGACATTATAAGCTGCACACATGGAATCCGCCTCACGAATTGCAATGATGTCCGTACTATATCCTTCTGGAAGTACAAGTCTATTTATATAATATACACATTCTTTAAAATACAACTCATTATTAACACAAATAATAAATACTACTTTTTTATCATCCATAAAATTTTATTTAATCAAATACTTTCTTTATAAATTCTGTAAACTTAACAGCGCCACCATCATTCAAATGATCCATATCAAAAAAATCCTCTGTCAAAAAACAACCTCTCCATTCTTCACTATTCAAATCGTAGTAATTGACTGCATATGGCATGTTTTCTAACGTTTTCAACAATTCCTCTTTCATAGACTTATCCGTTAAAGCATTATATTCAGACGTAAATGGCGGAATGATTACATAAAATTCTATTTCCCAAACATTGCATAAACGAGCCATCTCATTTAAATACTTGACATTCTCTTTCTGATCTTCTAAAGATATATTTTTCAATTTATTATGTGCCAAGGCCCGGTCCTTGGCATATACTTTTCTTTGTTCATCTGATAATTCCTGCCATATAATTCCCTTATATTTACTTTCGCAATTATCCTCCCGAGAATAAATTGAATTAAAAAAATTTCCCTCTTCTATAATTTTCTTTTTTGCGGCACATCTAATTTTTTCTTTTTCCATTGCTGTGCAGGACATTCCCTCCCATGATGTATCTATATTTTCCAAAACAGGTCTATAAACATGCTTTATTAAATATTGCCCCATTCTGCTCTTTTTCATATTATCATACAACGCATAACCACCGAGTATAACAACCACCTTTTTTATTTCTTTGTTTTTTTCGTTTAAAACAAACTGTAATAGTTTCAAATCATATTCCAAATCCTGTGATGTCATTGACACGTTTACCTGTGTTGACAACCGTTTGAGATCAATTCCATGTAGTCCATAAGATGATCCTAATATAATACCATCAACTTCTGGCAGCTTTACACAATCCATCATAAGACTAAAAAATATGTACGAATAATTGTTCTGCATATATAATTTTAAATCTTCTATTAAATTATTGTTCCACTCTAATTTCTGTTCTATATCCATTATAGTCCCCATATTATACATTTTTACAGAGTAACCCATTAATTTCAAAAAGCCACTATGATCTCTTTGATTCATAGCAGCTTTCTAAAATATCATCGTATAATCCGTATTTCAATTATCTTATTGCAATAACATTGCCACCGATTTCGGACTACTGTTAAACTGAGCCAGTAAACTTTGTCCGGCATTTACCAATATCTGATTTCTGGTATAAATAACTGTTTCTTCTCCCATATCGGTATCACGAATCTTGCTTTCTGCACTCTGCGTATTCTCATGTGTCAACTCAGTACTTCGCACCGCATGCTCCAACTTTTCCTGTGTCGCACCGAAATCATTTCGCCACTGTCCTGCAATCGAAATCGCATTCTGAACCTTCTCTAATGACTTTCCAGCATTGTCATAAGAGCTTACATCCAAATCAGCAATACCAAGACTCTCCTTGCTCGCATTAATATACTCAATATTGATTGCCTGTCCACCTAACGCTCCTGCCTGAACCTTATAATATCCAGGTGCTGCTTTCGGTGTTCCTGCTGCAAGCATGTACTGCCCATTAAAGCTTGTGTCATTTGCAATTCGATCGATTTCTTCCTGCAACTGCCCAACCTCACTTTGAATTGCATCACGATCTGCATCTGTATTAACATCATTTGCAGCCTGTGTCGTCAGTTCAGCCATTCGATCAAGTATATTCTGAGTTTCCTCCAAAGCTGCATCTGCCGTCTGTATCAGTCCGATACCATCTGCCAGATTACCGTCCACACGATTTAATGATTTTATCTGATGACGCATAGCCTCCGAAATACACAGACCTGCTGCGTCGTCCTTATCTGTCACAATACGATATCCGGAACCAAGTTTATCAGAAGCCTCCTCTGTTTTCTTCACAGAAGTCTTCAGCTGTCTGGTTGCTCCCATCGCAGCCATATTATGTGTAATTACCATTCCTCTCACCTGCCTCTCTAAAAATACTCCTAATTTTTATATCGTACTCTTTGCTTAAGAAACTTAATATAATTTAAAAAATTTTTATTTTTTCTTTGTCTATCCCAATATCTGCCTTATCCTATCCTCAAACGAAAAATCCCTTTTTACTTTCTCGCACCCTGCCATAGCAATCCGATTACGAATTTCTTCATTATGCAGATAAAACTCTGTTTTTACAACCAAATCTTCAAGATTCTCGTAAACCTCACATTCCTGCCCTATCTGAAAATACTCTGCAATTTCCTCCTGGTAATTACTTATCACAAATCCACCGCATCCCATAATATCTAATACTCTTAACGGAATTCCAGTCCGTATTGTTTTAAGTGAAATATTGAGATTTACCTTCGTTTTTGCAAAAACCTGCGGCATTTTTGAACTATAATCGGCATACCCTCGAAAAACAACATCTTTTAACCGCTCGTCTCTATCTGCTGAATACAGTTCAACCTCAAATCTTTTTGATAATAATGCCAATGCAAGATACCTTTCTCTTCCGGTTACTTCCTGTGCAAGTAAATACTCCAGTTCTCTCCTCTGTATCTGAAAACCATCCGAAGAAACCTTTTTATATATAGTATTCATCGAGGACAATAATTTTTCTGTTATGAGTTCCGGTATCAGATATCCACCATATATTTTCATCTGTGCATTGATGATTCCCTCTAAATAACCTTTTTCATACTGATCTAATGGTGCAGTAAAATATTGATATTGTGTCTGATATAGCTGTCCCACCATGCTGACATCTGTTTTTTGTGTTAGCTGATGCTTCCCAATTATCTTCTGCCATCCCTCTGAATCCACTGCCAAGGGGAGATGTTTCGCACAAACTCCCTGTTGTTCAAACACTTGTGCCTGTCCGCAATCAAAAAAATAAATTTGATTGCATGAATTTGTCATGGACGACATATTACGGATATGTATTGGCGAATCATATACCCAGGAAATATAAGGTACTCCAAGTTCTTCACATATGTTTGATATCAAAGGTGCATAATTGACAGAAAACACGCATCTGTAAGCCTGTGATTTTAATTTATCCCGAAAAAGTTCACAGAACCTATCATCCTTTTCCCAGTCTGTAAATTGGTAAAAAAATGTATCATATGCATATTCCAGTTTGTTTAATGCGCATTCAATTCCTTCATTCATGAAAGAATGCCATTGAAAAAAAAGTATTTTTTGCAAGTTATGTTTACTCCGTTCTATAATGATTTCATTGTAATGACATAAAATCATTATAAACACATCTGTGAAAAAAAAAAACTGGATAAAATCATAGTTTTGAATATATTTATGCACTTACCTTATATTACCATTATTCTTCTAACTCAGTTGATCTACTTACAACTTATGCTTCTATATGCATTCTTTTATTTAATACTATAAATGAGCAAATTTGAAAAAATACACAAAACTACACTGTCAATTTCATAAATGAGTCAAAGTCATTGCTTTCCTGTTTTTCTGCAAGCATTTTTTTCTATTTTCAACGTGTATATTCCCTATAATCGGCATCGCATATTCATGCGCAATTTTAGAATATCAATACATATTTGCAGATTCAAAGGCGCCTACGCGCCGCTTATGCGGTTAAAATCCTTGATTTTGTAAACATGTATTAATAAAAATAATCAAGGCATGAATGAATAATTATAAGTGTCTGACAATGGTGATTTTAGGGAAGCGCCAAGCCAATTATAGGGAAACGACCTCGCTTACAAACACTTTCCCTTGCACATTGAAACAGATACCGATACTGTTCCTGCTGGATAGTATCACAGATCCGGTGATATCCGGTTTCGAAAGAGCAGAATTCACCCGTTCCTGTAACACATATATAATGTGCCAGTGACATCAGCAGCCAGTACCGCCGGATTCCCTGTGCAGAGCGTATCTGGTAGCTACCCAGTGCCAGTTTATCCTTGCACTGCCGGAAAAATACTTCGATTGGCCACCGGCATACGTAACAGGACAGGATTTCATCGGTTGATAATGATACATCGGTGCTGAGAAAAGCCCGCAATGCTTTCGGGTTTCCAAATGCTTTTTCCGGGTAGTTCAAAAGAACAACCGCATTTTCGATGCCATTAAGTTTTCCTTCATACCGGTACACATAATAATTTTTGTTTTTAACTGTCACAAGGTTAAAATCTGAATGTGTCACGGACAGAAGTGCGGCGAATTCGCTGAGTTCCTTTCTGATTCCGAAAGGATAGAGCATCCGGTTCGTTTTTAAAACACCAATCGTATGAAATCCTCTTTTCATAAAGGTACTGATTTTTTTTCAGAAACATACCAGTAGTCACACAGGAAATAGGACATCACCGGGGAAACTGACATTTCCCTTGCAATGCTTTGCACAATGTTGATTTTGGAAATGGATTTATTGTACAAAACAAAAGCGTAATTCAGGACAATGCCGTTGCAGAAAAGCATGACAGCAACAGCCTGATGCCCATAATCCTGTTTTCCTTTTAAATGGGACTGGTGGAAATACGCATCTTCAATTGGATGCAGAGCCCGTGACGAAGGCTTTGTCTTTGAAGCGATTGTATCATCCACAATGCAGAAAACAGGCTTTTCGGTGCGTGCTGCTTCTGAATAAATAATCTCAATGACAGAGTGTTTTAAAGTATCTGCAAGTAATGAGTCATCCCATTTCCCAGAATTGAGAAAATGGGCAATCGTGGTTCTGTGGAAGGAACTGTTTTTAGCAAAGTCCGTGGTTTTTCCGTGATATCCTGAGATAAAAATACTAATTAGGATGCCCATAAGATGATTTACCACCCGGTTAGAATAAAATTTGCAAAAGTTAAATTTTTCAGCTTTGAAAGGTAAAAATAATTCGCACAAATTATACTAAAATTAAAGCAAAT
>DXQT01000046.1 GCA_019411365.1 Roseburia sp.
GATATTAAAAGAAAGGAAATATGTGATAATTAACTTCCTAATTATCATACAAGGACAGCTATGAAAAGTTATGCAAAAAAAATCATGACAAGACTGGCAGCAGGGGCGATGGCGCTCCTGCTTGCTGTCGGTACGGCTGCAACAGATATGTCTGTGTATGCAGCAGAAACGAAAACACAGGAAGGCACGACGGAAAAGAAAAAGATCACAGGATTTGCAGATCTTTCGGACAACCCGAAAGAGATTCGTATGACAGGTAAAATCAGCCTGAACCGCCTGCTTGCCAAGATGCCGCAGAGCATTGATGTTTATCTGGATGGCGGCAAAGAGACAACGAGTATTCCGGTAACCTGGAGCTGTGTCGGAGACTATGACACGACGAATTATTTTGTCTATGAATTTGACCCGAAATGGGATACCGATCAGTATTCACTTGGAGCAGGACAAAAGGACAAAATTCCATACATCAATGTGGTGATCTCAGGGACAAGTCTCTATAAAGGTGCAGCCATTTCTCAGGATGAGAAAAAATCCAACGAAAAAAAAGTATATAAATTTGCGAAAAGAAAGCTCAAATTAAATACAGCAGCGGCCTGTGGTGTGCTTGCCAATATTGAGAGTGAATCTTCTTTTAACCCAACCATAAGCGTCATTGATACCAACGGCAAGATCAGTTATGGTATCTGTCAGTGGAATGCTTCGAGATTTGATGACCTGAGAAACTACTGCAGCAGCAATGGTTATGATTATACTTCCATCGACGGGCAGCTTAAGTTTTTAAAATACGAACTGGAACATTCCGAGAAATATGCATTTTCCAAAGTGAAAAATGTCGAAAACACTGCAGACGGAGCCTATACAGCCGGGTATAACTGGGCAAAATATTTTGAGCGCTGTAACAGTGTATATTTTGAAGGACGTGCGAAACGCGCAAGAGATGTCTACTGGGCAAAATATAACGGTGACAGTCCGGATGATCCGGATAACCCGGATAACCCGGACGATCCGGTAACAAAGAAATATACCATCAAATATGTACTCTATGATGGGGAAAATAGCGATGCCAATCCATCGTCTTATAAGATCACAACAGAAACGATCACATTGAAAAAAGCAAAGAAAAAAGGTTATACATTTGAAGGATGGTATAAGGAGAGCAGCTTTAAAAACAGGATCACAACGATCCCGAAAGGATCAAAAGGCAACCTTACCATTTATGCAAAATGGAAAGCAAATAAATATACCGTTCGCTTTCATGGAAACAAGGCAACCAGCGGCAGTATGCAGGAGATGAAAAATCTCGAATATGATATGGATTATACCCTTAGAAAAAATAAATTTAAACGCAAGGGATATAAATTTGTCCGCTGGAACACAAAGGCAGATGGAAGTGGAAAGAAATACGGCAACAAGGAAGAAATCGAGAACCTTTCTGCAAAAAACGGTGCAGTTGTTGATCTGTATGCACAGTGGTCAAGGGATACTTACAAGATCACTTACAAAACGAACGGCGGAGAACTTGCGGATGGTACTGCAAAGAAATACAACGTAGATACCAGAACGTTCAAATTAAAAACACCGGTCAGATATGGCTATACATTTAAAGGCTGGTATAAAGACAAAAAATGCACCAGACGTGTCACACAGGTCAAAAAAGGTACAATTGGAAATCTGACCTTTTATGCAAAGTGGCAGATCAATAAATATAAAATCAAATACGATGGAAACGGCGCAACCAGAGGTTCCATGAAAGGTGTCTCTGTCTGCCAATATGGCAAGACCTATACGCTTACAAAAAATAAATTCAAGCGCACGGGTTATGTGTTTGAGGGCTGGAATACAAAGAAAAACGGCAAAGGTGATTTTTATGAAGACGGAGAGGATATCCGTAATATCACAGCGAAAAACGGTAAGACAGTCACACTGTATGCGCAGTGGAGCAAAAAGCAGTACACGATAAAATATGTACTTGACGGAGGAACCATTTCGTCTGAAAATCCGACCGGCTACTATTACGACACACCTACGATCCAGCTTGCAGCAGCTGCCAAAGAAGGATATACCTTTAAAGGATGGTATACGGATTCTGCATTTAAAAACAAGATCACGAAGATCAAAAAGGGAACCCGTAAAAATTACAAACTGTATGCAAAATGGAAGATCAATACTTACAATATCGTGTTTGACGGAAATGGAGCAACCAGTGGTTCGATGAAATCGATCAGTTCCTGCAAATACAATACAAGCTATAAACTCTCTGCAAACACATTCCAGAGAAATGGATATAAGTTTATCGGATGGAGTACCAAAGCGGATGGCAGCGATACTTTTTATGGAGATGGTGCAATAGTATCAAATCTTTCCCTTACAAATGGAGCAACAGTAAAACTATATGCACAGTGGGAAGCTTTGTAGGATGACAAAAATGAAATTTTATTTAGCACCGATGGAGGGACTTACCGGTTTTGTGTTCCGAAATGCATATCAGAAACATTTTGGAAATATAGATACCTATTTTACACCATTCATCAATAATAAAAAGATGAATTATAAAGAGATCAAAGACATTCTGCCGGAACATAATGAAGGGATGCATGTGGTTCCACAGATTCTGACGAATCGTGCAGAAGATTTTCTGGCAATCGCAAAAGAGTTAGGAAACTATGGTTACGAGAGCGTCAATTTAAATCTTGGGTGCCCGTCCGGGACGGTCGTGGCAAAGCACCGCGGCGCAGGATTTCTTGCGGTGCCGGAGAAACTGGATCATTTTTTAGAAGAGATCTTTGCGGAATGTCCGCTCCGGATCTCCGTCAAAACACGTGTCGGTGTCAATGATGCCGGGGAGTGGGAGCATCTTCTTTCCATCTATGAAAAATATCCGATGGAGGAACTGATCATTCATCCGCGTGTACAGAAGGACTTTTATAACAATACTCCGGATATGGAAGCGTTTTTATATGCGGTAGAAAACAGCAGACATACGCTATGTTACAACGGTGACATCTGCTCCGTGGAGGATTACCGGACATGGAGACAGCAGATGGAAGAAACAAGGAAATGTGCTTTTATGCAGGAATCCGGGCAGCAGACGGATCCGGAGGACACTGGCAGCCTGGTGTCCCATCTCATGCTTGGAAGAGGAGTTTTAAAAAATCCGGGTCTGATCGGAGAACTCACAGGACATGCACCAATTACAAAAGATCAGCTTCACGCGTTTCATGATGATGTATTAAAAGGCTATCTGGATGTGATGTCCGGGGAGCGCAACACGCTGTTTCGTATGAAAGAGCTGTGGTTTTATTTTGCAAAATATTTTACAGAACCCGAAAAATATGTAAAGCAGATCAAAAAGACGCAGCATGTGGCGGAGTACCGTGTGATTGTTGATAATCTGTTCCGCGAGCAGGAATGGGAACAAAAATAAAAAGTAAAATATTTTATGAAAAAGTAAAATAAATAATTGTAAAATAAAAATGATTTTGCTATTGTAGAGTTAGATATCATACAGAAATGGAGGAGCCGTATGAGAAAACAAAGCAAAATCATTTTTTATGCAGGAATTGTATTGGGGGTTGCTGCAGTGCTTACGGGGGTGGCACTGTCGGGGGGAGAGAAGATCCCGAAGGATTTTACAGTGAGTTATGATGGAATCAAAACGGCGGATATTACGGCGGGCGTCAGTGTACATGATCCATCCGTGCTAGAGGCGGACGGTACCTATTACATTTTCGGATCACATATGTCAGCGGCATCGTCTGAAGATCTGCGGAACTGGACATCGATCGGTGACGGATATACATCGTCGAATCCGATCTTTGATGATCTGCTTGGAACAGAGCATGTATTTGATTATACGGGAAGCAGAGACTCTGTGATACCGACTGACGATGGGACTTATCATGTTTGGGCGCCGGACGTGGTTTACAACAGGGCACAGGACTTATATTACATGTATTTTTGTACGTCTTCGACCTGGAATGCATCGAATCTGTGTTATGTGGTTTCAGATAAACCGGAAGGACCGTATACATGGAAGGGAGCGCTCATCTATTCCGGATTTACAAAAGATACGATCGAGGCGACCGATGTGCTCGATTATGTGGACATCGACTATGCAAAAAAGAACTACATCATGGCGGGAAATAAATATAACTATGAGAAATATCCAAATGCGATCGATCCGACCGTTTTTTATGATGCGGACGGAAAAATGTGGATGGTCTACGGTTCATGGTCGGGTGGGATTTTTCTGTTAGAGATCGATGAGAAAACAGGCCTGGTCATCCACCCCAAAGAAGATGAAAAAAACGGTGTGGATCCGTATTTTGGCAAACGTCTGCTTGGCGGCGGACACAAATCGATCGAGGGACCTTACATTCTCTATGATGAGGAAAGCGGATATTATTATCTGTTTGTTTCCTATGGTTCCCTGACGAGAGAGGGCGGCTATCAGATGCGTGTGTTCCGCTCAAAAACGGTGGATGGAGAGTATGTCGATATGAATGGGGCATATCCGGGGATGTGGGATGACAATGCAGTTTATGGCTTAAAACTTTCCGGCAATTATTATCTGCCGGGTCTTAATAAGGCATATATGGCGACCGGGCACAATTCAGCTTTTGTGGATGAAGATGGAAAGAAATATATTGTATACCACACGCGCTTTGACAACGGACAGGAATATCACGAGCCGCGTGTACACCAGTATTTTCTGAATCAGGATGGATGGCCGTGTATGCTTCCGTATGCGACGGACGGTGAGACGATCGCAGAGAGCGGTTATGGCATTTCGGAAGTGGCAGGAACTTATTATGTGATCAACCAGGGAACTGCGATCAGTGCCAGGATTGCACAGCCGGTAAAACTGGTACTGATGGAGAATGGAAAAGTGTACGGCGAAAACTTAGAAGGCATCTGGAGTATGGAGCAGGGCACCTGTTATATGACGATCACATACGGGGAAAAAGAATATAACGGTGTATTCTGTCAGATGAAAGATGAAGCAGGCACGGATGTTATGACATTTTCTGCGGCAGGAGCAGATGAGAGTGTCTGGGGCGTTAAATATTTTGAGAAAAATGAAAGCAAAGACGTGAGAAACGGCAGACGGAGCATAAAATACTTGCAAAGAACTCTTTCCCATGGTAATGTGGTACGTATCTAAAGTTTTGGGAAAGGAACGGGTACAAATGTTAAAAGCGATTGATGATTTCGTCTGGGGAGTTCCACTGATCGTGTTGATCTTAGCGGTTGGTATCTTTCTTACGATCCGGCTGCGTGGACTTCAGATCACGAAACTGCCACTTGCCATAAAACATATGGTGGCAAATGAAAAAAACGGAGAACACGGGGAAGTTTCAAGTTTCGGTGCACTCTGCACAGCATTGTCTGCAACGATCGGAACAGGTAACATTGTCGGCGTGGCAACCGCGCTTGTCGCCGGAGGACCGGGTGCACTGTTCTGGATGTGGATCGCAGCACTGCTTGGAACGGCGACGAAATATTCCGAGTGTCTGCTTGCAATTAAATACCGTGTTGTGGCAAAGGACGGTCATATCGTCGGAGGACCGTTTTATTACATCGAAAACGGAATGGGTGAAAAATGGAAATGGCTCGCAAAAATTTTTGCATTTTTCGGTGTCGGAGTAGGTTTACTTGGAATCGGAACTTTTACGCAGATCAACGGGATCACAAGTGCCGTGAACAATTTCTTTGATCCGCAGAATACATGGACGGTGGAACTGTTTGGCAGAACCTATTCCTGGACGGTTGTGATCGCAGGTATTATTCTGACACTGTGTGTGGCACTGGTTATCATTGGCGGTATTAAGCGTATTTCCACAGTAGCACAGGTTGTGGTACCTTTTATGGCACTGCTTTATGTCGTTGTGGTACTGATCATTCTTTTTACGCATCTTAGCGCAATTCCGGGAGCAATCGTAGAGATCGTGCAGAGTGCATTTGGACTTCGTGCGGCTGCAGGTGGAACCCTTGGATCGATCCTGATCGCCATGCAGATGGGAATTGCCCGCGGAATCTTTTCGAATGAGGCAGGACTTGGCAGTGCGCCGATCGCAGCGGCAGCGGCAAAGACAAATGAGCCGGTGACACAGGGACTTGTATCCATGCTGGGAACGATCATTGACACGGTGATCATCTGTACGATGACCGGACTTTCCATCGTGATCACAGGAGCCTGGGATATGGGATTAGAAGGTGTCTCTGTAACCACGAAAGCATTTCAGATAGGACTGCCATTCCCGGAGCAGGTGGCATCTTTTGTGTTAATGTTATGTCTTGTATTCTTCGCATTTACGACGATCCTTGGATGGAATTATTACAGTGAAAAATGTCTGGAATATCTGGTTGGGGACAAAAAGACTGTTTTAAAGGGATATCGCTGGCTGTATATCCTTGCAGTGTTTATAGGACCATTTATGACGGTATCTGCTGTATGGACGATCGCGGATATCTTTAACGGGCTGATGGCATTGCCGAACCTTGTTGCACTCGTTGCTTTGAGTGGGGTGGTAGTTGCAGAGACGAAGAAATACTTTGAAAAACAGAAATATTAGTGAGAAATAAAAAATGGCGGAGGCAGAGTGCTTCCGCTGTTTTTTTGCCTGGTGATGTAGTCTGCGTTTTTTGATTTTAGAAAAGTATATAATATTTTAGAATAATCTATACAAAACAAAAAATAAGGAGTATACTGTCATAAGAAAGAAACAGTGCGAATGTCATCAGAGGGGAGGATACTGCATGTCAGATGAAAAATCTTTAAAGTACAATGAACCGTGGATTTTACAGCGTGCGGATCCATATGTTTACCGTCATACGGACGGCTCGTATTATTTTACGGCGTCGGTACCGGCGTATGACGGGATCGTATTGAGACGTGCCGGAACACTGGCGGAACTTTCCGGGGCAGAGGAAGTCATGGTCTGGAAGAAACATGAGTCCGGTCCGATGAGTTATCATATCTGGGCACCGGAGATTCACTATTTGTTTGGAAAATGGTATATTTATTTTGCGGGAGGCGAGGCGGAAGATATCTGGAAGATCCGTCCATATGTGTTAGAGTGCAGCGGGGACGATCCGCTGACGGATGAGTGGGTGGAACTTGGAAAGATGAAACGCGCAGCGGAGGATGAGTTTTCTTTTGAGGCATTTTCGCTGGATGCGACCGTCTTTGAAAATAAAGGTGAATATTATTATGTCTGGGCAGAAAAGGTCGGAGTCGGCAAAATGATTTCAAATCTCTACATTGCAAAGATGGAATCCGGCAATCAGTTAAAAACGGTGCAGGTACTTTTGACTACGCCGGATTACGACTGGGAGCGGAAAGGGTTCTGGGTCAACGAGGGACCTGCCGTGATCCATCATGACGGAAAAATGTTCTTAACATACTCGGCGAGCGAGACGGGTGTGGATTACTGTGTGGGAATGTTATCCATCGATGAGGATGCGGACATTTTAGATCCGCGTTTGTGGAAAAAAGAGCGTTACCCGGTATTAAAAACCTGTGAAAAACTGGGCATTTACGGACCGGGACACAACTCGTTTACCGTGGATGAAGATGGAAATGACGTCATGGTCTACCACGCGCGGACGGAGGCAGAAATTAACGGAGATCCGTTGTACAATCCGAACCGTCATGCGATGCTTATGAAGGTAAAATGGGATGAAGCCGGAAGACCGGTATTTTCCTATGAAAATAAATAAAAAAGGAGAGAAAACAATGGCAAAACTGATCATCAATGAGGAAAACAAAAAGAGTCATATTGAGCCGGAAATCTATGGACATTTTTCGGAGCATCTGGGGAGATGTATTTATGAGGGAATTTACGTCGGCGAAAAATCGGAGATTCCGAATGTAAACGGCATGCGCACCGATGTTGTGGACGCATTAAAGGAATTAAAAGTTCCGGTACTGCGCTGGCCGGGTGGCTGCTTTGCGGACGAATATCACTGGATGGACGGAATCGGACCGAAGGAAAAGCGTAAAAAAATGATCAACACACACTGGGGTGGTGTTGTGGAAGATAACAGTTTCGGAACACATGAATATATGGAACTGTGCCGTCAGATCGGCTGTAAGACTTACGTTAACGGCAATCTTGGAAGCGGAACTGTCCGTGAGATGTCAGAGTGGGTGGAGTACATGACCTTTGAGGGCGTCTCCCCGATGGCAGATTTGAGAAAAGAAAACGGACATGAGGCGCCATGGAAAGTGGACTATTTTGGTGTCGGCAATGAAAACTGGGGATGCGGCGGAAATATGACGCCGGAATATTATGCAAATGAGTACCGCAGATACCAGACCTATGTGCGCAATTATCACCCGGACCGTCCGATCAAAAAGATCTGCTGTGGTGCAAATGTTGCAGACTATTACTGGACAAAAGGAGTGTTAAATACGGCATTTGACCATGCTGAGCAGTGGCACGGATTTATGGATGGTCTATCACTTCATTACTATGTACATCCGGAGGGCTGGGAGATCAAAGGAAGTTCTACAGACTTTGACGCAGATGTCTGGTACAAGACATTATCAAAGGCACTTTATATGGAGACATTGATCGAACGCCACGGTGCGATTATGGATGAGTACGATCCGGATAAAAAAGTCGGTATGATCGTGGACGAGTGGGGCACCTGGTATACCTGCGAGCCGGGCACCAATCCGGGATTTTTGTATCAGCAGAATACGGTGCGTGATGCACTTGTTGCAGGTATCACCTTAAATATTTTTAACAAGCACAGTGACCGTGTCAAAATGGCTGCGTTAGCACAGATGGTAAATGTTTTACAGTCTGTACTTCTGACAGAGGGCGGCCAGATGATAAAGACACCGACCTACCATGTCATGCATATGTACCGCCACCATCAGGGCGCAGACCTGTTAGAGAGCACTTTGACCGGGGCAGGTGAGATCGGACCGGATGAGTGGAAAGTACCGAAGATCACAGAGTCCGTATCCATGGATAAAGACGGTGTGATCACCGTCACCATGAACAACCTCTCTGTGGAGGCATCGGAAAAGGTGGAGATCCAGCTTGCAAACCGTGGCTATCATGTGACTGAGGCAAAGATCGTAACCGATTCCGATATGCATGCACATAACACATTTGAGGCACCGGATACCGTGACAGAAAAAGATTTTACTGCCTATGAGGAGACGGAAAACGGCGTGAATGTCACAATGCCGGCAAACAGTGTGATCGAGCTGCGTCTTGCAAAATAAGAAAAAAACTGTCAGCAATGGCGGGAAAATTAGCTGCTGGTCATACTGGAAATATGAACAGTAACGAAAATTACAGGCGGAGATGACATATGGCACAGATCTGTAAAAAGTGTCTGCTGCGCGAAATGGCGGAAGCGGATGCAAAAATGATTGAGAAATATAAAGAGGCGATCAAAAAAGAAGATCAGGTATCAGAGAGCGAGTATGAGAGACGGCTTACTGTCTGCAAAACCTGTGAACTTTTAAACGCGGGAACCTGCGGTGCGTGCGGCTGCTATGTAGAGCTGCGCGCCGCGGCAGCCGTATCAAAATGCCCATATAAAAAATGGTGACAGTTCAGACGGACTGTTACCATTTTTTATTGCGGTAATATTACTTCATTTCCTCCACCGGGGCGTACCCGAGACTCACTTTGATATCCTGGCTGTAATTGCCAAAAGATTTTCCAAAGATCGTAAGTCCGCCGACGTGCCTGGCATCGTCCTCCACAGCCAGGCGGAAGCGGATGCTGCTGTGGCAGTTGAGATGGAAATCATCGATTTTAACGTCGGATATTTTGAGACCGTCGATATAGGTACCTTTTTGATTGATGACAAGTTGTTTTAGCAATCCGTACTGGTTCCAGTTTGCATACCACCAGTCCGGTGTCAACAGACCCTTCACATCGCCAAAATCGCCGGGGGAGGTCCAGTCACCAATATGAATATCATTTAAGTAAAAACTGATATCGGAAGGCCAGTCATTGTTGGTGCCTGGTGCTTCGGAACTAAGTTCTGCGGAAATTGTGATCTGTGTGATTTTTTTGGAAGCCGGGATAAAATTTGGAATGGCATATTCAACATAACCGCGTGTAAACCATAGAATATCAGCGTTATAGCGGTCTGGATGTTCAAAATACCGCGGATCATCCACTTCACCGATCAGGGCATCTGCAGAGGCAAGTCCGCAGGTCGGGCAGATCTGGTAATTTGTATAGTGACCGACTTTTAATTCTGTATGATAAACATTCTCGATTTCGGCAGGCTTTTCTAAATCGATCAGGATCTTATCCAGGTGGATGGAACAGATTTTCTGGTTGCCGTGAACAGCAGATTCACTGGATGTTGTGATCAGTCCGCAGTTCTCAAGTTTTTTGATATGGCTGGTTAAGGCACCGTTTGTAATATTTAAACGGGAGGCAAGTTCATTCATGCTCATATTGTCGTTTTCCAGCAAAATATTTAAAATTTCAATTCTCACATCAGAACCGAGTGCCTTAAAAAGTTCTAACCCTTCATTCAACGAAGTGATGTGTAACAAGGAAATCCTCTCCTTTCAAAATCTGTAAAAATCACAGAATGACACGTTCTAAACTGTAATCATTGCCTGAAAGTGTCAGGATTGCAAGACTTTTCGAATCTCCACGTCCGTCACTGGCACTGCCCGGATTAATATAAACTTTATTGAAACGTTTATAAAATGTATAGTGATGAGTATGACCAAAGATAAGAAAATCAGCATCTGTCAGGTCAAATGGAAGATCAAACTGATTATGAACCAGAAAAAAAGTCTTGCCGCCAATGCGGAACTGTAAAAATTCAGGAAGATTTTTTGCCCAGTCACCGCGGTCATTGTTGCCTCGGACCATATAAAGCGGAATGCCAAAGTTCCGGAAACAGTCATAATTTTTCTGCGTACAGAAATCGCCTGCATGGATCAGATAATCGCAGCCGTCTAAATGACGGTGCCACTCTTCACGGAAAATACCGTGTGTATCAGAAATAATGCCAATTTTCATAAAATTCTCCATTCTTGCGTGAAAAATGTTATTTTCATACTAATTTTCTCCATTAAGTAAAAAAATAATTAGATAAATTATATAGGAAAAAAGTATGGAAGTCTAGAAGAAAGAAAAATATTCATAAAAATACTTTTTTATTTTAAAGTAATGTAGTATACTGTTCGGGGGATCAATTAGTTAATTTTTTAACGGGAGAGGGAGAATGGAAAACTCGGTATTAGAGGAAAAGGTTTTTCATAAAGTTATGAAAAACGTACCGTTTGGTCTTGTTGTGAGCAGTGAGGGCAGAAAACGCAAGGTGTATTATGTGAATACGATGGCGTACCATATGCTCGGTTACACGCGGGAGGAATTTATTGAAAAAGTACAGGACGGCTGGAGCCGGTTTGTGGATATTGACTTAAGAATGGTCATGAGGGAGCATCATGAAGAGATTCTGACAGGGGAGTCATTTGAACTGACTGCTCAGACAGAGACGAAAGACGGAAATAAAAAGTGGCTGTCTTTTCGTGTGATGGTATCCATGGATGTTATATCCTCGCAGTTAAAACCGGTCAGTTATATTACGATCACGGATGTAACGGAGAAAGTGGAAAAAAACAGACGTTACGCGAGAGAAAGAGAATATTTACGGGATTGTGCAGCCAGAGATTCCATGACGAGACTGTTAAACCGTGGTACGATGGAAGATCGTATCAAAGAAGAACTGGAGTCAGTGGCAGAAGGACAAAATTATGCATACATTGCTATTGATCTGGATAATTTTAAGCAGGTCAATGATGTGTATGGCCACTGGGTTGGCGACCGCGTCATTATGAGTGTGTCTAATATTTTAAGGGAAGTCTACGGTAATCAGGTCAGCATTGGACGTATGGGCGGGGATGAATTCGCAGTATTTCTTCCGGATGTAAAAGACCGTATGTGGATACAGGGGCAGGCAGATGAAGTGCTGTACCGGCTGCGCAGACAAAAAGAAATGATCGGAATGGCGGAGGAGCCGACAGCAAGTATTGGCATCGCATTCGGCCCTGAGGATGGCACAAGCTTCCGTGAACTGTATCACAGAGCGGATGCAGCACTCTATCAGGTCAAAAAGGAAGAAAAAAACAGCATAGCAATTTACACAATGATATAAGCTTTTTTTTGGTACATTTTACCTATTGAAAAAATGAATCAAAAATTATAACATCTAATTGTTATATGACTGACGGAAAAAGTGGAAGAACCACATGAAGTATAACGTTTACAATGCCGACCGTCTGGGCGAGATAACCCGGACTGTCGGTTTCTTTTATTCTTAAAGATATTCTTCTTACAGGAATCCTTTTGTATGAAAAAAAGAACAGTTCCGGAAACGAAGCGGATATTGACAAGCAGTGATGGAACATGATATATTCACTGCGTTAGAGCAAACTAACAAAAGTTAGAAATAACTACCAATATTTTCCAGCAATACCAAAATATTGGGGGATCAGATCCGTTTTAGACAGGTAAACCATAGTTTTCAGCAAACAGGAGGAAAAATAATGCAAAACGAATGGAGAGATTTTAATGGTGGAGCATGGGAGAATGAAGTAAACGTCAGAGACTTCATCCAGAGAAACTATAAGCCATATGATGGTGACAGCTCTTTCTTGGAGGGACCGACAGAGGACACCACAGCACTCTGGCAGGATGTACTCGAGCTTTCAAAACAGGAGAGAGAGGTCGGCGGCGTGCTCGATATGGATACAAAGATCATTTCCACGATCACTTCCCATGGACCTGCGTACTTAGACAAAGATAAGGAGAAGATCGTAGGTTTCCAGACAGATAAACCATTCAAACGTTCCTTACAGCCTTATGGCGGTATCCGTATGGCAATTAAGGCATGTGAAGATAATGGGTATAAAGTAGACCCGGAAGTGGTAGAATATTTCACAACACACAGAAAGACACACAATGCAGGTGTGTTTGACGCTTATACACCGGAGATGAGAGCCTGCCGTTCCGCACATATCATCACCGGACTTCCGGATGCATACGGGCGCGGACGTATCATCGGCGACTACAGAAGACCTGCACTTTACGGTGTAGACCGTCTGATCGAAGATAAGCAGGAGCAGTTAGATTCCACACGCACCATCATGTATTCCGATGTTATCCGTGAGCGTGAGGAGTTATCCGAGCAGATCAGAGCCCTTAAAATGTTAAAAGAATTAGCAAAGATCTACGGATGCGATATTTCCAAACCGGCAACAAATGTTCTTGAGGCAGCACAGGCTGTATATTTTGCCTACCTTGCAGCAGTCAAAGAGCAGAACGGTGCGGCAATGAGTCTAGGACGTACCTCTACGTTCTTAGACATCTATGCAGAGCGCGACCTTCGTGAGGGTACATTCACGGAGAAAGAGATTCAGGAGATCATCGACCAGTTCATCATGAAACTGCGCTGCGTAAAATTTGCCCGTACACCGGAGTACAACAGCATTTTCGCCGGAGATCCTACCTGGGTAACAGAGTCGATTGCCGGAATCGGTGTGGATGGAAGACATATGGTAACAAAAATGTCTTACCGTTACTTAAATACTTTAAACAACATCGGAGCAGCACCGGAGCCAAACCTGACTGTTTTATGGTCTGTAAAACTTCCGGAGAACTTCAAAAAGTTCTGTGCAGAGATTTCCATCAAACATTCTGCGATCCAGTACGAAAATGATGACATCATGCGTGTGGTTCACGGCGATGACTACGGTATCGCATGCTGCGTATCTTCCATGAGAATCGGAAAAGAGATGCAGTTCTTCGGAGCCCGTGCAAACCTTGCAAAATGTTTACTCTATGCGATCAACGGTGGTGTGGATGAGATCAGCGGCAAACAGGTAGGACCGAAATATCGTCCGATCACTTCCGAGTATCTTGACTACGACGAGGTATGGGATAAATACAAAGACATGATGAAATGGCTTGCAGGTGTCTATGTCAATGCATTAAACATCATTCACTATATGCATGACAAATACTGCTACGAGAGAATGCAGATGGCATTACATGACAAACAGGTAAGACGTTGGTTTGCAACCGGTATTGCAGGATTTTCCGTAGTAGCAGATTCCCTTTCTGCCATTAAATATGCAAAAGTAAAACCGATCCGTGATGAGAACGGTATTACAGTAGACTTTGAGATTGAGGGAGATTTCCCGAAATATGGTAATGATGATGACCGTGTGGATGAGATCGCAAAAGAGGTTCTGCATACATTCATCAAATATGTAAAAGGAAACCACACTTACCGTGGAGGTATCGCAACAACTTCCATTCTTACCATCACATCCAACGTATCCTACGGTAAGAATACAGGAGCAACCCCAGATGGAAGAAAGAAAGGTGTTGCGTTTGCTCCGGGTGCAAATCCAATGCACGGACGTGATAAAAACGGTGCGGTCGCTTCCTTAGCTTCCGTTGCAAAAATGCCATTTATGGATGCGCAGGATGGTATTTCCAACACCTTTACCATCGTGCCGGATGCACTTGGAAAGACGGAGGAAAGCTCTGAAACAAACCTTGTGGCACTGCTTGACGGCTATGCAGAAAAAGGCGGTCACCACTTAAATGTAAACGTATTAAATAAGGAAACACTGCTTGATGCACAGAAGCATCCGGAGGAATATCCGCAGCTTACGATCCGTGTATCAGGTTATGCAGTAAACTTCATTAAACTGACAAAAGAGCAGCAGGATGAGGTAATTGCAAGAACTTTCCATGAATTGATGTAATAATAAGGAGATTATTATGGGCTATATTCATTCTCTGGAATCATTTGGTACCGTGGACGGTCCGGGGGTGCGTTTTGTCGTATTCTTCGAGGGCTGCCCGATGCGCTGCCAGTATTGCCACAACCCGGATACATGGGTGCTGACTGATGGAAAACAGATGGAGGCGGACGAGATCATCGACCGCTTCCTGCGCAATGCCTCGTTTTACCGGACTGGCGGAATTACCGCCACCGGTGGCGAGCCGATGCTTCAGATTGATTTTCTGACGGAACTGTTTGCGAAGGCAAAGGCACACGGAATCCATACCTGTTTAGATACGTCTGGTATTATGTTCCCGGGATTTCCGGAGGATGGAGAAGCCACATCAGATATCACACTGGAAAAAATAGACAGGCTTCTTGATGTCACAGATCTTGTAATGCTTGACATTAAGCATATCCGTGACGAGGATCACCGGAAACTGACCGGACATTCAAATAAGAATATTCTGGCATTTGCAAGATATTTAGATCAGAAGAAAAAGCCGGTGTGGATCCGTCATGTCGTTGTTCCCGGCATCACATTTGAGGAGGCAGAATTGACGGAACTCGGACACTTCCTAAAGACACTTTCCAATATGGAAAAATTGGAAGTACTGCCATATCATGCACTTGGCAAGGTCAAGTATGATAATCTTGGCATGGATTATGTGTTAAAAGATACACCGCAGCTTACCAAAGAGGAAGCAAAAAAAGCGGAACAGATGATAAGGGATGCAATGTCATAATGGCGAGTCATTATGACATTGCATCCCTTGTTAAATGTGTAATATTGATCGTGCCAGCGAATGATGCACATTTTTACAAGAATATTACAGGAAAATATAAATATTCTGAAAAATATATAAAAAATGATATATTGTATTGAAATATTTGTGGAAAGTGCTATAATAAAACCATGATATAAATCTGTATCAAATAAACGGCAAAGGGGTTGGACATCATGAGAATCAAGATTACAGGAAGAAACATTGAATTAACCGATGGTATCAAAGATGCAGTGGAGGACAAGTTAAACAAATTAGAGAAATACTTCACTCCGGACACAGATGTCTATGTAACACTGAGCGTAGAGAAGGAACGCCAGAAAGTGGAAGTTACGATTCCAATGAAAGGAAACTATATTCGTTCTGAACAGGTCAGCAATGATATGTATGTATCAATTGATCTGGTAGAAGAGGTTATTGAGCGTCAGTTAAAGAAATATAGAACGAAACTGGTTACGAAACAGCAGAGCGCAGCATCCGTTTTCAAACAGGATTTCCTGGATGCAGCATCAGACGATGATGAAGAGATCAAGATCATCCGTTCTAAGAAGTTCGATATGAAGCCGATGTATCCGGAAGATGCATGTGTACAGATGGAGTTATTAGGACATGACTTCTTCGTATTTATCAATGCTGAGACCGAAGATGTCAACGTTGTATACAAGAGAAAAGGCAACACATACGGATTGATCGAACCGGAATACTAAAATGGATCATTGCAGAATTGTGCTGTGAATACAAAGAACCCACCCTGCGGCAAGCACCTTGCCGCAGGGTGGGTTTTTGCAGTACATCATAATAGATTTCCTTGTGTGACGTGAAGCATTTGTCGAAGATAAGATGTTGGGGCAAATAGTGATTCACAACATAACGACTGACAAATTGCAACAAGCCGGGAATACTTTTGTGACTTTGGAAGAAAATTAGAAAATCTTAGCCTGCCTGTCTATTCACAGTGATGTTCTGCCACGGATGGCAGAACAAGGCTTCACGAGCCATGGAAGGCTCGTTGAACGCCGTTCACGTCACTCTGAGAAAATCTGACTCAGGCAAGCTTAGATTTTGTTATTTTCGTACAACGGAACAAAACAACCCCGGCTTGTTGTAATTTGACAGACAAAAAACTAAAATCCACCTTTTGACACACGAGATTCCTGCCTTAAGCATTATGGAAAAACGACACACAGATTGCCCCCGGTCCCGCATGTGTACCGATCGTACTCCCAATCGTGCTGATTGGCAGCTCTTTTGTCTGTCCGGTCCAGAGATCTGCGCTGTCCGCAATATACTTCCGGAGCAGTGAGTCGTCGAGCCCGCTGTAGCCTAACATATACGGCATGGAAAAATCGATACCGTTTTTATTTTTCACTTCCTGGATCAGGATGTTATTTCCGTTTTTCGATCCTCTGGCCTTTCCTAAGATCGCAACCTCACCTTTTTCAATGGCGATGACAGGCTTGATGGATAAAATATTTCCCGCCCAAGCGGCAGTCTTTGAGATGCGTCCGCCCTGTTTTAAATACTCAAGGGTATCAAAGACGGCTAAGACACAGACATCTTTCTTTTTCTCTTCGAGTTTTTCGGCGATCTCTTTCGCAGAAAGCCCCTCATCGCGCAGCTTTACGGCATAAAGGACAAGGATCTGTTCGCCCAGACATACATTTAAACTGTCAACTAATGTGATACAGTCCTCATAGCCATCAAGCGCAATGTGTGCACTCTGGTATGTACCGGATAAAAGAGAGGACAGACAGATCACAACGGCGGTATCGCCGGCTTCTTTTACTTCTTTGAATTTCGCTTCAAAATCATGTGGAGATACCTGGCTGGTCGTCGGGATTGTTCCACATTCGATCAGTTTTTCATAAAATTCTTTATGGGAAATGGTAACACCGTCTAAATATTCCGTTTCGCCAAAAATTGTTTTTAAAGGCATATAATCAAGATTTAATGCATCCGCACGTTCCTTTGTGAGATCAGATGCGGAATCAACAATAATTCGTACACTCATTTTTTTTCCCTCCGGATAAAATAGTTTGACTATCAAACAAAAATAAATATAAAGTATGATGAAAAGAATGTCAAGATATTTTGATTATCAAAGCATCAAAATAAAAATCAAATGTAGTTGACAAAAATCGACAGACATAAGATACTTGTGTAGTATTAATGCCTGCATGACAGTAGTGTAAAAGTGGAAAATTATATAACAGAGCAGAAGAAAGCGGAAGAAATGTATAACGGGGCAGAGATTCTGGTGGATCTCGCAAGAAGGTATCCGGAACTATGGAATGAAATAGACAGGCAGTGCACTTTAAATAGAGAGCGGTATGGATTGCTCTGTGAAATATTGCTGGCGGGGGACGAGGAACGCTGTGAGGATGTGGTTGCAAAGATATACCGGTACGGGAGTATGATCGGAAAACAGGATCTGATTGGAAGACAGATATTTTTGTGGCTGCTGCAGGCACTGAGGATGGAAGAAATCGCAATGCTGTAGAAATGGGTTTTATCGTGAAAGAGGCCAGCAGCAGGCAAAGAATTTTATGAGTCAGGAATCTTTTCCGGTACGGGAAAACGGGGAATAAAAGAAAAAATGGTGCCTGCCGGGGGCATTGCCGTGAGGCAGAAAAATAAATAAGAAAGGATGTCATGCAGGCATAAAAAGTACAAAGGAATGTGCAAATTCCTTGCCACACAAAGAAAAAAGGTATACTCTCATCTTTGACAGTTGATTAGTTAAAAAAGTGCCACAATCCCTGTAAATACAA